>CAWDYJ010000001.1:0-153055 GCA_963806525.1 uncultured delta proteobacterium
TCCAAAAGCCGGTAAGGGCAGCAAAGAACATATTGCCATTTTGCAGGATCATATCAAGCTGTTGAACAATTCCTTCTGCGCCCTGGCGCCAGGTGCAATGGGGCCGGTGCAGGGGCTGCTGGATCATTTTATGGATGAACTGCAGGAACATATCGTCAAACGGAGATGTCCCTTTAGGCTAGGGATACAAGTGATATTATGCCGAAACTGATAATCGACAATATAGCTGTTGAAGTGACCAAAGGTACAACCGTGCTGGAGGCCGCCCAGAGCGTGGGGATTCCCATTCCGCATTTCTGCTGGCATCCGGCACTGGGCAAGGCCGGCGCCTGCCGGGTCTGCGCGGTGAAGATGGTTGACGGGCCGGTCAAGGGCATCCAGATGTCCTGCATGCTTCGAGGCACAGGACGGCATGGTTGTCTCGACCACCGACGCGGAAGCGATGGCGATGCGGCGGCAGGTGATCGAATGGCTGATGATCAACCATCCCCATGACTGCCCGGTCTGTGATGAAGGCGGCGAATGCCAGCTGCAGGATTACACCATCGCCGGCGGCCACGGCCTGCGCCGCTATACCGGTAAAAAACGGACCCACGCAATCAGTACCTGGGGCCGCAGATCGAGCATGAGATGAACCGCTGTATCCAGTGCTATCGCTGCGTCCGCTTTTATCAGGAGTTTGCCGGCGGCACCGATTTCGGGGTCATGGGCAGCGCCGAACGGATCTATTACGGCCGGGTGGAGGACGGACAGCTGCAGTCACCATTCTCCGGCAACCTGGTCGATATCTGCCCACCGGTGTTTTCACCGACAAGACCGCCCGTTTCCGCGCCCGCTACTGGGATTACGACATGGCCCCGTCCGTCTGCCCCCACTGTTCGCTTGGCTGCAATACCGTTCCTGCCGCCCGCTACCGTGAACTGCTGAAGGTGATGGCCCGCAAAACGATGCGGTCAACGGCTGGTTTATCTGCGATAAAGGCAGATTTACCAACAGTGTCGTCAATGCTCCGGACCGGCCCAGAGTGCCGCTGGTCGAGGGGCGGCAGGTGAACTGGGACGAAGCCCTTGATGCCCTCTGCTCGGATCGGCGAGATTGGGAAGAATACGGCCGGAAGCTCTGGCAATTGTCGGCTCCTCCCGCCTGTCGATGGAGGCGGCATCGTTGCTTGCATATACTTAGCGAAAACATCGGCGCGGAGTCGCTCTGCTATTTTGCCGAAGCTGAAGAGGCGCAGCCGTCGGCAGCGGCGATAGCCCAGCTGGACGGACGAATCATCCGCCTCCATGGCGGATGTCGAGGCACGCCGATCTGATCGGTCATCATCGACTGCAACCTGCTTGAGGAAGGACCGATGATGGCGCTGGCGGTCAGGCAGGCCTGGCGCAAGGGGCAAAAATCTATCTGGTGGCGGAGGGTCCAGGCGGGCGGAGCAGCAGGAATTGCCTTTTCCCTGGAACAATGTCCCTTCGCTTGCCGATATCCCCATGGCCGATGCCAAAAAGCCGGTCATTATCTGCGGCTGCGGCGATAACAGGGTGATGGTATCGCCCAGGCCCGCAAAACTGGCGCTAAAACTGGCCTGCCTGCTGACGGGCCCGAATAGTTTCGGCGCGGCGCTGCTGGCGGCAGAGCATGGAGCGACATCTCTAGCCAAGGCTATCGCCGATAGACAAAGTGAAAGGCGGTTATAGCCGTTGAGGCGGATATTCCCGCTGAACTTCTTCGGCAGTGACAGTGGTCGCAGCACTGGACTGGCGCAATACCGATACCGTCAAGGCGGCCGAAATCGTCCTGCCGACCACCGCCTGGGTGGAGATGGACGGCACCTATATCAACAATGAAGGGCGGGCGCAGCGATTTAAAAAAGTGATGAAGCCCGGCCTGCCGATCAAAGGGCTTGATCCCGGACTGCATCCGCCACGGCAGCATACTCCATAGTTCCCGGGCGGCGAGTCGCGCCGGCCTGGAAAGTGGTGGCGGAAATTATCGAGGCGTCTGGAACCGGGCAGAACATCGAGCTGTTTGGCGGCAGGTGGCAAAGATCTGCGGAGACTGGATGCGGAACGGCAAGGGCTTGATCTTCGTAATCAGCCGATAGATGGAGTAAGACGAGTATAAGACTCATGGATATAATGACTACAATATTATCGACATAGCGCTCATCTATCGGCAAAATCGTCCTGATCTTTGTGGTGGTCCTGCTCCTGGCCGCCTATCTGGTGTTGGCCGAACGCAAGCTGCTGGCCTGGATACAGGAACGCTCGGCCCCAACCGGGCCGGTCTCTGCGGGCTGCTGCAGCCGCTGGCCGATGGCATCAAGCTGATCACCAAGGAAGATGTAAAACCTGCCGGTGCCGATAAATGGCTGTTTTATCTGGCCCCGGCCATGGCGGCGATTCCGGCGATCATGATCTTTGCCGTGATCCCTTTTGGCGCACCGATCACCCTGTTCGGCCGGCAGGTGGAGCATGCAGGTGGTCGATCTCAATGTCGGGCTGTTGCTCTTTATCGCCTTTTCCTCCATTGCGGTCTACGGCGTGGCCCTGGGCGGCTGGGCGTCCAACTCCAAGTATTCGCTGCTGGGCGGTATTCGCGGACTGGCCCAGCTGATTTCCTATGAGATTCCCATGGGATTATCTCTGGTGCCGGTGGTCATGCTGGCCCGATCTTTTCAGCTCTCGGAGATCGTCGATGCCCAGGCAGTCCTGCTGGTTTATTGTCTATCAGCCTCTGGCTTTCATGATTTTTCTGATCAGTATCATTGCCGAGTGCAAACGGATACCCTTTGATCTTCCCGAGGCCGAGGGCGAGCTGGTTGCCGGTTTTCATACCGAATATTCCGGCATGCGCTTCGGCCTTTTTTTTGTCGGAGAATATATCAATATCATCGTGCTGGGCGGGCTGGCGGCCACCTTTTTTCTCGGTGGCTGGCATGGTCCCTTGCTGCCGCCGGTAGTCTGGTTTTTAATAAAGGTGCTGGCCTTTGCCTTTTTGTTATCTGGGTCCGCGGCACCCTGCCGAGCCTGCGCTATGACCAGTTGATGCATTTCGGCTGGAAGATACTGACGCCGCTGGCGCTGCTCAACATACTGGCCACCGGCTGGTTCATCGTCTTGAAGGGGTAAAGAAATCATTTATAATATTAAAGGTTGCTATGTCTGTAGCCAAGGACACCAAAGCGATACTGCTCGGAATGTGGACGACCTGGAAGCATATTTTTCGGCCGTCCCGTCACCATCCAGTATCCGGAGCAAAAGCGCATACCGTCGCCCGCGCTTTCGGGCCAGGATCGTACTGACCCGCGATCCGGACGGCGGAGAGCGCTGCGTCGCCTGTTATCTCTGTTCGGCGGCCTGTCCGGTTGACTGCATCTCCATGCAGTCGGCGGAGCGGGAGAACGGCAGGCGATACGCCGCTGGTTTCGGATAAATTTTTCCCGCTGTATCTTCTGCGGTCTGTGCGCCGAGGCCTGCCCGACCATGGCCATCCAGATGACGCCGGATTATGAGATCTGCAACCGGGATATCATGAATCTGGTCTATGAAAAAGAGGATCTGCTTATCGACGGCTGCGGCAAGATCGAGGACTATAACTTTTATCACCATGCCGGCATAGCGGTGACCCAGCCGCGCGGGGCCGGCGAAGAGGAAAAATCACCGGTGGATGTACGCAGTCTCTTGCCATAGGATTTGCGACTTTTAGCGATTCGTTCCCATAGGGCCCATGGAAAGATGACATATTCAGCTCTAGCTGTTACGTGTTACATCCAGCGGACACCATCAGCTATGGAACAATCAATTTTCTACATCCTGGCAGTCGTGATCGTCATTGCCACCTCCTGGCCATTACCGAAAAGCATCCGGTGCATGCCATCGTCTACCTGGTGACCTCTTTTTTCGCCCTGGCGGTGATCTTCTATCTGCTGGCCGCGCCGCTGATCGCTGTGTTCGAAGTGATTATTTATGCCGGTGCGGTCATGGTGCTGTTCATGTTCGTTATCATGATGCTTGATCAGGGCAGTCCCGAGGAGGCCAAACGTCCGACCCTGACGCATTGCCTGCCGGCCCTGGTGCTGGCGGATTATTTTCGTCTCACTGTCGCTACTGCTGTTCGATCAATCCTGCACCCCTGCCGATATGTGCTCGCAGCCATTAGCTGAGCGTCAAGGATTTTGCCCTCAGCCTTTTCAGCAAGTACGGCGTAGCTATTGAGATCATCTCCATGCAATTGCTTTTTGCCATCGTCGGGGTGCTCTATCTGGGCAGGAGGCGCAAATCATGATCGTCCCGCTCAGCCATCTGCTCATTTTGCCTCGATTCTGTTTTCGCTTGGGCATGATCTGTGTGCTGATCTGGCGGACCAACGTCATTATGATGCTGATAGGCATCGAGATCATGCTCAATGCTGCCATGCTGGTCTTCGTGGCCGGATCAAACTATTGGGGAAGGCCGATGGCCAGGTTTTGCCCTGATGATTATCGCCATGACCTCGGCCGAGGTCTCGCTGGCCCTGGCCATGGTTGTCTATCTGCACCGGCGGAAAAAAACCGTCAATGTCGATGAATTTCAGGGAGTTGAAAGATTGAAAACAGCCCTTGCCCTGATAATCCTGCTGCCCTTGCTGGGGGGATCGTCAATATTCTGCTGGGCCGGATGCTGCCCCGTCGGGCTGTTGAGATTATGGCCTGCGGCGTGATCTGGGGGAGTTTTGTCGCTGCACTTTTTGCCGCGGTGCTTCTATTCCGGACCGACGGTGGTGGAGATCGGCCCCTGGCTTTCCTCCTTTATCTTCAAGGCTCCGATAACCGTCTATCTCGATCCGCTGTCGCTGTCGCTGTGTCTGATGATCACTTTTGTCTGCGGTCTGATTCATCTCTATTCCATCGGCTATATGGCGGAGGACCCCGGCTATGTCCGGTATTTTGCCCTGCTAAATCTGTTTACCGGGGCGATGCTGATGCTGGTACTGGCCGAGAATCTGCTGCTGCTTTACCTGGGCTGGGAAGGAGTGGGTTTCTGCTCCTATGCCCTGATCGGTTTCTGGTATACCGAGAGAGAAAAATGCCACCGCCGGCCGCAAGGCTTTTATCGTTACCCGCATCGGTGATATCGGCTTTGGCATTGCCATCGTCTGGATGTTCAAGCTCTTCGATACCTTGTCGATCACCCAGATCAACCAGATGGGCCTCATGCCGGAGGGCGTCAGCATGGGCGTTGTCACCGCCCTGGGACTGCTGCTCCTGCTCGGGGCCATGGGCAAATCGGCTCAGGCGCCACTGATGGTCTGGCTGCCGGACGCCATGGCAGGTCCGACCCCGGTGTCGGCCCAGATCCACGCCGCAACCATGGTCACCGCCGGGGTCTATCTGCTGATGCGCATGTTCCCGCTGATCGGTGTCTCGATTGTCGTTGTCGGGGCCATCGCCGTGACCGGCGCCTTCACCGCCTTTTACGGGGCCACCTGCGCCATGGCTGAGCGTGATCTTAAAGCGAATTCTGGCCTATTCCACTATCAGCCAGATCGGCTATATGATGCTGGCCGTCGGCAGCGGGGCGATAACCTCCGCGACTTTTCATCTGATCATCCATGCCTTTTTCAAGGCCCTGCTGTTTCTTGGGGCTGGCTGTGTCATCAACGCCATGCATGCATGAGCAGGATATATTCCGTATGGGTGGGCTGCGCCGCACGACTGCCGGGTCTTTCTGGCCGTTTCTCGCCGGCGCCCTGTGTCTTGCCGGGGTGCCGCTGACCGGTGGGTTTTTCAGTAAGGAAAGTATTCTGACTGCGGTCTGGGCCAAAGGTGGGATGTTCTATATCGGCACTGTATCTGTGGGGACATTCACCGTATTGCTGACCGCTATTTATACCTTTCAGGATGGTCTTTCTCGTCTTCGGCGACGCGGCCTGTCCTGAAGGCCACGCCGGAGGAGACAAAAGTTTCAGAATCATGCCGCAGCCGGTGCCTGGAATCATGGAACGTATGCTTATTCCCCTGGCATCTTCTGGGCCTGCCGGGGGCCGCAGCATCCCTGCCTAGCGGGAACAGGCCTGCTTGGTTCTTTCCTGGCACCTTCAATACGCAGGCCGGCCATGTTCAACGGCAACGGAAAAATCCTCCAGGGGGTGGCCTCCTTGTGTCCTGGCCGGTTTAGGTCATTGCCTGGTTGTACTATGGTAGGCCGCCAGCCGTGAGGTGCGCATGGCCCGGGCAGAGCAGCCATCAACCGGAATAATAGCCTTTCTCCAGGCGGGCTGGTATTTTGACTGGCTTATATCGCCTCATTTTCATTCGGCCGTTTACCGATGGCTGGCCGGAATCCTCTGGCAGCGGGTGGATGAAGGGGTTATCGATGATTCTCTAGACTGGACGGCGGTGCAGTTCGGCCGCACCGGGCAATTTCTGGGCAGATGGGGAGGGGACAGATTTCTATTGTATATGTTAAGCCTGGTGCCGGGGCGACGCTGATGATAGGCTGGTTTGCCTGGGAGGTCCTATGACCATTGCCGATGCTCACCTCTTATCCTCTTGCCGCTGGTTGGCGCCTCTGCGATTATTCCGCTGAAAAAACAGGAGACTGCCGCCAAATATGTGGCCCTCGGCATGCCGTCATCGAATTGCTATTGCCTGCTGGTGCTGGTCGGCGGCAGGGTCAACAGCCACCGGGGGCCCCTGCGGGTTTTTTCCTGTTTGAGGACTATGCCCTGGATAGAAGCTCTCGGCATCCGCTTCACTCTGGGAATGGACGGCATCAGCCTGCTGCTGGTAATAATGACCGCTCTGTTGACTATTATCGCCATGCTGGCATCCTGGCGGACGATCACGTTAGCGCACCGTATTGCACTATATCCTGCTGCTGGTGATGGAAAGTACTATTATTGGGAGTATTTCTTGCTCTTGATCTCTTTTTATTCTATCTCTTCTGGGAGATGATGCTGATCCCGATGTTTTTCCTGATCGGCATCTGGGGGCATGGCCGAAAGATCTATTCGGCGATCAAGTTTTTTGTCTTTACCCTGGTTGGTTCCCTGCTGATGCTGCTGGCCATCATCGGTATCTACCTGATTCACGGCCGGGAGACCGGTGATCTATACCTTTAGCTTCGGCGCGCTGATCGGCACCTCTCTTGATCCTGTGATCGGTCTGTGGTTATACGCGGCCTTTCTGCTCAGTTTTGCCATTAAATTTCCGCTCGTGCCCCTGCATACCTGGCTCCCTGATGCCCATACAGATGCACCCACCGCAGGCAGTATCGATCTGGCCGGACTGCTGCTGAAGACCGGCGCTTACGGGCTGATTCGCTTTGGCTATCCACTTTTTCCCGATGCGGCCCAAACCTTTACCCCGCTGCTGCTCATCATGGCGGTCGCCGGCATTCTCTATACCGCCTGGATCGCCTTTGCCCAGAAAGATATGAAGCGACTTGTCGCCTACTCCAGTGTCGGTCATATGGGCTTTGTGGCCCTAGGCATCGCGGCCTGGACGCCGGTGGCACTCTCCGGCTCTATTCTCCAGATGGTCAGCCACGGGGTAACCACCTCGGCCCTTTTTGCCATGGTCGGCATGCTCTCTTCACGGACAAATACCAGGGAAATCAGCTTCTATGGTGGCTTATGGGGCAAGGTTCCCGTTCTCTCATGTTTTTTTATGCTTTTTGCCATGGCCTCGGCCGGACTGCCCGGCCTGAACAATTTCGTGGGAGAGTTTCTGATTCTGACCGGCTCCTACAAGGTTGCGCAAACAGCAACCATCCTGGCCTTTTTCGGACTGATCCTGTCGCTCATTTATACCGTACGCCTGGTGCAGGAGTTGCTGTTCCAGGAAGAGCGACAGCCTTCAGTCGATGGCGGACCTGACGTCCAGGGAGATCAGCATGCTGACCATTCTTGCTCTCGGCGTAGTGTTCATAGGTCTGCATCCGGGACCACTGCTTGATATGCTGGCATATGCCAGTGAATATTTTGACGGGAGGCATGCCATGACCCTGACTATATCTGGATAGCCCTGCCTCTGTTGATTCTGGCGATTGGCGCTTGCTGATAGTGCTCTACGGGGCAATCACGCACAATGAAACGGGCGGTATCGTCATAGCCATTATCGTCGCAGTCGCGGCGGGTTTTTGGTCTTTGCTGCCACCGACGGTTGCTGTTGCCCCCGGCCTCGGTCTTTCCGCCGGCGGCTTAGCCGTTTTTTCATCGCATTTTTCGCCTTTATGGCTGCTGCAGTGCTGCTACTTTCCCGGGCTATACCCGGCCATCGCGGTATTGTCGGTGAGGAGTATCCGGCGACCATCCTCTTTACTACCTTCGGTATGGTCGCCTTGGCCTCTGCTACCAATCTGCTGATGCATTTTTCTTGGTCTTGAGGCGATGACCTTCGGTTTCTATATTCTCGCGGCCATCGACCGGGAACAGGATGTCTCCAGTGAAGCTGGCCTTAAATACCTGTTGATGGGTGCCCTGAGCGCAGCCTTTTTTGCATTTGGTATTGGTTTACTTTACTGTGTCTGCGTCGCTCTGGATAAGTGAAATAATCCAGTAACTTTGGCCACCTCTTGCTCTCGACCCCGTGTCTCTCGCCGGATGGGCATGTATGCTTATCGGTGTGGCCTTTAAGCTGTCACTGGTCCCGGCCCATCTCTGGACGCCGGATATCTATGAAGCGGCACCGCCGCCGGTTGTTGCCTTTTTGTCTGGTGGATCCAAGGCGGCTGCAATGCTGTTGTTGCTTCTTCTACTGCCCAAGCCGGCATCATGCGCAATCCTGCGTTTGCCGCTATATATCTTGGCGTTGTTGTCAATGTTGGTCGGCAATCTGGCAGCCCTGCGGCAAAACCGGGTCCGCACGGATGCTCGCCTATTCCTCCATCGCCCAGATGGGTTATGTACTGGTCGCATTGATCAGTGACAGGGGAAATGGCTTTTCAGGCGGCAGCTTTTTACGCCATCGGTTACGGTATAATGAGTCTTGCTGCCTTTGGCGCCATCTCCGTCCTTGAAGAAAATGGCTGTGGGCACCGAGCTTGATGAGTATCGTGGCCGCGGGTTTTCCCAGCCGCTGGCTTCCGGGGTGCTGGCCATTGCCTTATTTGCCCTGGCAGGCATCCCGCCCACCGTCGGTTTTACCGGTAAATTTATTATCTTCGCTTCGGCCCTTCGCGCCGGGGAGAACAGCCTGGCGGTCTTCGGCATCCTGACTGCAGCGGTATCGATCTATTATTACCTGCGCCTGGTCGCCGCTCTGTACCTGCAGCCTGCGCAACCAGCATTTGCACAGGGTGAAAAAAGCAGCGGCTCTGCAATGCTGGTGCTGGTTCTAGCCGGTATGCTCATTATTGTACTTGGTCTTTTCCCCGATCAGCTGCTGAATTTCCTAGAAACACAGCTCTAGAAAAACAGGAGGTCCTCATGGAATACTGCACAATTCCCAACACCAATATGACGGTCTCCCGGGTTGCCCCTGGGTATCTGGGCCATTGGCGGCTGGATGTGGGGCGGTACCGACGAACAGCGCTCCATCGACACCATCCATGTGGCTCATGACAAGGGCATCACCCTGATCGATACAGCGCCGGTGTATGGCTTTGGCAAATCGGAAGAAATTGTCGGCAAGGCAGTTGAGCTGTCGGACCGCCGCGATAAACTCTTTCTGCCAAGATCGCTCTTTGTTTTCCGCCCGTTCAGAGCCTGTCTGTTCCGCTTTTTACTTAACCATCGCAAAACTGAGGTTTTTACGAGCTTGTCAAATATAACTATTTACGGTGTTTTTCCGGCGGCGAATACAGGAATGCCTGTATTGTAGATTGGATTGCTCAGCCTTACTCTTTTGATCATGCTGGAGGACAGCTTCCATCAGTCCGTTTAGCCGGACCTTTTTGAATTTCTGTTGTGAACTGAGGAGGTCTCGGCCAAACAGGCGGGGCGCTGTCACCACAGAGAGGCGTGTTGGTTAATCTACTTATAACTCTTCAAAGGAGTACACCATGAACTGGGACCAAGTGAAAGGAAAATGGAAACAAGCCAAGGGCAAAGCACAGCAGCAATGGGGAAAACTGACCGATGACGATCTGGATGTGGTTGAAGGCAACCGTGAAGAGCTGGTCGGCAAGATTCAGGAACGTTACGGCATTGAAAAAGATGAAGCTGAACGACAAGTTTCCGAGTGGGAAACAAAACTATAAATAGTAAAGACATAAGGGGGAAAGATATGAAAAATCGATCTAAACTGTATTCCGGAATGGCAATCATGGTGATTACCCTGATGATGTCAACCGGACCATTTTTTGCGAACAACAGTCTGGCCATGGACAAAACCAATACAAACACGGCCGGTATGCATAACAACGAGGATGCAGCCATGAAAGGTGGTTATTCTATTCTCGGCAGCAAATTCATCGGCATGGAAGTGGAAAATTCGCAGGGGGAAGACATCGGAGAAGTAAAAGATATCATGATTGATTCGAAAGGTAAGGTACGATATGCGGCTGTCTCTTATGGTGGCTTTCTGGGCATGGGCGACGAGTTGTATGCGGTGCCTATGGATGCCTTTACCTTTAAGCGTGATACTGACATGTTTTATGATGATGTCACCTTGATTCTCGACATCACCGAGGATCAGCTGAAGGATGAAAAAGGCTTTGACGCAAATGACTGGCCGAACCTCGACGATGAGACCTATCGAAAGAATCTCGACACCCGATATGGTGTTAATCGCCATGGCGTGGCTGACCAACCTGCAGTGAAAAACTAACAATGCGGCACCATTAACACTACTGTACAAGGAAAGACAGGGCGGCTGGATGTATTTTCAGCCGCCCTGTCTGTATTGGTGACCATTTTACTAATGGAATATTTCGTATTTGTCTTGTTGTCTTTCAGAGAAAAAATAAGGATTACAGGAGACCGATATGACCAAGAAAAAATCCGATAAAGCGGCCAATAAGTCCTTGGGGGTTATGCGAGGAAAGGCGGAGAGCTCCATCAGCTGGCCGAGGGCCGAAGTGCCGACCATGACGACGCAACAGGGGGTTCCGATAGCCGATGATCAAAATTCCCTGCGCGCTGGAGCCCGGGGGCCAACGTTGCTGGAGGATCATATTCTTCGGGAAAAAATCTTTCACTTCGATCATGAACGTATTCCCGAACGAGTAGTGCACGCCCGTGGTTTTGGCGCCCATGGCTACTTTGAAACATATGAATCGCTGAGCGATGTAACCTGTGCCGATATCTTTCAGCGCAAAGGCGAAAAAACACCCGTTTTCGTGCGGTTTCTCGACAGTTGCCGGCAATAAAGGCTCGGTTGATCTGGCTCGCGATGTGCGCGGCTTTGCGGTGAAGTTTTATACTGCCCAGGGCAACTGGGATCTGGTCGGCAATAATATACCGGTTTTCTTTATTCAGGATGCCATCAAGTTTCCCGATCTGATCCATGCCGCCAAAGAGGCACCGGATCGTGGATTTCCGCAGGCCCAGACCGCCCATGACAACTTCTGGGATTTCATCTCGCTTACTCCGGAGAGCATGCATATGGTCATGTGGATCATGTCAGATCGGGCCATCCCGCGTTCGTTTCGGTTTATGGAGGGGTTTGGGGTACATTCCTTCCGTTTTGTCAACGATGCAAGGGTAAGGCGACCTTTGTCAAATTTCATTGGAAACCGAAGCTGGGTATGCAGTCGGTGATGTGGAATGAGGCGGTCAAGATCAATGGTGCCGATCCCGATTTTCACCGGCGGGATATGTGGGATGCCATTGCCGCCGGGGATTTTCCCGAGTGGGAACTGGGCGTCCAACTGTTCGATGACGACTTTGCCGAGAAATTTGATTTCGATGTGCTCGATGCTACCAAACTGATTCCCGAAGAACAAGTTCCGGTTAAGAATCATTGGCCGGATGGTCCTTGATCGCGTAGTGGACAATTTCTTCGCCGAGACCGAACAGGTGGCATTCTGCACCCAAAATATTGTCAAGGGGATTGAACAGTCCGAAGATCCATTGCTCCAGGGACGAAATTTTTCCTATCTCGATACCCAGATCAAACGGTTGGGTGGACCGAATTTTACCCATATTCCCATTAATGCCCCCAAATGCCCGATACATCATTTTCAACAGGACGGTCATATGGCTATGCATAATCCTCAAAGGGCGGGCCAATTATGAACCAAACAGCTGGGGAGATGCCGGCGGACCGCGGGAAAATCCCGAAACAGGGTTTACCAGTTACGCGCTGCCGATAGAGGGAGAAAAACTGCGGGTCCGATCGGACAAGCTTTGCCGACCATTACAGCCAGGCGCGGCAGTTTTATATCAGCCAGACCGAAGTCGAGCAGAAGCATATCTGTGATGCGCTGGTTTTTGAGCTCAGCAAGTGCGAAAAAGAGCAGATCAGGGCAAGGATGGTTGCCCATCTGCTGAATATCGACGAAGAACTTGCGGAAAAAGCAGCTAAAAAGTTGGGTTTGGAGCAGATGCCGAAACCGGCCGAAGCGGCCAAACCGACCCTGCAAAGAATCTGCAAAAATCAGATACGCTGAGTATATTGAAAAACGGCCCAGCCTCTATTAAAGGTCGAAAAATCGGCGTATTAATGACCGAAGAGGCGGATGGGACGATTTTCTCGGCCCTGCAAAAGGCACTCGAGAAGGAAGGGGCCATGCTGGAAGTCGTTGCCCCGCGCATCGGCGGCGTGCGCACCAGCAAGGGCCAATTGATCAAAGCCCAGCAGAATGTTGCGGGTGGCCCCTCGGTGCTCTATGATGCCGTGGTGCTGCTGCCTGGAGTCGAAGGCGCCAAGATGCTCTGCCGATCTGCCGCCGGCGCGAGATTTTGTCAGCGATGCTTTTGTCCACTGCAAATTTATCGGCTACTGCGAGGCTGCTCAGCCGCTGCTGGAAGCTGCCGGGATTGCCAAGATGCTTGATGATGGCTGCATTTTACTGGCGGACACCAAAGCGGTTGACAGCTTTGTCGAGATGTGCGAGGAGTTGCGTTACTGGCCCAGAGAGATGAAGAACGAGTAGGGTGACTGAAAGGTGATTCCCAGCCCCGAAGTGGAAATGGCGCCGAACCCGGCAACAGGTTGACGCCATTTCTTTACTGCATAATGGCCGGGACGGCAAATTTTCTTCGCGGAAGGGTCTGACTCTGCCAGGCAAGGAATCATATAAAATGACGGATTGAGAGTGAACTCTATCCGTCATCAATCGATTGAGAGTTTCCGGAATGTGCTTAGACCCGTGGACGTCTGCGGCCCATCACCATAAAGACAACCGCCAGGATAAGTCCGATGACAAATAATATCCAGGCAATATTCGCAGCGGTACCGGCTATTCCAGTAAAACCCAAGACGCCGGCGATAAGTGCGATTATTAAAAAAGTAATAGCCCAGCCTATCATAATAAACCTCCCTTATTTAGATGAATAGTCCGAGGCATGGATCATTCTCTTTGCATCCATTTCCTCTCCTGCTTGATATTATGTGTATCCTGATGACCAAAAAACATGGGGTAAACCATGTATATTCACAGAGGAAACGAAATTATCTGCCCCATCCGGATCGTCCTGATAGTTTTTCATGAGATGGTTTTGTTGCGCAAACCTCTTATATTTCGGCATCATAATTGCATAACTTATTATGACTCCCTTTTAAAATGAATCGGCACTATCACAAGGGGAAGGAAACTACTTGAGTTAAACCATACATTCAAATAGGAGGTAGTTATGAAAAAAGACGAGACTAAGTCAACTGTAAGTCAGATGAACAAGGGTAAAAATTCCAGTCAAGAAGATGTGCTCGACCGCGATCAGCCTGGGCCGGTATCGGTATCACCTGAAGGGAAAGAAAAACCGTCCTATACCCATAATGCCGATAAGACTGACCCCATTGATCCCCATCTCGGCGGTGAAAAGTCCCCGGAGAAAACACCGGGCGCAGAAAATGTCGAGGACGATGCGCTGGACCGTGATAAGCCTGGACCGGTGTCGGTCTCTCCTGAAGGCAAAGATAAACCCTCGTATACCCACAATGCCGACAAGACCGATCCCCTCGATCCGAATATGGCCGACCAATCCGGATACTCTAAAGGAAAAAGTCCGGAACAACTGAAAAAATAGGTGCTTTTTTGCTCCGCAAACCGCAATAAAAAAGACCATCCGGTTATGTGTCCGGATGGTCTCCTGCATCGTAGTCTCCTGCATCGTATAGTGTCAAAGATGCTCAGGGCGGCACAGACAAGAGGAGGTATAAAAAAGCGGAAGCTCATCTTACATGGTAGTATGTGTTGAGCTTGGCAGGCGCTGTGATATCCTCATTCAATTATCCATCGCTTCTGTGCCGTCTTCTTAGTTCCTGCAGTCAACAGCTGCAGATATCTCTTTTTTCCCTGGGAGCCTTATCTTTCTGTTGCTCTATAAGTTTCCCCCAGTTGTCACGCTCTTTGTGCATCTCCGTTTCAAAAGTCCGATAGAATTGACCTGCCCGCCTAGTGCGGCGAGGTAATCTCTGCAACCGGTCACACCTTCTCTAGCAAATCCCGCAGCCACACCATGTCCTTTGTTATTGGACTATAGTCCGATAAAAGAGGAAATGCTTCCTGACGGCGTCATAAAAATTCTTCAATCACAAACTGGAACAACGTGAAAGTGCTTGGCAGGGGCCCATTTATGTGGGTGCTTTTTATGAGTGGGTTTAAGAAGTGAGCTACCTCAAATGAACCCCCAAGTAGGCAGTAATGGAGATTTCTGTTTGGCATGAGACCTGCTATGTGAAGGTAAGTCCGGAGTAAAAAAGATAGTTCCAGATCGATCGGCTATTTTTTCTTCGTCGCTTTTCTGGGTTTTGCTGATACGGCCATTGTCGGTCAGGTCGTGAGGGTCTTTTTTCACTTCTACAGGCTGAGCTTAAGGGGTGGTAATCAGAGTAATCAGAAAGAAGATTATCAGTCGCGAACAGTGATTAATATCACGCAATAATTGGTCCCGAATATAGGGGGCGTCCAGCTGCCTCAGAACCGTTATAATGAATATAAGGAAAATCCCGTATTTTCACAAAGCCTGAGGATGCGTAGCATGAAGGAGAAGGGGATGCGACAGTTTTCCATCTTGGAAACAATATACGGCCTGACCAGAGCTGGTAATCATCAGATAAGAGGAGAAGGCAATGAACGAACATGCATTTCTTGAACATCTACGTAAAGATCATAGCAGACAAAAACATCTCGGAAAAAAATTATGTGCAGCCATAGACATAGGCGACAGAAAGAAGCTTCGGCAATCATATTATGATTGCCTCCTGATCCACATAGTTGGTGAAGAGGCGTCGATATTCCCGTTGCTCACCCGCAGCGATGACCAAGAAGCGAGGGACCATGGGCTCGAAGCCATTCAGGAACACCATGTGCTGAAAATTGTTCTGTACGAGCTGATGGAACTCAGCGCCGAAAGCGATATTTTCAAAGCCAAGGCTAAAATACTGGATGAGTTGAACCAGCGCCATATTGAAGAAGAAGAAACGACAATATTTGCCTATCTCTACCGGCTGTGCGACAACAAAAACTTGGACGGCCTTTTCAAAAAGTTTGCCGACGGGGAAGAAAGAGCCAGATTACGAAAATGAGTGGTGTCAAGCCGGGTCCAGCAAGGTTAGCGGTCCTTTATTACTTGTTTCGGCCTTACGTTTTGCTGTAGGCAGCCGATAACATCCTCAAGAGCTCTTGTCTTTTGTTCTGCCTCGAGAAAAAGCGATGCAGTCCATATCTCGAACTGCGAGATAAAAGGGCTGCATCTTTTCGGTGTCGCAGATTGATTAACGGAAAAATTCCATCGCTACATCGGAAACGGCATTGACGATAGGCCGGGCATAGCGGCCGCCTCGGGAATGATGGGTATTCGAGCCCCAGATGAAACCTATTCCCACCCCGATACCCAAGGCGATAAGGATGGTCTTGCCAGGATTTTCCGCACTGTATTGTTTGGAATGCTGATACGTTTCATTGACCGCCTGCGCAGTTTTGTCGTATGCCTGCTGGGCGGTGGGGGCAATTTTATCATAGGCTTCGCCTACTTTTTCAGCAGTTGTGGTATAGGCGTCCTCGACACCCTGGGCGGCTTTGTCCAGCACCTCTTTTGCCTGGTCTTTTGCCCCGGCCGGACTGCTGTGTCCGCCTTGTGCTGTTTTGTGTTGGGAATACTGGGGAGTCGTTTCGTTTTTATGAGTCGTTTCTTTCATAAGATCCTCCATTTTTTAATGTCAGTTGACGTTATTTTATGACCCGCAAGAGAGCCAAAAGACTTTTTACCACACCATCACACGATAATCCGGCTGCCTGCTGTCGCGAGGGGCGCTGCTTGTCTCGGTGGCACCTTTCAGCCAGTTGACGGCGGCCTTGGATGCTATGCCGAGCAGCAGACCAACACCGCCGGCTATCATCAAGCTACGACCCGACTGTTGCCGGATTGAGCCGAAAACCTTGGCCTCGACCAGGTTATAATAAAGTCGCAGCGATGTTTTCACTTTTTCAGCCAGCTTTATTTGGCCTTTTTCGATCCCGGAGCCGTACGATCCCCAAATTTTATTCGGTGCATCCGTTCGACCGGATGACCTTTGGAATCAACAACGTGACTGTCATTTTCCATCTTAAGCCTCCATCGTAATTTTATGATATTGATCTGATTTTCAGATGACAACCATCAGAACAGATAAGCAGTGTAATGAACACTACAGTAAACCGGTCATGGGCAAAGGGAATAAGGTCCACCCTGTATAATTGAAGGAGAATGTACCAAGTCCCCCTCGCCGTTTGGCAGACAAGATCTTTTACAGGCTCTGTAAGTAATGTACGCAAAAATCATTCCTAAAGTTCGGGGCAGAAAATAATTGCCTACCTGTTTCTCTTTCTTTGTTGACCATGGCACGTAAATTGTATGACAACATCTGATACGGCATTGGAAATTTTTCTTTCACTTTTCTTTTAATGAGGCACGAACGAATATGAAACTGCTTGCAGGAGATCCCTATCCACTTGGTGCAACATTTGATGGTGTCGGCACAAACTTCTCGTTATTTTCCGAAATTGCCGAACGGGTTGAACTCTGTCTCTATGACGACAACAATAAGGAAACTCGCCTTGAGCTCGAGGAGATTAATGGATACTGCTGGCATGGCTATCTACGTTCAATCGGGCCGGGTCAGCGGTATGCCTACCGGGTGCACGGGCCATGGGAGCCGGCGCTCGGGCATCGGTGCAATCCGGCCAAGCTGCTGCTGGATCCGTATGCCAAGGCTTTAAAGGGCCGTATTGAATGGAACGAAGCACTCTTTCCCTATGACTTCGCGAAAGGTCCGGAGGTGAAGAGCGAGTCCGACAGCAGTCCTTTTGTACCCCGCTGCATGGTGCACCAGCCTTATTTCGACTGGAACGGCGACCGGTTGCTGCGCATCCCCTGGCGGAAGACGATTATTTATGAAACCCATGTCAAGGGCCTGACCATGACCCACCCCGAGGTGCCCAAGGAGCTGCGGGGCACCTACGCCGGGCTGGCCCATCCGACGATTATCAACTACCTGACACAGCTCGGTATTACTGCCGTAGAGCTGATGCCGATCCATCAGTTTATCCACGATAATCACCTGATCGAACACGGCCGCCGGAATTACTGGGGGTACAATACGATTGGTTATTTTGCGACCCACGACGAATACGTTTCCGACCTCCGAGCCGGTGGGGCAACAGCCGAATTCAAGCAGATGGTCAAGGCTCTCCACTCGGCAGGAATAGAGGTCATTCTCGATGTGGTCTACAATCATACCGCAGAAGGTAATCACCTGGGACCAATGCTCAGCTTCAAAGGAATTGATAACGCCTACTATTATCGATTGGCCGAGGATAAGAGTTACTATATGGATTATACCGGCTGCGGCAACAGTCTTAATATGCGCAATCCCCATGTCCTGCAGCTGATCATGGATTCGCTGCGCTATTGGATTGTCGAGATGCACGTCGATGGTTTTCGATTCGATCTGGCGGCGACACTGGCCCGCGAGCTGCATGATGTGGACAAGCTGTCGGCGTTCTTCGATATTATTCAGCAGGATCCGATCATTAATCAGGTCAAGCTCATTGCCGAGCCTTGGGATATCGGTGAAGGCGGTTATCAGGTCGGCAATTTCCCGCCGGTCTGGACTGAGTGGAACGGCAAGTATCGCGACTGCATCCGTGACTTCGTCAAGGGAGAGGGGAGAGTACTTCAGGAATTTGCCTCACGCTTCACCGGAAGTTCCGACCTCTATGAGAACTCCTCGCGCCTGCCCTCGGCCAGTATCAATTTCGTCACCGCCCACGATGGCTTTACGTTGCGTGACCTGGTTTCCTATAATGAAAAACATAACCAGGACAACGGCGAAGACAACAAGGATGGCGAATCCCACAATCGTTCCTGGAACTGCGGCGCTGAAGGGCCGACCGACGATCCGGCCATTCTCCGGCTGCGTCGGCGCCAGGAGCGCAACTTCCTGACAACACTGATGTTGTCGCAGGGGGTGCCGATGCTGCTGGGCGGCGACGAGATCGGTCGGACCCAGCAGGGTAACAACAATGTTTATTGCCAGGATAATGCTCTCGCCTGGTATGATTGGGAAAATGTCGATCCGGACCTGCTTGATTTTTGTCGGAAACTCATCCGTTTTCGCAAGGAGCACCCGACTTTTCGCCGGCGCGGCTGGTTTCAAGGTAAGCCGATTCGGGGGAGTGAAACCCGAGATATCGCCTGGTTTACGAGCAAAGGTGAAGAGATGACCGAGGATGACTGGCACTATGAAGAGACCAAAACCCTGGGTATCTTTTTAAACGGACAACATTAAGGTTCCCAACAGGCAGAGAGAGGCTCTGACCGATGACGATTTTTACATTCTGATCAACGCCTGGCACGAACCGGTCAGCTGCAGGCTGCCGGACAAGCAGTGGGGCGCCAGGTGGGTTATGGTCTTTGATACCGTCATCGGGTGGCAGGAAAAAGAAGAACCGGAGTATGCTGCCGGCGATACTATCGATATCGAGGGCCGGTCGTGGAATGTCCTTCGTTCGGCCGAAAAAAGAACTGGCTTTTGATCCCATTTCCTGCTGCCTTTTCCACTACAAGCATGGCTTCAATCCCGTCCAGGTAGTCCACCCGGATAGTGGTAAACACCAGTTCTTTCGTCCTCTGAACCTAGGAGCGTGTCGGAGAAAGCCCTTTTAGCCCATTTCTTCGTTATTGGCAGAAAATTAATGCTCGCAATAGTAACTATATGGCTGTGCTTAATTTCCTGCCAATGCCTCGAAAAGGAAGCAGGCAGACTATTCTCCGTGAGGCTTGATACGATCCAGTAATTTTACACTGTACTCCTTCAAGGTGGCCCTGATTATGCACGAAGGTAATCCAAACTATTAACAAACATATATTCTAGAAATTATGATCACGAACAAGCGCTATATACAGCTGGTTTTAATCACCCTTGGGTTTCTGACGCTGTTCCTGTTGCTCAAATGGCTCCTCATATCAGCAGTGGATGTACTCCTCCTTGTGTTTGCGGGTATTCTTTTTGCCACCTTCATTCGTGGTATGAGTCGTTTTTTCTTCGGCAGATTTGAAAAGCTCCCCGAAAAACTGGGAATAGGCATTACCCTCTGTCTCCTTGTTGCTGTTTTTTCAGTCTTTTTCATTCATCTCGCCCCACAGCTTGCAGAACAAGTCCCCGAGCTTGCGAGTGAGCTTCCCAAGGCGATTGAAACGCTTAAGGAAAAGACGGAAATTCTTAGCTGGCTCGGGGAGATTGTGGGGTCAGGCAACGGCAACGCTCCAGCTTTTGCCCAGGAATTCACCGGCAAAGCTCTGAGTTTTTTTGCTAATACCTTCGGTGTTGTTTCCGGTCTATTCGTAATTTTCTTCGTTGGGCTCTATCTCTGCTTCACCCCTTTTTACTATTTAAACGGTATTTTCTGCCTTCTGCCTCCCAGTGCAAGAGAACGGGCCGATGAGGTGTTCCATGCCCTGGATTACACCTTGAGCCACTGGCTCGTTGGCAGATTCGTCGGTATGCTGGTCGTGAGTATATCCACTTACGTTGGCCTTCTTGTCCTTGGTATTCCACTGCCTCTCAGTCTCGCCGTACTGGCCGGGCTGTTGACCTTTATTCCCAATCTGGGGCCTATCCTTTCTGGCCTTCCCCCTGTCCTGCTGGGATATATGGAATCTCCAACAACGGCCCTCTATGTCATTCTTCTCTACCTGACCATTCAGGCGATTGAGAGCTATATCATCACACCGCTCATCCAACAGCGTGAAGTTTCCCTTCCGCCGCTACTTACGCTCACCTCACAGATACTCTTCGTCAAAGTCTTTGGCTTTCTCGGATTGCTCTTGGCCACTCCTCTCACCGCTGTGGTCATGGTCCTCGTACAGATGCTCTATGTCGAGCAGGTGCTGGGTGAGCCTGTCCAGGTGCCTGCTGCTGATGAAGAAGCTGAGTAGAGTAAAATATACCTGTCGTCTTTTGGAGTAAACAATTGCAACAAATGAACATCGCCGAAACGCAGGTCTAAAGGATAAAGTGGTTGCATTCTTTGCCAGGGTAAAATTTTGTGAGCTCTGGGTTCTGTTGGCATCGGACTTTGTTGCCGGAGGCACATGGTGTTCATCGTAATAGCCGACGAAGGGGTTGAAGGCTTCCGTTTCTGAGAAAAATCTTTACATTATGCAGAGGTTCACACGGGTCTGTGATAGATGCTGTCCAGTTAGGCAGGAATTTTCCGATGGCATAAGACAAGCGTTGAGGTAAGCATGTTTCTCTTTACCCGTATTTCCAGGCTATCTCTCCTGGCTATAATGGTTCGGATAGAGCACCACTGCTGGAGGTAGGCAGTATCAGGCATACCCGGTGCCTCCCAGGCCAGCCTCATGGACGATAAACTGGATTTGGTACTTGAACCATTGCAAGGATACAGCAGCATCAGTGCATGTCAGTCAGGGCAGGCTGCTCTCCATTCCTTCCTCCGCAGCGACCTCTGCAGACTTCTTGCGATCGCTTCTTTATGAGGCGGGAAAGACTTCAACGGTCTCTCTTTTGCCACGTCGTAAATCCAGTGGGCTGCGCTGCCGAACTCGGCAACGTTGTGCATATGACAGGTTCGTATCTGGATCTCGAAAACAGCACCTTCATCACTGAGAACGGTGCTATGTATGGACCTGTATCCGTTGCTCTTCGGGCGGAGAATATAGTCCTTCATCCGACCGGCCAACGGTGTGTAGCTGGTGTGAAGGGCGGAGAGTACCTTGTAGCATGCGTCGGTACTGTCGACAAGAATGCGCACTGCTACCAGGTCGTAAATGCGGCTGATGTCCATGTCATATTTGAGAAGCTTGCGGTAGGTGCTGTATATCCCCTTGGTTCGCCCATGGATGCCGATATAGCTAATCCTTTGCTCCTTCAGGAACCTTTTGAGCGAGCCAATTATGGTTGTAAGTTCCATATGCTTCTCGGCAAGTAGAGGTGCCCGCAGTTTCTGGACGTTTTCAAAGGCTTGCAGATCTTTTTTCTGAAAGAAATGATCCCTGATGGTGGAGAAATATGGGACGGGGTTGAGGTGCAGTCTCTCAAGTTTTCCTCTTGGCCTGCTCCCCGGAGAATATACTGATTTCATACTTCAGGTGCCTCTTCTTTGATTGATTTATCTTGCCACCAAACCGTTTTGCGCTGGTACAAAGTGGAGGCGATACAGTATCCTAATTGCCTGAATTCTTATCCTCCTGGCCCAGCAGTACCAAAAATGTATGGTCCTTCGTTCTTATTGCATAGAGCACCTGCGACCACCACCTTGTGCAACAGGCCGTGGCAGCTGCCCTCTGTTATAACTGAAGCACACTCCGTGCCAATTTATGGGAATAGAGGCGAGATGTGCAGTTGTCTCTATGGGAAGGTATCAGTGTCGGCTTGGATCATCCGCTTCAGATCAACCACCTTCCATATATGACTACCTCATAAGGAGGAACAACCATCTTACATAGAGTGCCAGACTACCCTTAAAACTAATTGGAATGTCAATTGCACGAAATGCCTGATCAGCATTGTAGCCTCATGCAGCGAAAGACAATCCAGTCCAGCTGGAATTACCCGATTATGCAGGGTTGTTTGGCTAATATATTACCTCCCTGTCCCTCATCGCTTAGAAAATTATCAGGTTGCTTAACCAGGATGGATGCGCCGGTAGATGCCCTCAAGAAAGCTGTAGACGCCAAATGCAAACAAGCCAAGGGCAATCACGCCCAGAAGAATAGTTCCATAGGCCTGCTGCTGTAAAAACTCCAGAGTGGCGTCCAGACCGCGGGCCTTCTGCGGGTCATAGGTCCAGGCTGCATAGGCGAAGAAAACTGAGATTATGGTAAAGACCACAGCCCGGGAGAGCAGGCCAAATTTTATCACAGGGTTGACCTTCTCCATCAGCTGGTGATCCATGGAAAAGTATTTCTTATACTTTTCTTTAAGTGCCTTTATCACGTGGGCTACGGCGGCACCGAAGATGCACAGTGCGACGATGTAGACGAGCCAGTGCCCCCAGGGCTGCTGCATGAGCTTGGCCGCAAGACCTTTAGAACCCCCACCTCCGTCAGCTGCACCGAAGAGCAGGGAAACAGCGTAAATACCAAGCAGAGTATGGGTAACTGCACTGACAAGCAGGCCACCTCTGACGGCCAGGCCTTTGGCATCGGTTCCATGATCGTCGGCATCAGCGATTGACTGAACCAGGCGCCAGAGGGCATAGCCAAAAAGTCCGAGGGCGATCAGACCAATCATTACATCTCCGAAGGGAGAGGACATGACCGTGTGCAGAGCACCCTTGGTATCCGTGGTTTTTCCGCCCTGGCCAAAGGCGGCGAGCAGCGCCAGAACACCAACGAGAATATAGACAATACCTCTGGTGCAGTAGCCGACGCGAGCCAGCCAAACAAGTTTTTCCTGTGCATGTCCCTTCGCTGTCTGTGGCATGATTCATCCTCATTTGTTAAATTTAATCTGTTCTTCTGCTCTGGTCTTTTCCTCATGGCAATCGGGAATAATCTGCCAGTTCTTTCAGCAGCGTCAGCAAAGGCAAGGCAGTCTTCCATCCACGCATCATCAAAAAAACGGCTGGCGATCCTGTTGAGAAAAGGAGCTTTGTGCAGGTGAATTGCATTTTTCAGGCCATTTTATGGAAATGCATCAGCAACCCGGCCGAGATCTGCGCTGAAGCCGATTGATTTCCTGGTGCACAAGTAACAGTGAGCAGCAGTATGAAAACTAGCCTCAGGAAAAACATGAAAGCAAGAGGCGCGTATTTCCTGGAACCGGAAAATACTTCTGAGTAGCGTTTAATTTTATTCTCAGAAAATCGAGATTGTGGAACGAAAATTGATTGTTTCTCTGTTGTATTTGCACTCTTTGTAGGGAGTGTAAGCAAAAAACTACGACGATAAGCAGCGGACGCTCTTTGCAGTTCTCCTCGCAGCTCAAGCTATGGATGGTGTCCACTGGGAATCGCAATTATGAGAGTAACCATTTGTTATTTAGGAAAATCTGATACCAGGAGGCAAAAATGAGCGTTACAGGAAAGGAGCACGATACTGACGGAGTTGGAGCCAAGAATCGGGGCAGAAGTGCGGACCATCCGGGGGAGATACCTCCAGTGGGCTGGCGGGATATACTTCTCCGGGTCAAGGAACAGTTGGGTACCGATAATATCAGCGTGGTCTCTGCAGGAGTTGCCTTTTATGCCTTCATGGCCCTGTTTCCTGCATTGATTGCCACGATCATGATATATGGCCTTCTAGTCGACCCGAGTACGGTTGAACAACAACTTGCATCCCTCACCGACATACTCCCCCCACAGGCCCGGGAACTGATCGGTGAGCAGTTGAACACCATTGCCGGCCACTCTGAAAGCTCGCTCAGCCTGGGAGCCTTCATCTCTCTTGCCCTTGCTATCTGGAGTGCCAACAAAGGCATGAAGATGTTGTTCACGGGGATATGTATTGCCTATGATGAAATAGAGGAGCGCGGTTTCCTAAAACTGAATGGGATAACTCTGCTTTTTACAGTGGGGGGGATCTTTATGACGATAATATGCGCATCTCTGATTGTCGCCGGACCAGTAGCTCTAGGGAAAATGAATCTTCCCTTTGTCCTTGAGATTACAGCAAGGGTTGGACGCTGGCTTATCTTACTTTTTTTCATACTTGGGGCTCTCGCACTGTTGTATAAATACGGACCGGACAGAGCCACGCCAGAACTGCGCTGGGTGAGTGGCGGGGCCGTTGTCGCCGCGTTCTTGTGGCTTTTAGGATCATGGGTATTTTCATTCTATGTCTCAAATTTCGGCAATTACAATGCCACCTACGGCTCCGTGGCTGCTGTCGTTGTCATCATGCTCTGGTTTCTGCTTACAAGTTTTTTTATTCTGCTTGGTGCAGAGATTAACAGCGAGATGGAGGGACAGACACGCAAAGACTCAACCACCGGGAAAGATAGGCCCATGGGAGAGCGTGGCGCCTATCACGCCGATAATGTAGGTCGGGTCCCTTGAAGATGAGACGGACATGCCCATGGTGCCTGATAATATAGACCAGGACACTGCTCTTTACGATTTCGTTGAGGATATTGATATACTGGCTCGGCTGAACACTTATATTTACCGCATCGAGTCAGTCGGTACTGTCTTCACCGGGAGAAGTTCCAGCCACGTTCGCGGAGCGTGCCTATTATGTCCATCCCATACTTCTCAATTTTCAGTCAAAGGACAGCGACTCATCCATGGTTCCGGCATTAGCTGAACTGGATGAGACGCTGACTTCGATTCTCACCGGAGGGGAAAAGTACCGGCATACCAGCGCAGAGTTACATTTGCATCCATACCATTGTTTGAAGCTGATTTGCCTGCCGTGATACCCCCTTAGTGGTGTTCTGACAAATGTTCCGACCTATTCCCGTTTCACAGGACTTTTCGCCTAGGGTTCTTCGGCGCAGTGCTACACCTGCATTTTCCTTAGGGAAACTCTTCTGCTTGTTTTCTGTGCATTAGCGATAATACTGCAGATTTGCTGAGATATGGCGCCTGTTTTGCATAAAGATGATGAGCCTGCAGACAGAAAGCTCAACTATCCATGACGGCAGCACGGAAATATCTTTCGGGAGTAAGATGAGCAATATACGCATAAGAGGTATTGGGAAAGCGGTTCCGGAACATATTTATGATCAGCAGCGTATTCGTGAACTGGTAAAAATGATTTTTCAGGAGGGCATCGAAAACCTTGACCGGCTGCTGCGGGTTTTTGAGCATCTGCATATATCTCAACGTCATTTTGTCCGGGAGGCCGACTGGTATCTCAGGGACCACAGCTTTGCGGAGACCAATGAAGTCTATGCTGAAACAGCAACGCAGCTCTCATGTGAAGCGGCCATCAGTGCCTTGTACAATGCAGGAGTGGAGGCTGCTCAGATTGGAGGAATCGTCGTGGCCTCAAGCACAGGGCTTATGACTCCAAGTCTTGACGCTGTACTCATTCAGAAGCTGGGACTGCCTCTCTCAGTTCGTCGCCTGCCCATTTTCGGGCTTGGTTGTGCTGCTGGAGTAGCGGGCCTGGCAAGGGCCGCGGAATTAAGTACTGCTGAAAAAACTCCGATCCTCTTTATCGCTGTCGAGATATCGAGTGTTACCTTCCAGCGCACAGATTTCTCCAAGGCAAATCTTATTGGCACCTCACTCTTCGCCGATGGTGCGGCCGCTGTTGTCGCTGGGGAAGGTTCATCCGGGCCGGTAATTGTCGATTCGTATCATCAGCTTTTTCCCGATACCTATGATATTATGGGGTGGGACTTTAAGGACAGCGGCATGCAAGTTAGATTTTCCCGCTCTATTCCCGCTTTCGTCAAAGCGGAAGTTCCGGCCGTTTTGGAAAAGGCCTGCAGGCGCTGGGATATTTCCTTTTCCGAGATTCAGTCCTTTGTTGTGCATCCAGGAGGTGCAAAGGTGCTCGCCGCCTTTGCCGAAGTAATTGGCCAGCCTGAGGAAAGACTCGCGTCATCCTATGCAGTGCTTCGTGATTACGGAAATATGTCTTCCGCCACCATTTTATTTGTTTTAGAACAGATGCACGCAAATCACCGCCTGCAACCAGGCTATGCGCTGATGTCCGCCCTTGGGCCAGGGTTCAGTTCGGATCAGCTCCTGCTGCATATAGAGAAATGATTATTCTTTTCGTCACCTCCGCCATCATCCTGCAACGCCTGCTGGAACTTCGCCTGGCCAGGAGGAACATGGCCTGGGCCTTGTCTCAGGGGGCCCGGGAATACGGGGCCAATCATTATGTATTGTTCATATGTCTGCACTGTCTCTGGATTGTTTCCTTTAATCTGGAGTGGTTCTATATGCGACCGGCCATGCCTCCTTTCTGGGGGGCGATTGCCGTTCTGATCCTGATAGCTCAATTTTTGCGCTACTGGGCTATCGCAACGCTTGGAAAAAGGTGGAATACGAGAATCGTAGTACTCCGAGGTATTCCCAAGGTCAGTTCAGGTCCGTATCGATATCTCAAGCATCCCAACTATATCGCAGTGATTATAGAGATCTGGGCGGTCCCTCTGTTGATTGGGGCCTGGCATACGGCGCTGGTTTTCTCTGTGCTCAACGCCATGCTGCTCTATGGTATTCGCATTCCTGCTGAAGAAGAGGCTCTGGAAAACTGAGCACATTCGACCTACGGCAGCGCTCATCAACAGGGCTGTAAAAAAGGTGATACATGTGCTGCACGAATTTATCAGCCACTCTGAGGTGTTGGTCTGAGGCTTCGCAGGGAATGAACATAGGCGAGTTTTTTCATCACCGGTAAAGGGAGTTGCTCGGGAAGCAGAGGTAACAGCCCCAGGTCGAAGTTGTACTCGCTGACCTCAACGACAATCTTTAAAATGGATGAAACGAGATCATAGGCATCGGCACCAGCCGACAGGTCAAGGTTTCGATTGCCCAGGTCGACGGCCGTGACGGCGATGGCCATGATGTCCAGATACACATTTACCGTTTCGGCGAAGTCTTCCCACGGGTGCATGGTGGCATAGGCACTGACATGATTATCCGCCCATATTTTCGGAGGTCCTTCGTCATAGTGCCGTTTCATAGCCCCTGCGTAGTTCACTTTCTCAGGATCACCGAACAGCGCATGATATTCGTCGGCTGCCCGGCGACTTGCCCACGACCAGTCGATATAATGACCCACCTCATGTCGCAGGTGTCCGATCAGGGTGCGCTGCGGTTCGTCAAGCTGGACCCGAAGCTTTTCGCGATGCACACTGTCCGCTTCGGCAAGATTGATAGTGATGACACCTAACTCGTGGCCAGTGGTGACCCTTCTTGTCTTTCCCTGTGCATCCACCGTATCTTCCAAAAATTCAAACTGAAGCGGATGGCTTTCAGTCAGGCTGTCGATGAAGGGAGGCAGACCTAGATCGCTCAGCTGCAGGAGAAGTCGCCTCTTAGCCGATTCCATCGCTGCCCATCGCCGAATGCTTTCCTCTGTCTTCAAAGATGGAATTGTCTTGGTGAATAGGCACCATCGACACAGCATATCCGGCATCTCATTATATGAATTGCATACGCCATGCTGCTGATTGGAACAGGGATGAACGGTGCTCTCGCACCCGTCGCAGACGGTTGCAGTTCCATTAGTATTCAGGCTCGTCAGAGCACTGCATGCCATACATCTGCCGAGGTCTGACCCGCACGACAGACAGGTGTGATTGTTGAAAAATAGATGCGATTGCCGCACCGGCATGTTCCCGTTTTCATCGCTATCGCCCCAGATTAAGTCTATGGTCCTGCCCATGAAAATTCAGCCAGGATAGAACGGTTATCATTGATTCCGACTGCCGAGTAGGCTGCCATTCAGCAAATATGTATTTCATTATTCAACTCAACACTTATAACTATCGGTCTGCGGGCAGCGCTCTCATTTTTTCTAATGAGCCTCTCAACCCTGTGACTGTGTAGAGATTCAGCATCGTTATTGGTAGAAAGACCACGTTCATAACTGCACGAAGTATACCAGAAGAAGGAGAAAAGGAAGGTGGCACGAGACTTAACCGGAATTCCGAGGAGAAAAAATAGTGGAATCTTACTGGCGGCATTAACTCTTTTTAGAGAGAAACATCAGGAACTGGCTCAGCTTTTGCTAGGAAAAATAGGATATTGACTCTCCTTGATGATCGAGGTGAGTCATCTCTCCAATGTGGCTATACTCCTGCCTCTGATCTCAGGTTTTGCCGAAGCTGTCAGTATCTGCCAGTCAGAGTGTGATAGCCTGGTCTCCGGGGCTGCGGTGAGTGTTGTGGTGGCCGCCTCACTGGCTCCGCCGCTTGGGTTGAAGGGACAGGTCTCTATATGATGGATTGGGAGATTGTGCTGAGCAGTGTCTTCGGGATAATCTGCAACTCGTGGGCATACATCTGACAGTGACCCTGGTGTTTTATCTCTGATGGAAAAGTCTACCGTCGGGGCGTTCGCTCTTGAGGGGGGAAAGGGGTGCAGTATGCTTAGATTCACGGACAAGAACCTGCATGAAGTTTATGAAATCACCGTTTTCGAAGAGTAAGGGATCTTTTCGAATTCGATAGTATCATTATAGAGAGGATAAATGACATGAGAAGGGCACAGAAGGGTAACACGGTTACCATTCATTATACCGGTCGGCTGCTCAACGGCACCGTATTCGACGAACACTACCGGCGGTGAAGAACCTATGACTTTCACTCTGGGCGAGAGCGATTTGATAGTAGGCCTGGAAGAGGGAGTGCTGGGAATGTCGGTGGGTGAAAAGAAGACCGTTACGATTCCTCCGGGAAAAGGCCCATGGCGAAAAGAATGAGGATAGGTCCATGGAGGTGGACCGCGCCGACATGCCCCCTATCTCGACCTGAAGATCGGTGACGAGCTTGAGATTTTCGACGACACGGAAGAAGAGACATTCCTCGTTGTGGTGAGCAAACTCACGGAAGACAAGGTGACCCTGGATTGTTTCTCACCGCTGGCGGGGGAAACACTGGTGTTTGATCTTGAACTTGTGGCTATAGGATAGGCCGACTCTTCACAAAAGGTTATCCGATCCGATGGTCGCGCCTCTCGGAGTTGTATAACTTTCACTTTACCGATCTTACGCAAGTGCGACCCTAATCCGACAGGCTCCTAGTGGTGAGGGTTCTGGAATGGGCCTGTGGCTCCTCTTCTTTCCAATTTCTCAGGACTGAGTCTCATTCTGCAGGACTCAAAAATGCAACATCGAACAAGATGAAGCTTTTTACTTATCCATCGAAATTTGAGGTTTTTACGAACTTGTCATATCTGGCATCACATATGCATTGCTGATTACCAATGAAATTCAGCTACGTGCCTGAGGGACTCATACCGAATCAGTAATACAAGTAAGCAGAGGATCCACCGGTATCTGTGGCAAGACAACCTCACACATGGAAAAACAGAATGGCCAGCACACATTTACTACACCGTCCACCCCCAATACGCATATCCGTCGCTGGATTGCAGCTTGCTCTGGCAACATGCTGCATTGTTGCTGTCTGTTTCCCTCTCCGGGCAGCGTTTGCTCAAACCCAGTCAGCAGAGGAGGAAGCTGAAGTGAAATGGCATAAGTCCTTTATGAAAATGACCAAGAGATCCTTGGGGAACCTGGAGGAATTGGCCGATGTTTCCTGGCGCCGATTTGCCGACAAAATGGGTTTTTCTCCCCCACACCACATTGTCACCTATAGCGGTTACGGCAACAAAGAGAAGGTATGGATAAGAGGCCGATTGCTGGCCAACAAACCCTATGGAGGTCCGCAGGAAGACGACAACTGGTGGGATAATCTGAAGGCGACTTATACGCGCTGGGAGAGTGATGAGATTCCCGATGCCGAGATCAAGCTGATCTATGGAGACTATCAGCAGACCGTTACCACTGACGGTGAAGGTTATTATTACGCTGTTTTCGACTGCGACGCCAATCATCCTCAAACCGACACAGTGATCGCCTAACACCATCTCGAAGACCGCGTGCTCTTCGGTGTGCAAAATATCTATCTGCCAACCGAAAACGCCACTTTATTCGCTGTCGAGATATCGAGTGTTACCTTCCAGCGCACAGATTTCTCCAAGGCAAATCTTATTGGCACCTCACTCTTTGCAGATGGTGCGGCCGCTGTTGTCGTTGGGGAAGGTTCATCCGGGCCGGTAATTGTCGATTCGTATCATCAGCGATATGGACGATACCGTTATCCATACAGGCATCACTAATGTGCTGTTCGCCGCCCAGTTGACCTTCCTGCAAAACGCCAAAACCCGCAAGCCGCTGACCGGTGTGGGCGCTCTCTATAAAGCGCTGGCTCGCGGAACAGAGAGCGAAGCTGCCAATCCGGTATTCTACGTCTCCAATTCGGCCTGGAACATGTACGATCTGCTGCGGGATTTCATTGACCTGAACGATATGCCCAAAGGGCCTCTGCTGCTGTGTGACATCGGCCTGAATTCAGACTCCAAAAATCATAAGATCGACACGGTGAAGAGCCTGCTCAAACGGTACCCGGAACTGCCGGCAATCCTCGTTGGCGACAGTGGCCAGCACGACGCACAGATCTACCTGGAGGTTGCCGAAGTCTTCCCCGAGCGCGTCAAGGCTATATATATCCGGGACGTCGATCCCAGTGAAGACAGCGAGTACGACATCAGTGTCGATGCCATCATCGCCAGGAGCGAAGATCTCGGAATACCTTTTCTCCGAGTAATCGACAGCGCAATGATAGCGCAACACGCCCTCAGCATCGGTCTTTTAGCCGACTCCAGGATGAGTGAAATACGAAGTGACGTGGAATCCGACAGGGAACGCGAAACCCTGGCCGAGGAAGTTATGAAGACTGATCTCTTCAATGCAGGGAAGAAAGAAAATTGACCAATCGAACCCAGAGTCACCCCTGGCTTTTGCAGGGGGCGGTGGTCATCGTGGTGATAGCCCCACAATATCCGTACCTCGTGGTCAGTAAGGTTTCCGGCTCGATTTTTTTGCCATGGCGAACCACCGCATGGCCATCCACCTTGTCAATAAGGTGTCAACATCATAGGGTTGTTGCTGGAACGAGGTGGGGAACATAATATACCGAGCAAGGGATATCGCGGCAGCTCCAAGTATCTAAATGCGTCTGGTCCCGTGCAGCAGTTCCTCCGCACACTTGTCGCCATGTAGTACCGAGATATTCCCGGTAGTTTCGAGGATTACAGCTCGCACTTCTGAAAGATCAAGAACGTTCGCCTCACGAAGCTTGGCAATTAAATCATCTTTTGATACTCGAGTTTTAGCGAGGGCGTCGTCTAAAATCTTGCCGTCGATCATAAGCACCACTGGCTCATTTTGCATAATCGTTGCGAATGTATCTGAAGTTTTGCGAAGACGAGCTGTCAAATATTGCACTATAAACAATGCGGCCATAGCTGCAAGAGTTTGGGCAAAAGCATTCCAATTGGTCGACTGGCTCGCGCCAGCAAGCAATGACCCCACTGCCACTGTCATTACAAAATCAAAATTGGTCATTTTAGAAAAGGATCTCAGTCCATTGATACGCACCAGTATGACGACCCAAATCATCGCAAGTGCAGTCAGGATTAAGCCTCGTAGGTAAATATCCACTGTAGGCGCTGATACAAACATGTTGCGGTCCCCCCCTTAGATCATTAATCTTTCTCTGTCCCTCACAGTATAGCCTTGTTTTTTCAGATGCCGTCTATAGCTAAGACTCAGAACTTTTTATTTTTCCGATTTTTTGCAGTCAGCAATTTCTTGGTGATCTAATTAGCTCTCTTTCATCCTGAGATAATGAAGCGCGGTGGTTAAAAACTCTTTGGAAAGTTCGGGGAACTTTCCAAAGAGTTAGTGCTTCTCACGCTCGGAGTAGAATCCCCGATAATTGTAATGTGGTTTGGAACTCAGCAGTTCCAGGTCTTTAGACGGCCCCATTTAACGGCCAACTCTTGTGCGTCCAATAGTTTCTTCATGCACTTTTCTTCGTCACGTTTATTGAGTAAAAGTACAGTGCATATCCTATGAGCGATAAATATTAAAAAGTTGGCCACTATCGCACGGATGAGGTGATTGAGCCTACTTTGTTAACTCAAGAGTTCCGGAGGAATCGAACGCTCGAAAATCACATCAATCTCTTCGACGGCAATCCTTATACGTTCCCAGCCATCTCCCGCTCCCAGTAACGCAGTTTGGTACAGAGCTTCATAAAAGATTGGACTGCTCCCTTATCGCCGAGATCAAGGCACCCGTCATCGAGCTTCTTGGCGATGCCGGCCTTGGTCAGGAGTACCTCCGCCGCACTGGTGTAGCCGATGAACTTGCAGTGCGCATGGGCATCGGTCACAAAATCACGTGCCGTCGGTTTGCCGGCCAGCATTTTCGCCCCCTCCTCCGAGACGAGAAGCACCACCGCGTCAAAAAGCACCGAGGGTCCGCCGTCGATGAGTTCATCAGCCATGATCCGGTTGCCGTCACTGTCCTTCACTCCGCCGATCGCCGGGGCCACTACCTTCACCTTGCCGTCCTCTTCCTCGACGGCCTTTTTGAGGGCCGCAAAAAGTTTGGCATCGGCAGCGTCGCTCATCAGAACGCCCATGATCCTTCCCTTGAAGGTGTTCGGAGGATTCTTGAGCATGCTGAGCGCATCCGAGGCAGGCAGATCCATGCGCGTTTCCCGGGCCGCTTCGGCGGGCGCAGGCATGGGATCCACGCGCAGGCTGGCTGCCACCTTTTCGGCGAGCTCGCCATCGATGTTCAAAAGATGCGAGACCATACGGATACGGATTTTTTCGTGTTTACACTTGCTGAGCTCGAAGACCAGAGCATCATGCATATGCTTCTGCTCGACAGGTGTCTGGGAGATGTAGAACTGGCGTGCCTGGGAGTAATGGTCGCTGAAGGTTTCCGAACGTGCGCGCATTTTCTCTCCCTCGATCACGAGGGGGTGGCTCTTGAAACCGGTCTTGGCATCTTCGCGCGGGCCTCCCTCGGCGCCGCCCCAACTGTTGGGCTCATAGTTCGCCCGTCCTTTGGGGTTGTGCATGGCCATGTGACCGTCCTGCTGAAAATGGTGCACCGGACATTTGGGGGCGTTGATGGGGATATGGGTGAAGTTGGGTCCACCCAGCCGCTTGATCTGGGTATCAAGGTAGCTGAAGTTGCGGCCCTGCAGGAGGGGATCTTCCGACTGCTCGATGCCCGGAACGATGTTCTGGGTGCAGAAGGCGACTTGTTCGGTTTCGGCAAAGAAGTTATCAACCACGCGGTCAAGCACCATCCTGCCGACAATGCGGATGGGCACCTCTTCTTCGGGGATCAGCTTGGTGGCATCGAGCACATCAAAGGCGAACCCTTCGGCGAACTCTTCGTCGAAGAGCTGCATACCGAGCTCCCACTCCGGAAAGTCACCCATAGTAATGGCATTCCACATGTCCCGACGATGGTGGTCCGGATCCGCGCCGTTGATCTTCAGGGCCTCGTTCCAGGCGACCGACTGCATACCGTACTTCGGTTTCCAATGAAATTTGACGAAGGTGGCCTTACCCTTCTTATTGACCAGGCGGAAGGTATGGACGCCAAAACCTTCCATGAAGCGCAGGGACCGGGGTATGGCCCGATCCGACATGATCCACATGACCATGTGCATGCTCTCCGGTGTCAGCGAGATGAAGTCCCAGAAGTTATCGTGGGCCGTCTGGGCCTGGGGAAATCCGCGATCCGGCGCCACCTTGGCGGCGTGGATCAGATCCGGGAACTTGATGGCGTCCTGGATGAAGAAAACGGGTATGTTGTTGCCGACCAGATCCCAGTTGCCCTGTTTGGTGTAGAACTTGACGGCAAAACCGCGCACGTCGCGGGCCAGATCGGCCGATCCCTTGTTGCCGGCCACCGTCGAGAGACGTGCAAAGAGTGGTGTCTTCTCGCCCTTGCGCTGAAAGATGTCCGCGCTGGTCACATCGGCTAGCGACTCGTAGGTCTCGAAGTAACCATGGGCGCCATAGCCGCGGGCGTGGACGACGCGCTCCGGAATGCGCTCATGGTCGAAGTGGAATATTTTCTCCCGCATGATTTGATCTTCAAGGAGTGTGGGCCCGCGGGCGCCGGCACGCAGAGAATTCTGGTCGTCGCTTACGGGGACCCCCTGCTGGGTAGTCATGGTCGGCACATCGCCTCCGGCCTGTTGGTGCAGCTCACCGCCCTTACCTTTGGTGCCTTTTGGGTACTTGAATTCTTTGGCCATGGATTTTCCTCTTTTTGTAGTTGGAGAGAAGTTAGAAGAGATGATCGCTTGATCCCCACCATGCGCAAAAGCGAAGCAAAGGATCGTGTTAACCTAACGCTCTGAAAATGATTTTTCTTTTATAGGCAAACTAACTTAAGACGCACTTGAGCAAGGAGCAATACGGTCAACACCTTATTTGCAGGGGGCGTTACAGTACCCCTTTCCTAAAGCCTCAATATGACCCGGTAGCACAGGAGGCAGATTTTATCGACATGACTCTCGTAGACAAGCTGGCGATATTAAGATCTCATCATCTGTGTGAGTTTGCGCGCCTCCTCAGTTTAATATTCCCGTATCTCCTACAGAGGATTAGTCATGGGAATACACTGTTCATTGTATTGTTTTTTTAGTATATCGTATTAGAATAATTAAAATAATGAGTAGCTATTTGCAAACTGTCCTTCAGGGCTTCTTTGATCTGGATTATTACCCAACCGTGTCGGTAGATCCTTACTTTCTAAAATCCAATCCTGGGGTATCACACAACAATGGATATCCGTTCAAATCAGCCATTCTGGCCTACTTATAATGGTCTCAGAAAGAGTTATCCCTCTTTGAAAACCAACGCTACAACCGAGGTCCTGATACTTGGGGGAGGCATAACCGGAGCGTTAATATCCTATGCTCTCGTCAGTGCCGGTAAGAATGTCTTGTTGGTCGACCGGCGGGACGTCTGTACCGGGAGCAGTGCAGCGAGCACGGCGATGCTCCAATATGAGATCGACACCCCCCTGCATGTCCTGATCGAAAAAAGAGGCCTTACCTGTGCTGTGGAAAGCTATCGGCAGTGTGAAAAGGCGATTTTTACGATACAGGACCTTGTTGAAAAAATTGGCAGTAAGTGCGGATATACCAAGAAGAAAAGCATCTATTTTACGCGAACGGATAAAGATATCGATTTCCTCCAACGGGAGTTGCAAGCGAGGCAGCAACACGGCTTTGCGGTGGAATGGCTCGACAGAAAAAAACTTGGCGAATTGGGTTTAGAGGCGAAAGGGGGGATAGAGTCCCGCTCGGGCGCAATGGTAGATCCTTACAAATTCGCCGGCGATCTGCTGGCATACTGTGAGAGAATGGGTTTGGCAGTATTTGACCGCACATCAGTCACCGAGATTATCGAAAAAGACCACCAGCTGATCGCCAGTACCGATAGAGGAATGAAAATAACCGCCCAGCATGTGGTCCATTGTACAGGCTATGAGAGCACCGAGGCGTTACTGGAAGAGGTGGTCGCCTTAAAAAGCACCTATGCTTTCGCCTCGGAGGCATTCGATACGCTGCCGTCAGCATTCACCCATCATATTTACTGGGATACCGCGTCGCCTTACCTCTATTTCAGATCCACGGCCGATGGACGTATAATAGCAGGGGGAGGAGACGAGCCTTTTAAGAATGCCGAGGTCCGGGACAGCCTCCTGGGCAAAAAACAGCAGTTCCTGTGCAAGGAGTTTAGCAATTGTTTTCCGAACATCGACATTACTCCAGACTACACATGGGCGGGAACATTCGGGGAAACCGCGGATGGTTTGCCCTATTTCGGACAACCAAAGCTGGACCGCAACGAGCATTACGTTCTTGGCTTTGGCGGCAACGGTATCACTTTTAGTGTCATGGGAATGGAAGCGATATTGCACTCCCTTGACCATAGCCCTCATGCTTTTTTACAATACTACCGATTTGAGAGATAATATTGGATGAGACTATTCCCTGCCTTCTCACAATCGACAGGTTCACTCTGAATGGGAATCTGCCCGATTGAAAGGGCACCGGATTTTGGTGGGCATGGATAATCTCAGGATAATTGTGAGATTCGTTGATCTGCATAAAGACTTTTCGTTGTCGTAGGTGCAACGCTCAGGAACGGACTCCTTGCAACAGGGCAACGGGCCAGGATCGCAAGAGAGACCCGGCTCTGAAACCAATTGTGTTGTGCTCTGTCAGCTCTAAGCTTTCCCGTGTCCCTGAGTAAATATTCGTAAAATAGGGCCAATTCGTCCCATCCGGTAAGCTGATTGTCGTATCCTCCCAAACCTGTTCTCCGAGAGGCAACTCTTCTTTACCCTGCATCAGGGTATAAAAGAGTCTCGGAGCTACGGCAATAAGCATGTTGTCACCTCTTTGTCGGGCAAAGGCGCACAGGTGGTGACTTTTGCTGCCTGTTACTTTAAGGGGGGTATAGCTTCCCCGGCCGAAGACCTCAGGCCAGCTGTTTCTGAGACGGAGAGTGCAGGTAACAACATACATCTTGGCCCGCCCGTCCGAGAGGTTGGCGAGCAGTTCCTGTCGATATTCATCCCCATTGCCGGACGCTGCCTTCAGGCTGTCCTGCATGGAATTCAGCATTGCTTGTCTTTTCTGAAAATCAACGGGCCGCCGACTGTCGGGATCAACCAGACAGAACCGCCATATCTCGTTGCCCTGATAGATGTCGGGTATGCCCGGAGAAACCAGCTTTAAAAAAACCTGGGAAAGACTGTTCAGCATGCCAAACCAGCTTATCTCTTTTTGGAAAAGCAGAAAATCCCTTAAAAAGTGGTTTTCTTGCGGCTGTAAAGTTTTTGCAACGAAATCGGCGATGGCTTTTTCATATGATGCATTGGGGGATGTCCAGCTGGTATTGACCTTGGCTTCCCGACATGTTTTCAACATCCCTTCCTGCATTCGCTTGACTATCTCTTCGTGGCTCTCTGCATCCAGCGGTTCGATGGGCCATACTCCGATGAGGTTCTGATAAAAGGCATATTCATCATTTCTGCTCGGCGCTGTTGTCCCGTCAAGTTTGGTTCTCGCTGTCCTATTAAGACTTCTCCATCGATACACCTGCTGCTGCCATTTCGGTACCATCTCGGTAAGCACATTAATTCTGGCCCGAATGTCTTCGCTCCGTTTTGAGTCATGGGTCGAACTGTTCAACATGGCATGAGGCCAGTGCTGCAGACGTTCCTGGTTGGTCCGGTGAAATGCCGTCAAGGAGGTGCCAAAGCGTTTTGGCTCTCCTCCGACCTCGTTTAAGGAAAGCAGACGGTTATAGATGTAAAAGGATGTATCCTCCAGACCTTTTGCCATGACTGGCCCGGTATACTGCTGAAATTTCATTACAAAGTCGAGAGTTTTCGACAGGTTTTCGGTCTGGGCGAGCAGGTTTCAGCAACAGGATGCCCTTGATAAAATGATAGATGTCGGCATCGTCCAACGGATGTCGTGTTTTTGCCCTGGCTACTGCCCATTCGATGAATTGGACATCCGCTTTTTGGATGTTTTCAGAGTCAATGTACGTTCGGTAGACGGGGAAACAGGCGACAACTTCAATCAAGGCCTGGCGCAGACTATTCAAGGTGAAATCTCTGGACAATCGACTCTTGCTGGCCAGGCGATGAAGCAGAGTGGCCAGCACATTCAACTCTCCGGCCATGGCTGAACTGATAATCAGTTTTTTACTGGTGTAGACCAAGTCATCAAAATTCAGCCGCGAGCCGATATAACGGTGGTAAAGGGCGGTCATCTGTTTTTCTGCCGAGCTGTCAAGCAACAAGCCGTTGAGGAGATTTGAAAAATCATAACCAGTGGTGCCGCATACCGGCCAGGAATCGGGCAAATACTCAAAATCAGCGAGTATCTTTTCAGCAACAACGTACAGGGAAAACTGGTCCCTCTTGGATGATCTTTGTCGAACTGAATGTATGTTCTCAAAAGATTCGCCCGCCGCAGCGGCTTCAAGTCTGCAGAAATATTCGTAGGGGTCGTACAGTCCGTCGGGATGATCAACCCTCAGGCCGTCGACCCTGCCGGTGGCAATAAGGTCCAGGACAAGCTGGTGGGTTAATTGAAACACCTCGATTTCTTCCATTCGCAGGCCAGCGAGATCATTGATATCGAAAAAGCGGCGATAATTTATTTCGTCTGCGGCAACCCGCCAAAAGGAGAGTCTGTATGGCTGTTGTTCCAGTAAATCATGGAGGAGATCAAAACTTTGCGGTTTACCGGATTCACCGTTGAACAGGATCACATTTTCTGCAATAAATTGCTGAATTTCCGAGAAATCACGGCAAATCCTTGCAAGAACTTGCTTGTTCACCTCTTTGTCGCGATGCCGAATCAGTATTTTTGCATCCGAGGTTTCCTGCCGGTCCGGCAGGTTGTCAAATGAGCTGATAAGGTTTTGCAGCTCAAGATAAGCCGAATGGCCTGTACCTAATCGAGCACTCAGACGCTCCAGGTCGTGATGTAAAATAGTTGTGTAGGTCCGGGGATCCACGGGAAACTGGTGCTGGTAATACTTGATGGAGAAGGTCCCTGAATTTTCATCGAAGCAGAGAGTGAGTTGTTCGTTTTCTAATGTTTTTCCATAATGATCACCAAGGACCGGCAGTAAAACGCGACCGGCCAGGTCGGGCTGCTGGGGATGCCAGTTAATATCAAAAAAAGAGGAATATTGCGATGTCTGACCATTTTCCAGAACGTCCATCCACCACCGGTTGTCAGAGCCAATGCCCATATGATTAGGGACGATATCAAGGAGCAGAGCCATCTGATTCTGATGGAGAGCGGCCATGAACCTTTCAAAATCCTCCCGGCTGCCGATTTCCGGGTTGAGTGAGCAGTGGTCAATGATATCATAACCATGGGAACTTCCCGGTCTTGCCATCAAAAAAGGCGATACATAACAATGGCTTATGCCCAAACATTTGAGGTAAGGAATTATTTCTGCCGCATGGTGAAAAGTAAAATCTTTATTCAACTGGAGGCGATAGAAGGCTATGGGAACCTGCAGTTCATGCCGCTTCTTTCGGTCCGTCTCCAGAACCGAAGGGTGGAACGTCCCGGTTCCTCTTTCACGGCACAGGGCCTGAAAAAGGGTTTCGTTTTCCTCTCGTGTCAGGAGATCTTTCATCGGGCATCCATATCGCATAAACCAGAAGTGCTGGCTGACCATCGCCGGGGGTTCTGCCTGCACCTCAATACCCTCTAAGTCGTTGAATGAGACGAGAAGAATTTTTGCAGGGCTTTTGGCCAATAAAATCTGACCGGCTGCAACCATCTGGCGATCCATCTCGGGAACTGCTGCCGGGTCAAGTGAAGAGCCTTCCGGCAAAAGTTCTGCATGATCAAGATTGATGAGGAAGTGGGCTCTGTCGATTGCCCTCGTGAGAATGGCTTGTTCTTTTTCGGCATGATTGCGGAAAAATTTTTCCGCTGCCTTGAGGGAAATATCCTTGCTCAGCCAAAAGCCCTTCATGCTCGCCAGAAAGGGTGCGGAAGTACTGACCACACTTTCCGGCGGATAGTCTTCCGTCGCCATCCATTTATCCTGCTCATCTCTGGCCTGAAAGAGTATTTTGGTGGTGAAAATATTATGCTGCTGCAATGCCGATTGTAATGGTTTGGGCAGACAGTCGGTGTCATCGACTATTATAAGGCTCCTGTTTCGATGACTTTCCAGAGCAATAATTCCCAGAATGTCGGAAAAGGGATAGTTGATAGTCGGTATTTCGCCGATCGCCTGGCCGGATATCGTGAGCGGTGCCCGGAAATACCTGGCGAAGGATCTGACAACAACCCCGCCGGCGTAGCGCATGCTATGGCGCAAACTTTCAATAAGCGGCCCATAGAGGTTGTTTTTCAGGCCCGATGGCGAAAGGACGGGCTGGCCTGCTGCCGGGTCAACGACAGCGGTATCGGGATGCTCTATGTTGACCACTGCATCCGGCAGGAACAGCCCGGCGTAGTACCAGTTTTCAAACCCGGCGAGGTCACCATTATACGGTAATTCCGTCAAGAGACCGACCTTCAGGCCCAACTCCATAGAGCGACGGCCAATGGCCGCCAGCTGGGATTCCGCCTGCCACTGGAGATATTGACAATATTCAAGCTCTTCTTCGTGCTGCTGGGCGAATTCCGCAACCTCCGGAGAACGGGGGTGCCGCAAAGGATTTGGCCAGTTACGCCAGTCATAGAGGGGAAGATCCCTGGAACGATATTTTTTTTGAATGGTGGAAAATATTGCGTAATAGTGCAGAGTGTCCCCACCCTGCTGCTGGAAATGTCGAAAATCACAGCCCCTCGTCGTCTCCGGATTGAGATGATTTGCCTGAAAGTGGTCCCAGAGGTTTTTGAAAATTTCATCCTTGATCTCGGCGATGGCCTCATAGTCAATTTCGTCCTGATTTTTCAGATAGGCGAGGCGGGCCTGGAATCTTGCGTCGTTGAAATGGTCTTGCAAGGCTTCGTTTTCTGTAAAATCCGGAACATTTTCAATATGGATGTAAAGCGCATTGAGCTGAGATCGGCAGGAAGATACATATGGATTGGGAGAATTGACAGCAGAGGGACTGGTAATAGGGGTGGTATGGATGGCTGCCGCTCCCCGGGCTGCGCATAAAGAAAGCAGCTGTTCCAGATCGGCAAAGTCTCCGATACCCCAATTCCTGCTGGACCGAAGAGCATGCAAATGGGTACTGATTCCCCATACCTTACTGTCGCCGGTAATACTTGGCGGGAGGTAACAGTGTGTGGGGGTGACGATCAAGAGCTGGGACGCGACTAACTGGTCCTGTGGATCAGCCGAATGTCTTATCTCGAGACGATGATATCCTATTGGTATTTTTATTGATAAGTCAAATTTATAGAGTGTGCAGTTGAAATTGTTCGCAGCTGTGCCTGACACGACTGTCAAGTCGCCCCGGAAAAAAGAGCCGTGGTGCAGGCTGCCACCTTCCTCCGTGAGAAGCCATGCATACTGCTGGTCATCCTTGTCCGACAGCCGCATCGGCAGTTTCAGAGGCATCTCCTGCTCGGAAACCACGTGAACGGGATCCAGTATTTGCCGCCAGTGTTCCCTGCGGAGATGCCAAAGGAGTTTTTCAGCCTCGTCACCATCGTTGACCGGGATGCCTATCGCTTGAAGGACGGGCATCAGACGGTCGTCTTTTCTGTCCGGCCGGCCGATATCATTCTCAAGATCCTCGATTGTTATATCAAACAGCGCAGCAAGTTCCTGCCAGATACTCTTAGACATCTTTCTTCTCCCCTGCGCTCAGATACCAGAAGATACTGTTAGGCGGTAAACATTCCGAATGGAAAGGTTCATGTTTATCAGGGATGTTATGATAGAGGAGGGTGGCATTTTGGGGTAATGTAAAGGTGTCGATGCTCGTTGACTGCATATTGAAAATCACGATAAGTCGAGACTGATCGGCCATCGTCCACCATGCCTGCAGCGCTTTTGGTGAAAGAATCTGATACCCTGTCTCCCCCTTTTTAGTGCCGGATAAACGGGGTATGATCTGCTCTTTACGAATACTCAGGAGTGTTTGATAGAACTTGAAAAAATCTGCGTGCTGTCTTTTCAGAGCACTTTGCCAGTCCAGTTTGGACTGCAGGAACGTTTGCCTGGCGTTGGGGTCGGGAATGCGCTCCCTGTTTTCAGGAGAACTGAACTGGGCAAAACCGGCAAACTCTGCTCTTCGCCCCGAAGTGACACTCTCGGCGAGGCCCGGTTTGAAATCACAGAAAAAATAAAAGGGAGTGACGGCGCCGAATTCCTCTCCCATAAAGAGCAACGGTGGTGCCGGGGCCAGGAGTATCAAAGCAATAAAAATTTTGAGATTTTGCCCCTCACACAATGCGTTGAGCCTTTCACCAAACGCCCGGTTACCGATCTGATCATGATTCTGGAGAAAGGAGACAAAAGAGAGCAGTGATAAATGACTGCTCGGCTCGCCACGCTGTTGTCCCTTACGATAGGTTGATTCTTCTCCCTGGTAGGCAAATCCTTCAGTCAAACAGCGTCCCAGATGATTCAGAGGCTGATCAGTATAGTCCCGGTAGTATCCTTCCGTTTCCCCGGTAAGTAATATATGACAGGCATGGTGGATATCGTCGTTCCACTGGGAGGTAAACAAGAGAGGATGACCATCGGCATGTCTTTCGAGATAACGCGTCTCATTATTGTCGTTTTCCAGAATGAGATGAATATGTCTATCAGTTCCGGGGCCCTGATGTACGGCCAGAGCAATCTCCTCGAGAATGTCCGGGTCGGAGCGATCAAAGATGCAATGAACGGCATCAAAGCGGAGGCCGTCAAAATGATACTCCTCAAGCCAGAAGAGGGCATTGGCAATATAAAAGTCCCGCACAATTCTGCTCTGACGTCCGGAAAACCGTATTGCCGCTCCCCATGGTGTATGGAATTGCTGTGTAAAAAAAGGATCTTTGGCATAGACATAGAGATAATTGCCTTCCGGTCCGAAATGGTTATAGACCACATCAAGAAAGACCATCAGCCCTTTGTCGTGCGCTGCCTGAATCAAATTTTTCAGATCTTCCGGGCTGCCGTAGCAGCTGCACGGGGCAAAGAGCAGTGTGCCGTCATACCCCCAGTTGCAGCTTCCGGGAAACTGGGCGAGTGGCATCAGCTCAATGGCTGTTACCCCAAGTTCAACGAGATAATCAAGCTTTTCAGCTACCCCTTTGAAGGTCCCCTGGGGAGAAAAGGTGCCGACATGAAGTTCGTAGATGATGGTTTCCTGCCATGGTCTTCCTGTCCAGTCTTGATCGTGCCAATCAAATTCGTCGGGGTCGCAGACGACACTTGGGCCGTTAATATCATCGGCCTGATAGCGGCTGACCGGATCCGGGACCATAAGAGAATTATCAATTTTGAACTGGTAGCTGTCGCCTGTTCTGGCAGTTCGCTCTTGCACAACAAACCAACCTTCGGCATCTTTTGTCATGGGGACTGTCGATATAGCCCCGTCAGTGGGCATAAGACAGAGTTCGACGGTTTTTGCCATGGGTGCCCATAGACGAAACAGGACGCCGTTGTCGGGCACGATAAGTGTGCCGAAAGGCATGGAAAATTGAGCACTGTTTTTGCGACACAATGATGATGTCATAATTGCCCTTTTTTGCCTAGTATACCCCTTAAGGTCCTTGCACCCAGTGGTTATTAAAAAAGAGTTCCGAATTCTTCCCGTTTTCCGGGGCTGGATAATATATGCATCTTTTACAATATGCATGCCAGACCTGAGGCAATAGTGCGGGATGCCTCATATGCTTCGCTATACGCCTGTCTGTTAATATTGATGGCGTCGTAAAAACCCGTCATCTTGTTCGTTGTTGCGATTTTTCGTATCATTACGACGTACCGTATGTACGCCGAAATAATAGAAAAATCGCACGCCTCCAATATGAAGCTTTTTACTTATCCATCGAAAATTGAGGTTTTTACATGTTTATCAATATTAGTTGATGCCTGAAATGGGATTGAAAGTCTTTCAGATCGGCAGCCTGTCCTGTCAAATAGGATCAATCCTGTATTTCTGGACAAAAGTCTGCCGTCAAAAGCCATCTTTTCAGGAGGATTTCAACGACCGGGGCTGCTGCACGGCCATATCGGCGATTATCGCTCTCATAAAGGTCGGGAGGTTGACCCTGGTTCAATGGCTGACCATGAGTGGCAATCAGATTATAGAAAATCATTTAAATGGCATATCAATTGCTTTGGTATAGATAGGAGGACAATTGCAATCGGGACTGACCGTTTGATAAATCAAGAAGACAGGAGTGTAACATGAAAATTTCATGGATTACCGATTTCAAGGAAGCGGTTGATGCGGCGGCCAGAGAAAACAAAATGGTGCTGCTTGATTTCTTTAACTCGAAATGAATAGGCTGCCAGCAGATGGATGCAGTTACGTATCAAGATTTACAAGTAATCGATTTTATCAGCAGCAATTTTATTGCCTTGAGGATTGCCAGTAGCGAAGAACAATATGCCACTGAATTTATGGTTAAATGGACACCTCGAATCATCGTAATGGATTCGGTTGGTTTGGTCCACCATTCCAACCTGGGTTTTTTCCCACCGGAAGAGTTTACTCACTCTTTAGAGTTAGGATTGGCAAAAGCCGATTTTGATATGGACAAGCTCGATGAATGCAAAAAGCATCTCGATCGTATTCTTGAAGTATCTCCGCAAAGTTCATCGGCCGCAGAAGCGGTCTATCTCCAAGGCGTTACCGGATATAAATTGACCGGCAAGACCGATTCACTAAAGGATGCCTACAAGAAGCTGCAGGATCGATATGCGGACAGTGAATGGGCGTACAGGGCTCTGCCGTATCGGCTGCTTTAAGAGATGACCGCCGGAATCTCTTTGAGATTTGCTGCTGGTTTATAAGCCCTTTCACAGGTTCTTTTTGTCGCCTGGATTATGATAGGCAGCTTCGTAAAATTATTGAGGGCAAGAGAGGTGGTATGCAACAGACAAAGCTAAAGCAGAAACCTGCAGCTGAGAAAGTTTCCAGAGTATGGATAGAGGGGGTCCTGCCGCAAGTAGACTGCGGCCGTTTTCCGGTCAAGAGAACGGTTGGGGAGAAGGTTGAGGTTTCGGCCTTTGTCTTTGCTGATGGACATGATCTGCTGCAGGCTGTTGTGCAGTACAGGCACGTCAACGGCAAATGGCTGGAACGACCCATGGCTTACCGGGGCGATGATTTGTGGATTGCCGAGTTTCAGGTCGATGCCCTTGGCACCTATGAGTATACCGTTCGGGGTTGGATAGACCATTTTGCCAGCTGGCAGCGGGATCTGCTGAAAAAATTTCAGGCCGGTCAAAACATTGCGAGTGACCTGCTGGAAGGCGCGGCAATGATAGACGCGACCTCCCTCAGAGCCCTTTCGCCCGATGATGACTGGCTCTCCTCCACGGCGGCATTGCTGCGGGCTATTGAACCCCAGGAAACTATGGTGGCCAAGGCTACCGCACCGGATGTCACGGCGATGATGCACCGCTATCCCGAGCGATCCGGGGAAGCGGTTTTTTCACCGCCACTTGCTGTCACGGTCGAACCGAAGATAGCTGGATTTGGTGCCTGGTACGAAGTGTTTCCGCGGTCGGTCACCACCGATCCAGGAAAAAGCGGAACGTTCAGAAATGTTGAGCAACTCATTCCTGAAATCGTCGGCATGGGGTTTGACGTTCTCTACCTGCCGCCGATTCATCCGATTGGCCGGACAAATCGCAAAGGCCGCAACAACAGTCTGCAGGCATCTCCCGACGATCCGGGCAGTCCATGGGCGATAGGCGGCCCGGAGGGGGGGCATAAGGATGTCCACCCGGAACTCGGCACTATTGACGATTTTGAACATCTGGTAAAAAGCGCAAAACAACAGGGACTTGCAATCGCTCTGGATCTCGCTTTTCAGTGCTCGCCGGATCATCCCTATGTCCGGGAACACCCGGAATGGTTCAGACATCACCCCGACGGAACAATAAGATTTGCCGAAAATCCACCCAAAAAATATGAGGATATTTATCCGTTCTTCTTTGATTGCGAGGAATGGGTGTCACTCTGGGATGAACTGAAAAGCATTGTAGTTTTCTGGATTGAACGCGGCATACATATTTTCAGGGTGGACAATCCGCACACCAAGCCCCTGTCTTTCTGGCAATGGTTGATCGGTGAAGTGCGAAGCCAATATCCCGACATTGTTTTCCTCTCCGAGGCCTTTACCCGGTCCCGAGTCATGTATGGTCTGGCTAAAGCCGGCTTTAGTCAATCCTATACATATTTCACCTGGCGCAACAGCAAAGCTGAGTTGACCTCCTATCTGCGCGAACTGGTGGAAACCGGGGTATATGAATATTATCGGCCCAATTTTTTTGCCAATACTCCGGATATTCTCCCGGAATACCTGCAGTACGGCGGTCGTGAGGCTTTTATAATTCGACTGGTTTTAGCAGCGACACTCTCTCCCTGCTACGGCATATACAGCGGCTATGAGCTCTCTGAACATGAGGCTGTGCCCGGTACCGAAGAATATCTCAATTCGGAAAAATTTGAAATAAAGCCGCGCGACTGGAAAAAATCCGGCAATATCAGACCCTTTATTACCAGGATAAACAATATCAGAAAAAATAATGCAGCTCTGTGGTCTAACAAAATGCTGGCCTTTTTTCCTGTCGATAACGAGCAGCTCCTGTTTTACGGCAAGAGTACAGAGGACCGCAGCAATATCCTGCTGATAGTGGTAAATCTCGATCCGCACAATATGCAGGAAGGCTGGCTGGAGGTGCCTCTCGAGAAGCTCAATATTGAGGAAAACGAAGTGTATCAGGTGCATGAACTACTCTTTGATAATCGATTCCTCTGGCAGGGGAGCAGGAACTATGTGCGCCTCGATCCTGCCGAGAGCCCGGCGCATATTTTTGTTTTGCGCCGGAAACTGCGGACTGAACAAGATTTTGATTATTTTATGTAGCAAATAGGATTGAAACATGCCGACAGAAAAGACAGATCCCTACTGGTATAAAGACGCCATTATATATGAATTGCATGTCAAAGCCTTCATGGACAGCAATGGTGACGGGACCGGCGATTTCCGGGGCCTTATTGAAAAACTCGATTATATTGAAGAGCTCGGGGTCAACGCAATCTGGCTTCTGCCTTTTTATCCATCCCCCTTCAGAGATGACGGTTACGATATTTCCGACTATCGGGGCATCCACGGCCATTATGGAAATCTGAAAGACTTCAGAACATTTATCCGAGAGGCCCACCGGCGTCAGATCAAGGTCATTACCGAGCTCGTCATCAATCACACATCGGATCAACATTCCTGGTTTCAGGCAGCCCGGAGAGCAAAGGCCAATTCCGCCCGCCGCAACTATTATGTCTGGAGCGACACCAACAGTAAGTTTCCGGAGACAAGAATAATTTTTACAGATAGTGAACCCTCCAACTGGGCCTGGGACCCAGTGGCCAAGGCGTACTACTGGCACCGTTTTTTTTCCCATCAGCCCGACCTGAATCACAATAACCCCAAGGTGGTTCAGGCTGTTTTGAAGGTAATGCGCTTCTGGCTCGATATGGGCGTTGACGGATTGCGGCTGGATGCTGTCCCATATCTCTGTGTCAGGGAGGGCACCAACAACGAAAATTTACCGGAGACTCTGGCCGTCCTGCAACAGTTTCGTGAAAATCTGGACGAGAATTATACCGGACGGATGCTTCTGGCCGAGGCCAATCAGTGGCCGGAGGATGTCCTGCCCTATTTTGGCGACGGCGATGTGTGCCATATGGCCTTTCATTTTCCCCTGATGCCAAGAATTTTCATGGCTCTGCGTCAGGAAGACCGGCACCCTATCACCGATATTCTCGATCGCACCCCAGCGATACCCGAGAGCTGTCAATGGGCGCTCTTCCTGCGCAATCATGATGAACTGACTCTGGAAATGGTCACCGATGCGGAACGTGATTACATGTACCGGGAATATGCAAAAGACAGCAGGATGCGGCTCAATGTCGGTATCCGAAGACGTCTGGCCCCTCTCATCGACAACAGCCGCCGCCGCATGGAGCTGCTGAATTCCCTGCTTTTTTCCATGCCGGGATCACCGGTCATCTATTACGGCGATGAACTTGGCATGGGTGACAATATCCATCTGGGTGACCGGGACGGAGTCCGTACGCCCATGCAGTGGAGCCTGGACAGAAATGGCGGTTTTTCCAGGGCGGACGCAGCCCGTCTCTATCTGCCGCTGATAACTGATCCGGTGTACGGCTATCAGTCGGTCAATGTTGAGGCTCAGGAGCGCGATCCTTCATCCATGCTTGCTTTTATGCGCAGGATGATAGCTCTGCGCCGGCAGCACAAAGCCTTTGGCCATGGCAGCATGGAATTTGTCAGGCCGGAGAACCGGGCCATCCTGGCCTTTACCCGCCGCCATAAAGGCGAGGTGATTCTGGTGGTTGCCAATCTTTCCCGGTATGTCCAGCCCGCCGAACTTGATCTTGCTGAATTTGAAGGACACATTCCCGTTGAGATGATTGGGAGAACAGATTTTCCGGCTATCAGCAAGAGTCCCTACTTTCTTACTCTGGGACCGCACAGTTTTTATTGGTTTAAGATTGAATCGCCCGCAGAACCTATAGACGTAGGCCGAGCCAGGACAAATGAAACGCGGACGCTGCCGCAGTTAACTCTTGATAAAATGTGGGACACCTTGCTTGAGCCGCAGTATCTCTATACCCTGGGCAACGATATCCTGCCACAATATCTGGCCAGGCAACGCTGGTTTAGAGGGAAAGCCAAGGACATTGGTTCCTGCTCCATTATCGACTGGTCGAAGCTGGGGGCATCATTTTATATTGCCTTTCTCCGGGTGCAGTATGATTTGGGAGAGCAGGAGGACTATGTGCTGCCGATGAAGATAGTCCAGGGGCAGCCTGCCGCAGCTCTTGGCGCAGAAATTCCAGACAGCGTTCTCGCCCTGGTTAATAATAAGAAAGGAGATGGAATCCTCTACGATGCCCTGATGGACCGGGCCGCCTACGGTATTTTATTTGCGGCGATTGGTGACGGAAGGCGGTATAAGACCGCAAAAGGCGGCACCGTCAGGGCTGTGCCAACAACAATGTATGACGAAATCATTTTTCCCTCCGGTTCTCCCACCTCGGTGCGCGCATTGGGGGCGGAACAGAGCAATACCTCCTGCATCATTGGTGATGCTTTGGTGCTTAAGCTCTATCGAAGACTGGAAAAAGGTTGTAATCCCGATGTGGAGATGAGCCTGTTTCTGACCGAAAAAAAACGCTTTACCTCAATAGCCGGAGTCGTCGGCACCATGGAGTACCTTGACGCTTCAGGCAAGACAGCAACCATCGGCATGCTGCAGGAATTCGTCGCCAATAGAGGGGATGGCTGGGCATATAGCCTGTCGGCTTTGCAGGATTATTTTCATGGGGTGGAAAAGCATCTTGCCGCAGGAGAGTCTCCACCGACCACGAACCTGTCGCTCATTGCGGCATCCCGGGAAAAGATTCCCGCTGCCTTTGCGGGCATGGCTGGTGAATATCTCCAGATTAATAAAAGTTCTTGGCCGCAGGACCGCGGAGTTTCATCTGGCTCTGTCTGAAGAGAGCAGCAACAAGGCTTTCCGGCCTGAAAAATCTACCCAGGCTTTTACCGAACGACTTGCCGAGACGCTGATACGCGCAAATTCAGGATGTATTGCCCATTTTATCAGGTACGATAATTCAATTGCCTGCCGAGGTTCAGCAAAATGGAGATCGGGTGGTAAAACATGCTGCCGAGATATTTGACTGGATTGGAGAGATAGCGGAGGTGGGGGAAAGCCTTGGGCGACTGATAAGGCATCATGGTGATTATCATCTGGGGCAGGTGGTGCTGACCAAGGCAAATGACTTCATCCTCCTCGATTTTGAGGGCGAACCCATGCGTCCACTGGAGGAAAGACGGGGGAAGGGATCAGCGCTGAAAGACATTGCCGGTATGATACGCTCTTTTCATTATGCGGCAGAGACCGCTTTGGCGGCAGCTGAGGCGGCCACTGCGCAGAGCATTGAGAAGGAAAAACTTAGGCCCTGGAGCCGTGCCTGGTACGAATGGGTAAGCAGCGCGTTTGTCGGAGCCTATATGGAGACAGCCGCCGGTGCACCTTTTCTGCCGACCGGAGATGCCGGTATTGTTCTTGATGTCTACCTCCTGGAAAAAGCGTTTTATGAGCTGAAATATGAAATGAACAACCGGCCCGCCTGGATTCACATTCCTCTGGCCGGTATCATCGATATCATCGATAGGAGAAATAGAGGAGAAAATGAAAACATACCAGTGATTTATTACACCATATGACCTCCATCTGCTCACTGAAGGTACCCATTACCGGGCCTGGGAAAAACTTGGTGCGCATAGAATAACAACTGATGGCCGGGAAGGCACCTCTTTTACCGTCTGGGCACCAAATGCCGGGGCGGTTTCAGTTATAGGGGATTTCAACGATTGGCAAAAGAGTGCCAGCCCGCTGGTGAGGATTAAAGATACGGGGTACTGGCATGGCGTCATTCCAGAAGTGACGTACGGCGCTCTCTATAAATATTTTATTACCTCCCGGCTGCATGCTTATCAGGCAGAGAAAACCGACCCCTATGCCTTTCACTCTGAAATACGCCCGGCTACTGCCTCAGTAGTCTGGGATTTAGATGGCCATGACTGGCAGGACCGGGAGTGGATGATACCCGGTCGAAACGCAATCAGCATACAGCGCCTATTTCTGTTTACGAACTACATCTCGGTTCATGGATGCGGCGTGCGGATGACGGCGGCTGGCTGACATATCAGGGAAATGGCTGAAACACTCCCTGAATATGTCAGCCATATGGGATTTACCCATGTAGAGCTCCTGCCGGTCAATGAACATCCCTTCGACGCCTCCTGGGGGTATCAGACCATCGGATATTTTGCCCCCACCAGTCGTTTCGGCACCCCCCAGGATTTCATGTACCTGATCGATACCCTGCACCAGCACGATATAGGTGTTATTCTTGACTGGGTCCCGGCTCATTTTCCGCGGGACGCGCACGGTCTTGGATTATTTTGACGGGACCCATCTCTATGAGCATGCCGATCCGCGTCAGGGGGAACACAAGGACTGGGGGACGCTATATCTTCAATTACGGCCGAACCGAAGTGGCGGAATTTCTTCTGGCCAATGCCCTTTTCTGGCTGGAGGTATATCATATCGATGGACTGCGGGTCGATGCCGTGGCCTCCATGCTCTACCTTGATTATTCCCGCAAGGAGGGGGAATGGATACCTAATCGGTATCGGCGGCCGGGAAAATCTTGAGGCGATAGATTTTCTCAAGAGATTCAATGAGCTGGTCTATCAGGAACACCCCGATGTGATGACCATTTGCCGAGGAATCAACCGCCTATCCCATGGTATCCCGCCCGACCTATCTGGGAGGACTCGGTTTCGGTTTTAAATGGAATATGGGCTGGATGCACGACACACTCGATTATATGGGCAATGACCCGGTCCATCGTTCTTACCATCATCACCATCTGACCTTCAGTCTGCTCTATGCCTTTCATGAGAATTTCATCCTGCCGTTTTCCCATGACGAAGTGGTGCACGGCAAGGGCTCGATGCTCGGGAAGATGCCGGGTGATGACTGGCGAAAATTTGCCAACCTGCGCCTGCTCTATGGTTATATGTTTACCCATCCCGGCAAGAAACTGCTGTTCATGGGCGGTGAATTCGGCCAATGGGCCGAGTGGAACCATGACGTCGGTCTCGACTGGCCGCTGCTGCAAGTTTCCTCTTCACCAGGGTCTGCAGCGCTGGGTTCGTGATCTCAATACCTTTCTGCGCGGGGAACCGGCGCTTTATGAACTCGATGATCATCCGGCAGGATTCTCATGGATAGACTGCAACGACAGCCAGCAGAGCATTTTAAGTTACATGCGTCGTGGCAAAGACCCTCTGGATGTGGTGGTCTGTATCGGCAATTTTACCCCGGTGCCCCGACACAACTATCGACTTGGGTGTTCCGGAAATGGGATACTGGCAGGAGGTGCTGAACAGTGATGCCGAGCTCTACGGCGGCAGCGGCCAGGGCAATTTCGGCGGCAAGGAGGCTACTCCCCGGTCTGTTCATGGAGAGAACCATTCCCTCAATGTAACCTTGCCGCCTCTGGCCATGATGGTATTTCGCCTACGAAGGGGGGATTGACATTGCAGACGGCGATTGACATGGCTTTGCAGCTTCTCGGGGTGAAAAATTTTCTTCTCGGGATCCATGATGCAGCTTTTCCCAGTCTGTCCGAGGAAGATCTTGGGCGCGGCACCCCGTATTCAGACGGCGCCGGGGAATTTCTGAAATTTGCCAGGTCTCTGGGATTTAACGGCATTCAACTGGGACCGCAGGGTATAACGACCAGGGCCAACTCCTCGCCCTATGATGGCAGTCTTTTTTCCAGAAATCCTCTGTCCCTTGCCCCGCTTCCTTTGATTCGGTTGCAGTGCAGGCTGCTTGATCCGAAAAAGTTGGCCACCCTCACTGCACGGCTTCCTACCGACAGTACCCGGGTAAATGATCTTTTTGTCAGACTGTGCCATTGACGATATTTCCGCCGAAATATGCAGCCGGTATCGACGCGAAATCAGCCGGGGGAAATCTGCCTCCTGCAATGATCTTGGTGATTCTTTTGCACTCTTCCGTCGACAAAATAATTCATGGCTTGATCGGGACGCCATCTATCATGTGCTGCAGCTGCACTATGGCGGTAAAACCTGGCAGGAGTGGAGCGGCACCAAAGAGGCCAGCCTCGACAGACATCTGTTTGCACCGCCTGCCGGCCGGGAAGAATCCGCACGACTCCGGCTTGCAGAACTGCATAGGCAGTATTCGACGACTCTTCTGGATTATAGTTTTATCCAGTTCCTGCTGGCAGAGCAGCAACGGATGTTGCAAGAGCACTGCCGACACCTGGGCCTGAAACTTTTTGGCGACTTCCAGATTGGCTTTTCCGGCAGCGATTCCTGGTTTGCCCAGTCATTTCTGCTGGAGGATTACCTTATGGGTGCGCCGCCGAGCCGCACCAATCCAGAGGGGCAGCCCTGGAACTATCCCGTACTGGAGCCCTGCTGCTATGGTATCGAAGGTGATGGCGGGAGTCAACAGACGGGGCAAACGGGTGCAGCCGTCCGTTTTGTCCGCCAACGGATTGAGAAACTGGTGGATGATTTCGATGGGCTGCGCCTGGACCATCCCCACGGCCTGGTCTGTCCATGGGTCTACAGGGCCGATCAAAAGGATCCTTTTGCTGCCGTGCAGAACGGGGCGCGTCTTTTTGCCTCCCCGCTGGTCACCGACCATCCTGGCCTGATCAACTATGCCATTGTCCGTCAGGATCAGCTGAACAAACATAAGCCGCGCTTTGACGATAACTGGGTGGTTGACCTCGATGATGCGCAAGTCAGACGCTATGCGCAACTCTTTGACGTGATAATGGCGACAACCAGGGAAAAATGGGGGAGTTGGGAGACGATATCCTGTGAAATTCTCAGCACCCAGCCCTATCCAATCAAGCGCGTAATGGAGCTGTACGGGCTGGGACGGTTCCGGGTCACTCAGAAGGCGGATCTCGAGAACTCGAGTGATGTATACCGCAGTGAGAATGCCCAGCCGGAAGACTGGCTGATGCTCGGCAACCATGACACCGCGACTATCTGGCAGACGGCGGATACATGGTTTACGGAGAGGACCTCCGCTCGCCAGGCCGAATATCTGGCCAGACGCCTGGGTATTCCCGAAGAAAAGCGGGCCGGCTGGATAGAGCGTCTCTCCATCGATACTGCGGCGCTGGTCCAGGCCAAGTTTGCCGAATTATTTGTCGGACCGGCACAAAACATCATGGTCTTCTTTACCGATCTCCTTGGTGTCATTGAGACTTATAACCGGCCGGGCATAGTCAGCGATGATAACTGGACGCTGCGTGTCCCCTGGGATTATCAAAGATCGTATACCGAAAAAGTGGCGGAAAATCTTGCGCTCAATATACCCAAAGCTTTGGCTACGGCGCTGAGGGCAAAGGGAGGCTCCGCCGTTTCCGAATACCGCGAAATTCTCCGGAAGTTGGAACAGCCGAACTGATGCCGGTCGGTACCAGGTTGTTTGTGAGACACAAACTTGCTTCTGTGCTGACCATGAGCGCATCACAAACAGTAGATACTTGTTTTCATACCAGCTCCATGACTTTTTTGACCAGAGCCCCTTCGCCGATTTCCTCAAAGTCGAGGAGTTGAGCGGGGTTGCCGCTCATCGGTTTTTTCTGCACCGCGAGAGAGTGGATGGACGTCGGGAACGAAGCGAGAGCACTTCTCACCGCCTCCCCAATGCCGCCTTCTGGGTAGTGATCCTCCACTGTTATAATGGCTTTGGTATGCTTGGCTGCCTCCTCAAGCGTTTCTGTATCCATTGGTTTGATGCTGTAAACGTCGATCAGACGGATGAAAATGTTGTCATTTTTTAACTCCTCATAGGCTCTGAGTGCTTCGTGGACGGTGATGCCCGCCGTTACGACTGTAATGACATCCTGGTCGCTTTTTTTCAGCACCTTGCAGCCGCCGATGGGAAACTGCTCGTCTGACCTATAGATAATGGGAGTGCCACCCCGGGTGGTCCTGATATAAACGATCCCCTGGTGCGCTGCGGCTTCTTCCACCAATTTATCCGCCGATACGGCGTCCGCCGGGTACAGGACAACCCCGTCCAGTATCGTTCTGAACATGGCGATATCCTCCAGACCCATCTGTGAAGGCCCATCATGACCGATAGAGACTCCGGCATGGGATCCGACGAACTTGATATTGGCATTCGAATATCTGCTCATCCGGATCTGATCGAAGCCTCGACTGAAAAAGGCGGAAAAAGTCGAAACAAAGGGAATTTTGCCTCGTCGGGAAAAACCGAGAGCCGCCCCTATCATGTTCTGCTCCGCTATGAACATCTCGAAAAAACGATCCGGATACGCTTCCTTGAAACGCTTGGCCCGGGTCGAGTTGCTTACCTCCGCATCGAGACTGACAATTTGTGGATATTTAGGATAAATCCGGACAAGAGCGTTGCCGTAGGCGTTTCTAGTGGGCACCATGTCCTGGCTTGAGTAATCCGGCTCTGTGATATCCCGGGAGGACTTTTTGGCCGGCCTCAAATCCTGCGGCCTGGTGATCTTTCCTCTGATCGAAGTATCGATTTCGCCCCACTCCTGGAAAATCTTTTCTACCATATCCTCATCAAGTGCCTTGCCATGCCAGCCGTCTCTGTCCTCTACGGGAGGAACGCCTTTGCCCTTGATGGTTTTAGCTATGATCATGATGGGTTTGCCGGTTGTGTTCAATGCCTTGTCATAGGCTGCGAGTACTTCGGAAAAACTGTGACCATCAATGGCAATGGTTTCCCAGCCGAAGGCGGACAGTCGTTGTTCATAGGCGTGCAGATCGTGTCCGTACATGGTCTCGCCCCGTTGTCCCAGACGGTTGACGTCCAGCACACCGATCAGATTGTCCAGTTGATAATAGGCGGCAAGCTGTATCGATTCCCATTGAGATCCTTCGGCCATCTCACTGTCGCCAAGCAGGACGTATGTTCTGTAGGGAAGATTGTCGAGCTTTGCGTTCTGCGCCATGCCTACACCGATGGAGAGGCCTTGGCCCAGGGAGCCGGTGGCTGCTTCGGTATAGCGGAAAACAACGGTAGGGTGACCTTCAAGGGGGCTGCCGAACTGTCTGTAGGTCATCATCTCTTTCTCTCCCAGTTTTCCGGCTGCAGCCCAAAGGGAATAAAAAAGGGGAGATGCATGGCCTTTGGAAAATATCAGCCGGTCATTGTTGGGGTGGTCTGGGTCGTCCACATCGAATTTGAAGGCTCCGCCGAAGAGAAGTCCGGTCATTAAATCTGTGGCCGACAATGCGGAAGTCGGATGACCGGAGCCGGCTTGGGTAGTGGATGCCAGAATGTAATAACGAATCAACTTGGCCAGCATTTTCAGTTTTTCCAGCTTTTCTCCATGTACCATTGCTTGTTCCCTCCTGAATGATGTTTTCTGACAAAGACCGGCAAAACTGCTTCAGATCTCTCCGTTTGCCGGCATGGTAGAAAGTAGACATACCACCGATGTTGCATATTTAGTGCCATGCCGGGCTTAAAGAGGTAAAGGGGTTTGCTGGGGCAATCCTAAATAATCAACACCCTGCAGTAGTTGTATGATGTATGAGAATTTTTCCGGGGTCAATCGAAGAACAGGAAGATCATTTCTGCCAACAGAATGATGCCGGAATTTTCCTGTCTGGCTGGATAGAGTGCGGTGTTGTAAAACCCGACAGGGCTCCTGAGCGGCTGCAAATTGCATAACCGTTCACCGGAAAACAAAAAAATCATGCATAACCACTGACTCGTAAGCGTTTACCAAATTACAGATTTTTTAATTTACTCATCATGGTGAATGATTGGCATTTAATTTGCTAGTAAATAGTATCTTCTCAGCAGAGAAGAAGACGGGGATTTTCTCAATGCCGAATTATCGAACCAGTTCCTCCCGTTTTTACAATTAACAAGGTCGTAAAAACCTTAATTTCCGATGGATAAGCAAAAAGCTTCATATTGGAGGCGTGCAATTATTTTATTTTTTCGGCGTACATAGGGTACCTGTAATGATACGAAAAATCGCAACAACGAACAAGATGAAGGGTTTTTACGACGCCATCACAATTGATGGTTATTTTTTTCCAGGGAGCAACTGATTAACGGAGAGTATTGATGGCGTCGAAAAAATGTGCGATAGGAGTGGACCTGGGCGGAACCAAAATTGCCGCCGGCCTGGTTGACAAAGACGGTCGGGTTAACAGATCCATGAGGTATGATACCGATGTCGATGGTGGTCCGGAAGCAGTTCAAGAACAAATCAGCGACATCGTCAGGAAGTTGATTGATGAAAGCGAATGTTCTCCCATTGGTGCAGGGGTCGGCGTAGCCGGTCAGATCAGGCCCGGAACCGGGGAAATTCGCTTTGCGCCCAACCTGGCCTGGCATGATGTACCGCTGCAGTCGCGACTGCAGACAGCACTTGATCTGTCGGTGATGGTAACCAACGATGTCCGGGCCGCAACCTTTGGAGAATGGCGATTCGGTGCCGGCAAGGGATGCGACAACCTGGTCTGCATGTATATCGGCACAGGGGTTGGCGGCGGTATTGTCGCGGGTGGGAAAATTGTCGATGGCTGCAGCAATACCGCAGGGGAGATCGGTCATATAGCTGTCGACATGCACGGACCGATCTGTAACTGTGGCAATAGGGGCTGTCTTGAAGTTTTTGCCGGTGGCTTGGCTATCGGCAGGCGAGCCCGGGCTGTCACCCGCACCCATCCGGAACAGGGCGCAGCACTGCTGCACATGGTCGATGGCAGTCAAGCGGATATTACCGCAGAGATAGTCGCCGAGGCGTTCCATAAAGGAGACCCGCTGGCCAGGCAGCTGGTGAATGAGGCCGTTGAAGCCCTTATCGCCGGCGCAGTCACTTTGGTGCATTGTTTCAACCCCTGCCTCTTTATTCTGGGCGGTGGCGTTGTTGATGGCCTGCCTGAAATTGTGGATCGGGTCGATCGGGGGATTCGTCGGCAATGTCTGCCTGCGGCGACGGAGGAGCTTAAAGTTGTCAAAGCAGAACTGGCCGATGAGGCAGGGGTGATTGGAGCAGCAGCCCTTGTTATGGAATCGTCACCGAATTAAAGGAACAGGAAGCAGCCATGAGCACCGAAAAATATCCGCCTATAGCTGATTACGGCTACATCGCCGACTGCCATTCCGCAGCCCTTGTCTCGAAAGCCGGTTCCATCGACTGGTGCTGTATGCCGAGAATCGATTCGGCAAGCTGTTTTGGTCGTCTTATTGGCTGGCAGCAGGGAGGCTATTGTCAGATTACTCCGAGAAAGGCTTATACCGTCTCCCGCCGCTACCTTGATCGAACCCTTATTCTCGAGACAACTTTCCGCACAGACGAAGGCGGTGAGGCGCGTCTGACCGACTGTTTCACCATGCGTGAAGGAGGCCGGCATCATCCCTATCAACAAATTCTTAGAGTTCTTGAAGGGGTGCAGGGCAGCGTCGAATTTGCCATCGATGTTGTACCGCGTTTTGATTACGCTTCTGTCAGACCCTGGATTCGTCGCTCCGGCGACGGCCAATTCATAGCCATTGGAGGGAGTGACGGTTTGCTTATTTCCGGGGATATTGAATGCGGTCTGAAACATCGTCACGATATCGAAGGGAACTGCACCATAAAAGAGGGGCAGCGAAAATACCTGTCCATCGTCTATCGCCGTGCTGAAGAATTCGATGATGGGCTGGTGGATGCCCCGACGATAAAAAAACTGGCCGGACGGCTCGAGGAAACAATAGAGTGGTGGTCGCGCTGGACAGAAAAGGGTCAAATTGACGGCTCCTATGCGGAATATATGTGGCGATCGGCTATTGTCCTGAAGGGTCTTTCCCATGCCCCCACCGGAGCTATTGCCGCGGCAGCAACTACGTCGCTACCGGAGGTTCCCGGAGGTTCGCGTAATTGGGACTACCGTTTCAGCTGGATCCGGGATTCCTGCTTTACCGTTCGTTCTCTGGCAGAGCTGGGCTTTACCAGTGAATCAAATGGATTTCGCCGGTTTGTTGAGCGGAGCGCGGCCGGCAGTGCAGAGGAACTGCAGATTCTTTACGGGGTAGGAGGCGAGCGCAGATTGAATGAGACCAATCTCAAGGAAGTGGAAGGTTATCGCGGCGCGCAGCCTGTGCGCATCGGCAATGCCGCCGAAGCGCAGAGACAGCTGGACGTGTATGGTGAGCTGCTGGGCCTTGAATGGGGCTGGCACGCCCTCGGCAACTCTCCCGATGATGACTACTGGGAATTTATCACTGAGCTGGTCGATTCGGCAGCTACATTCTGGGAGATGCCCGATCAGGGCATCTGGGAAATGCGGGGTGCGCCGCGTCATTTTGTCCAATCCAAAGTGATGTGCTGGGCTGCTGTCGACTATGGCATCAGACTGGCCGAAGACCTGGGCCGAGAAGCACCGCTGGCTGAGTGGAAAAAGGTGCGCGACGAGATACGCAGTGCCGTTGAAAAAAAAGGGTATGATTCCGAGCGGGGGGTTTTCACGCAGGCCTTCGGTTATAACAGTATGGATGCTGCATTGTTGCTCCTGCCAACTGTCGGTTTCATCGATTATTGCGACGAACGGATGATCCGTACTACCGATGCAGTTTGGCAGGATCTCGGCGAAAATGATTTTCTGCGCCGATATGCTGCAGATGATGATGAATTAGCCGGGAAAGAAGGCGCTTTTCTGGCCTGTTCTTTCTGGCTGGTAGAATGTCTGGCCTATCAGGGCCGGCTTGATCAAGCGGATGACGTCTTCAAACAGGTGATCAAGGCCGGCAACGATCTGTATCTCTTCTCAGAAGAATATGACACAGAATCACTTGAGTTGTTGGGAAATTTTCCCCAGGGGCTCACTCATCTCTCTCTTATTGCCGCTGCGGTAGCCATGTCCGCTGCTGAAAAAAAGAAGCCTTGACGACCAACAATCACAACTCGATTCGGAATGCTTTCTGTTAGAAAAGAGAGAGGCCTTATTGCAAAAGGAGGATGTGTATGTCCGTGCAGGAGAATATGGGAGTGTGCGATATAGGCTTGGTTGGTTTAGGGGTTATGGGCAGCAATTTTGCCCTTAACCTGGCTGACCACGGTTTTTCCGTGGCTGGTTACAATCGCAAAGAAGACAAGATCAGACAATTGCTGAAATTAAAAGCGAACACCACAAGATAGCGCACAACCCGGTGATCTGCAGGCCCTGTGTCATATGGTGCGAAAACCCAGAGCTATTATCCTGCTCGTTCCTGCGGGCGATCCGGTCGATGCGGTGATCGAGAAATTAGCACCTCATCTGGATGCGGGCGACCTGCTCATTGACAGCGGCAATTCACATTTTAGCGACACCGACCGCCGAAGTGCAGCGCTGAAGGAAAAAGGCCTGCTTTTTATGGGCATGGGCATGTCCGGCGGTGAGAGCGGCGCCCGGCACGGTCCCAGCCTGATGCCGGGTGGGTCCCGAAGAGGGTTATGAGCGGGTCAGGCCGATTCTTGAGGCGGCAGCTGCCCATGTGGGAGAAACGACCTGTGTGGCCTATATGGGGCCGGGATCGGCCGGACATTATGTCAAAATGGTGCATAACGGCATCGAATACGCCTTAATGCAACTGATTGCGGAAAGTTATGACCTGATGAAACGTGGACTGGGATTGCAACCCGACGAACTGCACAGGGTCTATCGGCGACTGGAATAAAGGGGTATTGAACAGTTACCTGATGGAGATTACCGCTGAGATCTTTCGCCAAAAGGACGAATCGTACAGGTCAACCTCTGATTGACGTGATTGCCGACCAGGCCAGACAGAAAGGAACGGGGGAATGGACAGTGGCCGATGCGCTGACCATTCAGGTGCCGACGCTCACTATCGATGCGGCGGTTATGATGCGTTATCTGTCGGCTTACAAAGAGGAACGAAGAACGGCTGCCGACAAGTCTCCACGGCCCGGACAAGTCATTTAACAAGAGCAACAGATGTTCATCGATCAACTGGAGAATGCTCTCTATTGTGCAGGTATCATCACCTATGCCCAGGGAATGGCCTTGCTCAAACGGGCATCGGAGACCTATGAATATAATCTTGGATCCCGAGAAGGTTGCCCGTGTCTGGACGCGGTGGATGCATCATTCGTGCCGCGCTGCTGGAAGAGATTCAAGCAGCTTATCGGGCTGACCCCGATCTTGTCAATTTACTGCTGGCCCCGTCAATCGGTCAACAGGTCGCGACCCGTCAATCAGACTGGCGCGATGTCGTGCATACCGGTGTCGACAGAGGTATACCGCTGCCCGGTCTGATGACGGCGCTGGCATATTGGGATGCGTATCGCAGCAGTTGGCTGCCGGCAAACCTGATCATGGCGCAGCGGGATTATTTTGGATCACACACCTATCAGCGGGTGGATGCAGAAGGATCATTCCACACGAAGTGGGGCTCGGATTAAGCCGGGCAGAAGGAGGTTTTATGGAGAACAACAGCTCACTCAATGCCTCGATTTTTATCATCTTCGGTGCCGGCGGTGATCTGACCTGGCGAAAACTGATGCCCGCCCTGTACAATCTTTTCCTCGATAATTCGCTGCCGGAAAAATTTGAGATTTTCGGCTTGGGGCTTGAAGACATGAATGACGACAAATTTCGCGCTCATCTGCGTAAAGGGGTAGATCAATTTTCCAGCCGGGGTAAGGCAAAAAGCGATGCCTGGAAGTCCTTCGCCGAGCATCTGCATTTTGAACAGGCCGACCTGACCAGATGCCAAAGTGTATAAGGAGTTGGCCGACAGGCTCAATGATCAGGATAAGAGGTGGGATAGTCGGTCCAACCGGATATTCTATCTTGCCCTGCCACCCGATATGATAAAACCCGTGACCGGTCAACTGGCTGATGCAGGACTCAATGAGGATCGTGAGCGTTCACGGGTGGTTGTGGAAAAACCCTTTGGCAGAGACCTTGAATCCGCCCGTAATCTGAATCGCACTTTGTGTGAGTTGTATGAAGAACGGCAGATCTTTCGCATAGACCATTTTCTTGGCAAAGAGACCGTACAGAATATTCTGGCCTTCCGTTTCGGCAATGCACTCTTTGAACCGCTCTGGAACAGGCAGTATATCGATCATGTCCAGATAACGGTTGCGGAACAGATAGGTGTGGGGCATCGCGGCGGCTATTACGATCATGCCGGTGCCCTGCGTGACATGATTCAGAATCACCTGCTGCAAATTCTCTGCCTGGTGGCCATGGAAGCGCCGGTTTCTTTCCGGGACAATGAGATCCGCAATAAAAAGGTGGATGTTCTGCATGCAATTCGTCCCATTGCCGCCGATAAAGTGTCGCAGCTATGCTGTACGCGGCCAGTACGGATCGGGCTGGATAGAGGGGGAGCATGTCGCCGGTTATTGCAGCGAGGATGACGTGCGTGAGAACTCACCAACTGAAACCTACGCAGCCATGAAATTCTATATGGATAACTGGCGATGGCAGGGGGTGCCATTTTATCTGCGGACCGGTAAGCGCCTGCCGGCAAGGATATCCGAAGTCTCAATTCAATTTCGTCCGGTACCCCATAAAACATTTCCGGCCCAGGCGCAGATGGACTGGCGACCCAACAGGCTGCTCTTGGCCATTCAGCCGGAGGAAGGTATTTTCCTCCGCTTTGAAGTCAAACAGCCGGGGCCGACTCTGCGGCTTTCCCCGGTCATGATGCAGTTCTATTACCGGGAGGCTTTTAAGGTAAAGCCTCCGGAGGCTTATGAAACACTGCTGCTTGATATCATAGAAGGCGATGCCACCCTCTTTTTGCGCGGCGATCAGGCCGAAGCGGCCTGGTCTGTTGTTGCCCCTGTGTTGGATGTGTGGGGCGCAATGGAGCCAGGCGATTTCCCCAACTATCAGGCAGGAACATGGGGGCCGGAAGAGGCGGAAATTATCATTGCCAGGGATGGGCGGAGCTGGATCACTCCCACTTCCTTTCACTGCCGGGAAGATATGGCGGTGTGTCGAATCGGTGTGGATCCCCGTCTGTGATCGGTATTGCAAGCAAAGTTCGGATCATGGAAGGGCGTGGTTTGCTGCCATGTCGACCACGTTGAGTTTTGCAGTCTTGTGAAATTGGACCGAGTCTTCTTGTGTCGGACAGCCATCGCCGGTACAAGGAACTGTTTTTCCGGAATTGCTTTTTATTTGTCCTAGGAGTGCGTCGGAGAATTGCCATTTTGGTTCAGTTCGAGGCATTGGTAGGAAATTAAGCACAGCCATATAGTTAATATTGCGAACATTAATTTTCTGTCAATAACGAAGAAATGGGCTAAAAGGGCTTTCTCCGACACGCTCCTAGTGTTTTTTTCTGCCGAAGAACAGTACTGCGGCTGGGCTGGAAACAACCCCTTATCAACCATTTTTGAGTCGATTCTCCTGCCGTTTTTTGGTGTTGGCAACGTCGGGCTCTCGGTGCCTGTCTGTGTTTCGGCATGTAACTTGCAGAATTTTGATTACTCAAAGGGTGTACCTCTCACCAAATCATGAAAAACATCCAGAACGGAGGGATTAAGTAGAACAATTGTCCTGCATTGTGTGAATGAACAATGAACCCTTCGATGACAAAGGAGAACATAATGGAACAGCAAAAGATGATGGAAGAATCATTTTTACGAACCCACCGCGACTTTATTAAAAACTTAGCGGCGTCAGTGGAGTTATTGACAAAGATATAAACGAAACCAAAGAGATGCAGCGTATCTGTACGGATGAATGGTGCAGGGCGACTGAGTCCTATCTTGATGATTTGGCAAAGATGATTTACTCAATCAGTGAACCGCGCTGGCTCAGCACAGAGGATTCAGACAGGATTAAACAGCTTCGGCAGCGCATTCACGATCTGTATGCCCAATACAAAGGTGCCGTAAAAGCGGCGTAAAAATATTTTAACAAATGAGTGAATAATATGGGCCTCGCCCGGCTGGCTGTCGGCCGGGCGAGGCCTTTCTATTGGGTGAATCTGAAAGTCGGTCATGTAATGGACAACCGGTCTTTTCTCGCGGCTTATGTCGTTTGGGTATTAGACGATAAGCCCCTCATCTCTCATACTAACTGAAGAAGAATGTTATGAAAAGTCCTGCCCAATCTGCCACCCATAAAGGCCGTTATGAAAGTCTTCTGGATGTCGTCACAACAGACGATATTGTCTGTATCCCGATTGTTGCCGATCCGGATGCCATTGCCAGTGCTCTGGCCTTGAAAAGACTGTTCTGGAGGAAGGTGCAGAAGACACTATCTGTCGAGTAAATGCGATCAAACGTTCCGACAATCTGGCGATGATCAGAGATCTGAAGATAACCCTTCCGTATATAACCAAGGTAGACACCAGTGAGGTGACCAAATGGGTCTTGGTTGATGCCCAACCGCACCACCATAAATCCTTAGGCAATATAGATTTTACCATTATTATTGATCATCATCCGCCCGATCCTGCACTTATATCCCTTTTAAGGATATTCGTGAGGATTACGGCGCGGTTTCATCAATAATGACCGAATATCTCAAGGCAGCGGGTATCACTCCTTCGGTAAAATTGGCCACCGCCCTGTTTTACGGCATTAAAACGGACACCGACAATTTTACCCGAACCTCGACTTGCGCCGATATCAGGGCCTTTCGTTATCTTTATCCCCACGTCAATATCAATATTATTAAAAGAATTGAATCTTCGGAGATTAATAAGAAAAACCTTGCCGATTTTCGCAAGGCATTTGAAGAATTGCAATTTGTCGGTGATACGGCCTATATCCATATGGGTGTCGTACAGGATACCGATGCCCTGGTAATTCTCGCCGATTTTTTTCTCAAGATGGCAGAAGCCACCTGGTGCATGGTTTCAGGAATTTATGGGAAAAAAGCTATTATTATTTTCAGAAATGCCGGTTTCCGGCTCGATGCCGGCAAGGTCGCCAAACGATTGTTTGGTGAACTCGGTTCGGCCGGTGGCCATCAGAGTGCAGCCAGAGTGGAAATACCGATTTCCGCACTGCAAGGTAAGATAAAAAATATTTCAAAAATAGATAGTTACATAATTGAGAAAATCAAACAGCGCTGATCAATTTCTCTGCACCACCCTCCTTTGCAGCTCCTCCCAGCCCCTTAAGGATAGCACCCGGCTGTAGAGCATTTCAGCAGAATGAGAAAACACAGTTCTGATAAGTGCCGATCACAGTTTGATACGGAATACTTTTTGCAAATTGTTTTGTAGAGCGAGCTATCGCGATCTTATCCCCTTATCGCTAAATGAGTCAATCTCAGTTTACTTTTGCTTCAAAGTCAGTTGAGGAGGAAAAAGCTATGCAGAAAAATCCATTGAAAACTATTCAGGAGTTCGAGCAAAGTATATGGCAGGATGACCTGCAACGAAAAATGCTTGTATCAGGAGAACTCCAGCAATTGATCGAACAGGACGGGATTCGGGGAATAACTTCAAATCCGTCGATTTTTGAAAAGGGTATTGCCGGAAGCTCGGACTATGACAGCGATATTCAAAAGCTTGTGCGGCAGGGGTGTTCCGTTGAGGAAATTTATGAAACTCTGACCGTGGAAGATGTTCAGATGGCCGCTGACCAGTTTCGGCCGCTCTATGACAGTTCCGATGGCAGATATGGTTTTGTCAGCCTCGAAGTCAACCCTCATCTGGCCCATGACGTCCAAGGGTACAATCGATGAGGCACAGCGACTCTGGCAGACCCTGTCGCGTCCCAACGTGATGATCAAAGTGCCCGCAACCAAAGAGGGTATAACCTGCATAGAACAACTGATCGGCGATGGACTCAACATCAACGTTACCCTGCTTTTCGGGTTGTCCACGCTATCGGGAAGTTGCGCGAGGCCTTTCTCCGGGGTCTGGAGTCCAGAAAGCGCCGGGCGGTTCCTCTGGAACGCATCACCTCGGTCGCCAGCTTTTTTCTCAGTCGTATTGATGTCCTGCTGGATCCGATATTGAAGAATATCAAGCGGGATCTTTTGCCTGGAGCAGATATTGCGGACAGGGTATTTGGCAAGGTGGCAATTGCCAGTGCCAAATGCGCATATCTGATTTATAAAGAGATTTTTGAGAGTGAACGTTTTGACATGTTGCGTAAAGAAGGTGCCCGTCCGCAGCATCTGCTCTGGGCCAGTACCAGTACTAAGGAACCGGAATTCAGCGATATCAAATACGTCGAGGCATTGATCGGACCACAGACGATCAATACCCTGCCCCGCGAAACCCTTGATGCCTATCGTGATCACGGTATGCCGCAGCTGCGGTTGACCCGGGATATGGACGAGGCTCGTCTGGTTCTGGACAGTCTTGCTGAACTGGACATTTCGCTTGACCAGACAGCCCAGCAGCTTGAAGACGAAGGAATCGATAAATTTATCAAACCATATGACAGCCTGCTGGAAACACTGAGAAAAGCTGGTTCGTAATGGATCAGACAAAAGTTAGATGGGTTTTATCTCCATGGAGGTTTTTATGAGCGGATACTCTTTTTCCAGGCCAATTACATTTTCTTCTTTTTCAAAAAGGGGTGGCGAAGAAATGTAGAGGGCAATGAGAGCTGCGACCGAGAGAAGAGATGAAATATGCGTTCTCTCGTAGCCATGGGACGCATCCAGGCCGAAACAGACCAGGGCTGTTCGGATGTCATTGCCCGCTTCCAATGCAGCGGCGGCATCACTTCTATAAAACAGAAAAATATCACGGCTGAATTCGATCTTGTTGTTCATGCAAAGATTTATCAGGTGTTTGGTGAGGTGGAAATCATATGGTCCACTTGAGTCTTTCATCGCAAGTGTGACACCAAATTCACAGGTGTTCTGATCCGGCGCTATGGTCCCATTGTCGATGGAGACCATTTCAGCAACATCACCCCGCAGAATATGAGAAGCACCAACGCCGACTTCTTCAGAAATAGTAAACAATAAGGAGCAGCCAAGGGATGGGGCCGTTCCCAAGTTTTTTAGGGCATGAGCAGCTGCAAGCATTGATGCAACACCGGCTTTATCGTCTAAAAAGCGGGAATTCAAGAAACCGCTGGAACTTGTTCTCAGCTCGGTGTGAAAAGAGACAAAATCACCCACCCGTATTCCATGGTCCCATAATTCATTCAGAGAAGAACAGATCTCATCAAGACGGATTTCAAGATTGGGCCATGTTGTCGGTTGTTGATCAACTTCCTCGTTATACCGGTGTCCGGATGCTTTTAGGGGCAAAACCGTTCCCTCGTAGATATCCCCCGAGTCTGCATGGATTGCAACCCTTGCTCCTTCGGCAAAACGAGACGACCATGTGCCTATCGGTACAATACCGGGGCGTCCGTTTTTCTTGAGCTCTTTCACCATGGCGCCCAAAGTATCGAGATGGCCGACGACAGCCCGGGCCGGTCTCCCTTTTTTCCCTGCTATTTTTGCCCTGATGGCCCCCCGCCTGGTTAATTTATAGGGGATGGAGAGTGTATCAAGTTCGCCACAAACCAGTCGTACGATTTCATCGGTCATTCCGCTTGGGCTTGGGACGCTCAGTAATTGTCTCAGAATATCAGCGAGATACTCTTTGTCTATTTTTTCTATCATTGATTATTACTGGGTTTGGTTTGAGGAAAGAGAAGGTCAATAAATTTCTCAGCCGTTGGTTGCGGTTCATGGTTAGCAAGGCCGGGACGTTCATTTGCCTCAATGATTACATAGTCTGGCCCCGCGACATCCGGTACAAGAAAATCAAAGCCTACAACAGGAATCTGCAGAGCCTGCGCTCCACTTACCGCGGCTTCTTTTAAGGCAGGATGGAGTTTTGACGTAACATCCTGTATTGTGCCGCCTGTATGCAGATTTGCGGTTTTTCGTACAGAAAGGTTAACTCTTTCCGGGAGAATATCCGTTAGTTTGTATTTCGCCTTTATTATGGTACGCTCGGTTTCGGTATCAAGAGGAATACTGCTCTCTCCATGGGTTGCGGCTGCTCTTCTCCTGCTCTGCTTTTCAATAAGCTCTTTTATTGTCAACACACCATTGCCTCGAATGGATGCAGGTTTTCTCACAGCGGCTGCCACCACCTGGTTGTCTATCACAATGATGCGCAAATCTTCACCCTCGACAAATTCTTCCATAATGACTTTGTCGCAGAGCTGTGAGGCCTTGTCTATTGCCGCTCTTACTTCTCCAGGTCGCTCAAGATCGACAAAAACACCCTGTCCCTGTTCGCCTTGAGCTGGTTTACAACAATTCTGCTGTTTTGGGCAAGGAAGGTGTCAATGCTCTCCTGGTTTGTCACCACTTGTTGGTTTGGCACACGAAGACGAGCATTCTTGAGGATTTTTCGGGTCACTGTTTTGTCGTCACAGCGGCTCATGGCAACAGCACTGGTCAGCTCAGAAAGAGATTCCCGGCAAACAATTGATCTGCCGCCGAGAGAGAGCTGAAAATACCCATTCTCGGCATCAATAACGTCTACACCAATACCGCGCTTTTTGGCTTCGCTGGTAATGATTTTTGCATAAATATTTAATGTAGTATCTGTGTCGGGACCCAAATAAAGTGATTCATTAATTGAATTTTTCTTCTTTATACAATAGACGGGCACTTGTTCAAAACCGAGTTTCTCATAGAGTGAAATTGCCTCTCTATTGGTGTGCATAACTGAAAGATCGATAAACCTTCTTCCTCTTTCTATCATTTGGAGAACAAGTTCGCGCACCAGTACTTCCCCCACTTTGGGGATTTTGCATTGCTGATCAACGGCCAGGGCCCAAAGACTCGACCCATTGTCAGGATCGTTGAAAGCCAGAAAGTGATCGACACCTGTTATGGCACCAATGATTGCTCCCGTGTCATTCTCCTCAGCTATAAGCACCAGCAAATACTTATCGTCCATTGTTTTCTTATAGAACCCCTCATAGCTGGGAACCATTCCCCAGGACTGATAGATTGTATTGATTGCCATTTCATCATCACCTGAGGTAAGCGGACGAATCGTCAAGTTGGTGATCCTGTCTGAGGGAGCACGATAATTCTGGAAGTCCAATCTATAGGTCAGGGATGGGTCAATGAAAAGATCCTGCGGCGCATAGGAGAGGACAACATGCGGATCTCTCACATACATCGCTATATCTCGCCTTCCTCTTTGTTCACCGGTGATACTTTCTGCAAGTTTTCTCGGATCTTCAAATGTCTGACCAAAGATGAGACGTCCCCAGCCGCAATCGACAAGCGTTTCTTCACGCATAATCTCCATACGGCCATGCTTTGGCGGCTTCCCCCAATGTTTGAGTGACGACATGCAATTCGGGTCCAGAGGGTTATTGCAATTTTTAGGTGTATTTTTCATAACTTCGTTCTCTATATATTGTGTATTTGCAGCCACATCTCCAGAAGAGCTATCTGCCACAGTTTGGAGCCGCGCAATGGTGTGATGTGTCCTTTTGGTTCAGTGAGCAGTTTATCGACATAGTCCCTCCTGTATATTCCGCGTTTTCTTGCTGTACTCCCTCGCAGAATGTCTCCGACATAGTCGAGATAAGGTCCCTCTATATGTTTGAGTGCCGGAACAGGAAAGTATCCTTTTGGCCGATCAATAACCGCAGCCGGTACGACCTGGCGTGCTGCCTCTTTCAAAATCCACTTGCCGGTTTCCCGCACCTTAAGGTCTACAGGCATCTTCCCGGCGAGCTCCACCAGTTCGTGGTCGAGAAACGGCACACGGGCTTCAAGACTCCAGGCCATGGTCATATTGTCAACGCGTTTTACCGGATCATCGGTGAGCATAACGGTGGTGTCCAGACGTAACGCCTTATCGACCGGATGATCTGCTCCCGGACGAGAAAAAAATGATCGAATAAATTCGCCGACTAAAATTATCTGCAATATATTCATCACAGACGACCTGCTTGAATTCGGCTTGATCACGATCAAAAAAACCCCGGCAGTAATCATCAACAGGATCCGTGCTCTCCATAAGAGGCTTATACCAATGATAGCCGCCAAACACTTCATCTGCCCCCTGTCCGCTCTGGACGACTTTTACATGTTTGGCAACTTCCTGGGAAAGCAGATAAAACCCGATATTGTCGTAGCTCACCATAGGTTCAGACATGGCACCTATACAGGCAGGAAGAGTCTGCAGGAGGTCTGCGGAAGGGACAAATATCTTATGGTGCCTGGTGCTAAAACGTTTGGCAATAATATCAGAATAATGAAACTCATCGCCTTTCTCGCCCCCTGCTTCTTCAAAGCCGACCGAGAATGTATTTAAGCTTTCCTGGCCTTCTTCAGCGAGTAAACCGACGAGCAAACTGGAATCAACTCCACCGGAGAGAAGAACACCTACCGGGACATCTGCGACCATTCGTCGTCGTACCGCTTTTCTGAGTGAACCAAGAAGCAATTCCATCCAATCTTCATTGGACAGTGATTGATAATGTGCATCCTGGTGCATTTCCAGCTGCCAGTAGGTTGTATCTTTGTATTCACCATTTGGTTGATACACTCGTATCGTTGCCGGAGGGAGTTTCTTCACGCCTTTGAGCATGGTGTGCGGGGCGGGAACAACGGCATGCCAGTGTAAATAATGGTGAAGGGCAACTGGATTTATCTCTTTATCAACTTCCTCTGTTGCCAGCAGTGCAGGAAGGCTTGAGGCAAACCGCACACATTGCCGCAGTGCAGAGAGATACAAAGGTTTAATGCCAAGTCGATCTCTGGCCATTATCACTTTTCCTGAATCACGTTCGTGAATGACAAAAGAGAACATGCCATTGAAATGCTGCACACAATCCAGCCCCCAGGCATGATATGCCTTAAGAATGACCTCCGTATCACCCTCTGAAAAAAAAGAATAACCTTTGTCCTGAAGCTCTTTTCTCAATTCCTGATAATTATAAATACAGCCGTTAAAAACGATATCCAATCCCAGGAAAGGATCTACCATCGGTTGTCTGGACTGCGAGCTCAAGTCGATTATTTTCAGGCGACGGTGACCTAGGGCAACATTTCCCTGCAGGTGAGTGCCGACGGCATCCGGCCCACGAGGTATCATCTCGTTTGCCATGGCTTCTACTGAAGCTGCAGATGCCGATTTTTTGTCAAAACGAATTTCACCGCATATACCACACATATAACTCCTCGCTAGTTTTTTCCTTTTTGAAATTTTTCCTTTGTGCCCAGTAATGGCCGCATGACGATTGGTGTAATGAGTGTCGTGAGCTAATGCCATTATGACAACCGCTGAAAACAGATATTCTATTACAGGAGGGGGAGGGGACGGATGATTAAATAATCCGGCTTCCATGGCAATACCGGCAATAATGAGCTCCACCGCTCCACGAGCACTCTTCATAATGAATGCCCGGACAATCGAGACAGGCGAGTACCGTCTGCGCCTTGATAAAGGATATTGGGTAAATATCATTGTAAAGCGATCTCTTTGGCCATGGGGTCTATAATGTATATGATCCTGTCGCTGGGAGTATAATGTATGAAATGTGGTTCTGGACGAACATAAAGAGTGGGGAAATCAGCGTGGGAAGGGGGTCGGGAATTAACAGGCAGTGGTGTAGTGAGGCGTCGGCAGTTTTTGCAAATTGTTACATGCCACAATCACTTGATCGGGAGGATGGCGTTAAGCCGTGTGCCTTTCCCTACTTTTGAATCGAGGTGAAAGATACCTCCGGATATTTCACAGCGCTCTCGCATGGCAATAAGTCCATATCCACCAAGAGGATCTTTGTTGGAGAGTCTGTCTTTGACATCAAAACCACATCCGTTGTCCTCAATGGACAGGGAGATAGAATGTCCGCCGTCGCGGTATTCTATGGAGAGCCGAATTGTGCTTGCTTTGCTGTGTCGTTCTGCGTTGGTCAGGCCTTCCTGGATAATTCGGTAGATATTTATTTTCATCGCCTCAGGGACATCTTTTTCGGCTATCTCAGATGAGTATTCTATGTGTATATCGCCATACATACGCTGAAATTGTCTGAGATACCAGGCAATAGTTGCCGTAAGTCCCAACTCGTCCAGGGTAGAAGGACGCAGATTGGCAGAGATTCGTTTTGTTTCTTTGATGGTTGCGGCAAGATAGCCTACTTCCTGGTTCAGGGAATCATTGAGCTGGTTGCCGTTTTCGCTTCGCTTCATCTCCTTTTCTTCAAGGCTGAATTTTACCGCAGCCAGGCTGGCCCCTATGCTATCGTGGAGTTCCTTGGAGATGGTTTGCCTATCTGCCTCCAGTATGTCCAGGGTGTGCCGTGAAATTTTTTTCAGATGCTCCCTGGAAAGCGCCAATGCGTCGCTAATACGGTTTTTTTCTATAATTTCATTTTCCAGCTTGGCTATCGTGGAGTTGAGAGCTTCAGTTCTCATTGACACCTGCTGCTCCAATTGATCCATTAACACTTCCATATGCGTTTGTTGCGCAACTCTGTCAGTTATATCCTGGGCTATGCTAAGAATTATTTTAAAGCCGTCGGCGTTTTTGCCCAGTGGGGTATGAAAGAATTGCCAGATTAACGGTGTACCGCTTTGTGTTTTAACGGAGACTTCAAAAATCTCCATGGATCGAGTTGTTTTGAAATAGCATGTGGAACAGGCTTTGTTGTCGGTATCAGAATCTGGGATGAGATTTTTTACCCAGGCATCGACGGTTGGTATATTTTCCGGCTTTAATCCCGTCTCATCCTGAATTTTGCGATTAACAAAAAGCATGCTCCCGTCATCGCAAGCGATGAGAATGGGAACCGGTGCATAGTAGAGTGCTTCAAGGGTTGTTGGATCTAATGGGATATCGGTATTGCCTGTAAGAATTTTGAAAGGCATAATGTTTTTCAGGTGGATATGTTCATGATCGGGAAGAATATAATAAGTAAGGGCATGCGTGGCCGAAGTATACCTGGAAATCAAATGGATCAATTCGGTTATGCCATTGTTTTTCTAAGTCTTAGGCTCGACAAGTCGTTTCTGGATAGCATATGCTGTCAGCTGGGCAACATTGTGTATATCGAGCTTGCCTATAAGGTTTGACCGATGTTTTTCAACAGTCTTGACACTGATATGCAGGAAAGTCGGCCAATATCCTTATTGGTATACCCTTCCGCCAAAAGCTTCAGGACTTCCCTTTCTCTTTGGGTGACGGTATCCCAATACTTTCTTCTTTAAAGTTTTTCGACCATTTAAATAGCCATCGATTACCTGGTCGGATATTCCCGGGCTGATATAGGGTTTACCCGCGAGGACACTGTCAATAGCAAGCATCAGTTCCTGACGGCTGGCATCTTTGATACAATAGCCATCAACTCCAGCTTCAAATGCCTCAAGAACATATTGGTCGGACTCATGTATTGTTAAAGCAAGGATCTTTAAATCAGGAAGATCCCGTTTTACCTCCTTCATTACTGAAATACCGCTTATCTTTGGGATAGAGAGATCAAGCAGGACCATCTCAGGTTTAACCCGTCTGATCTTTTGCACTGCATCCAGACCATCTTCAGCCTCTCCAGCTATTTCAATATCACCACGATTGTCGAGCATAGACTTCAGGCCCTCTCGAAACAGTTGATGATCCTCGACTATGAAAACACGGTGTTTTTTTGACATATGCGTCATGTTTGAATAATCCCAATCAGTGCATAGTTTTTGCATACGCATAAAGACAGGGGGTTGCAGAAGGTCATTTTAACAGAACTCGGATTGGTTTCAGGAACATAGTGCATAGCATAAAGGAGAATCAGAGATCTGTCTATGTGATTTGTTGCATTACTATAATCAGCATGTGTAAAAAAATGCTATTAAAACTGTGCACCATCTATGGCAATACTCTAACGAATTGATGTAACCGAAGTAAATCTCATTTTCACGCAATTGACTTCTCCAGATGTACAATACAATAGGAAGTTGAGTGCGCTTTGAAAATCACCCAAAGAGGTATCTGCATGGATCAAAAACCTTCGGATGTTAAAAATAAGATCGGAGACAATGGCCTGCACGGTGAAGAATTCTCTGACAGCTGAATCGGATATTAAAACGTTTGAAAGTGCAGGAGATGAGGAAACAAAGGATGTTCAACAGCAGACTGAAGAACATGAAGCCAGACAAGCAACGAAGTACGGTACATTCGGCGGGGTGTTTACCCCAACCTTATTGACAATTCTGGGAGTTATTCTTTTTCTGAGAGAGGGGTGGGTAGTTGGTAATGCCGGTCTGGCTGGGGCATGGTTGATCATCGCATTGTCTTTTGCCATTACCGGCTGTACCGGGCTGTCCATGTCATCATTTGTCACCAACATAAGAGTAGGGCCTGGCGGCGCATTTTCCATGATCTCACAGTCACTGGGACTGGAAGTGGGCGGAGCTATTGGTGTGCCGCTCTATTTTTCGCAGGCTCTCGCAGTCGTTATGTACATTTTCGGTTTTCGTGCCGGGTGGGAGTGGGCTGCGAGTTCCATGGGTTTTCCTGTATTTTCACCCCTTGTCCTTGATCTGGGTGTCTTCGTCTTGATTTTTGGAATTACTCTGGTCAGTACGAGTCTCGCGTTCAGGGTCCAGTACCTTATCCTTGCTGTAGTTATCATATCTCTTATCTCTGTTGCCATAGCCGCCATCCAGGGGCCTATGAATAATCCGATCCAGTGGTGGGGGAAATTTCCCGGATCACCGGAAAATAACTTTTCAGGTATCACCTTCTGGGCTGTTTTTGCCGTATTTTTTCCGGCATCTACCGGGATCATGGCTGGAGCAAATATGTCAGGAGAGCTGAAGGATCCAAGAAAATCAATTCCTCTGGGGACAATGGCAGCTATTGTTTTGAGTCTTTTTGTCTATCTGGGAGTGGCTTATTGGCTCATGCGTGCTGCAACTGTTGAGGAGTTGACCGGCAATTATACGATATTGATTGATCGTGCCTTCTGGGGACCTGCCGTATTGGCCGGATTACTGGCTGCGACATTTTCGTCTGCTCTGGCGTCGTTTGTTGGCGCACCTCGAATTCTTCAGGCACTAGGCAGTCATAGCATCGTCCCTGCAAGCGGCTGGACCGCAAAGAAAACGAAAAGTGGAGAGCCGCGAAATGCAATGTTCGTAACCGCCTTGATTGTGTTGGCGGCTATTATGCTGCGCGAACTGAATGCGATTGCTCCACTTATCACGATGATTTTTCTCCTTACCTATGCGACCATAAATCTTGTTGTCCTGGTTGAACAAAGTTTGCGTCTGTTGAGCTTTCGTCCGCTTTTCCGCATCCCGAAATTTGTGCCGTTTATAGGGTTGGCAGGTTGCCTGTTTTCAATGTTTATTATCAACCCTGTGTTCAGTTTGGTCGCCATTATTCTGGTCGCTGTTCTTTATTTTGTCCTTATGCGGCGTAAACTCACCTCGCCTTTTGGAGATGTTCGGAGCGGGCTTGTTTACGGCAGTCGCGGAATGGGGTGCCAAACAGGTTAAGATGATCCAGGGGACATCCGAGAGGGCGTGGAAACCAAACATCCTCCTTGCCCTCGAAGATCCAGGACGTCTTCGCGGTGTCTTCGAACTTATCAATCATCTTGCCTATCCTATGGGGTCACTTAAATTATTGGGTGTCTCCAGGGCTGGAGACGTTGATTCATTGCAGCAAAGGCTCGTCGATTCCCAGCAGGCATTTGTCGATAATGGTATTTTCACCTCTGCAACCGTATTGGAATCAAACGACTTTCCCGCTGCGGTCAAGGTCGGTTTACAGGCCCTTGGGGGATCGTTTTTTCGTCCAAATCTTCTGTTGCTTGATCTTCCTAAAGACCCCGATACCCATAAATCGCTCACCGAACTCATTGCCGAGGCAAAACGGCAAAAAATGGGTGTCGCTGTATTGGTGCAGCATGATGATGCCGGTCTTGGCCGTCGCAACCGGGTCAATTTATGGATTCCTGATATGGGTCCTCACTGGGAGTTGGAGATGGAGTTTGTCAATCTTGATCTGGCCATTCTGCTCGCCTACCGGATGATGGACAGTTGGGATGCCAGTCTCACTATCATAGGTGCGGTGGGTAATAGAGAAGAGAAACAAAAAGCCGAAAAATTTCTCGCCAGGCTTGTCGGTCTTGCCCGGTTGCCGGCCAGACAGCTGCCCATGTTGCCGACGGAGATTTTGGCCGCTATGCCAGTTCCGCGCCGGAAGCTGATTTAAACGTATTTCCCCTCCCTGAAAAATTTGATGCTGAATTTTTATGGAGCATGCGGGATGCTACTGGTTCTTCCTGTCTTTTTACCCAGGATAGTGGTGATGAAAGTGCGTTGGCTTAGTTTCCATCCTGAAACAGCTATTTTTCCCGAATTTCGTATCATTTTCTTGAAAATGACGTGTTTCAGGATGGAAAATCGCCAAGTAAACAGACATCCTTTAAAGAGCCTCCTTTTAACTGCGAGAGGGACTATTTAAAATTCGATTTAATTGAGTCAAAAGTGTTTTTTAGACTGTTTCCAGCCTCTTCCAGCCCCTGCTTCAAGTCCTCCCAACTGTCTTCTCCGGCGCTTTTTAACGTAGCAAGCTTATCACGGGCTTCCTGCTGTTTTGTCTGCAGTTTCTCAATTTGCTCTTGGTATTTAATCCGCACCTCAGCGTCGGCTTTGTCGGCCTTGGCCCGCAGTTTATCAGCTTCTGCTTTCCATTCATTCAGCTGGGCTTCAAATTTTTTTTCATATGCTTCTTTATTGCTCATGGCGTTACTCCTCGGTAAAGGTTACAGCTGTGCAGTATACAGTAAAATATTTGTTTCGATTGAGACCGCATTTATATGACCACAAGTCCATTGCCCGCATTGTCAGGAGTCTACCAGTAATATGGCAGACCATAAAAATTATAAAGAGCTGTTTCGTACTCTCTGTCCAGGGTTATATTCGGACGGTATTCAGGGCTCTGTTCTATTTTGTCTTTTGGAACAATGACAAGATACTGCCGTCACCCCATTCAACACGATCAACCCATTCCGGTGAAATGATCACTCTTTTGCTGCCTGGCAGCCAGTTACTGGTGTCTACTATAAGATACCGTATCAACCAGGTCTCTTCATCGACGATAAAATCCTCAACGTGGCCTATGTCGGTGTCGGTCGCTTCAATGTGAATAGGAAAGCAGTTCATGGGTCGATCGGAGGTGGTTTCACTCTTCAACGGCTGCTGCTTTCTTCTCCATTTCTTCGGTTCGCTGCAGTAAACGAGGATATGGATGGTATCCCCATGTCAAAGGACCTTCCCAATAGTTACCCCAGTCATGGTATTGATTGAAGATTGTTTCATATTGCCGGGAAACAGGTGCGTCGGATTCAAGAGGCGGGGAGTCTTTGATTTGATCTTTGGTGAGGCCCACACTTAATGTTTGCAGTTGATTCTTCAGCTGTGCCGATAGAGATCGGCGAGATAAGAACTTTGCGGCCCGGCAGCCATTTCCGTGTATCACCAACAATATAGCGGACTGCCCAGGTCCTATCATCAAAGAGAAAGTCACTGCATCGCCCTATCTTGCCATCCTGGGCTCCAAGTTCATATCCTTGCATCTCCTTAATACTTTTCAACATAGCCATTGTTCTCTCCAATTTTTGTCATAGCTTTTGTCATAGCTGTCATGGCAGAATAAACGCAAAATTTCATTTAAGGAAACGATAGTCGGTGCTCGGTATCCTGAAAATGGGGTGAAGAATTGATATTGGACAAATGAGACAGGGTAATTGCACAGCAGGAGATGATATTTTTTCATGTCAGCGGGAAGATTCATCTGGCTTGTATTTGTCCTCTGCCATAAAGATCACCCTCCGTGTCGCTCTCCATTACAGTAAGAGCCAGAAATGTCCTAGGTCATACGAAAGAACAGCTGCTGGCAAAGTTGAAAAATGAGCAGTGTCAGGTGTGGTTATGGCTTATTCAAGGTTAGAGTGCTGTAAAAATGCTGAAGGTAGGGTACCCAAAGAGCACAATTACTGGGGTCTACTTAATGTATTTCTGCATGGTTGGTTATTAAAATTGTCTTATATTTGTCTTATATTTTAAGAAAAAATGAAATCCCATTATACAGAGAGCAGCAGAAAAGATTATGGATATATCTCATAACGGGCATACAGACCCCACCAAAGACCAGGAAGCCTTCAGCGTTCCATGGCCTTGGTTCGACAGTGTATTTCTGCACACGGCTTTTGGGCAAGCCCAGCTAAAAATGATAATTACCGGAGAATCTGGGGCCGTGATGGTGTCATTATCGGGTTGGCCGCACTCATGACCGATGATGAGGAGATGATAGCAACATTTGGTGAAACCCTGTTGACCCTTGCTGCAAACCAGGGGCCCCACGGCGAAATACCAAGCAATGTCGATCCGAATACCGGGCGAATCAGTTACGGTGGTACAACTGGCCGCGTTGATGCAAATCTCTGGTTTGTTATTGGTTGTGGCGAGTATTGGCTGAAAACGAAAGACAGCCGCTTTCTCGAAAAGATGATGCCTGTACTTGGCAACGTTATGTTTCTGCTCGGGGCCTGGGAATTCAACGGAAGGGGGCTTCTCTATGTGCCGGCAACTGGTGACTGGGCAGATGAATACGTGCACAAGGGCTATATCCTTTACGACCAGCTTCTTTATCTTCAGGCCCAAAGAACGTGGTGCTACCTTCAACATCATGGCCTGCAGATAAATAATGTGGAACTGCTTGATAAAATCGATCTGCTTAGAAAAATTATCCAGGCTAATTTCTGGTTCGGCACCGATCAAACTCAGTCGAATGCTATCTATCATGAAGTTCTCTATAAAAAGGGCTATAAAGCAGCCGACCACTGTGCCGCTCGCTACTGGCTGCCTTTTTTTTCCCCCCATGGCTATGGATACCGTTTTGACGCATTTGCCAATGTTCTTGCTTCACTGCTCGGGGTGTCCAGTAAAAAACGTCGTGAGACAGTAACCACCTATATTGAGAAAATTGTTGCCCCCCAGGATATGAACATGCTGCCGGCATTTTATCCTGTGATTAAACCAATGGATAAGGATTGGGACGAGCTGAAGATTACCTTTTCGTACACCTTTAAAAATGAACCTTATGAATATCATAACGGTGGACTGTGGCCTCTTATCAGCGGGTTCTACATTGCCGATATGGTACAGAATAAAGAGACCGAAAAAGCCGAAAAATATCTGGCAGATCTGCATCGAGGCAATCGTATGGATATGAATGGACAACCCTGGAGTTTTCCGGAATTTATCCACGGTAAAAACTTCACCCCCGGCGGGAATCAATATCAAGGCTGGAGCGCTTCCGCTGCTTTGATGGGACATTACGCCTTACAAGGAAAAAAGGTTTTTAATATAGATGAAGACAATATTGTTGTGCAGTGATCTTGATGGCACGCTGATCCCCAACGGGGATGCGACCGAATCTCCGCAAGCGAGAAAACTATTTTTCCAACTCGCCGCCAGAGAGGAGATACATTTGGCTTATGTCAGCGGACGAGATAAGCAACTCGTCAGATCAGCGATTGAAAAATATGGACTGCCTTTGCCCCGTTTTGTCATTGGCGATGTCGGTACCACCCTTTATCGGCTGCACGGCCAGCAGTGGCAGCTGGATGACGATTGGCAGCATGAGATTGGTCAGGACTGGCACGGCAGCGACCATAACGATGTGGTCATGTTGCTCTCTGATCTCGGCGGACTGGAGCTTCGCCTGCAGGAAGAAAGCAAACAGAACCGGTATAAAGTCAGTTTCTATACCGACTATCAGTTTGATATACAGGCTGCCCGAACCAGAATCGCCGATATTCTAGGTAAACATGGAATTTTTACTTCTATTATCTGGAGCCGGGACGAGGCGGAGCAGTGTGGTTTACTCGATATTCTGCCCAAACGGGCCAACAAGCTGCAGGCAATTCGTTTTCTTATGGAAGAGGAGAAAATTTCCTGAGACGACTACAGTATTTGCCGGAGACAGCGGCAATGACCTTGACGCCCTGACCAGCGGTCTCCAGGCAATACTGGTGAAAAACAGTGCAGATGATGTGCAAAGAACAGCTCGCAAAGAACTCGAAGAGAAAGGGCTCAACGGCTGCCTTTATGTCGCCCAGGGTGACCTGCACGGTCTGAACGGCAATTATGCCGCCGGTGTTCTTGAAGGGCTTGTCCATTTCTTTCCGGAAAACGAAAAATGGCTGCTTCAGGCGATCCAGAGGATTTCCGACTCTGACTGAAGCTGTCGAGGTCTGGTGGCAGCAAACTATTGCCGCTCAAGATCCTGGTTCATGCTTGATCAGAACATTACCAGGGAATTGGCTGGCGCTCCCGAAAAAAACCGCCGGTCGGTCCGCTGTCCGGCAGAGTAGCCAGCCATACCGGGGTAGCAGCAGCCTCTTCGGGAGAAACGGGTGCCTGGGGTCCCCCAAGGTCAGTTCGGACCCAGCCGGGACAGACGGCGTTGACCAGGATATTGTGACCACGCAACTCCTTGGCCAGCAGCGCAGTGATCCCGTTTAACATGGTTTTCGACAAACGATAGGCAGGTGACTGTAATTCGGTATAAGGTGATTCCGGATTGACGATCTCGGTCAGTGCCCCCAGCGTGCTGGAGATATTGACGATACGACCGTAATTATGCCTTTTCATAATCGGCACACAGCCCTGACTGAGCAGGAGTGGCCCGAAAGCGTTGGTTTCCAGGGTGTTCTGCAATAATGTCATTGGTAACTGGAGAACATCTTTCTCCGCATCGACCATGATGCCGGCGTTGTTGATCAGGACATCAATTCTCTTGAAGGTATCATCGATTCTGCCTACAGCGGCTATAATTGAGGTGGTGTCTGCGACATCAAGGTATGTGAAATGCACGTCCAGGCCACTCTCCTGCAACTTTTTTTGTGCGGTCACACCCTTTTGCTCATCTCGGGCACCGAGTATAACCGTGAGCCCTTCACCCGCCAGTTGCCTGGCAATCTCATAGCCTATGCCTCTATTAGCTCCGGTAACCAGAGCGATGCGTTTTTGTTTTGGCTGCATAAATGTCCTCCTTGTCATCTTTTGCTTCCCCGGTAGAACAGAGTTCAAACAACACTCTCTCAATTGCATACCCTGTGCCAGTTGCAGCAAGGCAGTCCGGTATGGCTCTGCAGTGTCGTTGCATCTTCATTTTTAACCCGGATTTTTCCCGTAAGAGCAGAAAAAGCAGACCCCAGCACATAGATGTCCGGTCAATGTATCCTCGATCACCACTCTTTGCTTCTAATGAATGACGAGAAGGGGCACAGTGGATGTCTTATGTGACAGGACACAATCTTCTTTAACAGGAATCCCAGGTTCTTCGTCGACAATATCGTATAACAGACAGCTCAAATTTCCTGTCAGAGATAGTATGAATAGTACTGTTCGGTTCTTTCTTGCGAGAAGGCGGGACGTTTATCATCAAAAATTATGACTGATTTAAGGTTCTTGTGAGTCCTTAAAGGTTGGCATGTTTATTGAATAAAATTGAATGCAAAATGACATTGGCAACTCTGTTTTCTGTCACCTCACGGTTGACAGGATATAAAAGGTCCGGAGGAAAACTCAATGGTGATGACAACCCAATTTGTATTTTCATTGGTTGTGGCGTTAAGCGTAAGCTTGATTTTGCGGCTGTTTATGGGCAGAGACAGCCCGAGGGTCGGTTTTTTCTTTTTCTTTCTCATGCTTTTTCTCATTACTCTCGCAGGCGGGCTGTGGATCAGGCCTTTTGGTCCCCATTTTCACGGGGTTTTCTGGGTGCCGATAATGGTTATCGGCATAATTGCCGGCCTATTTCTCTATCAGTCTGCTCCCCGGCGCTCTCCTCGGAATCGGAAAGAATTGCTACAAAAAATGAAAATTGAGAAAGATCGTCGACAGCTTGAGCAATTAACGTATGTCTCTCTTGATATATTTTTCTGGTTAATAATTGTAATCTTAATAATTTCTATTGTTTATCGAGTTTTCTCGGGGACGTAGAAATACGCAGCCAATAACACACTGTTTATGGTCCGCCAGCGCTGTCCCTAATTAGGGACAGCGCTGGCGGTTTCTGTCGAGTTTCAGAAAAAACGGTTATTCAAGAAGACAAGGTCGTAAAAACCTCAATTTCCGATGGATAAGTAAAAATCTTAATATTGGAGGCGTGCGATTTTTCTATTATTTCGGCGTACATACGGTACGTCGTAATGATACGAAAAATCTGTTACCCTGTATCTCGTGCGTTTGTCCAATCCATGGCTACGGGAAAAATGCCGGTCGCCTCTCATCACAGGCGACAGTATATCTGGTGGAATACAATTTGTATCATATGAAATATACTCTCCATGTCGATTGAAATAGCTGCACGAAGAGTGGTCTTGCAGTAGATCTGGTCACCTGTCATTTGCAGCACCGAAAACGGCAGACATCAATTACTTCGGAGCTGTTGGATATCGTTTCCGGATTTGAAGCGTTGGCTGATGAGGTAGCATAGACGACAAGCAAGATTTCTGTATATCGTCTCCATATAAGCCACCTGCCACTGCAATTGCAGTTACGTCAAGATTACCGTAACCCTATTGAATACTGGCATGTTTATTGAAAGTAATGAACATAAAAGGATATTACTTGCTTGTGCCTGCCTTCCTCGTGGCTTTTTGTTCCCAACTTCCATGGGGTTTTTTGGGTGCCGATAATTGATAATGAACGAATAAACCTTTAGACCCTAAAAGGATAATATAATGGATACTCTTCTAAAACATGAGATCGAATCCCTGCTAAAAGTTGAGGGATGGCCGGCAATATCAATTTATATTCCGATCAGTCGGATAGGGGATCAACAGGATTCTATCCGCTATAAAAATTTTATCACCCAGGTGGAAAATAGACTTATCCACGATGGGATGCGGAGTGCCGACGCCCGCAGTTTGCTGGAGCCGGAATATGATCTGGTAAAAGATGCCGAATACTGGAAACACCTCGGTCAGGAAGGATTGGCGGTATTTCTGTCCGGACAGTCTGTGGTGCGTTATTCACTGCCGGTATCATTTGCAGAAGTGGCCATAGTGGGGCGGCGTTTTCATGTCAGACCTCTCCTGCCGCTGCTTGCCGGCAGGCACTATCTGATTCTCGCTCTGAGCCGCAATCAACTCCGGCTTTTTCAGGGAGACCGGTATCAGCTGCAGGAAATTGATCTCCCGGAAGATACCCCCAAAAGCATGGCGGAGGCTCTCAAGTATGACGATCCCGAACGACAACTGCAATTTCATACCAAAACAGCCGCCGCCGGCGGCAAAAGGGGAGCGATGTTTCATGGACAGGGAGTAGGGATTGACGACCGGGATTCTAATCTTGAACGTTATTTCCAGGCTGTCGACCAGTCTCTCTTTCCCCGGTTGGAAGAGGAGAAGTTGCCAATAGTACTGGCCGGCACTGAAGAATTGCATGCAGTCTACCGAAATATTACCAGAAGTCACACAATTCTTTCCCATGGCATTGCCGGCAACGTTGGTGAATTTTCAGAAGAAATTCTCCGCCAGAAAGCCTGGGACATTGTCTCTGAATATTTTTTGGACCAGGAGCTGGAGGCTGTTCGTAATTTTCAGGATAATCTTGGCAGTGGCCGAGTCGTCGATGACCTTGAGTCGGTACTGACGGCGGCTTTTGACGGTCGGGTTGAAACTCTTTTTGTGGCGAAAAATGAGCAGATCTGGGGCCAGTTCGATCCTGACAAGCGCCAGGTAACTGTGCAAAAGCAAGAGGAAGAGCAGGTCGACAATCTTCTTGATGAGGCCGTGTTTCTGACCTTAGACACAAAAGGCACGGTTTATGTCAAAAATATCGAAGATATGCCAATCAATAGTGTCGTCTGCGCCCAGTTGCGCTATTGACTGAAAGGAAAGAGGATTTGACCAATCACACCAAACAACAAGAACCGGACGGCCAACCGTTTTACCGAATGGAGGCAGAAGACGTGCTGCTTCAGCTGGACGTCAATTCCGCCCAGGGTCTGTCTTATGAAAAAGTCCAAAAAAGACAGGAACAATATGGCCCCAATGAGCTCCAGGAAGAAACGACCCCCAGCCCATTTCTTATCCTGCTGAATCAGTTCAAGAGTATTGTCATTCTCATACTCGTGGTGGCGGCAGTTGTCGCCTTAATGACCGCCCGTTGGCCGGAAGGTCTGGCACTGATCGCCGTGACGCTGGTTAATACCGCCATCGGATTTTTTTCTGAATATAAAGCAGTCCGGTCAATGGAGGCGCTTCGGCGTCTGGGACAGCACAGAACGTCAGTCCGACGACAAGGGAAAGTGCAGGAGATCGCAGCCTCCGAACTTGTTCCCGGAGATATCGTGCTTCTCGGTAATGAAGATCTCGTTCCAGCAGATCTGCGTCTACTGGGGACCAGGGGCGCCCGGGTTAACGAAGCCGCTTTGACGGGCGAATCAATGCCAGTCAATAAGCGATCGGAAAGCGTTAATTCTCAGGCCCCGCTCCATGAACGAAGCTGCATGCTTTATAAGGGGACGAGCATCGATGCAGGGAGAGGTTGAGGGCGTTGTTACCGCGACAGGGATATCGACGGAACTTGGCCGAATTTCCCGACTGACTGCGGCGGCGAAGAAAAAGGCTCCACCGCTGCAGCAACGTCTGGATCAGCTGGGCAGACGTCTGGCCTGGATCACCCTGGCTATCACGGCCATTGTCGGTGGCGCAGGGCTGGCAGTCGGCCGTGACGCGGTTCTTATGATCGAGACGTCCATTGCCCTCGGTATCGCAGCCATTCCCGAGGGTCTGCCCATTGTGGCGACCATCGCTCTGGCCCGTGGCATGTGGCTGATGGCCAGGCACAATGCTTTGGTTAATCGTCTGACTGCGGTGGAAACCCTTGGGGCAACTTCCGTAATTTTAACCGATAAAACAGGAACGCTTACCGAAAACAGGATGGCCGTCAGGGAGTTGGTTACACCTCTGTTATCAATGAGCCTGGCCGAAGAGTCTGAAAAACAGAACGATCAACAGAACAACGCTGAAAAATCTCCGATTTTCCGGCTGCTGAAGATCGGTGCTCTGTGTTCTAATGCCCGTCCGGATGACGAGGGCGGCTATACCGGAGATCCGACGGAGGTTGCCCTTCTTGAAGCAGCGGTAAACAGGGTGTGCACTGGCCGACACTGGTCGAGGAAATGGAAGAGGTTCATGAAGTTCCTTTCGATTCCGAGACGATGATGATGGCGACATTTCATCGAAAAGAGAGGAAGGAAAATAATGGATCATCTTACTATGTTGCCGTAAAAGGTGCCCCTGATCAGGTACTGCAGGCCTGCGATCATATCTTGACCGAAACCGGCTCTGCAGCCTCTGTCCGATGAGCAGCGCCAGGAGTGGAGGCAAAAGGTCGATGATCTCGCTGCCAGAGGCTTGCGTCTGTTGGCATTTGCCGATAAAGAGGTTGCAGATAAAAAGGAAAACGCTTATGAGCAATTACAGTTCGTTGGTCTGGCCGCAATGGAGGATCCGCCGCGCTCTGATGTCCGGGAGGCAATAGAACAGTGTCAGGAAGCGGGTATTCGAGTGGTAATGGTGACCGGAGACCGGGCTGATACCGGGAGCGCTATCGGCGAGAAGGTCGGACTCAACATCGACGGGAAACCGTTTCATGGTCAAGATCTTGGTGACCCTGAGGAATTTTCCACGCAAGAGCGGAAGCGGATTCTAGACAGCAGCGTCTTTGCTCGCGTGACACCGGAGCAGAAATTTGATCTGGTTAAACTGTATCAGGACGGTGGTCAAATCGTCGCTATGACCGGCGACGGTGTCAATGATGCACCGGCTCTGAAGCAGGCCGATATCGGTATTGCCATGGGAGCGAGAGGCACGGATGCGGCAAAACAGGTCGCCGACATGGTATTGCGGGACGACAATTTTACAACCATTGTCGCGGCGGTTCGGGAAGGACGAATCATTTTTGCCAATATTCGTAAATCCGTTATCTTCATGCTCTGTACAAATATTGCCGAAGTGACGGCTGTGGCTCTGGCATCGCTGGTACAGCTGCCAATTCCTCTGCATCCCCTGCAGATTCTTTATCTCAATGTGTTAACTGATGTTTTCCCAGCGCTTGCCCTTGGAGTGGGGCTTGGGAGCAGTGATGTTATGAAACGGCAGCCACGGGAGCCAGGCGAGGCGGTTCTGACTTCGCATCACTGGCGTGCTATCGGTCTCTGGAGCGTAGTTGTCAGCATCATGGTCCTGACTGCATTGACAGTTGCCCTGTTCTTTTTTGGTTTCGATGAAAAGCATGCAGTGACCGTCTCTTTCCTGACCCTCGCCTTTGCCAAGCTCTGGTTTGTCTTTAATCTTCGTGATCGCGGGCACACCAGTCTGGCGGAACGATGTCACACCAACCCATGGATCTGGGTTTCCTGGGGAATCTGTATTGTTCTGCTGATGCTGGCCGTCTACTGGACACCGCTTGCAGCCATTCTGCAGACTGTTGTACCGGGAATCAAAGGATGGAGTCTTATTATTGGCCTGAGTCTTGTGCCTGTTGCACTTGGAAGTTTTTTGCCGGGGATTCGTTTTTATTCTGCCAAACGAAAATAAAACTTTCCTCTCTCATATCAACGAACAAGATGAAGATTGCTATGTTCTTTTGTCTTGTCCAGAAAAAATTATCTGATTACCCCTTAAGCTCAGCCTGTAGAAGTGGAAGGGGGTGGATTGTTTTTTTACGGGTCTCTGTAGCCATGGACGGCTATAGCGAAGCCCGAATAATTCAGGGAATCATTGTTGGAATAGGGTTCATCGGTGGCGGTGCTATAGTGACTGAAACCGACAAAGTAAGAGGCACTGCGTCTGCTGCAGGCATATGGAATACAGGCGCAATCGGCCTTGCCGTGGCGTTTGGCCGGTTTGAGATAGCTATCGTACTTTCCTTAATCAATCTTTTTACCCTGATTGTCTTTCCAAAGGTTAAGGAGACAGTAGAATAAAAGGAGCGAATCTCGATTGGATTGTAATGCCCAACAGCAAAATGGTCGATACATTTTGTCCTGCAAAACAGGACAAGATCCATCGTTACAGGACTGATCGATTATTCGAGCGATCGGAAGAACGAAATTCTATGCCAATCTTTTTTAATCTGTTTTTTTACCAAAGCTACAAAGATCTTTCGATTTGATGATCAGCCACAGACTCTGTTGTCAAGGATATGGGCAAGGTTCTGCTTGTCTCTTTATTTATCCCATGTCAGAGAATGGTACGAATCTTGTAAGAACAAAAGATGAGATGTTGCATTATCCCGCCGACAACATGACGAAGGAGAAAAATAATGAGTGATATACAAGTAGCAGGAAAAAATATTAAACTGGACGAAGAAGGTTTTCTCATTAATCAGGAAGACTGGAATCATGACGTTGCTCGAGAGATAGCGAAAAATGCAGGTATCGACAAACTGGATGATGACCAGATGGAAATTATCGAATTCTTACGAAAGTACTATAAGAAATATAATGCGTTTCCGATTCTCAACTATGTGTGTAAACATGTAAAGCAACCGCGAGAATGCCTCAATAATGAGTTTGTCAATCCGATGAATGCCTGGAAAATAGCAGGATTGCCTAAGTTGGACGGTATCCACTTTGTTGCAGTTGATGGTAAAAATTATAAACTGGAGGAATGCTGTTAAGCGTCGCGTCGCCGGTGCACCGGCGAACAGAACAGCATGAGAACAGGGTTCTGGCCTGTCCTGTGCCACATGAATCATGCAGACCTCGTATTTGGAGCACATCGGTGCAGCGGGTACGAATGTTATAAACTCCTGGATCTAAAATTTTAAAGGAGAAATCCTATGAGCCTCATACATGTTCAAAAACAAAACAATATTCGATATTTTATTATCTTATCTCTTCTTACTCTTTTTTTCGCGGGTATATTTTCAAGCGTAAAAGCTGCCGATACGGACGTTTCCAAAGAGACGAAAGAAGCTTTAAACGCGATCGGTGAATACAGCGTGGAGCAGAAGGATGCAGCTGTAGAAAAAGCAAAGGAGATGATGGACAGCCTTGATGCGCGAATTAACAAGCTGGAAGAAGACGTTGAAGCAAAATGGGATGATTTAAAAGAATCTTCCAAAGAAAAATACCACACGTCGCTTATAGCCTTGCGTAAACAGCGCAATGAAGTGTCGGAATGGTATGGCAGTATGAAACACAGTTCCAAGAGCGCCTGGAATGAAGTAAAAGCCGGCTTTGCCAAATCCTACGACAATCTTGTTGAGTCATGGCAAGACACTGAGAAAGAAATTGACGAAGATAAGTAATTATTCTTGTTAAACGAGTTGTATCTCTTTCATCTCCGCAGCAGGCAGACAAGTTTATACGGGCCAAGTTCGTATGTGACACCGCTGTTGATCTGGCGCATGCAAACAGAGAAACAAAGACTGAGAGGCAGCGGTTTTTTATCTTTTCTTATGGAACATGAAAATCTTAGTGTTCCGCTTATCGTAACAACCTCAAAATGGAGATTGACACATGGCAAAAAGAAAACAGATCTACAAGTGTGACGCATGCGGAAATATCGTTGAAGTATTGGAAGGTGGAGATGGAGCGCTTGTCTGCTGTGGAGAAGACATGAAACTCTTTGAAGAAAGCAGCACTGACGAGGGCAAGGAAAAGCATGTTCCGGTAATCGAAAATGCTGGTGATGGTGTGAAAGTGAAAGTCGGCAGCAATCCGCATCCAATGGAGGAAAAACATTATATCCAATGGATTGAAATTATTGACGGCGACAATTCCTGCCGTCACTACCTAAAGCCTGGTCAGGCACCGGAATCTGTCTTCAAAGGGGCAGGGCAGAACGTCACCGCTCGTGAATACTGCAATATTCATGGTTTGTGGAAATCTTAAGAATGACCAAATGCAGAAAGGGGTGATCCCCTTTCTGCATGAATGAAAATCAACCCTCATCTTCAACTTCACGGGGTTCCCACCGCTTATGCAGATCGGTCAGCTGTTCACTGCTGGTAAGGACAACGACCTCATCACCCTTACGAAGAGTGGTGTCTTCATCAATGAAGAAAAAATCATCATCCCGGTAATAATACATAACTTTCGATTTATCGGGGAGATCAAGCTGGTCAACCCCTCCCTCGTCCTCTTTCCTGGCAATAAACGAAAAAAATCTGGCGTTTCCCCGGAGCAGGGTTGACAGTTCGACACTGTCGAGCCCGCCCACTGCATTAGTAAGGTACTGACTCATAGTCCGATCCGGGACAATAATATCTGCCAGATTTAATTCATCGCAGAGAGGCAGCAGATCTTCATCGTGTATACAGGTGATGATTTTATTGAATCCCATAGATCTGGCGAGAAGTGAGGTGATGATATTTGCCTGATCGTTGTCGGTGAGACAAAATAAAAAGTCGCATTTTTCCGGAGCGGCTTCACTGAGGATCACAGGTTTTCCGGAATCGCCATGGATAAAACTGCAGTCCAGGTCGTCGGACAGCTGGTCGATTTTTTCTTTATCAATCTCGATCAATATTATCTCATGGCCCTGTTCTATTAATTTTTCGGCAGCTTTGACGGCCGTTCGGTTGGCTCCGGAAAATACAATTCTCATCTTATTCCTCCTTTCTTAAACCGATCCATGTTCCTGGATAGAAAAAAATCAGCCAGGCAAGTATTTCTAAACGACCGAGCAGCATGTCAATACAAAGGATTCCTTTGAGCAGAGAAGGCAGTTCTCTTGAAGTAATACCGGTTGAAAGTCCTGCCGTGCCAAGTGCGGATACGACCTCAAACAGGCTGTCCAGAGGCGCGTAGCCCAGGGCAAGGAAAGGCAGCCAGGAAAGTGCGGCAGTGCAGATGAACAGGACAAAAAGAATGACCGCATTGAACATCTCGTCTGTCTCAATTTTTCGTTCCCCGAGCCTGGCCTGCAAAACAGCATGGGATGGCGCTCCCGCACGCTGGATAACAAGGTAAAGCATATGAAAAAGAATGAGCAAACGGATTATTTTAATACCGCCCGCAGTAGAACCCGCGTTGCCGCCGACAGCCATTGCCATGATGAGGGTGAATTTCGAACCGTCGCCCATATCTCTAATATCCATTGCCGCAAAGCCTGCAGTCGATAATGCTGAAAGACCATTAAGCGTGCCCTGCCGGAGTGCCTCTGGCCAGGTCAGACCATCCTGGTACCACAAAAACCAGGCCAAAGTAGTTGTCACCAGAAGAGCGACAGGAGAAATCCTTTGATTTGTCGATCATGCCATATAGCTCGCCAACCCGTTGTCGTATGCCCGGTAATAGAGAAGCAGGGAGAGTGCTCCAGCCGTGGAAATCAAGATAACGATTGTCGCGGCAGAGTAATTTGGCAGTCCGCTGAGACTGGCATCATGGGGTGAAAAGCCACCGGTTGAGATGGCTGCAAGGCAATAGAGTATTGACGTGTACCAGTCAACTCCCGAAAGCAATAAAAAGAAGATTCCGGCGACGGTCAAAAGAGTATAGACTGCTAAGAACACGCCTGGCTATGGCTCGAGTGCCGCCAATGATGTCATCGTCATAATTTTCAGAAATATCCAGACGCTTTGCCGTCAAACCCGGTTGTATCAGCGCCGCCATACACAAAATAACTATGCCGAGTCCGCCGATCCATTGCATCCAGGCCCTGGAAAACAAGAAGGTTTGGGTCATGCTCGCGAGGTTGTCCGCAGTGCTCAAACCGGTTGTGGTGACAGCAGAAACAGTTTCAAAGAGTGCATCGGCAAAACCAAGCCCTGAGGCCATGACCGGCCAGATCATAACCAGAGGGGAGAATAAAAAAATGAGTGCGGTAATCACTATCGCCTCATTATTCTGCATTCGTTGGGCAGGCCGCAGACGGGAACAGGCCAGGCCAATCGACAGGAGAACCGTTATGACCAGGGCATATCTCCTGCTGACCAAGAAATCACCAAAAAGCAGTGAAACAAGGAGCGGTATAGTGGTAAGTGCGGCCAGGGCCACGTTTAACTGTCCGAAATATTTAAACAGCATGGATAAACGAACAGCATATTGCAATACACGCACAATTGCCCTCTTTGGTCAGTTTTCCTATTTCTGGGCGGTGGACAGGTTGTTTAACTATCTTTATAGGAGAAAAGTCATTCCTTTCTTTGCTCAATCTCCAAAGATTCTTTAAAGGTAAGAGTTCTGTATGGAAAGGGTATCTCTATTCCTGCTGCATCAAGACCATTTTTAACCGCAGTGATAACCTCTCCTGTTGAATCACGGGTCTTGTGGGGAAGAGCGTCTGTCCACCAATAGATTTCGATATCTATACTGCTCGAACCAAAGGCTGCGGGAACAATCTGAATTTTCTTGTTTTGGTTGACAGTGGAACAATTTCTTACTGCCTCTGAGATAACTTTGAGTGCTTCTTGTATATTTTCACCATAGGCGATACCGGTGGTAATATCTGTTCGTCGTATCTTCTGGTTGGTCAAGACTTTTACCGGGTTTTTAAAAAGAAAAGAGTTTGGGCACACAATTAGCTCACCCGACAATAAGCGGATCTGGGTCATTCGCATGGCAACATTCTCCACGCGGCCAAGGATATCGCCGCACTCAATGACATCGCCATTTTCAAAAGGGAAGCGCCAGAGCATTAATATCCCGGCAAAAAAGTTTTCAAAAATATCCTTGAATGCCAGGCCCACAGCAATTGATGCTATTCCCATCGCACCTATTGCCTTTGATGGAGTGAGTCCCGGAAAAATAATCATCGCTGACAGTAATATTCCCAGTATCCAGACCCCAATAGAGACAAAGCGGCTCAATAGTTCCTGGAGAGAGTTTCGTAATCCGGAACGTTTCATCATCCTTTGAGCCAGCAGTGCAAGCAGTGAAGATGCTCCCCAGGTAAGCAGCAATACTACAAAACCGGCAGCAAGGTAGGGAATACGACCAATGAATGATGTCCATATTTCAGTAAGGCTCTCCGTAATGGATTGTGTTACGTTTTCCAAAGAGAGCGGTAGTTCAGCATTTTCTTTGCCAAACGCTGTTTTAACGGAGAGAGCAAGAAAAACTGCAACAGGTAAAAAGAAGTTTGTAATCACATCTATTCCTCCCTGGTATGTAGAAATACTGTCACGGGTCTAAGAAGCAATCAAAGAATATCCCTGACACCCTCAAGAGATCACTACAATGCGTGACTGCCCTTCAGGATTTGGTTCTAGTATCCTATCACTTCAAGCAATACCATAAACCCGATGATGAATGCGGCAGACGGTAAAATTACCATCCAGGGGGTGCGGGCGTGGACTAAATCTATCAAGGTCTTTTCGCCAAATTCTCCGAGATGCAGAACTCTTTTCTCTAAAAACGGGTAGGCGGCAGCATATAAACCCGCGCCGATCGTAATGCCGATGACGCCGCCAACCAGAGCATCCAGTGCCCCATGGCCAACTGCTCCCACGGATGTTCCCGGGCAATAGCCAAGCGTGGCAAAACCAACACCAAAAATCAGCGGTCCTGGAATGCTTGTTCCCAGTGAACCCGCTTTTTTGTGCAGCTCGACCCACCCAAATTCACGCATACCATATACTCCCAGCATTCCTGTGACAATTGCGGTCAGAATAATCTTTACAACGGTGAAATCCTCCAACAGGAGTTGGCGCATGATAATATCATAGTTGCACACTCCACCTTTCTGAAGGAGAAAACCAAAGCAAAAACCAAACAGCAATCCAAGAATATATTGCACATACTTACGGTTGTGGAGTTTTTTCAACATGGCGAAATCCTCTTATTGACAAAAGTTCGTAAGAGCTCAACGTATTGATGAATAAGTAAAAAGTGCATATTAAATTCGATACATCAACATTGCCACAACAACCCCGCCGATAAAGAAGCAGATGACGGCAATCCAGCTGCTGATAACAAGCTGCAGGGTGCCGCTGATGCCATGACCGCTGGTGCAGCCTCGTCCCCATCGGGCTCCGAAACCAACGCAGATGCCGCCAAAAAGAGCAACAGTCAGGCGCAGCAGAACACTTGAGCCAAAAGTGTTTTCCCACATTTCGGGCACCCATCTCCACCTGATGTCGTCACCAAGCCAGGCTGCGCATAAAGCTCCAAGAAACAGGCCGAAAACGAGCATCAGTTCCCAGTCGATTCCAGGTTTGTTCTCTTGGTAGTAGGGTTTGTCCCGGACTTTTGGACCGCGTACCGCCTCTTCAATCATCCCGGCACTTTTGGCAAAAGCCGTTGATATGCCGAGCGGATGGTTGGATAATAAAAATGCCAGCCAGGAAAGAATGCCTATTCCGATGCCGACAAGGTATGGTGACCATGATTGTAGCGGATAAGTAATTTATGATGTTTTGCCATATATCCATCGATCATTTACCCCCGTTTCATTTTGCAGCCAATGCTCTTACAGGCTTCCATTGAACCAAGACTGTCTTCTACCTCTTTGAAGCCGTGGCGTTTCAAGATAGAAGCCGCAATAATTGCTCGCTTTCCGCTGCCGCAGAAGGTGACTACCGGTTTGTCAGGGTCGAGCTCCTCAATACGGTCCTGGAGTTCACCGAGGAAAATGTGCGTGGCACCCGCCAGACTGTCTTGTTCAAATTCCGAAATCTTACGTACGTCCAGCAGGGTAAAGTCATCACCGTTCTTCAACCGGTCATCAAGAGCTGCGGCATGGACGGCGCCAATCCTATCATAGGGGCGACCGCTCACCTCCCAGCTGTGCATTCCTCCTTTGAGATACCCCAGGACACGGTCATAGCCAATCCGAGTCAGGTATTGAACCGCAGTTGGTATCTGTTCGCTGGTTTCCGGTACCAAAATGAGATCTGACTCATAGTCAAGCAGGTAACCGGCATAGGCCGGTATCATTTCTAAGGGGATGGCAAGACTGCCGGCAATGAAGGCACCGGCATATGCTTCGGGACTTCGTAAATCCAGCAGTACTGCACCTTGCTGCATTGCCTCTTCCACCTCGTCGGGATTCATCGGTGACAGGATTCGGCAGATTATCCAGCGGCGGGGGACCATGCTGGTTATATTCTTCCATTTTTCTGAAGTAGGGTGGCTGATAATGGTGTTCGTTGACTTTGAACTCGATAAAGTCTTCACGAGCAGTTTTCTGCAGCACCGGATTGTTTAGTCGCTCATGCCCGAGGGTTGAGAATTCGCGTGAGGCCATGCTGTCACCGCATACCGAACCGGCACCGTGGGCCGGGCAGAGGATTGTCTGGTCACCGAGGGGCAGGATTTTGTTGAAAATGGAATCATAAAGTGCACCAGCCACTTCCCTGGCCCGATCAGGATAGAAATCTGTTCGACCGACATCTCCGATAAATAATGCATCACCGGTAAACACCGCCACGGCATCATCACCGTAATTTTTGTCTGTGACCACAATGGAAATGGACTCAAGGGTGTGGCCGGGTGTTTCCAGAATCGTCAGGCGCAAATCACCCAGCTCAAAAGAATCGCCTTCAGAGACATCCTCTCCATAGGAGAAGTCGAGACCTTTCCCGTGGTGAATCGTCGCCCCGGTGCGGTGGGCAAGATCCTGCGAACCGACGACGTAGTCTTCATTCCTGTGTGTTTCGAATATTCGGGTAATTCGTGTGCCCTCGCGATCTGCTATATTTATATAGACTTCGCAATCACGTCGAGGGTCGATGACAACAGCCTCCGAACCATCACCCAGAATATAGGATAGATGGGCAATGCCTTCTGATTTGACTTTTTCAAGAAACATTGTTGAACTCCTCTTTTAGGATGATTGTTGTTCTGTCTCAAGATCTTTCTGCCCCATGGTGATGAAAGGGTGTTATGAGAAAAAGAGAAAAGGTAGAGTCAACCAGAGAAATCACCGCAACACTCCGGGCTTTTATTGTCTGGAATGCCTCCTCTTCTATTGTAGGGAAACACCATCTGTCCCCGCAATAATTATACCATTGAGGCGATGATGCTCATACTGCCTGCAGGTATCAGGCGGTCATGGAAAACCTCTCTGCAATGAATAAAAGTATTGTCCTCATCAATTGGCATGGTGTTTGAAACTAATGGGAAGTGATGAGATGATGAAAATTGCAGGAATTTTCCCATCGCTGTTGAACAATAAATCGAGCATGACCATCTCGAGTACGTGCAAATGCCATAATGTTTGATGGCATCGTAAAAACCCTTCATCTTGTTATTGTTACGCCCGAAGGAAGTGCCCTTGGGGGTGCAATTTTTCTACAATTACGAAGTGCCGTATGTACAGGCTGTCCTGAATTTCAGTACAAAATCCTGTTCAGACAGGACAGGACTACAACAGCTACAATGCCACCAGGAAGAATACCTCTTTCGCCTGGACTTGGGTAAAAAACTCAAGCTAATACAGTCAGGGTTCTGCTGATATTTTATAAATCAAATTAATGGATAGATAGACTGCCGCAGAGCAGAGTAGTCACAGAAAGGAGTATGTAATGATTGACGAGAATAATTTTGCCAGTGAAATTGAAAAGAAGATAGGCGACTGGAATGCCGAAATTTTAAAACTCAGGATGATTGCCAAGGTGGCCGACCAGGATTATCAGAAGGAATATTTTAAGCTTGTCGAAGAACTCGTGGCAAAAGAAAATGCAGTTGCGGAAAAACTTGCCGCCTTTGAGGAGAGCGGGGCAGTAGACCGAAGTGATTTGAAAGCTGAAATAGAAGACCTGCAGCAACGTTTAGAGGATGCCATCAAGGCGGCCAGAGTGAAGATGACCTGATAAAGTTGAACGTCAGCCCGCGCTTATTTCATGAATTGATACTGGTCGGTGTACATATAAACAACCCCCCAAGGGAGGACAACTATGAACCATATTCTCGAACTATGGCATGAGGCGGCACTGACCAGTACCGGTTTTTTCTGGATGGCACTGTGGGCCTTTGCCCTCGGTTATCTGATAAGCAGTCTGATTCAGGTTCTGGTGACGAGAACCAGGATGCAGAAAATGATGGGAGAGGCCGGTCCCAAAAGTATAGCTTTGGGGACTTTCTTTGGATTTATATCAAGTTCTTGCAGCTTTGCTGCCCTGTCTACTACCCGTGCGCTTTTTCAAAAGGGCGCTGGCTTTGTCCCCGCGATGGCATTCATGCTGTCGTCGACCAACCTGGTTATTGAACTGGGAATTGTCATCGCTCTTTTTCTCAGTTGGCAATTTGTTGTTGGCGAATACATCGGTGGATTGCTGCTCATTGCCTTTGCCTGGTTGTTTGTCAGCATGACCAATCCGAAAAAACTTATAGAACAGGCACGCGAACACCTGGATGAAAACCAAGAAGATGAAGCGCAGGACTCACCTGACTGGCAGGCAAAAATCGCCAGTTGGCAGGGGTGGCAGGAAATTGGCCAGACCTATGTTATGGAGTGGAGTATGGTCTGGAAAGACGTGCTTATCGGGTTTACCGTGGCGGGGATCATATCTGCCTTTATCCCGGAAAGTTTTTTCCAGGTGCTGTTCATGGGCTCAGGCGGTGAGCAGGGGGCAAATCCGGGTTTTCTGGCTGTTTTGGCGCAGACTCTGGTCGGCCCGGTGGTCGCATTTTTTACCTTTATCGGTTCGATGGGCAATATTCCCCTTGCGGCAGTGCTGTATGGCCATGGGGTCAGTTTTGCCGGAGTGATGGCCTTTATCTTTTCAGATCTCGTCGTCCTGCCGGTGCTCCGAATCAATGCGGTCTATTATGGTTGGAAGATGGCCCTTTATATTCTCGCGCTTTTGCTCAGTGGTCTCGTGGTTGTCTCTCTTGTCATGCACTATGGTCTGGCGGCACTGGATTTACTCCCCCAGGTGGCAAGCGGACAATCGCCAGTGCAGCAGGATCATTTCGCGCTCAACTATGGTTTCCTTCTTAAATATATTCTTCATAATTGTCTCAGCCGGCATGGTCTGGCTGTGGCGGCGCGGCATATCAGAATCCGATGAACACGATCATAGCGATTCAGCGTCTTTAACCGATTGGATTTTGCGGGGCTTGACTATCATGGCTATTGTCTGGTTAACTGGCGGTTTACTCATCCCCTTTATTCCGCAATAAATATCGCAAAGCAGCAAGAACCGCAAAGGAATCGCATTTTTTCAAGATGAGCAGAAGCGGATAAATTGAACCAGGACAGTCTCCATGCAATTTAATGACATTAAGAAGTTGAAACGTTTTAAAGATATCGTCAGCATCCTTGCTAAATACGGCTTCGACGAAGTCGTTGACCGGTTAAAGCTTCCCGGCGCGGATTTTCTGCACAGCATAGGAACGGTTGATACCAGTCTCGGACTCTATGAAAGAATTCGTATTGTCATTGAGGAATTAGGGCCGACGTTTATCAAGTTTGGCCAAATTATGAGCCTCAGGCCGGATCTGTTGCCGGAAAAGTTACTGCGTGAGCTGGAAAAACTGCAGGACAATGTTCCCGCAGTCGAATCTGCAGACATAATCACGGTTATTGAAGAATGTCTCGGAAAACCAATTGTTGAGGTTTTTTCATTCTTTGACAACAAACCGGTGGCGGCTGCGTCCCTCTCCCAGGTGCACAAGGGGATATTAAAAGAAAATGGAGCCGTCGTTGCGGTGAAGGTGCAGCGCCCGGGCATTTTCAAGGATATAAGTCTCCGATCTCGACATCCTTGATTCTATCTGCAGTTTTCTTCAATGAGCAGTTTGAAGAATTACACAGCTATGATCTGCCGGAACTTGCCCGGACTGTTCGGCGTACAATGATGCAGGAGCTCGATTTCAATCAGGAACTGAATAATAACAATATCGCCAGATCGTACGCTGAGCAGACGGAAGTTTATATTCCTGCCCCTTATGCAAAATACAGTTCGAAGAAATTGCTGGTGATGGAATTCTTTGAAGGGGTGAAATTCAAAGAAATTCTCAGCGAAGCCAAATACGACAGAAAACGGATTGCCAGGCAGGGTCTGCAGACAGTCGTACAGCAGATTCTTGAAGATGGTTTTTTTCACGCCGACCCGCATCCTGGAAATCTTCTGGTGGGCGATGATATGCGGCTTTGCATTATTGATTGGGGAATGATCGGTCGACTGACAGAGCGGGACCGTTTCATGTTAATTGAGATGCTCACCGCCATAGTCGACAAAAACAGTGAGGGTTTAGCGAAAATATTTTTACAATTATGCAAAACCAGTGGAAGACTCCGGATCAAAATTCTCTGGAGAGGGACTTGCTTACTCTACTCGACAGCTATTACGCATTACCCCATCAAAAACATGGATATAGGCAGGCTGCTCCGGAGTCTGCTGGCCCTACTGCGTGACCATAATCTGCGGCTGCCGACTGATATGGTCGTTATGATTAAAGCCCTGGTGACAGCCGAAGGGTCAGCCCGCCTGGTTTTTCCGGAGTTGAACGTTATCGAAGAACTGAAGGGAAGTGTCCACCGGTTGGCACTTGAGCGATACAGGCCAGGGGTGATCTGGCGGAACCTGAGAAACATCTTGTCAAATTTCTTGTCCATGCAGCGTGAACTGCCGCGCCAATTGTTGCAGATAATAGAAAAGATCGAGGGCGGGCAGCTGAGCTTCATCTTTCATCTTGGAAAAACTTGAACACCTTATCAATGCCTTGGATAATTCTTCAAATCGTTTGACCACCGGCATTATAACCGCTGCCATTATAATGGGGTCATCAATGATCATAACAACCGGCGTTGGGCCTTTCATCTTCGGATTACCGGCACTTGGGGTGATTGGTTATCTGCTCTCTGTCGTCCTTGGTTTATGTCTGGTGATCACCATTTTGCGCACAAAATAATTATTATCAACGCGAGAGGCGAAAAAGGTGAAAAATGCATTTATTTGTAAAAAGCATGCCCTATTTGACCAATTTCCTCCCGGTTTTTCGACAAAAAGCGCACTATATCCGACAGGGCTGGGGGAGATACGAAAGTATATATGTTATCGGGTACCAGAAATGGAGCAATTTTTTGCCTGTTTTTCGCGGAAAAGATCTTGACGACATTGGCCTAATGCCAGGTATTGATTTCAGTGTAAAAAAAAATTGCGAAAGTAGTCTTGAAAAGGTAGTTTCAATGCATCGAATCGGATGCCTCTCTGTTGGCAGGGGTTTTTCTGGGGAGCCCGAAGAAAGCGTCCACTTATCACCCACCTGAGTTTGGTTGTCTGGCGCAGAAACTGCTGCCTCTGGCCGGTGACCTGCTTGGCTCAGGCAGCCGTGACTTCCAGAAAACTATCGGGTAACCACTGATCTTGCGGTGGCAGGCCGCTGCTTTCTGTTTCTGCTGCGGATCTGATCGAACAGCGGCGGGCGGTTTTTGAAGTCGCTGAACCCGGAACTGTTTGTCCTCTACCTAAGAGCTTTTTTGGTGGGTATGGGTGAACATTTTTTCGGACACAAAAATATAATTCGTTTACCCGAACCAATACTAATCTGATTATGAAAAATACCAACGAAAAACACGGAACTCGAAAACAGTCCGGGAAACCACTACCTCCACCCAGGAAACAAAACTATGTCTATCATTGGGATCGTATCATCGGTGCCGGGATCATATTCCTGGTGCTGTGCGGATTGGCTGGTTATGGACTTTATTGGTGGTTCGGTTCCTCACCCAAAGAAGAAATTGATGTGGCAGAACCCTGCCTGGGCAGTGGTGGAAGATACGCGACCGAAGGAAGAGCTGATTCACCAGGAGATTGAGGAGGATCCTCGGTCCTTTACTCATGCAGAGGAAGACAGATTACCGCCAGCGGTTGCTGAGACAACTGATTCAAGCTCCAACTCACAGGACACGCAGGCTCCACTCTTAAATGAGGCCATAATCGCGGAGGACAATCCAGCCCAACAATTTGCTGAAAACAAACCCCTGGAAACAGAGCCGCCTTCACCAGAATTGGCGCAATTATCGACCGCTGATCAAGCCAACGAGGCAACAGTAGAAGAGACGGTGATTAACGAATTGGATCTTGAAGACTCCGGGCCTGCAGATGCCGCACAGCCCTCTGAGGAGATGCTGGCAATTCCCACACATGAAGAGCTTTCTGAGCCTCAGGCAGAGATTCCTCAAAACATACCGTTGGCCCGCCAAAGGAGAAAGCCCCGACAGTGCTGACACAACGCTTACAGTCGACACGCTAAATAGCCCTTTCCAATTGAAAGAGCTTGAAATTCTTGAGCCTTCGGTAAAGCGCTTTCTTCTTGTTAAATCCGTTTCGAATAGAGAACCGAAGGGTGAGTTGAATGAAATCAGTTTCACTGCGGATGGAAGTGCCGCAGTCTGGGTGTACAGCGAGCTCATCGATAAGAAGGGTAGCCGGTTCAAGTATGTCTGGCTGCATGGCGGTAAACGAATTGTCACAGTACCAGTCAACGTCGGGGGCAATCGATGGCGCAGTTATTCGAGCAAGGTCATCAACCAGTCGATGAGTGGGGCCTGGCGGGTAGAATTGCAGGATGGCAAAGGCCGTCTAATGGCCAGCGCTGACTTCTTTGTTGAATGACTTTGACCGAATAGAGGTATTTTCACTTTTGCGGCAAGGCACGGTATACATAGCTATGTGGACTCCGATGCGCTGTTAATATCCAATATAGCTAAGGGACTTTTTGAAATCGAGGATAATATAAGATTGTAACTCCATATGCCTGTCAACAAAATTGCACAATCTAGGCAATCGTTCTAAACCTCCTTTTAAAGACTACTATAAAAAGGAGGTACACCGTGAAAGTATCACCTGCTATCAGTTCCTGCCTGCAGTACCATAAACTAAACAAACACCTACAGGAATGGGGGGAATGGCGGACTGAAAGTCCAGCAATACCGGCAGGTGAAACAGTTAGTTGTTTAAGGATCAATATCAAATTTATCATTGGGGTTACGTTCGAAGTGATGAGGCAAATACTCTTTGATCATTTCTTTTGTCAATTCACCTGCGCAGGATGAGGATCCTGGAAAATGACGCATACAATAATTTATGAATGAGTAACAAAAGGGGCAGAAAATCAACCTTTAGATAGCAAGGCAATATTCAAACTAACGGGTCTGCCTGCAAGAGTAGCTTGAGTCAGGCATTACCCTTTGCTCTCTAACTGATTAGCTCCCTGTTGAAATAATGCTGCCTTTTGTGGCACGCAATATAGTCCTTGAATCAACCATGGATTACAGGTAAAAGTATCGACTCGAAACGAAATCACAAGGGGACGGTCTCTGAATGTCTGATTGCCCTGGAGATGAGTTGTGCAGAAGTATGAACGAATAGAGGATACCCTGGAAAATGCAATTGCTTAGGGTGGCCGAAAGCAGTTGAAAGGCGGGAAATGACAACTCTTGGGAAAGATAAGGCAATAAAGAAAGCGGCAGCACTGAAGGTGCGAATGATCTCTCTAACGGTGCTGGAATTGTACAGCAAAGACCTGGGAGACCTAAACCAGCAAGTCCGGGATAAGGCACATCAGGCCCCGGCGTTTTTCCGCAATGCTCCGGTGATGCTGGATTTTGAAAACCTCACTGAAGAAGTTGATATTGACTGGCTTGAAAGCGCCAACAGACTGCTCATTGCTAATAATTTTGTTCCTGTCGGAATAACCGGGGCTCCCACGACATTGGAGTATGCAGCAAGGGCCCGGAACATTGCTATCTGGCCCTCAAGTGGAACGGAGCGGCAAGCCCCCAAACCCCCCCCCCGGCAGCCAGAGCCAGAGAAAGCTCAAACGGTTGAACCTTCACCACCGATCCAGCCCTCAACCAAGGTGATACATCAGCCGGTGCGATCAGGGCAGAAGGTTTATGCCCAAGGTGGTGACCTGATAGTGCTGGCCCCTGTCAATACGGGAGCCGAAATTCTGGCCGATGGCCATATCCATGTTTATGGAACCTTACGGGGGCGTGCCCTCGCGGGTGTTCAGGGTAATGAATCTGCAAGAATATTCTGCCATGACCTGCAGGCTGATCTGGTGGCTATTGCTGGTTTTTACATCATTAACGATGATTTACCCGCGGACAAACGCAACACGGCTGTGCAGATTTTTCTGGATCAGGAGCGTTTACATATTGAATCATTGTGATTCTCAACGGATAGTCCCCTGATTTAATCATTCTATACATTTATTTAACATTTTACATAATGTTCAATTCGGAGAAAAGACGATGGCAACGGTTATCGTAATTACATCTGGAAAGGGAGGCGTTGGTAAAACCACAACCAGCGCGGCAATAGGTACAGGCCTTGCCATGCGAGGCTATAAAACTGTCGTCATCGACTTTGATGTCGGTCTTCGCAACCTGGACTTGATAATGGGATGTGAACGACGGGTGGTTTACGACCTCATCAATGTTATCCGCAAGGAATCAAACCTCAGGCAATCTATGATAAAGGACAAGCGGGTAGACAACCTCTACATCTTGCCAGCGTCACAGACCCGCGACAAGGATACGCTTGATATTGAAGGCGTGGAGAGGGTCATAACGGAGCTTGCGGAAAGCTTCGATTATATCATCTGCGACTCGCCGGCTGGCATTGAACGGGGCGCATTTATGGCGATGTATTTTGCAGACGAGGCTGTGGTGGTAACTAATCCAGAGGTTTCATCGGTTCGGGACTCCGATCGCATTCTTGGTCTGCTGGCCAGTAAAACCCGGCGTGCTGAACAGGGCATGGATCCGGTGAAAGAGCATTTGCTCCTGACTCGGTACGAACCTTCAAGAGTATTGAAAGGTGAGATGCTCAGCGTAGAAGATGTCAAGGAGATCCTGGCCATACCACTATTGGGAGTTATTCCGGAATCAAAGACAGTTCTTCAGGCCTCCAATGCAGGGAGCCCTGTAATCCTTGACAACGAGAGTACGGCGGGTCAGGCTTATGATGATGCAGTTGGCAGGTTGCTCGGCGAAGACCTTATGCATCGATTCATGGAAGTGGAAAGAAAAGGATTCTTCAATAAATTTCGTCTGTTCAGGAGCTAACAAATGCGTTTTTTAGATTACTTCCGTAGTGTCCGGAAAACTTCCGCAAATGTCGCAAAGGATCGGCTGCAGATTATTGTTGCAAGAGAACGGCTGACCCGCAATGGGCCGGACTATTTGCCCATGATGCAAGAAGAATTGCTTTTGGTGGTACGAAAATATATTCAGGTTGAAGACGGTGCGGTTAAAATACAGTTGGATAGGGAAGGGGATTGTGAAGTGCTAGAGTTAAATATTACCCTTCCAGAGAATGTGGCAACCTCCTGATGCTGAATGATTCAAGATACTGATTATGTCCACGGGTGTTGGCAACAGCGTATTAAGGGAGTATTTTCATGCGATGCCAAAGATGGATATATCGTCTTTGGCTGAAGTATTTCAAACCTCGGTGCTGAAAATGGTGCACAAAGAAGGGCGAATTGATTCTTGCTGTAGAGATTTATAGAAATCGAGATCTGACCTGACACCTCATCATCCTAAAAATATTAGTCATCTTTCACCGGGCGCTTAGCGCAGTTTATCGCAGCGCCCGGCCACTTCAACTACGCACTCATCCAGCAACGCCAGACAGAATCCATTCAGCTTTCCACAGTTTATTCTTTAAGCAGGCTTTCGCCTTCTTCCGGCACACGGGACGAACGGGCCTGGTCGCGCAGCTGCAGTTCCTCGCTCGCCAGCCCGCCTTCGGCTTCGGTGCTTACTTCTTCTCGAACAACCGGGGGAGTTGATTTTTTTTCGATGATTTCTTCGGCAGGCCTCTCTGATGCCTGTTCTATCATATGGACAGGAACTCCTTCCGGGAACAGGATTTCTCTCGCCTCATCCGGCATTGAAATGCCCTCTTTTTCAAACGACTGCTTGACCAGGCGGATCAGCGATGATTTGACCTTCAGTCCATTATAAATTGAGCCGTCATACCAGAAATAGACTTTGAGGTTCACCGTTGCCGAACCCAGGCGGTCTACCAGCACCAGGAGTTCGGGCTCGTTTAACACTGCCGGGTGACCGCTCAATACTTTCAGAGCGACTTCCTGAGCGTGCGAAGCCTTACTGTCGTAGCCGATTCCGACCTCGAATGTTTCTCGCCGGTTGGGATTGGCCGTAAAGTTTCGAATAATACTTTTGTAAACGATCGAATTTGGAATTTGTACGTGATTACCATCTTGATTCATGAGTACGGTGCCCCGTGTCGTCACCCGTTCAACAATGCCAAGGTGTGAACTGATTTCAACCAGGTCCCCGATACGAAAGGGATTACGGATACTGATCAGGACGCTCGCCAGGTAGTTTTCCAAAAGGTCGCGAAAGGCTATTCCGGCTACCAGACCGGCAATGCCTGTTCCGCCGAGAACCGTCGCGGACAGCCAGGAGAGGCCGGCGACCTGGAGCGCCAGATAAAAGCCAAGGAGAAACACAAGAATACTGATGATCCGGGCAGCCACATCGCGCAGCAGCGGATTTAAGCGCTGATCCAGAATTTTCCGCAGCCCAACTGTCGTGATTTTGGCAATGAATCCAACGAGAAGGAGAACTATCGCACCCATGCCGAACCGCGGCAGACTTTGCAGTGCTCCCCGCCAGATATCGCTCAGTTCACTGACTGCCGGAGAGAAATCCCAGGAGGGAGCCTTCGATGACCTCAATACGGTTAACTACGGCCACGACATCTGTCACCTTGCCGGCTAATTTACCTGCCCATATTCTGTAGTCCTCTGAAGAGCTTCGACCATCGAGAAAGACAACCCCTTCGTCGACCTGAACGGCTATATCGGAAAACCATCCGGTTGCCTGAAGAATGTTGGTAAGACGTTGGTTGATTGCCTGGTCGTTGGCAATTGGCTGCACATTGATCTGTTCAGCTACCTGAGTCTTCTTGTCGGCAGAAGAAGATGCATCGCCGTCAGCCATCGTTCCTTGTCTGGCCCATTGCCGGACGGAGCATTACTGCGACAATGAAGATACAAGGAGAAATCTTCAGGGAAAAATTAAGAAAACGATACTCCATCCGGAACCTCATATGGACCATCTCATCGTTAAATTCATTTAGAGCATCGCAGCAGCAATTGATATCGTTGCCGTACATCCTCTCTGTCATTTTCTTCAGGCAGCGCATTCTGGCTGCCGCGCAGAATCATGTTTGCCTGGCGATGTATTGCCTGGCGTTGATCGGCACGGCCGGTTTGAGCGGTGAGAATTGTCAACATTTCGAGGAGCCGTATGGTGACCGCAACACTCGTATTGCCATATTGTCTGATTTGGTCAAAGGAAGCATTCAGCATACCTGAATAGGTGAACGGTTTTATCTGCAGACGGAGTTTGTCCTGGTCGTCAAAACAATATGCCGAAGGGAATTCTCTTCTGGCCAGAATGTTGAGACTTGAACCAAGTTGATCAATGCAGGCTATTGCTGTATATGGATCATTAATGCCGGGTGAAAGCGCGCGAATAGCAACTTCGACGAGCTGGTGAATTGGGTACTCCGCATCCTGCTCCGGGGTGCGCTGGGTGCCAATAATAAATGCATCGGTAATCGGATCAATGAGTTGTACATCAAAGATGTCTTCACTGGTAATGATCAGCAAGTGTGCTGCCGGTAATAACAAATTGTCCCGGCCGCAGTTGCTAAATGGATCAAATAATCATTCTTTTTGGCTATCTGAAAAAGTCCATCGGTGTCTACAGCCTGTAAGTAGCCACTGTGGCTGGCGGCAAGGTTATGGATATAATGATGATCCTTCTTTTCCTCCGACTGGTTGCGCGGTCCGTCGTCTCTCATTTTGGCTTTCATAATTCAGTTCATCGGGAAAGATCCGATCGAATATTATTCTCAAGCTCTCGACTGATCTCAGCTACAACCTCATCTGCCTGAATAGAAGTGGCAACATGGTGGATGAAAAAAATCAACACACCAACATTGAATAATGCGAGAAGTACAGCAAAGATGACGGAGAGGTTTGGAACGAAAAGTATCGGTTGCAAACGTCTCTATCGAGCGGAGGACAAACAGACAGTAAATGAAGCTGGAAACGAAAGTGCCGAGAACAAACTGTGTACTCCTGTCTTCCATGAAATTGCGGAGCAGGCGTGGACCGAATTGGGAAGAGGCGAGGTTCAGAACGACAATAGTTATGGAAAAGGTAACGCCGGCAACTGTCATCATGGATCCTGCTATGGTCGCTAAGATGGATCGCGCACCTTCAGGACTGATAGAATAGGTGAAACCATAAAAACGGAAGCTGACTGCGCTGAGAGTCCTGTCAATGGTGACAAAATTGAATGCCATAACAGTAGCCGTTATTACCATCAGCGCTGGAATAAACCAGAAGCTGGCTCGCATGGAGACCCATAAATTGATAAGTTTTGTCTTCATCTATCCGTCCTGGGTGGTTTGTTTCATTGAACAATCAAATGATTCGGCAGTCTGTATAAGGCATTCCAGAAATGTTCGATGAATATTTAGCTATAAAACCGATTATCTAATGGACTTCGGCCCGGCCAGAAACCAGGCAATGAATCCGATTACCGGAAGCAAAAGGACCAGGACAACCCATAAGACTTTCGCTCCTGTCGTTGCACCACTTTGAAATATATTCACAAGTGCCCAGATATCAGCAATAAGAACGAGCAGGCTGAAAACTCCAGTAACTTCAATACCCATAACTCTCTCCAGTTGTGTGAGGTTTTAATAATAAATAGTTTACGGACTTAACTGCAAAGAAATGTTATTGCACTGCATTGGACAGCAATAAAATAGGCTGCTGCAGGAGATATGGAAAATATTCTGCAACTACCTAACTGCTAATCATTCCAGATATTTTCGTCAAGTTTACCACTCATGATTTGCCGAAATATTTCCTTTTAAAAATAACGATGAGATACCATAGAAAAGGTGATTTTCTTTGGTAATACCTGACTAAATATTTGCCTGTAAGCCAGGGTTGGTCTATTTGTTCGTTGCAGCCTTGCTGCACCGGTACGTGTTCTGGCGGTTAATGTCAAACTTATCTTGTTCGGTCAGGTGCTGGAGTTAAAAGTTGGAGTCAGACCGGGGCTGCCATCAAAGCACTTCTTGGACTTGCCCCTAAGACCGCACGAAAAATTGATGACGAGGGAAATGAAAAGGATATCCCTCTCGAAGAAGTTCAGGTTGAGGCAAATGAATATACCCTAAGCCGGATTTTTCTTCTCAAACAACCATCTGCTCACGCCAGAACCCGGCATAAATCCCGTTTTTGCTGAGCAGCTCATCATGGGTTCCGTGCTCGGTTAACCGGCCATCCTGCAAAACAAGGATGGTGTCGGCATTTGCCACTACCTTGAGCTGATGGGAGGCGACGACCAGGGTCCTGTTTGCCGACAAACGGTCGAAAGCTTCCATAACGAGACTCTCCGAGGCAGGATCAAGGCTATCTGTTGGTTCGTCGAGAAGTACGACATTGGCATCTCGTAAAAATGCCCGGGCAATGAGAATACGTTTTGTTTCTCCGCCGGACAGCTGCGTATTGCCGGATCTGAGAACAGTGTCGTACCCCTCGGGAAGCTCGAGGATAAAGTCATGGGCATTAGCCTTTCTGGCGGCATCTTTGATTTCCTGTTCTGACGGAATCGCATCTGGTCGGCCCAGAGCAATATTTTCCCGGACTGTGGAACGAAAAAGAACTGCTTCCTGGGTAACCATAACAATTTGTTTCTTCAGCGAGTCGAGGGTCAGGGCCCGGATATCGGTTCCGTCAATGCGGATCTCTCCTGCGGTGACGTCGAAAAAACGCGGGATCAGGTTCAACATCGTTGATTTACCGGAACCTGATTTGCCAACCAGACCAATTTTCTGTCCTTTTTGAATAACAAAAGACAAATCGTGGATGATATGATCGCCATCATAGCCAAATGACACCCGGTCAAATTCTATTGTCTGCTCAAACCCGTGCAACGGTTCAGCGTCCGGATTCTCGCAGATCCCCAGGTCGCAGGGAGTTATGGCCATAACGCTTTCAATGCGCTCATTGCAGGCCATCGCCTTGGTGATTTTGATAAAATATTTAGTGAATTCCCGGATTGGTTTGTAGAGGCTTTGCAGATAGCCGAGAAACACCAGCAGTTCACCCGGTGTGATCCGTCCGGCTTTAATACTCATTACCCCAAATAAGATGAGCACACCACTCCCGATAGCCAGGACAATATTAGTCAAAGAGGTGAAATACCCCTGCCAGCTGCTGGCCTCGACAGCAGCAGTCCGGCTGAGGTGACTGGCTTTTTCCATGCGCTCGATTTCATTTTCCTCCAGACCGAGCAGTTTGATCCACTTATGGGTTTTGGTGGCCACTTCGGTGAGTGAAGAAATATCGGCCTCATGCTGCCGTCGCTTCCGCGTGACCTGCTTGATGCGAATACCAAAATAATAGGTAGCCCAGACGAGAACAGGGGCTATGCCCAGGGTGACCAGAGCCAGTTGCCAGTCAACCCAGAGCATAATCACTCCAATACCTACAAAAGTAGGCACACTCCGACAGGCGAGAACGCTATACCCTTCGACGAGTTTTTGAGTGTCATCAGCATCGGTGGTGATACGTTCGATAATTTCGCCGGGTTCGGTTCGAAAGAAGTGGGTCACCGGCAGGTTGAGTATGTGGGAGAAAAGATTGAGACGCAGTTTCTGGACAACTGTCTGGGAGAGTTTGGTCAGAATAATGTTGTGCAGATAAAGACCAACACCATTTATAAACGCAATGGAAACGAGAACTGCCACCATGATAAACAGCAGGTACTGGGATAACATCTCCCAGTACCTGCCTAAGGTGTCAATGACGTTCGCCGGTACGGCTTTGTCCAGAATGATGTAATCGAAGATGATCTGCAGCGGCCATGGCTGAATCATCGATACTCCTGACTGAACGATAAGAGCGAGGCCAAGCCCGAGGAGCAGGGAGCGTTCTCCCTTAAGTATAATGGAGAGCTGCGCCTGTTTTTTCATGTCCGTTCAGCTGCATGGCCGATATCTCGTCTTGCAGCGGACCGTGCATGAAATTGGTTATGGCTATTTATGGGCAATGGGCTTCTCGCTGAACAGATAGTCTTTGAGTTCTTTGTCAAAAGCTGAGTCTTTTCTGCGTATCCATTCCATGACCATCGCGGCATGTTCTTTTTCTTCATCCCGGTTGTGCTTGAGTATTGCCCGCAATTCACTGTCCTGACAGACCTCCATGCGTTGGTTATACCAGTCTACCGCCTCGAGCTCTTCCATGAGCGACATGATCGCCCTGTGCATATCCCTGCTCTCTTCGCTTAGTTGGTCCACCGGTTCATGATATCCTTTTCCTTCCATATCCTCTTCTCCTTTATTTTTTGGCGATATCTTTAAATAGAGTTGTTACGGTTTCGGCCATTATTTCCATTTTCTCAAAAAAATCCACGTCAAGCCTGCCTGTTATCTGGACAAAATCACCAACTTTAATTTTCTGGTAGCCCTTGTCGTCCATTGGATTGTAGGGCATATTGATGGTATCAATTTTCACTTTCTTTGAGCCGGTGTCAATGGTAAATTCTCGTCCTGAAATTTTGGTTACGGTACCCTGCAGCATAAGACCTCTATCCGGGTGGAGAGGAGCCGTGTACGGGATCACATCTTCTTCATCGGTATCATTGGCATAGAAATAAGTATTTAAATCTTTGACATAGACACCACCTGCCTCGATCGAAGTTGCCTCATAAAGATCATCGTCAACGCGGCCGTAAACGGTTACTTTATCTCCCTCCAGAATAGCATATGTCGATGGATACCAGCCCCAGCCATCCATTTCCACACTGACAAGTCCGGTTCCGTAATCCAGAATAAAAGTGGTGGGAGATGTGGCAACAACAGTACCGTTCAGGGTGATTCTGCTGTTGTTGGGGGCAGTATAGGGATCTTTAGCTGCCATAACGGGCGAAGGGAAGAAAAAGTGTTATTGTAGAAATGATAAATAATCGCATAATGTACATTGGGTCCTCCTTTTTTTTGTTTATGCCAATCATTCCAAGGGGCGGTGTCTGGCGCGCAGATTCATCTGGAGATTGATTAAGAGCTGGCAGGATTATTTAAAGGAGCTTTGCACATTGGCGATCGATTCTTTCAGGTCGTTGCGAATTTCTTCATACCCCTTTTTAAGATCTTCCCAGCTCTCTTCACTCGCTTCTTTCAGTTGCTTGAGATTGATCTCTGCGGCAGCCTGTTTTTCCTTTATTGTATCCAATTTTTTATGGTATTCAGTTTGCATCTGAGTTCCAGCCTTTTCCGCTTTGGCCTTGAGTCTGTCGATATCTATTTTCCATTCCTGGAGTTGTTCTTCAACCTTTTGGACATAGCTCTCTTTGACATTCATAATTACCTCCTGTTTATGTTGAGCGGGTGAAGATGCTATGAAGACTGTAAAGACCTCTCCTTTATATCAAACGGTATGGGTAGGCCCGTTCTGTCCATATATCATCTGGATATTCTTTCAACAGTCTTTCATAGGCCTCTTTGAGTTTACCCGGATCGTCGCTTTTTTTATAGGCAGCCACTCCACTGAAATATATGGCTTCTGGTATCGAGTTACTTTCAGGAAAGGTTTCTATCAGGCTTTTCAATGGAATCATTGCGGTATCGTACTCTTTGGTGTCCAGACGCACCTTGGCAATTCCCAGCTGCATTCTGACGATGAATTCATCCGATCCCAGATATCCGATCGACCGTTGTACTTCTTTTCCCGTAGGAGCTGAGGACAGCGACAGTTGGGGTCCAGAAATAGTGGTAATCTTCCGGGACTGGCCCATTCTGGACATTAATCCTCAATGGAATGAGATAATTATTGACAAAACGGACAACATCTTCTTTTGGATACGTAACTGCATCCATCTGTTGACAGCCTATTCAATGCGGGTTGTAAAAATCCAGTAAAACGGGCTTGCCTGTTGTCTGGGCAGAATCAAGAGAATATCCTGTATTTGTTTGCCATTCGATACATTCAAGAGAAGTCATCTTATAACTCCTTTCTGTCTATTTTTATCTTTGCGGCAGTAACCATAGGCTGCTGTCCGCGCCTTCTGAATGTCTCATGCAAAAATCTTGCCTGTATTGGAGAATCGTTAATGAATTTTGTCCGGTACTGGCGCAATATGAATCTTTTTCTTATCCATCGACAGGTTGCCGTGAAACTTGTGCAATTTATGGCGGGAATATGAAGTAAACGACATAAAAACTGTTGTTTCGTTTGCAGTGGAACGTGGCCGGTTTGCCGAAGTAAAACACAATCAGAAAAACCAATGAAACACTATTTAACCGAGGTCTTCTGCCAGCAGCGAACCAGCAGGACAGTGAGCAGCGGAAAAAGCAAACCGATAAGCATCGTAGTGAGCATCAGGAGTCCAAGTTCACTGAAGTCGCCGCGTTCAACAATAAAAATTCGATTCAGGTAACTTGTTAACAGGTTTGAAGCAGAAAGTGCCAGGTTGGTAAAGGCGGCCATGACCGCGAAATAGGTAGCTTTCAGGTCTGACGGTGCCTCTCTGGCGATCCACGCAAGCATGGGAACCATTATTACCTGTCCTAAAGGGGAGTCAGCCATGGTGTCAATAATGGCAATGGTTTGCGCGCCGAATCCGAGATGGGCTTCTGTCCACTCGTGCAGACCGTAGTACATGCCGAGAAATGGCAGCATCATAACACTGCTATAAATCGACAGGAAGACCACCAGATATGGAATCGGTCTCCGGCTCATCCAGCTGCGCAGAGCCAACAGGCCGACAATAGCGAGAATGGAGGAGATCTGCCGCAGAGTACCAAAGAAAGCCTCATCAAAATGCAGGACATCAATCTGCCACCAGCTTGCCCCGGCACCAATCGTCGGCATAGCCCGGAAAACAAATATTATGAGGGCAATGCCGACAATTTCTCGTTTTTTCAGAGGATCAAGCTCAAGCATGATTGAGCGCATGAGGTAGCCGATGATTGCCAGAGAACCTGAAAAAATAACTTCTTTTTTAAAGGGAAACTCTGACAGGCCCAGGGAGAGACTCAACAGGATAAAAACAGCACTGCCGCCAAGGATCTGGTAGTTTGGTTGTGTTGCCGCATCATCCTGCCGCAACGACTGATCTATATCGGCATCTGCGATCCCCTTTTGCGCCATACGCCGGCGCCGCAGCCATACGTTGACCTGTCCGAGGGTCACACCCAGAACTGAAATTACCGGAATGACAAGGGCCATTTCATACATCACCTGGTACGACAGGGTTTTTGCCAGCCAACCGCCAAGCCCGGCAACCAGCGCGCTGCCGCCGATTATAGAAATTCTGCCCAGGGTCTGCATGGTTATATGCATGCGTTTAAGCAGTTCTTCTTCAATTTGCCGACCAGTTGCATCAATTGTCGGCACAGCCTCCACCGTCATGGCATCAGCCACCACGTCCTGGATGACAAAACCAATCGGGGCGAGAAGGGTGGCAATGATATACCAGATCTCGGCGGTGAAGAATTGTTCCATCTCCTGTCTGAAGCCGGTTAATCCCACCATGATGAGCAGACTGACCGCCATGAGCAGGGCTCCAAAATAAACAAACAGCGCCTTGCGTCGCCAGAAGAGATCAACCAGGTGTCCGATGGGCATTTTCAGTGCCCAGGGCAGACCGGCCCAGAAGCCAAGTCCTGCAAGAAAAGCAGCGGAGAGGCCAAGTTGCTCTTTGACGTAGAAACTCTCAACGATACCGGTGAATCCAGAGATGCCGGCGGCAAAATAGACCATGAGCGGAGGAACATAACTCCAACGCATCTCACGGATTATGCCGAGAAAGTCCCGGACAAACCATAGCCGCAGACGTTGGACGGCCTTGGCCTGTCCGCTGTATTATCATGAGAGATCATGTATCGGTGGGCTCTTGCTTGATTTTTGCTAGCCGACAATTTCATCCAGGGCGCTGTCGATGTCACTGTATTGGAAATGGAACCCAGCATCCTGCAAAACAGCGGGACAGCCGCGCTGGCTGCAGATCAGGGTTTCCCCAAATTCTCCAAGCACAGTTTTAACGACAAACCTTGGCATCGGCAGCATCACCGGCCGATTAATTTTCCGGGCCAGGGTTTCCGTCAACTCCTGGTTGCGCACCGGTTGTGGTGCACACCAGTTCACCGGTCCGGCAATCTCCGGGTGAGCTATGGTGAATCGGTAGGCTGAGATCAGGTCATCCAGGTGGATCCAGGGAAACCATTGTCGACCACTCCCCAGCCTTCCCCCGAGAAACAATTTAAATGCCGGGATCATTGAAGCCATGGCGCCACCATCGCGATCCAGAACAATACCGAACCGGGTCAGCACGACGCGGACCTGATCCGTCTGCGCTTTAAGGGCTTCCCGCTCCCAATCCCGGAGACATCAGCCAGGAAATCGTCGCCCTGCGGCTCGTCCTCGGTTAACACATCCTCGCCGCGATCACCATAGTAGCCGATGGCCGAGGTGCTGAAAAAAAGAGTGTCTCCTGCACCAGCAAGACTCTCGGCCAGGTTGCGGGTGGTCAATATCCGGCTGTCGTAAATCTGTTTTTTTGCCTTTTGAGTCCAGTAGGTGAAAATTGATTTTCCGGTCAGGTTGATCACAATATCATGGTCTGCCACCCCGGTCTGCCACTTACCGGGCTCCGTTGTATCCGCTGCGAGATAGGTAAATGACGGGTGCTCAATCATCGCAGCAGGGTTGCGTGCTGCGCCCGACGCCGGTAACCTGATGCCCGTCTTCGAGCAATGCTGTGGACAGATGGCGACCGACAAAACCGAGCCCACCGGTAATAAATATTTTCATACCGTCTCCTTATTATAAATTATTTCAAGGTTATTTTCCGGTTTCACAAGTGGACCAATCCCCACACGATGGTCCACTCGTTTGGTTGCTTGCAAGATTTTCACCTGATGTATACCCAATTGGTATACCCAGTTCTGACGGGTATCTATATCCAGGAGAACTTAAGTCCTCTCTTTATACAGTTACTTCCTGCGTGTGTTTTGGCAACCTCCACAAAAACTATTTCAGGTGCGGTGAAAAAGCTCTTTAAGTAAATGTTATGTCGAAATTTTATTGACCATGCCGAGTGTCTTGTTGTTCAAGACTCTAATCGCATTGGATGAGATTCTCATTTTACTCATCTCTTGTCTTCCAAGTCACCATAAAGCATCGGTTCTGCGTCAGGAAAAGATAACAATAAATACATTTTCATGCCCAAAGTGCAGATCTGAAATTGGGCAAGAATAATCAAAGGCAAACAGAATACATATTGACTCACCAGGAATAGACTGAAGTAGCAATAAATCTTGCGAGTTTTACTGTAATCCCTTTGCATCCTCAGTTATTGAGAGTTGCAGATGAGTCTTGTTGGACCGGACAATGTCCTCTCGAGCAGGACTCTAAGCATTTTTTTCTTTATTGGTGATCGCTCTCTATTTTTAAAAGTATCCCAGCAATGGGCAAGGATTGATCTTTCTGATATTACACGAATTTTTTGATTTCTTCATTTCTTGTGACCTTTTTCGCAAGAAATGAAGAAGGTAACAACCGCAGTACTTAAACGGGCAAGAGAATTGCATTAACCAACTATAAAGATGAACATTTATTAATGAGCTTGGGCAGTAGAAGTGTTCGAAGAGGCATATATGGAGTATGACCAAAAACCAGGAGACAGCATATGGGAAATCTGACAGCAAACAAGGTATTGAAAAAAACCTTTGAGCATTTAGAACAAATGCTGGATGAAAAAAATAGAAGAGACCAAAATGGACGAGATGAATTTCAAGTTGTCGATCCTGCTTCTGAAGACGCTAAGTATGGAAAAATAAAGGAGAACGGACAGGCCGAGACCATTAAGAGAGGTTTTGTGGTTGGTGATATTATCTGTAAATAGATTTGTTATCGAGAGGGAAAAATGTTTCCAGTTACATCAATATTATGGCCGACTGACATGAGTGAATCATCTTTTAAAGCATTGGAAGTTGCGGTTGAGATCGCGCAGAAGTTTAATGCCGTTTTATATGCCCTGCAGGTTGTGCAACAGGTTCCTCCTCTCGTAACAGGGTCAGAATTTGCACCAATGGCCATCAAGGGATTTGATGTTCCGCTGTATCAGCAGGAGCTTTTAAAGAACGCGGAAAACGAACTTGCAGCAGGTGGTTGCCCAAAAGATTCCTCAGGAAATCAAAGTCAACTCTGAGGTTAGAATTGGCATCACTGCTGATGTAATAAATGAATTTGCTCAAGAAAAAAATATTGATTTGATCGTTATGGCAACGCATGGGCGAACTGGATTTTCTCGTTTTATGATTGGTTCAGTGGCTGAAAAGATTATTCGTCAATCGACTATACCCACACTGATAATACCCATTGGAGGGGATGATACATCCGCTTGAAATTAAACATACGATCCTTTTGCCCTCCTGAAGTTTTTACGGGAAATGAGAAAAGAGGGCCGGGGGCATAGTAAAGCAAGCGATAATTCTTATCTATTGAGTAAAGCCCCGGTGGTTGCTGCCATGCAGAGATGATCATTACTGTGCAGACTTGGAAGGTTGTCTTGGTTTTAGGTGATTCCGGTCAAAATATCATTTGCTTGGTCGCCGAATCCAGACAGGAGGATGATCAGATGATATCAAGGACTGAAATATGTCGGGATAAACAAGGAGAAAGCTATGTATAACAAAGAAGAATTATGCACCAAAATAACTGAAATTTATCCGGATATTGGCGTATGTGGCATAGATATAGATGTAAATTTTGATGATGACAAAAAGGCCTGGGTGGTCGACCTGGAAGAAAGATTCACATAAACTTAAACATTATCTGGATCTCCCGGAGGCGGACGAATGCATGGAATGGACACCAATGTGTTTCACTTGGTCTTGAAATCGCACAGCTGAAAAAGAATATAGAGGGAAAAGAGTTCTAAGCCTGTGTGTAAGTCATGTGGCCAGGAGAATAACGTTGGATAAAAAGAGCAAAGATGTAATCTGCGATACGGTGGCTCTTGATAAAAAGTCTGCCTACCGATCTGTACAAACGTGGATCATGTGTAGGCAGACTTTTGTCTACAGGTTGCAGAGGAGAACTATAAGGAGGTATGACGCCGATAGGTGTTGTATCATTCAATAAGCGGGCTCAACATATAGACGATATCACTCTCTCGTGAAGGATAAGGGGACATAATATTGTTTTTGTGCAGTTCGGCGACAGGCGTTTTGTCGATCATTGCCTGTTTAAAGGTGTTGAGCAGGCCCGTGGTGTTATCCGAGAGAAAATGGGCGCCTAGAATGTGATCATCTTCGTCGACCAAAATTTTGAAGGCACCATGTTTCAGGCCAACTCGACGATAGGTCGGCCAGCTCAAATGGTGATCATAACTTTTCCAGTATTTGATGTTTTCTTCTTTGAGCTGCTCCTCTGTTTTTCCCACCATCCCCAACTGCGGATAGGTAAAAAGAACCGCCGGAGTTGTACTGTAGTCAATGCTGGTTGGTGATCCTCCTTCTTTTGATCCAATAATTGATCTTGGCTGCAACATGAGCCTCCATGTCGGCTACTCGTGCAAGCTGCAGGCTTGTCTGCACAATCGCCGGCGGCAAAGATATTGTTGCTGGTGGTTTGCATATTGTGGTTGACACCAATACCCCTCTGCTCCATAATCAACCCCTGCTGCTTCCAGGTTCAATGCGTCAATATTTGGTGTGCGGCCTGCGCCGTTGACGACCATATCCACTTCCAGATTTTCACCTGACTTAAATACAACTGTATAACCCGAGTCACTCTTTTTTATGGATACGATAGAAACATTGGTATGAATGCGGATGCCTTCATCTTCTGATGCCTCTACCAGCCGCTCGACCATGTCGCCGTCAAAAGGTGACAACACCCTCTCAGCGGCTTCGAGGATATGTATATCCCCTTTGCTGCCACCCAGACGCGCGGCGAAATGGGCAAACTCAAAGGAAATAAAACCACCGCCAATAAAAGCGATACGTTCCGGCAGGTTTTCAGCTCGAGAAAATCATCACTCGTTATCATGTATTCATTTCCCTCAAAAGGCAGGCTCGTTGGTTTTGCGCCGACGGCAACCACATAGTAGTCTGCTGTAAAGTTGACATTATTGACAGCGACTGTTGATTCATCGACAAATAGCTGCCTTTCCCTTAATATATGTGATGCCATTTCCTTTGAGATTATTAATCGTATTTTCGGGACTTCTTTGGTAAAGGAATTTTTTTCGGCCAAAATTTGGTGCCAGTCGGCGATGGGTGCTGTCGCAATTCCTTTACCGAGGAGGTGGTGGCTGCGGGCAACAAGCTCGGCAACCTCATAGAAGTATTTTTTAGCCTGACAACCACGCAGGGCACACACGCCCCCCGGGAGTATCAGTGCTTTCAATAATAGCGACATTGTAGCCTTCTGCTGCCAGATCGAATGCTGCAGTTTGCCCTGCCGTGCCGGTCCCGATAATAATGACATCAAATTTTTCCATCAATTGTCTCCTGGGTTAGAAGAAGTGTGCTCTCAGCCAGTTTTTACCTGGATTTAGCCTGCAAAAAAGAATTTTGCAATCAATCTTCAGAATAAATTCTATTGATAATACCGTAGTGAATCGACCGATATGCTGTCTTCAATGTATGTATTTGTTCGTGCATCATGACTAATATAAAATACACCACATAATTTGTTAGTAAAGAAATCGATATGTTCAACCACTAAATCTGAGAGATATATTGACAGGAGTTGAATGGCTTGCCGAGAGGTAAAAGGTGTAACTCTGTCTCCCCCTCAAAAATTCACAACAAGGAGGAGATAATGAATTCCAGGTACATTCTCCCGACTGGTCAACGCCGGTGCTACGATGAAAACGGCCAGCAAATCGACTGCCGCGGGATCGGGCCAGGATGGCGAATACCAGCTTGATGATTCTGCAATAAACTGGCCAGCAAAACGGTTTGAATTACTGAGCGATGATTTGGTGCAAGACCGGGCCACGGATCTTATCTGGACCAGAAACAGTTGTCTCTCCGAATATCCTTTGAGCTGGCAGGAAGCGCTGGAGTTTGTCGAACAGATGAATCGTGAGACACGATATGGCAGAAGCGACTGGCGTATGCCGAATCGACGTGAATTGCAGAAGCCTTATTGACCATAGTGCCAGAAAACCGGCACTCACGTCAGGCCATCCCTTTCAGAATGTCTTTCTCGGCTGGTACTGGACATCCACTACCGCGGCTATTGCCACACGGTACGCCTGGTATGTGCACCTTGAAGGCGGCAGAATGTTTTATGGCAATAAGGACGGATATTATTGGTTCTGGCCGGTCTGCGGCCGCTCCGATATCCTGGCCTGTACTGGAGCAGAACAGTGTTACGATGAACAAGGTTCGATAATATCCTGTGATGAGAGCAGGCAGGATGCATCGCTTCTTATGGGGGCTGCCTGGCCCAGGCCCCGTTTTACCCCGTTAAAACTTGGCATATTGGATGAGCTGACAGGCCTTATCTGGCATGCCCATGGAAGTTTAGGCAAACACAATGCCACCTGGATGGAAGCTCTGACAACAATTGACTGCTATGCCCAGGAGACCGGACTGCCCTGGCGGTTGCCGACCATCAATGAGCTGGAGAGTCTGGTCGATGCGTCATCTCATAGTCCGGCACTCCCTCAGAACACCCTTTTACTGATATTCAGCAGTCCTACTGGTCCTCAACCACCAGTGGATTTGAAGCCGATTGGGCCTATGTACTGTATCTGGTGAAAGGAGCAGTCGGGGTGGGGTATAAGAAAAACAGCGATTTTGCTCTCTGGCCGGTTCTGTCGATGGAGACAGGATAATTGGCGGTATCAGTTAGCCGTAACCATAACGATTTGCGGGATTGACAGTGGAAAAAATATTTACACCACAAGAAAATTGCTGGCAGGTGAAACCTGCCGGGAGGGTTTCAATTCTGGTTGACGGGGAAGCCTATTTTGCGGCTCTGCATGAAGCAATGCAACAGGCCAGTCAGTCGATCATCATTGTCGGTTGGGATCTGCACAGCGGTTTGCGCCTGATTGCGCAGTGGCCAAAGCAACGAGTATCCGGAGACTCTGGGAAAGTTTCTCGATTATCTGGCACGAAAAAGACAGGGACTCAATATTTATCTTCTGAGTTGGGATTTTGCCATGATTTACGCCATGGAGCGTGAATTTTTTCCACGCTACAAATTAAAATGGCGGACGCATAAAAATATTCATTTTTGTCTCGACGGTGAACACCCTGTCGGTGCATCCCAGCACCAGAAAATAGTCGTTATTGATGATGCAGTAGCTTTTTCCGGCGGCTTTGATATCAGCAAGTGGCGCTGGGATACCTCGCAGCATCGGCCGGACGATGAGCGGCGTATTGATCCTGACGGTAAGACCATATCCACCTTTTCATGATGTACAGATGATGGTTGATGGCGAGGCTGCTGCGGCACTTGGGCAACTGGTTCGACAGCGCTGGTATCGGGCCTGTGGGGAGATGCCGCTGGAGGTGGATCAAAAAAAAGTGGCTGACCCCTGGCCGGCCAGTGTCACGCCTGATTTTAAAAAAATATCCGTCGCGATAAGCCGAACCCTGCCAAAATATAAAGAACATGAGGAAATTCGGGAGGTTGAAAGTCTTTATCTGGACAGTATTGCCAGGGCGCGCAGCTCTATTTACATTGAGAACCAGTACCTTAGTTCCTATCGAATAGGAAAGGCCATTGAAAAGCGCCTGGGTGAGGAAAAAGGTCCTGAGGTCGTAATGGTTCTGCCATTAAAGACAGGGGGCTGGCTGGAACAGCATACGATGGATGTGCTCCGTGACAGGATAATGCGCACCCTGCGGGAGGCCGATGTACACGACCGGCTGCGCATCTATTATCCCGCAACTGGCGTTGAATCCTGACGTAACGCTTATGGTCCATGCAAAGGTAATGGTGATTGATGACTGTTTCGTCCGGGTTGGTTCGTCAAATCTCAGCAACAGATCGCTCGGCCTTGACTCAGAGTGTGATCTTTCCGTTGCTGGGTGAAGAGGGAGGGGAAACTGCTAAAACTATAGCATCTTTTCGTAATCGTTTGCTGGCAGAGCATCTTGGAGTTTCGGAGAACGAAGTGGCTGAAGCGGTTGCTGACTCTGGTTCGCTTATACAAGCGATCGATTCCCTGCGCGAAGGAGACCGCACTCTTATACCATTAGAAGGGGAAATAGAGGAAAAAATAGATCAGTGGCTGCCCGAGTCAGAACTTCTCGACCCGGAAAAACCAATCGAACCTGAAGAATTCCTGGAATACTTTATCAGCCCGGAAAGCCAGCGCCCAGCCTACCGACATTTTTTGAAAATTTTCGTTATGATTGCTGCAGTGCTGTTGCTTGCAGCGATATGGCGCTGGACTCCTTTAGCGAAATATCTCAATATTGAAACAGTAACAGAGTCTGCCCAGTGGCTCGAGGCCCATCCATTCAGTCCTGTATTGGTTCCTCTGGCTTATGTTGTTTTAGGTCTTGGTTTCATTTCCGGTCACCTTGCTGATCATGGCAACCATAATAGTATACGGACCCTGGTGGGGTGGGTGGTACGCGCTGCTCGGTGCAACACTCAGTGCAGTGATGATGTTTCTGCTTGGTCATGTTCTTGGTAAAAATATTGTCAGCCGGTTTTCGGGCAGTCTTATTAATCGGGTGAATCAGCGGCTTTCAAAGTCTGGCCTCATGGCGGTCATAACCTTTCGGATTATTCCAGTGGCTCCTTTTTCACTGATCAATCTCGTAGCTGGAGTATCAGCAATCTCCTTGCGGGATTTTTTTATAGGTACCATTATAGGCATAATTCCTGGCATTATAGCAATATCTTTTGTTGCTGACCGGCTGTTTGAATCTCTGCGTCAGCCAGACATCTCAACCTTTGCAGCTTTGTTTGCAGTGGTTGTCGTCTTCGGTATCACTCTGGTTGGTTTTCGTAAATGGATAAAGCAACGATATTTATCTAAGCAACAGGCTAAAAGGCTCCTGATGGGTCTACGAATTGCAACGTATAATATCCACCAGTGCGTAGGACGGGACGGTGTTGAGAATCCCAGGCGTATCGCTGCTGTTCTTAATGAAATAAATGCCGATATTGTCGCTTTGCAGGAGGTCACCTCACATCCTGAAATATCGGATGATATGCTGGCTTATCTCGCGGCAGCAACAGATATGAACCCCGTTGAGGGGTTTACGCTCAGTATAGCCGGCTCGCGGTATGGCAATGCTCTCCTGTCAAGTGTGCCGATTTCTGCGGTTAATCGAGTTGATATCAGTGTGCAGGGAAGGGAACCTCGTGGTGTGATTGAAGTTGTTGTAAAACATTCTTGTCAGACTATTGCATTGTGGGCGACCCACCTTGGTCTTGGTATCCAGGAGCGACACCAGCAGCTTAATAAATTACTGAAAATAGTTAATGCAGCAGAGGCCGATATGTCCATTCTTCTTGGAGATTTGAATGAATGGTTCCCCTGGGGGCGTCCCTTGCGCGCACTGCAACGACGGTTTGCAACGGCCGATTCCCCGGCAACTTTCCCGGCGGGAAGGCCTTTTCTTAAATTGGATCGTATCCTGGTTCGGCCTGCAGATAGAATTGCCACAATACGAACACACTCCTCAAAACTGAGCCGTGTAGCTTCAGACCATCTGCCGTTGGTGGCAGATCTAGCTCTTTGCAACGATTGTCGTCGATGTAGCCGATGACTATTCACGGATATTACGAAACATGCGCCGCAGACTGCATGACCTGTATGCCAGGTATCATGGTGTAAGTTCAGCGAGTAATCATTAAGATAAAACTCTTTTATATTACCTGCCAGCTGCCCGTTGTTGTCCGGCAGCTGGCAGGTCAGGGAAATATCTGTACTTCCAAATTTGTCTAATGCTGCCTGGCCAGGTCGAGTGGCTAGGTTTGATCGTAACCTCGTAGACACCTGGCAACATTCCCGCCACTCGTGAACATTTCCAGAAAAAATTCCAACTTGCTGCCAAAGAGCCGCAAGCCGCATGGATGGCAAAAAGCAGCCAGTATGTCATTCCAAATGCGGATACCGAGAATTAACGGTGCGTCTCGTCAGATGCACCACCCTCGTAGGAACATTGCTTGAAATCAATTTTTTGGTGGCATTTTTGGCAGATATGTTCCCGGTTGAACTCATCGGAAAAAATTTCTTTTTCTGCACCACATTGAGGACATTTACAGAGAAACGATTTAAGGTTTCGAAAGGATTCAAACCCAGGGCAGTGACTACTCGGTGTATTCATTCTCTTCCCCTCCAGCTTTTAAATTGATAGGTGTGTGAACGTTTTGAATAAAGGATTTTACTGGTATAACTCCTTTATTTTTTTTAAGGGCTCAGAATGCTAAAGTCAAGGGGACAATTGATGGATTATCCAATTGTCAGCCTGACATAGAATGATTTTCAGGCAATACAGCTGCCAAGGGAGCCTGAAGGATGGATGGCAGCTGCGGTGATTTCGCCAATCGGTATCGCTGTCTTCCCGGTGCGCGATGAGTTTTTTCTATAAAAGGGTATTTGACGGAGTGCCTAAGCCTGATCTTCCTCCACATGGAAAACTTTTTCGTGCTTCTGGTTTGAATATGTTGTAGAAGAAAGGGCGTCTTGGCGCTGGCAAAATCGCCTCACCTGATGCCATAGCTTTCTTTCAGCTTATATGCACGGTTGATATGCGCAGTGAGGTATCGTCACTGTCCTGCCCAGTAGGGCGCAAGAGCTGCAATTAAGTCAGGTAATACTGAATTTTAATGAGATTTAGTGATTCTGCGCCTATGAAGCAGAAGTGGAAAAAAATTGCAAAATTACGCTGTTCCGGTTAGAAAATTGTAATCTGGAATTGTCAGATCAATGAATTTGTGGCTGGAAAGCCATTCTTTTAGGACCAATAGAAAACAATTACTTATCACCTCACCGGATGAAGCAGGTATTTTCTTCAACCCGGCAAGCAAAGCGTCCATTTGTGAAACCCTGCCAAAAAATTAGCGGAAAAATTGCAATCATGGCGATTTTCCATCAATCGATTTTGATGTAAAGCGTCGGCTCAGGTCTGTCGTTTGCTACACCAATGTATACATGGTTGGCAAAGAGGGAAAACCTGCCGGTAGGTCCTTGATAAGATTTGCAACAGGAGAAGTGAAATAATTGAAAGATCTCATTGCTAAAATTCGCCTGGTCGCTTTTGACTTTGACGGGGTGTTCACCGATAACATGGTGTATGTCCTGGAAAATGGTATCGAGGCCGTGCGCTGTTTTCGGAGCGATGGCCTCGGGCTGCAAAAATTGAAAAAGCTGGGAATTGAAACCATTATCATCTCCACCGAAGCCAATCCGGTAGTCTCCGCCCGGGCGAAAAAACTGAAAATCCGCTGTGTCCAGGACTGCGATGATAAACGTGCCGCCCTGGAAAATATCGCTGAAGAGTTAGGTATTTCCCTCGCTGAGGTTGCTTTCGTGGGAAATGACATCAACGATTTACCCTGTCTTACCTGCGTTGCATTGCCCATTGTCGTCCAGGATGCCCATCCGGATGTTATCGCCCACTCAATTTACCGCACCAGCCGTCCCGGAGGCTATGGTGCCGTGCGTGAAATTTGTGACTGGTTGGAAAAGCACCGTCTGGAGGAGTAAGTTGCAGACTTCCAGAGCCATTGAAAACACTATTTTAAGACTGCCAGGGGGATCTGCTAGATAATCCGTTTGTTTGTGACGTTTGCAGGCAAAACCCATGAAAAATAGAACGATCAGATAATTTTGCAGTAAAAAATAAAATTTGTCCAAAGAGGGAAAATCATGCGTAAACTTTCATTAGATGGCAAAATCGTTCAGGATAGCAGTGATTGCTACACCATTGCTGAAATTGGACACAACCACCAGGGCGAACTCGAAACTGCCATGGAAATGTTTCGAGTGGCCAAAGAGTGTGGCGCCGATGCGGTAAAATTACAGAAAAGAGACAATCGCAGTCTTTTTACCAAAGCCGGATATAACAAGCCTTACGACAATCCCAACAGCTATGGTGAAACCTACGGGGAGCATCGGGAATTTCTCGAGTTTGGTCTGGATAAATATAAGGAATTGATAGCATACTCACGTGAAATCGGGGTGACCATGTTTGCCACCGCCTTTGATTTCAACAGCGCCGATTTTCTTGCCAACCTCGATATGCCGATCTATAAGATCGCCTCGGGTGATCTGAAAAATATACCATTGCTCACCCATGTCGCCAAATTTCAAAAACCGATGATTCTCAGTACCGGCGGGGGGACCATGGAGGATGTCAACCGGGCCTATGATGCAATCATGCCGATAAATCAACAGCTCTGTATCCTCCAGTGCACCGCAGGTTATCCGGCGGAATTCAGCGAACTTAATCTTAATGTCATTACAACCTTCCGTGAACGTTTTCCCACCTGTACTGTAGGCCTTTCCTCCCATGACAACGGCATCGCTATGTCAGTGGCGGCCTATATGCTGGGCGCACGGGTGATCGAGAAGCACTTTACCTTAAACCATACCATGAAAGGCACGGATCATGCTTTTTCACTGGAGCCCACCGGTTTTCGCAAATTGGTCAGAGACCTGCAGCGCACAAGAGTCGCTATGGGTGATGGCGTCAAGAAGGTGTATCCCAGCGAGGTCAACCCGATTACCAAGATGGGCAAAAAACTGGTCTGTGCCCGCAATCTGCCGGCCGGTCATATGATACGGCGCGAAGACATTGCCATCAAGTCTCCAGGTGATGGGGTGCAGCCATATGAAATCGATAAGGTGATTGGTCGGGTAATCCGTGCAGCAATGCAGGAAGATGACGGCATCACTTTTGACGTTTTAAACGGGTCGGAGCAATAGACAGAGGCGGTATGGTGAAAAATATTTTCGATTTAAAAGATGAAATTGCCGTTGTAACCGGTGCCATGGGCAAGTTGGGGCCGATTTGGGTAGAAGCCCTGCTCGGCGCGGGAGCATCGGTATACGCCCTTGACTTACCGGAAGCAAAGATTTCAGAAGATTTCGCCAGGCTGCAGAACGGGCCCTGATGGAAGCCGTCTGCAGCTTGACCGTACCGATGTCAGGAATCGTCAGTCGCTTGAGGCTGTATGTGACAATTGTCTGGCCGCCTTTGGGGTACCCACTATTCTGGTTAATAATGCAGGCATCGACAGTCCTCCGGCCAACGGTGCAAAAGGATATCTTCTAGAAGAGATACCCCTGGAGGTAAACCGGGAAATATTTGAAGTCAATACTCTTGGGGCTCTTTCTCGTCAGCCAGGTTTTTGGTGGGCGGATGGCCGCTGCAGGCCGGGGATCGATTATTAATATCGGCTCACTCTATGCCGGTGTTTCCCCTGATGGGCGGTTTTACGATCACATCCCCGGGGACCCGCCGTTTCTCAAGCCGCCGGCGTATGGTGCGTCCAAAGCCGCGGTGATCAATCTGACCCGGTATTTAGCCACACTTTGGGCACCTCAGGGTGTCCGGGTGAATGCGCTGTCGCCGGGTGGGGTGCTGGGCGGTCAGGATGAAGAATTCAAACGCAAATTCTGCCATCGCGTTCCCATGGGGAGAATGGCAATCGCTGAAGATCTTTATGGCCCGCTGCTTTTTCTGGCCTCACAGGCATCAGCCTACGTAACCGGAACTGAGCTGCTTGTCGATGGTGGTTTTACAGCATGGTAAATTGACTTGTATTGAGTGGAGTAAAAAAATGAATCTAACCAATATCGCTGAAACTATTCCCAATTGGATCGATGGTAAGGAGTCTCCGGCAATTTCGGGGAAAACTTTTCAAAAACTGTCACCACACAGCGGTCAGAAGCTCTGTCAGGTCGCTCGTTCCAATGAAGATGATGTAAAAGCAGCCATCCAGGCAGCCAGAAAGGCGCAACCAGCCTGGGCGGATATGACGCCGGTCCAGCGCGGTGACATACTCCATGAAATCACTCTGGCCATGCGCAGTAAAAAAGAGGAAATTGCGGCCATTGTGGCAGCGGAAACCGGTATGGCTCTGAAGGCAGCATTGGGTGAAACCGGCGGTGCCATTGCCGAAGGAGAATTTATGGCCGGTGAAGGCCGGCGATTTTACGGCCGCACCACCACCAGTGCGGTGCCTAATAAACATGCCATGACTATCCGGCAGCCGCTGGGGGTTGCCGGCTTGATCATAGCCGCCAATACGCCCATTGCCAATGTGGCCTGGAAGGTCTTTCCGGCATTGCTGTGCGGCAATAGCGTCGTTCTTAAAGCTGCCGAAGATACGCCCGCCACGGCCTGGTATTTCAGCAAGCTCGCCCACGAAATCGGCCTGCCGCCGGGGGTGCTTAATGTTGTTCAGGGATACGGTCGGGAGGCCGGAGAGCCTCTCGTTGCCGATCCTGGCGTGGATGTTATCAGTTTCACCGGTTCCACGGCGGTAGGACGCCAGATTGCGTCAATCGCCGGGCAGCGGCTTGCCAAGGTGTCGCTGGAGTTAGGCGGTAAAAACCCGCTGGTCGTCTGCGATGATGCTGATCTGGAGAGCTGCCGCCAACTGGGTATTGCTCTCGGCTTTCAGCAATGCCGGGCAGCGCTGCGCATCAGGCAGCCGTATCATTATCTTTGATAGTGTTTATGATCAATTTCGCGAAATGCTGATCGAACGTACCAAGGCGCTTAAGGTCGGCCCAAGTGATGATGATGACCTCGGCCCGGTGATCAATGAAAAGCAGCTCAATAATATGCTTGGTGCCATTGAGGAAGCCCGGCAAAAGGGTGCTGTAATTCTGGCCGGCGGTCAGCGTTTGACGGATGATTCCCATGCCAATGGTTTTTATCTGGCACCGACCTTGATTGAAAACGCTGATCCCCAAGACGATATTTCCACCGTTGAGCTGTTTGGCCCCATAACCTGCCTCTACCGCGTCAATAATTTCCAGGAGGCATTGCAGCTGGCCAATGACTCGCCATATGGCCTTACCTCCTGTATACATACCCTCAACTTTAACCGGGCCATGGAATTCACCCAGAAGGTTCAGTCGGGTGTGGCTGTTGTCAACGCGGGAACTTTCGGCAGTGAACCCCATATGCCTTTTGGCGGCTTGAAGCAGTCCGGCAACGGCACGCGGGAGCCAGGGACTGAAGCCCTGGACGTCTATTCTGATTTAAAAAACATTATCATCAATATAGACCCGAAGAAGGTGTAATCAACTCAAAGTTGAAAAGTGAAGAGTGAATAATTAAGGTAGATTTTTTTAGAAATTGCAGCAAATCGTGCTCCTTCATTACTCATTATTCATTATTTTCATGGGGGAATAAGTGACAGACAGAGACAAAAGCGTCGTTGCCCTGATACCGGCGAGGTCGGGTTCAAAACGCGTGCCGGATAAAAATATACGACCGTTGGCAGGTCATCCGCTTATTGCCTATACGATAGCGGCCGCCCTGAACAGCGGTGTTTTTACAGATGTGATCGTGTCAACGGATTCAGAGCAGTATGCGGATGTGGCAAAATATTATGGTGCCGAGGTCCCGTTTCTGCGGCCTGACGCATTGGCCGGTGACCAGTCTCCCGATATTGAATGGCTGCAGTACACGCTCTTACGTCTGCAAGAAGGAAGGTCGAAAATATGACTGTTTCAGCATTTTGCGACCCACCAGTCCGTTTCGAATGCCTGCAACCATCCAAAGGGCGTGGCAGGAATTTTCAAGCCAAAGCGGCGTCGATTCATTACGGGCAGTCGAAAAATGTACTCAGCATCCCGGCAAAATGTGGGTGGTGCGTGGCAAACGGATGATGCCTCTGTTGCCACTGGGGCCCGCCGAGCAGCCATGGCACAGCAGTCAATATCCCTCATTGCCGGAAGTATACGTCCAAAATGCCAGTCTGGAGATTGCCTGGTCGCGGGTTGTACTTGAAGATCGGACCATCGCCGGCAACGTGATCGTGCCGTTTTTTACTACCGATTCTGAAGGATTTGACGTCAACAGCGAATATGACTGGCAGCTTGCTGAACACATGGTAAAAAAGGGTGAAGCAATGTTGCCCCCTGTCGGTCAACCTGCATACTCCGGATAATCAACTGAAGCGCAGAGATCTCTGAGATCGTCTGGAGAGGTCTTGTAAAAGTGGCAAGAACATAAACAAAAGCTTGGGTTAAATTTTAAAATAGTTTATGTATCACCTGAAAATTCTCTGGCTCCACCGCCTTTTCATGTGGTTGGTCAAATCGTAAATTCAAAAAGAAGCTTTAAATATTATAATGATCGAGATTAAACTCATACCTAATAAAGAATTTAAGCGTGTCTTTGCTGCAGACATTGACAAATATCTGAAACTGCAATTATTGGCTGATATGTGTCGGGCTAATACAATTGCTACTATTAAACGTGCCGGCTCAGGACATCTGGGCTCCAGTTTGAGTTCGCTGGACATTGTTACCGCCCTGTACTTTGCCGAGATGAATATTGCTGAAGTCGGTATATCCCATCCTGATCGGGACATTTATTTTTCGTCGAAAGGTCATGATGTTCCAGGACATTATGCAGTATTGTATGCGATGGGCCTCATATCTGAGGAACAGTTCATTAATCTAAGACGCCACGGCGGCACCCATGGTCATCCGGATATCAGTATTCCCGGGATGGAGGCCAATACCGGATCTCTGGGTATGGGGATATCCAAGGCCAAGGGAATGTCATGGGCTAAAAACGCTAAAAAGGCCGGCGGTCGTGTCATTGTGATGACCGGTGATGGAGAGCTGCAGGAGGGGCAGATCTGGGAGTCCCTGCAAACTACGGCACACCAGAAAATCAATAATTTGATAGTTGTTGTTGACTTCAATAAATTCCAGTCGGACAAAGCCCTTAAGCATATCGTTGATCTGGGTGACCTGCAAGCAAAGTTCGAGGTCTTCGGCTGGCATGTGGAACGCTGCAATGGGCACGATTTTGCAGCTTTGGAGAATGTATTTGCCAAATTCAAGCAGATTACCGACAAACCAAAAGTGGTGATTGCCGATACCGTTAAAGGCAAGGGCATTTCCTTCATGGAAGCGCCTGCGGAATGGCCGGAAGAAGAGTTTTTGTATAAATGGCATTCCGGTGCCCCTGATGACGATAATTTTGCTAGCCGGATATAAAGAACTTATCGCGAGTATAGACAAGCGGCTGCAAAGCATTGGCCTGGAAGGACTTACCACTGAACTCATTGAAAAAAGAGAAACAAATCGAGTAAAGCTTAAAGATACCGCGGAAAAGGTCGTCACTGCTTATGGTGAAGCATTGGTCGAACTTGGTGCTGCGAGAGAAGACATGGTTGTACTCGATGCAGATTTGTCGGCGGACTGCGGACTGCGACCATTTGAGAAGGCTTTTCCGCAGCGTTTTATCGAGTCAGGTATCGCCGAACAGGACATGGTGTCTGCAGCGGGTGGTCTGGCCCTGCAAGGGTTGCTGCCGGTGGTCAACTCGTTCGGGGTATTTCTGGCATCCCGTGCCAATGAGCAGATCTATACCAACGCCACCGAGAAGACAAAAATTATCTATGTCTGCCATTATGCCGGCCTTATCCCCGCCGGCCCGGGTAAATCCCATCAGAGCGTTCGGGATATCTCGCTCTTTGGCGCACTGCCGAACGTCATAACTATATTGAGCCTGCCAATGCTATTGAGACAAAAGAAGTGGTGAAATGGTGTGTCAACGAAGCCTCGCAAAATTGCATGATACGGCTGGCTATATCACCATCACCCCGGACAATTCCGTTGCCGGATGATTATCAATTTTCTTTCGGGAAGGGCACAGTGGTGATGGGATGGGCAGGATGGTGTCCTGTTTGCCTATGGCCCGGTAATGCTGAACGAGGCCATGGTTGCTGCTGAAACACTGCAGGAACAAAATGTATCGCTGAAAGTGGTCAATATGCCCTGGCTGAATCGTATAGACGAAGATTGGTTTGCCAAGATCGTCGCCGATTTTGATACGGTCTTTGTTTTAGATAATCACTCGCAATACGGGGGACTAGGGGATCTGGTTTTAAATACTGCCCATAAAATAGAGGCTGCGCGCAGTAAGAGAATTATAAAATTTGGTCTCACCGAATATCCGGTCTGTGGTACGCCTCCAGAAGTACTTGCTTACCACCAACTGGACGGGAAGAGCATGGCAGAACAAATTGTGCAAGACGATTAAATAATCCGATCAGCACCCATGAAGTTTTGGCAATGAGAAGATTGGTGGTCGAGATTTGATATGGCTGAGTATTTGTTTCATTACGGGATATCATCACTATCATCGCATCCTCTGAGGAACAGCGAGCTCTCAGAAACCAATCGTCTGTCTCGGTATGCCGCTTTACAATCAGACGAAAAATCTTCCTGAAGCCATCAATTCTTTACTTGCTCAAGCATACAGCAATTTTGACGCGGCTCATCAGCGATGATTGGAAGAATCCGAAAGTTTTCGCCAATAATGATGTGAAGGCTTGTGTGCGCTGATGGCTGATATTACTCAAAAAATGCGCTGATGTCCTTTTGTAACTATTGAAATTAAAGAGCTTTTTAAGGAGATGATGGTGACGAAAAGTTGCTTCTGATGCCTGTTGAAAATCAGGTGCGTGAGCTGGATCCGAAACTGTTGCTGGCCTGTATTGCAGCACGGCGTGGATTTTCTTCGGTGATAGGGTCACGTCGACAGCTGGATTTTGCCATTGCTTCATTTCCAAGAGGCATCTATCTCTCTAAGAGTATGACGGTTCGCAGCATCAAGATGTTCAAAATTTTACGCAAACTTGGCCATGAGATCGTTGCCTGGGATGAAGAGGCCTTGGTGCACCTGCCGGCCGAGACCTATTTTTCACGACGACTCTCCCCTCGAGGCAATGGGGTATTTGTCTCATCTGTTCGCCTGGGGGCAGGACAACGTCGATTTATGGCAGAAATACCCGCAGCTGCCACCCGAAGTCTGCAGATCCACATCTCTGGAAATCCCCGTAATGATATGCTGCGGCCGGAGATGCACGGTTTTTTTGCCGATGACGTCGCAAAGCTTCGTGACACCTATGGGGATTTCATCCTTATCAATACCAATTTCAACCATATAAATGCCTTTTATCCGGTACAGGGTCTTTTTTTGCCGGTGAATAAGCCGGGCGAAGCTCCCAAATTAGGGCGTTCCGGCAGAGGCATGACCCGGGAGTTCGCCGAAGGATTTCGGGATCACAAGCTGGCCATTTTCGAGGACTTCAAACGACTCATTCCTTCTCTGGAACGCGAATTTCCGGACTATACGATTGTTGTTCGGCCACATCCAACGGAAAAACATGAAGTCTATCACGAGATTGCTGCTCAGTGCGAGCGGGTACAGGTGACCAACGAAGGCAACGTGATCCCCTGGTTAATGGCTGCCAAGGCGCTCATTCATAACGGTTGCACAACAGGTGTGGAAGCTCATGTCATGCGCGTCCCGGCTATTTCTTACAGGGCGACGGTCAATGATTATTACGATTATGGCTTTTATCAGTTACCCAACCGGGTGAGCCATCAATGTTTTGATCTGGAGGAGTTGCGGGCCACTTTGATGAAGATTTTGGCCGGTGAACTTGGCGCTGCGGATGACGATGAAAGTAAAGCGTTGATTGATCATTACCTGGCAGCGACAAATGGGCCAATGGCCTGTGAGCGGATTGTTGAAGTTATTGAAAAGATAACGGCAGAACAGTCCCAACAGCCCAGACCCAACACTGATTAATCGAGTGGATGGCTGGTACATGGCGACCACGCGGAGATTAGTCAAGAGGCTGCTTTCTTACCTTCCGGATTCGCATAACCGGCCGGAGTTTCATCGCCATCGATATCCGGGAATCTCCCTTACTGAGATGCGTGAGCGGGTCTCACGGATTATGCAGGCACTTGGCGACAGCCGGGCTGTCGCAGGTGGAGCAGGTCTCAAGTGAGATCTTTCAGATACGTCCGCAAGCGGGGTAGGATCTCTTCTTGTCAGAGATCGAAGCAGTCGCCTCTGATTGGTTAACCACGATGGAGAACAAAATTGTCACCCAGCTCTGATTATGAAATCTATTTCGGCGGTCCCGATCAACCGGTCGGTCGGCTGCGGGATATTTTAGCCGAACGTATTGAAGCTGTTCCGGCGGGCGGAGCTATTGACTGGGTGACTTACTATTTTCGAGACCGACGGCTTGCTGAGCTGCTGCTCCGGGCCCATCGCCGGAATGTTGACGTGACGGTGACCGTGGAAGGCAATCCACACGTACCGGACGCCAACCGCGAAGTGGTTGCCATGCTCACAGGACCACAGGGGCTGGGTGAGAGATTTCGGACTGTATACCTGCCGCCGCGCGTACCGATGCCGGGAAGAAGAATGGGAAATCCGCACCTGCACGAAAAACTCTACTGTTTTTCTCATCCCAGACCTGTCGCTTTTATCGGGTCCTTCAATCCGTCCGGCGACGACCCCGAGGAGAGACCGGAGGTTATTGACATAATCGGCGATCATAACCGCGCCCATAACGTTCTGGTTGGAATCAGCGACCCGGTACTGGTTGACGGTTTGGTGAACCATGCGCGCTGGATTCACCGGGCTCGACACGGGATCTTCGAACCCTTCTTTGCTGACGGTAATCGCCCATTAAAGGGGACAAACACGGAAATTCATTTTTTGCCGCGAGCACGATCCCATGCGGCAGCGAACTTCCTCGGGCGTTTCGGTGACGGTGCCCGCATCCGTATTGCGGCCTCGCACCTCAATGGACCCGCCTCAATCAAGACACTGGTGCAACTCGCCCGGCGGGGAGCCTCAGTTGAGATACTGGCAGAAGCGACCTTCCGGCGCGTATCCTTGAAGGCTGAGAAGAGACTGGTTGAGGCTGGGATACAATTTCGCCGGGTTACCCATCCGGAGGGTTTGCCCATGCATAATAAATTTGTATTGGTTGAACAAAATGACCAAGCGCTGGGTTGTTTTCGGCAGTTATAACTGGTCGACAATGTCGTTTTGGATCAACCAGGAGATTTGTGCTATTTCCAGCCAACCGCAACTCTTTGATGCCTTCGCTGCACGCTGGGAAATATTGGAGGCCCAGAATTGAAAAATACACTTATTATACCAGTGGAAAACCAGGTACGTGAATTTGATCCCAAACTCCTTTTGGCATGCATTGCAGCACGCCGGGGGTTTACGACGCTGATTGGTTCACGCTGGGAGATAGACAACCGCATTGCTTCTTTGCCCAGAAGCGTATACCTTTCCAAAAGCATGACGGCTCGCGGCGGCAAAATGCTGCGCATAATGCACAAGATTGGCCATGAGGTTGTGGCCTGGGATGAAGAGGCCCTGGTGCACCTGCCGCCCGAGACTTTTTTTTCACGCCGGATTTCACCTATTGGGATAAAGTACGTTTCCCATCTCTTTGCCTGGGGGCAGGATAACGCTGATTTATGGCGACAATATCCCAACCTGTCACCCGAGACTCCGATTCACATTACCGGAAATCCACGCGGCGACATGCTGCGACCGGAGATGCGTGATTTTTACGCTGAAGAAGTCAAAGAGCTGCAGAAGCACCTATGGCGATTTTATTCTCATCAATACCAATTTTAATCATGTCAATGCCTTCTATCCCCATCAGAATCTGTTCATGCCGACCGAAAAACCGGGTGAAATTCCTCGATTCGGTAAGGCCTCCAGAGGCATGAGCCGGGAGTTTGCAGAAGGACTGCGGGCTCACAAGCAGGCTTTGTTCGATGCGTTCCAGAAGCTCATCCCGGCACTGGCAGAGGCGTTTCCAGATTGGACCATTGTGGTCAGACCTCATCCGACCGAGAATCAGGAGGCCTACCGCAGGATTGCCGCAAAGTGCAAGCGGGTGCAGGTGACCAACGATGGCAGCGTTGTTCCCTGGCTTTTAGCTGCGAAAGTACTTGTGCATAACGGCTGTACGACCGGGGTGGAGGCCTATGTGATGCGGGTTCCTGCAGTCGCCTACCACCCATCCGTCAACGAGTATTATGATAATGGTTTCTATCGTCTGCCCAACTTATTGAGTTACCGGTGTTTTAATTTTGAGGAATTGCGCGTAACTCTTGAGAAGATTCTTGCCGGTGAATGCGGTGCTGCAGATGGCGATGAAAGACAATTGAACATCGATCGTTATCTAGCCGCGCAGGAGGGGAAACTGGCCTGTGAGAGGATTGTTGATGTTCTTGAAGAGATGATGGACAGGTTCCTCTGCATCATCCAAACCCGGTTTGTTCGATCGCCTGGAGGGCTGGTCTATTGCCAATGGCCGTCGCCTGGTAAAGGGGATCATGTCGCACCTCCCCAACAGCCACAATCGAGCCGAGTTTCAACGGCATCGCTTCCCGGGTATATCCCTTGACGCGTTGAACAATAAAATAGAACATATACAACAGATCCTCGGTGATACTGTCAAGCTTAAGGTTGAGCAGCAGAGCGACGTGATTTTTCGGATATCCGTCTGAACCGTTGAATGCATCCCAGGAATTTTTACCCGAATGCCAAAGCAATGACCGACAGGGTAAAGAAATCTTTTGGAGAAAGAAAATATGAGAAAATTCGAAAATATAGGAAAATGCAAAGCCTCTCTCATCATCCCGGTCGAAAACCAGGTGCGGGAGCTTGACCCCAAACTGCTTTTGGCCTGCATTGCTGCTCAGCACGGCTTTGCGGTTATTATCGGATCGCACCGTGAAATTGATTTTCGCATTACGTCTTTTCCGAGAAGCCTGTACCTCAACAAAAGCATGACGAAAAGCAACCTGAAAATGTTTCGCATCATGGAAAAAATGGGCCATGAGATTTTGACCTGGGATGAAGAGGCGCTGGTGCATCTGCCGGCAGAAACATATTACTCCCGACGACTTTCGCCCACCGCAATCCGCTATAACTCGCACCTGTTTGCCTGGGGCGAGGACAATGCCGAATTATGGCGCCAGTATCCGGACATTCCGGCTGACATGCCGATTCATATCACCGGCAATCCACGCTGCGATATGCTGCGGCCTGAGTTGCGATCCTTTTACCAGGAGGAAGCAGAAGAAATACGCAAAACCTGTGGTAAGTTTATTCTGGTTAATACCAATTTCAACCATGTGAATGCTTTTTTCCCGGCCCAAAACTTATTTCGCGCCGGCGAGCGTAGCAGGGGAAGAGCCGCAATTTGGTAAGGCCGGGAAGGGAATGAGTCGGGAGTATGCTGAAGGGACTGAGGGACCATAAACAGGCCATTTTTACTGCCTTTAAAGAGCTGATCCCGATCCTTGAACAGGCGTATCCTGAGCACACAATCGTGGTGCGGCCGCACCCGACTGAAAATCAGGAGGTCTATAATGACATCGCCGCAAAGTGTCAGCGGGTCAGGGTTACCAACGAAGGCAATGTGGTGCCATGGCTGATGGCGACCGATGTTGTTATTCACAATGGCTGTACCACAGGGGTGGAAGCCTATATGATGGGCGTTCCGGCAATATCCTACCGTGCCAAGATCAACGAAAAATACGATCTGGGATTTTACCGGCTGCCCAATCTGATCAGTCATCAGTGTTTTGATGTCGATCAGCTGCAGGAAACTCTCACAAAAATATTAAAGGGAGAACTTGGCGCAGCGGATGGCGAAGAACGTCGGGAGCTGGTCAATCATTACCTGGCAGCTCAGGACGGCCCGCTGGCATGTGAGCGCATTGTAGAGGTTATAGAGAAAAAAATGGCCAGTCAACCCGAACTCCCTAAACCGCCCTTGTCTGATCGTATATTGGGCAGGGGTCTTGCCAACTGGCGGCTCCTGGCTAAATATATTCGCCAGCATTGGCCGGGCAGGCATGCACCACCTGAATTTCATCGTCATCGTTATCCCGGCATTTCGCTTGAAGAGTTAACGAATCGAATAACCAAATTTCAAAACGTGCTCGGCGACACCAGCAGTATAAAGGCAAAACAAATAGACGATCAGATATTTCTGATACACTCATAGGAGAATAAGAATGAAAGTTTTGATATTAGGAACAGGAAAAACCGGCACCACGGTCATGGTGTATAAGGTGTCCGGTGGATTGCCGAACTGCCACGCCTTTTCCGGTGGTCACCCGGGTAAATATATCGGTGATTATGAAAATGCAGTCTATAAACATACCTATGAAGAACGTAAAGGGTAAGAGTTTTGATGTATTCAAGGAGCATTTGAATAAGGAGCAGTACGATCGTAAAATCTGGATGGCGCGTGATCCCCGTGATGCGGCGGTGAGCCGCATGCTTTATAGATGGCACAGGGGACTGAGAGGGCAAAAAAAGCAATACCAGGCCCACCTTGACCTGCTCCTCAAAAAAGAAAAAGATCCCAGATCCATACCCTTTGTTGAAATTTGCCGTTATTCGGGCCACAACGGCTGGCCCCGGACGGTGGAGCAGGTGGTAGAAGAAGAACAACATCGTAACGAAGAGATGGCTAAATTTGTCAATGAACTGGGAGATGACTGGTTCCTGTTCACTTTTGAGGATATGGTTGACGGCAAATTTGACGCCCTCAACAACTATCTGGGATTTGAGGTCCTGGCTGATGCAGCTGTTCCGAGTACATCGCGCCATTCCAAGGTTATCCGTAAAAAAGCCAGTGGGGACTGGCGCTATTGGTTTACCGAAGAAGACGTCACCTTATTTAAACCGGCCTTTACACCCTACATGGAGTTGATCGGCTATGACTGCAACGACTGGAATCTCAGCCCGAATCCGGTGATTGAACCTGAGTACTCTTCGGTTTACATGCAGAGTTTGCCCGGCAAGGCACTTAAAAACAACATTTATCGCTATTCGGGGCTGCGCTTCTTGAATACTATGGTCCAGCGTCTGGTAAAATAACAATCTCGTTAGTTAAATTGAGATAGAATAATCTAGGAGACTCTTCAACCATTGAAACCAACACTTCTCATTCCAGTCGAAAATCAGGTGCGGGAGCTTGACCCTAAATTACTGTTGGCCTGCGTTGCTGCTCGCCGTGGGTTTGCATCCATCATCGGTCCCCGTGTAGAGATGCATTTTTATATTCCCGCATTTCCACGTAGCATTTACTTATCCAAGAGTAGTACCAAGGCCAGTCATCAGGTTTTCCGGATATTACGGCAGCTTGGACACCAGATTGTGGCTTGGGATGAAGAAGCCCTGGTGCATTTGCCGCCGGAGAACTATTACAGGCATCGACTCTCTCCGGTTTCACTGGGATATGTTTCCCAATTGTTCGCCTGGGGGGAAGACAACGTTGAGCTGTGGCGTCAATATCCCGAATTTCCCTCTGAAAATGCGGCGAAAATCAGCCATAACTGGAAATCCGCGGGGCGATCTGTTGAGACCTGAGATTCGGGTATATTATGATAACGAAGCAGAGAAAATCCGGGAACAATTCGGTGATTTCATTTTGATCAACACAAATTTTGGTATGGTTAACGCGTATCATGTGGATATGAATATAATCCCGCCAAACTTCAATAATGGGAACAACAACGAATTGGGGCATGGGAACAGCAACGAATTGGGTCGCAGGGTCATCAGTATGGGATTGGACCGCGCGAGCGCCGAAGAATTGCATCAGCACAAATATTCTATCTTTAAGGATTTTCAATTACTGATACCGAAATTGGAAAAAGCTTTTCCAGGGTACAATATTATTGTCCGACCGCATCCATCTGAGAATCAAAAGGTTTATCAGGATATTGCTGCAGAATGTGAGCGTGTGGAGGTCACAAACGAAGGCAACGTCGTCCCCTGGCTCATGGCTGCAAAAGCGATGATCCACAACGGGTGCACTACCGGTGTAGAGGCATTTGCTATAGATACACCTGCCCTGTCTTACAGAGCTTCGGTCAATGAACGGTTCGATGAGGCTTTTCACCATTTTGCCAACCAGGTCAGCCACCAGTGCTTCGATTTTGAGGCGCTTAGAGAAACACTCCATAAAATTTTCTCCAACAATTTTGAGGCAGACGATGTCGACCAGCGCAAAGCGCTACTGAGCAGATATCTGGCAGCGCAAGACGGCCCATTGGCCTGCTGACGCGCATGGTTGACATTTTCGAAGAAATGGCCCATAGCTACCAGATGACAGCACTATCGTTGGTTTAAGACTTCGCCTTCAAAGCTGGTATTGGGCTACCAGACGTCGTTTTAAAAAACACATAAGGGGGTATCGCGCTGGTTTATCGTATAACCGTCCGGATTATTTGCGCCATCGTCTATCCTGAAATTTCTCTTGAAGATATACGTTCCAAGTTAAACCGTTTTCAGCTCATACTGGGAGATCACACAGAACTTAAGATTAAGAAGGTTTTCAACCAGTTTTACCGAATCAGTGCCAAATAACGCTAGACAAAATTTTAAAAAAAGCATGGCTTGCTTCTCACCGAATTCTTGCTCTTTCCAATAGCAAACCATGTATAAACACCCTCTGAAAAAAAATGAGAAATATTTGTGTAGTTATCACTGCACGCCCTTCTTATAGCAGGGTTAAAACTGCCCTTCGAGCCATTAACAATCACCCTGAATTAAATCTTCAACTGGTAGTTGCCGGAAGTGCTTTGCTGGGCAGATATGGCAATGCGGTAGAATATATTGAGCATGATGGCTTTTTAATTACAGAAAAAGTCTATATGGTTTTAGAAGGAGAAAACCCTACTTCCATGGCTAAAACAACTGGTTTGGGCGTTATGGAGTTGAGTAACGTTTTTTACAATCTCCAACCAGATATTGTTATTACTATTGCTGATCGTTTCGAAACTTTAGCCACATCAATTGCAGCGTCTTACCAAAACATTACGCTTGCTCACATTCAGGGCGGAGAGGTTACCGGAAACATTGATGAGAAAGTTAGACACGCAAATACTAAGCTTGCCGATATACATTTGGTAGCCTCAGAGAGCGCTAAAGAGCGCGTTATTAAGCTGGGCGAAGATCCAGATTATGTGATCAACACGGGCTGTCCAAGTATTGATTTAGCACAAGAAGTTCTGGATAATCCGGGATTGGATTTCAATCCATATGAAAAATATGGTGGCGTTGGGCACGAACCAGACTTACGTAATGGGTACTTGGTTGTAATGCAACATCCAGTAACTACTGAATATAAAAAAGCGAGGGCGCATATTGAACAGACGCTTAAAGCCATAGAAAAATGTGAAGTTCCTGTACTGTGGTTTTGGCCAAATGTAGATGCAGGTTCAGATGGCACATCTACTGGAATTCGTGCATACAGGGAAAGAAGACATATTAAATCATGTCCATTTCTTTAAGAATATGCAGCCGACTGATTTTCTTAGAATCCTTTATAATGCTAAAGGATTGCTTGGGAATTCATCTGTAGGTATCCGTGAATGTGCGTTTTTAGGCGTTCCGGCAATAAACATTGGGTCTCGTCAATTTAGAAGAGATCGAGGCAACAATGTTGTTGAGGTAGACTACAACAGTGCTGAAATTGAAAAAGCAATCAACAAAATTATACACTCGCCACGCCCGGCAATTTCTAACATTTATGGTGGCGGAAACGCCGGTGAAAGAATTGCAGATGTGTTGGCGACTATTCCACTTCGTTTTCATAAAACAATAACATTTTAAGTATGATTATTGCTGAATTAGCCCAAGTGCATGATGGTAGTTTAGGAACTGCCCATGCTTATATTGATGCCCTGGCAAAAACCGGCGTTGATGCAATAAAATTTCAAACGCATATTGCCGAAGCAGAAAGTTCTATTCACGAACCGTTCCGAACAAAATTTTCGAAACAAGACGCAACGCGCTTTGAGTACTGGCAACGCATAGAATTTACTTTTGATCAATGGGTTGGATTAAAAGCGCATTGCGACGAAGTTGGTGTTGAGTTTATTAGTTCACCATTTTCTAATGCGGCAGTAGAGCTGCTGGAAAAAGTAGGTGTAAAACGATATAAGATTGGATCAGGGGAAGTAAATAACCTTTTAATGCTCGAAAAAATAGCTCAAACAGGAAAACCAATACTGCTCTCTTCCGGCATGAGCTCTTTTCTAGAACTGGACAAAACCCTAGCCTTTTTATTACCATATGGCAATGAAATTTCATTATTTCAGTGCACGACTGCGTATCCAACACGGCCCGCCCAATGGGGGCTAAACATGATCAGTGAGTTTAAAAAGAGGATACCATTTGCCTGTTGGTTTTTCAGATCATTCTGGTGATATTTATGCGTGTTTGGCTGCAGCTGCGCTTGGCGCAGAAATGTTCGAGTTTCATGCTGTTTTGAGCAAAGAAGCATTTGGGCCGGATACGCCCGCAAGTATAAGTATCAGGGACATTAAAAAAATGGTTTCTGGTATAAAACAAATTCAAGAATCTTTACTTACCATTATAGATAAAAGCGATAATTCAGCATTCGCCCCTCTAAAAAGTATTTTTGAAAAATCACTCGCCGTTAATAAATCTATGAAAGCTGGAAGCGTTATTCAGCTTTCTGATCTAGAAGCCAAAAAGCCAAAAGGGTTCGGGATCGATGCTGCATCGTTTCAACAAATTGTTGGAAAGCGTTTGATAAACGATTTAGAACAGTGGGAATTTTTAAACACTGAAGATTTAGAACCTTAATATATACGTGAACTCAAATTCAAAAATATTAGGTTTAATTCCGGCTAGGGGAGGCAGCAAAGGGATTCCAGGCAAAAATATAAAGCCGCTAAATGGCTTGCCATTGTTGCAATATACTTTTCAATCAGCCTTGGAATCACAGCTTCTTTCAAAAACAATATTAAGCAGCGATGACGTTGAAATTATTACCGTTGCCCAAAAAATAGGCCTCGAAGTTCCTTTTGTACGTCCCTCTGATTTGGCTCTAGATAATTCTCCAACCTTACCAGTCATCTTACATGCAATCGATTTTTTAGAGGTAAAAGGAGAATATTTTGATGCTGTTTGTTTGCTGCAAACCACAACGCCTTTTCGCTCAAAAGGATTTATAGATAAAGCGATTCGCACTTTTATTGATTCCGGTGCTGATGCACTCATTTCCGTTCTGGAAGTTCCACATCAATACAACCCGCATTGGGTGTTTGAAAAGAATGAAAAAGAGTTGTTGAGAATTGCCACCGGAGAAAAGCAGATAATTTCTCGAAGACAAGAGTTGCCACCTGCTTTTATTCGAGATGGTGCAATTTATATAACAAAAACAAAAGTGATAAAAGAGCAAAGAAGTCTCTACGGAGATACGCTGGCGTATATTAAAAGTGATTCTGCATTGCATGTAAACTTGGACACTTTAAAAGATTGGAAAGAGGCAGAAAATGGTATAAAGATGCTAAATAAGGAATAAAGGCAAGGCGATTGGCAGAACTGCTTGAGATTCATAAATACCCCGAATGGAAGTTTTACCCAAAATGGAAGTGACTTGCTGTGACAGAAATCAATAAAACTATCTGATTGCCCCTAATGTTCAGCTATTAAACCAGGGTATGGACTGTTCGTTTTCCGGGACGCCGTAAACCCATCCCTGGGGGCTTCGCTGTAGCCGTCCATGGCTACAGAGACCTGTAAAATGAACAATCCACACCATTCCACTTCTACAGGCTGAGCTTGAGGGGTAATCAGAGAAAACAATAACACTAATTTATAAAGCGGGATAAAAATTCTGGGCCGGATATCATGAAGAGACCTTTATTTATCGTTGGATTTCCTCGTTCAGGAACAACGCTCATACGCTCTATCATTACACAACATTCCAAAATTAATTTGCGCAATGAGCCTGAGCTCATATTTGCACTCAGAAATAAGGGCTATAGTGTTCCGACATGGTCCTCTTCACAGAGGACTTCATTGATAAATTACGAGAAACGGGATTATGCCGATATTATCTTGATGGACTTGATAGATCTTACTTAGAAAGATATGCTTCATGATTCTGACCCATTGCCGTTCAAAACGGTATATGAAAAACTCCTTCAGGTATCCTCAACGGATATCGTTTGGGGTGAAAAAAGCCTAAACAATTTCTTTTTTGTACAAGATATTTCTCAAATATACCCCGATGCATTGTGGATTAATGTCATTCGTGATGCAAGGTCTTGTGTTTGGTCGAAATTTATCAAGAATAAACTAAAAAAAATAGGGCAGATAATCTGGAAGAAGGTGTTGCGAATTTTCACTGGTCATTGAATATCACAGCGATAGCGGAGCAAGCCGCATTTTGGGCCGCCTGGCAAGAAACATTCGATACTCTTACCTTGGAGTATTTGAGACCTTCTCAGTTGGTCAATATCAAGTATGAGGACTTCCTTATTGATCCAAAATCTCATTTAATTCATATTTGTAGTAAGTTGGAACTGCCATTCGAAGAAAGTATGTTGGATACTAAACTACGAAAAAAAGACCCAGTCTTGTCCTCGTCAAGGTCATATGCCCATCAAAATATTTCAAAAGAGCTAGATACGTCAAGAATTAGCGCCTACAAAGAGATGCCACCTGGGTTGATAAAAGTTGTGGAATTATATACCAGAAAACAACTGAGACAGCATGGATACTCTCTCTCTGAACAGAAAGTATCCATGTTGAGCCAAGCAATTTTAACTTTAAAATTGCGCATTCATGCCCGTAAAATAAAAAAATCAGTATTGGAAAAATTGTCTCGCAGAGGTATTTCAGATCTCGGAGTCATTCATAAACTCTACCCCAACAATTCCCGTTAATCTATAAATGGCTAAAAACACACAAATTCATAAAGTACGATTGCTACTTTATTTCTCAGCCAAAATCATCTGCCGCGAACGTTGACATTACTTTTGGCGCAGTTTGAATTGATGTTGAGCAAAACACCTCCATCATGAATTGTCGCTGGACCTGTTGGGTTGAAAAGTATTATGTAGTGCCGATCTTTTAGTGTCGGTAGCAGAAAAACAAGTAGTTACGGGCGCATGTGGTGTGAATAGTGTAAGACCGGTTAGAAAAGATTGCTTTGTGTTGGCTGGATAAAGAATTTCCACCCGGAAAGGCTATATTCCAGAACCTTTTTGGAATGCAGGTATCGGGGGCCTTCGCAGATGTATTTTCGATCCACGTTGTAGGGTGTTGTCATATCAAACCAGTCATCGGGGGGCTTTTGGAAAAGCTCTTTGTTGGTTTTCTCCAGCTGCTCCTGGACATCCGGGTCCAGTTCGGCCCGAAAGAGGGTCTTGACGGTTTGCAGAGTTGCGAGAGACAGTCTTTTCGCGCCGCGCAAATCGGCGCACCGTAAATCCGCACCGGCCAACCTGGTATTCATAAAATCGGCCTTTCTGAAATCCGCCAGGCCAAGTTGGGTGTCCCGCAGGTCGGCATCACGCAGGTCAACTCCTGTCAGGATGGTTTCCCGAAAGTCGGCTCCGTGAAAATTTGCCTGCCTGAGATCGGCACCCTTCAGGTTGGCACCGCGCAGGTCGGCATTACGAAAATCGGATTCCCGCAGGATGGCACCCTGCAGTTTTGAATTGCGCATATTCGCTTTGGCGACAAAGGCCTGATACACATCGGCATACCTGAGATCCGCTTTACTTAATATGGCTCCTTCAATAGCGGCCATTCGGTCGGATTCAGATACTATCAGATAGTAATTTTTCGGCAATTTAGAAACATACTCTTCATCGAAGTTGAAAAACACAGTGTAGCCGATCTGGTGAAACAGCCACGGCACCAGGCCATGCAAATCTCCATACCGTTCCAGATGACGTTTGGGCGTTCCGATGAAAACTCCCAGTGACAGGGTCCAGAGCGTCAGAGCGAGCAGTCCGACTAAGATGATTCCGGAAATCTTTATCTGCTGTCTCACTGGTACTTTCCCTGCTTCTCGGGGTCTGGATGACAGGTGAAAGAAGACTGCCATAAAAATGGCCAGGGTGATGAAAACAATGTGAAAACCGGTCACCGTCCAGTCCCGTCGCAGCAGATAGTCCATCCATAATCCGATGAATGCGGCAGGCATGGTAATCCAGGCGAGTGCGCGAAAAGAACCATCTTCCAGCCAGGCCATTAAAGATTCGCCACCTGTCGTTGCTTTTTTCCGGGAGGAGAGTAGCAGCATAAGACGCCGCAGGTGAAAAAGAAACCAACCATAAATACTGATCATCACCAGCGGCAGTACCAGGTAGACGAGGTCGGCAGGCATCTTTGTTCCGATGAATGGCAGATATAGTCAATTGGTGGCCAGGGATACGTCATCCGTTGTGGCGATTACCAGCCAGGAGTAGGTGCAGGCATAAACACATACGAGAAAAGAGACGAGGAACATCTTATTGGTTTTTTGTTTCTGGACGCTCTGCTCCAAAAATTTCATGACAAGGCTGAAATTCGAGCGATAACGGGCGGCCCACTCATCATTGGGCTGCTGCTGCCGCTGCCAGTCGAGGGCCACCTTCAGGTCGGTTTCCTTGTACAGGCCGGCTTTGCCGTCGGCATGCAACTCAGCACTCTGGGCTAATCGCTGATATATCCTGGTGGATTCGGCTTCCTGGTCGACCCAGTCGGCCAGGGTTTGCCACTGTCGTATCAGGCTTTCGTGGGAGATATCCACCAGCGGGTTGTCGTCTGAGGCTCGAAAAGAGAGAACCAGAAAGTTGCGGTTATCGGCATTGAAGCGCTGAATCAGTGACATAACATTCGCCGCCGAGACATTTCTACCGCAGATGGACGCTATCTGTTCCAGATGGGCGGGCCGCCGGATACGCCGGTTGGAACCATCGGTCTCGGTAAGGGCCTGAAACATGCGTTTGGCAATCAAGCGGTCGTCTTTACCCAGATCCTTCAGCGCTTCGTCGGCATGCAGCCGCAGCGCATTTTTTAAGGTGCCAGCTCGCTCGTAATGGTGGAGATCAATCATCCCGTGACCGCTTTCTGCTGCCCATACATTCCACGTACGCATGAGCGCATGCTGTAAAATCGGCAGGTCGTCCCGCGTGTCGAGACTTTCGTTGAGCAGTCTGTCCATCAACCGGGGAGAGATTTCTGCCCCGGCAAGTCGGATAGGCCCCAGGAAGGCCTCCCGGCGCTGCTGCCTGGTGAGCCGCGGCACTAAATATTGACTCTTGTTCATGGCTTCCGGCAGTCCCTGGAAAGCGTCGCACTCGCCTAAAAAATCAGAGCGCATGGTCAGGACGACGTAAATGGGAACCATCTTCTGTTCTGCCAGATGCAGCAGGGTGGCAACAAAATCGGCAGCCTCTTCTCGTACCTGGGTCGTTCTTGTCTGCTGAAAGCGAAACAATTCCTCAAACTGGTCGACCACGATCAACAGGTTGCTGTCTGCTTCTTTCGTTTTTTCCTGAGCCAGCTCGACAAGGACCTGGGGGCCCCGGCGATGCATTTTTTCTAATAACAGAGCGATGGTTACAGGATCTTCCGGAGATCCGGTCAGGGAAATCAGGGACGCGGCCAGATGGAAAAGAGGGGCGTCTCCCGGCTTGAATGTTGCCGTCTGCCATAAATCCCTGTCCTGAACCAGAAAACCCGCTTCCAGGTTGGGAATGAGTCCCGCACGCACCAGAGATGACTTGCCGCATCCGGAGCTGCCTATAACGGCGACAAATCGATGGGCGTACAATTGCTTCAGAAGCGCGTGGGTTTGCTCTTTGCGGCCAAAATAGTACAGGCTGTCCTGACTTTCAAAAGGCCGCAGGCCGACAAATGGATTTTGCAGGGCAGCGCTTGGATTCATTGTTCAGCTCCAGCGGCAAGAAGTTGTGCGGTAATCCGGGGATCGATAGTATCTGACTGGCTGTTGTCCAGAATGTCGATATGGATCAGAGGGGGAAGGGGAGGCAGCACCGGTCTTCCTGCTCCGTGGGGTGTCAGAAAGACCCAGATATGCTCAAGGCCGAATTTGTTTTCCAATTCAAATTGTTCCGAAATTGCCTTGAAGGCCTTTTTGATCCGTCCAATCAGCCAGGCGGGACCAACCTGTCCGCATATAAGGACGAGATTTCGGGTACTTTTAACGGATTGCTCGAATTTAATGAGGCTGACGGTTGGGTCTCTCGATTCATGGTTGAAATCGACTTCAGCCCCTCCTGCCAAAAGGACATCAGCCAATTTGAAGGCATATCGCTGGTCCTTCTGGTGCGTGTCAATAAGATAGCTCAGGTGCTCGGCCTGATTGTCGGTTCGCTGCCGGCACTGGGCAATGCGTTCGCCCACCATACTCACAAACTCGTTTTGCAGACACTTGACAAATTCATATTGCCCCAAGGTTCTCTGTCTGGTTTCGCAGTTGAGGAGAAATTGGCGCTGGTCATCGTTTTCAACGGCCGCTATGTCCAGATCGGAAGGTACCCAGACCAGCTGCGGAACAGAGTCTTTGAAAGCTATTTCGTGTTGCTCGCGAGGATAGGTGGTTTCCTTTTGATCCCGGATTTTTCTTCCCGGCCACTGATTCAGGAGGTGAATGCTGAACTGTGCGTGTTTCAGCGCCTGGCTCACGGCGGCGCCGTGGCCGGATTGATCCATTGGAGGTGGGATATCGTTGGCAACCCTCACTTTTAACTGTTCTGCTTCGGCGATGATGCGCTCCTTGAAGTCCTGCAGCGAGTCCGGAACATCGGCGATAAAAATTGACAGCTCATCGCCTTTTGAATTGTTTACCGCTTGTGCCAGGGAGGGTGGTGGAGCCATCTGCTGGATCAATTCTTCGATTGCATCAACGATGGGCCGCATTTGCTTTTCAAAAGCGTTGTCGTTTGGTGAGGTGAAATCTCCCGTGGTATCATCGGAAGCGGCATCGTTCATGGGAAAGCCGCTGGTACCCTGAAATTCCTCCGGCCAGTTCGGGTAGGGAATGTTATGCAGCAGGATGTTAAACAGGCGGAAGCTGTCGTTTACGCGTAATCCGCGGCCCTGCCGGCCGTGGTATTGGTGAAAGCGGCGCAGTTCTTTGCGACAGTAGTCTGACTGGAGGTAGTTGCGCGAGGTCAGGGCAAGAAAAATAGCAGATGAATCCAGGGCGTTCTGGATAGCCTCGTCGAAAACAGTATTGCCATGCATTCGTTTTTTATCACGCCAGATTCGAAGATCAGATCAGCCCCCGGCGTTTCTGGAGCCAGTTATACAGCCAGTCTTCAAAAACGTCCACCCAGCCCGGGCGCCCGCCAAATCCGTAGTTGTCGTCATGGGCGTAGCTGATAAAGATATCATGATCATAACCGGGTGATTCTGTCATAATGCTTCATTGTCTGTAACTACATAAGATAATATAGTATATTGTGTTAAGAACAATGTCAGTCGCTGTCGATAAACCGACCTGCCAGCTATCGCAGCCAGGCTTCGTGCAGCTTTATGGTCATCTGGCCGACCACGGAAATTTTACCGCTGATCTGGAGAGGTAAGCCTGACACTGAATCGATGAAAATAGCAATGTCCTCCTGAAATCCAAGAAATGAGAAGTCCTCTACATTGTCCAGATCCGAGGCAAGCGGCCGGGGCTCTATTGCTATTTTAAGAGCTTCGACCTTTTTTTGGCGACGAACTTCGCTTTGCGGTTTTTTCTCTATGTAATCGACCTCCAGCGTATGCAATCCTTGCGGTATAAGTTGCACATTCAAATAATTGTCTTCTGCCAAAGACACAAAAGGATTGGGGCTGCATGCTGTTTGATAATGCACCGGCTGAAGCAATATATATCAGTACCAATCGTTCGGTGGCGTTGTGGCATCCAAGTTGATCCAGGTCATAGCTGTAAAATGAATCTTTGACATCTGACCATTGTTCTGGTTGTTCGGAGGCCTCCTGCTGATTCTTTCGGCTCCCGATGATGTCTAAAAACACCTTGCTCGGTGAATCGGTAAACATTTTTAAAATCGTCATTGCCCCTTCGCAGTCTCATTCTCCCCAGCGCTGCTGCATCATTTGGATTGAACCAAACCTGATTGATGGTTTGTACCGGTGGCTGTAAAAATATAATCGACGTCAATAATTGACGGTAATTCTATTGGATTCCGGGGGGCCAAGCCTTTATCGGAGCGCCCTGGGGACTCTTTATCAAGGCTGCCTCTACCTCTGCAGCCGGCAGTGATTCCAGCTGCACCTGCGTGTCCACATCGGCTGAGAAGCTTTCAATTTTGTACAAAAGCTGTGTCCACGGCACACGTTTTGGATCGAGTTGGATTTGTGAGGAAGGTTCGGCTCGAAGCAATTCGAATAAGCCGATGAATGGAAGCAGCACAATGGCAGGCACCAAAAAAATTCCGCGAATCCTCATCGACTGTTCTCCGGCTGAGTGAACTCTTAGCTATGTCTGTTCATTAGCGGCAGGTTTTTCCCAACCACTCATTACTCGCAAAAGCCCTGAAAAAACATTAAAAAATACTCAAGCTATCTTTTGAAAATTGTCACATGACGGCTAAATGTCAAGCTTTATGACTCCTTCTCCTGGCGGGAGCGATTGGCAGCATATTCTTTTATACAACGGGGAGGTAAAGGGATGTTCTTTTGATGTTGCGTCGAAGAGGTTGTTGATGTCTGTCTTAGACAACGTACGTTCAACTGGTGATTTTGCAGAAAATATTGTAATTACCATCACAGGGAGAGATGACAAGAAGTGTGACCACTGTGGTTGATCAGTCGAGACGGAGATCAGGGAAAATGAACAATGATCTGTCTGCGTGTTCAGCCCACCTGAAAAAAATCTGCGGGATATGCAAAATGGTCGTCCGTGGGCGCCGTTGATGCATGACACTGGGTATTTTTTAATAAATTGATCACTAGGAGCCTGTCGGACTATGCCCTTTTTCCCCATATCTTCGTTGTTTGCGAAAATTAATGCTCGCAATATTAAATATATGGCTGTGCTTAATTTTCAAAAAAACCTCGATCTAAGAAAAAATGGTTACAATCCGACAGGTTCCTAGGGACTCAATGAAAATTACCCAGATAATGTTAGGGAAGGGATTCGGCGGAGCGGAACGGTCGTTTGTCGATACCGCCCTGGCCCTGGCTGCACGCGGGCATCAGGTCCAGGCTATCTGCCACCGTAAATTCATCAAGCGTAACCTGCTTGGCAATGTTCCGGGTCTGCAGCTTGAATCCATCACAACCGGCGGAGAATATGATTTTATTGCCCCCCACCGCATTGCCAGGCTGATCCGGAACTTTCAGCCCCAGATTGTCCATACCCAGCTCAAACGTGCGGCCTGGCATGGTGGGCGCGGCTGCACATCTTGCCGGCGTACCTGTGGTTGCAAAACTGCACAACTATGTTGGTCTCAAACGCTATCGCTATGTTCATACCCTGATTGGTACAACGGAAGATCAGCGCCGGCATGTCCTGCGGTTCGGCTGGCCGGAGGAGCGTGTGACTGTGATCCCTAATTTTTCGCGCGTGCTTCCCGTTGCTGCCGCCCGGCCGCCTGAGCGCCGCCCATTGCGGTTTTTCGCCTGCGGTCGCTTCGTCTATAAGAAAGGGTTTGACGTGTTGCTGCATGCTTTTAAAGAGCTGCTGGACTGCCGGGTTGATGCCTTTCTGACTATTGGCGGCAGTGGTCAGGAGGCCGGTGGGCTGCAGGCGCTGGTTGTTGAGCTGGATATCGTGGATAAGGTACGGCTTGGCGGCTGGATAGAGGATGTCAGTGACGCGCTTGATGAGGCTGATGTTTTTGTTCTGCCATCGCGCGATGAGCCCTTTGGCATTGTCATGCTCGAAGCCATGGCCCGTGGCGTGCCGATTGTGACGACCAGAACGAAAGGGCCGGAGCAGGTGCTGTCGGATGGGTCGGCTTATTTTGCCGAGATCGACTCGGTCGGTACGCTGGCTGCAGGCATGAGGGAGGTGGTGGAAAATCCAGACAGGGCTGGACAGAGAGCGGCGGCTGCACTTGAACTCTACCGCACGACATATTTTGAAGATGCCGTTCTGCCGCGCCTGGAAGCGCTCTACGAGTCTGTCTGCTCGCTGTAGACGGGAGGCTTTGTTGCGGTCATTCGATGTGGAGGAAAGAGGGCGTTTTCACCGCTGTGATCCTTTACCTTCAGCGAAAGGCAGTACAATAGGTAAGATGGTTAAGACAGAGCAGTTGGCAGTGGGGAGAGAGTGTCTCTTTTTAAGCCTCGAAGCTATTGGTAATCTCTATTGTGAGCAGGGAAAATTTTTTATGAGAGTTGTACATGTTGCCTATCAGCAATTGCGCCGCTACGGAAACACCCGGGTGAGCTGGGCCCAGAAGCTGACCAATGGTTTAATAAAGAATGACCATCTCGTCCAGGGGTTCAGTGATCGGGATGTAGCAGCTTTTGAAGCCCCTTTCGGGGTGCGCTATCTGGGTGCCAAAAAGGCCAACCAACGTTTACTGGAAACCGTTGAGGCATTTTATCCTGACCTGGTTATTGCCGGGCATTGCGATATTATCACCAACGAAACCTTGCAGAGAATCAGAGAAATTAAGCCTGATGTAAAAATTGCTCACTGCAATAACGATCCGTTGTTTGTCCCTGCGAATGTGGAACGGATTAAACATCGTTTGCAGGTGGTGGATGCCGTATTTGTTTCCACTGGACGCCGGGATCTCACCATTTTTGAAGGAACTGGAGCACGGGTTTATCACATGCCCAACCCGGTTGATCCAGCTGTGGAAAATTTTAATAATGCTGTCCGATCCGATCTGTCGATCGATCTTCTGTTCTGCAGCAACAGCACAAATTTTACCAACCGTCTCGAGCTGGTCAAATTTTTAAAAGAGTCTCTGGGCGATGATCTCAAATTCAAGACATATGGGAGTTTTGGGGTATCTCCCATCTGGGGGCAGGATTACAATCGTGCGCTGGCGGAGACGAAAATGGGGTTAAACCTCAACCGCCAGGAAGGAAACTACTGGTATTCATCGGCGCGAATGGCCCAACTCGCCGGTAATGGCATTCTTCAGTTTACCCATAGTGCGCAGGGATTTGATGCATTGCTGCCGGCGGAATCGGTCGTCTATTTTAACGACCAGGAAGATCTGCTCGCCAAAATACGCGAATTCAACAACGATGATGCCAAACGTCAGGCCTGGGCTGCCCGGGCCCGCGCTTTCTTCCACACCGAGATCAATAATACACTGTATGCTCAGTATATTCTGGAAGCCACCCTGCTAAAGCCGTTCAGTCATCCGTATGTCTGGGCCCAGGAGATCAACCTTGATGGCACGGTCCGGTGAAGTTGCAGGGGAACGCTTACCGAAGGAGAGAGCCTGGAAAAATTATCTGAAAAAGACTCTGATGGTGATTCCTTTTATCGGGGTTTGTTATAAACTTTTCAGTCTCTGTTCCAGAACATTTCTGGCAACAGCCCCGGATATTTGATCAATGAGTTTTCCGTTCTTAAAGAACATAAAGCTTGGCACCCCTCGAATATTAAAGAATACCGCTGTCTGTTGATTTTTGCTCGTGTCGACTTTTGCGATGATAAACTCATTAACATGATCTCTGGCCATGGCGCTGACAACCGGCAGCATCGTTTGGCAGGGCCCACAGGTAGGAGAGAAAAAATCGACCATAACCGGCAGTGAAGCCTTTTTGACAAAATCGTGAAAATCGTGATCCCCAAGGTCAATGGGTACCGCTTGGTTTGCCATGTTGAGGAGGGCCTGACAATGGCCGCACTTAGGGCGAAGGTGTTGTTTATCCGCCGGAATTCTGTTTTTTGTATTGCAGGACGAGCAGGAAACAATCACATTATTCATGAAGTTAGCTCCTGTTTTTCTTAGTTAAAGCTGGATCTTCAGCAGTAACGCCTTACGGTAGAAAGTGGATATAACCTTTTCCAACAATACTTCTCCTTGAAAGGAAGTGGCAGTAATCTCATTTTACCGATCATCAGGTTAACCACAAGATACAAAATAAACAACTTATCACCAGGAGGCTACCATGAAGATTGTTGACGAACGTATTCGACGAGTTCTTTCGGCCAGTGGCAATGGAAGCGACTGGAGTGAAGACCTGAGGCGACTGGAGCGCGGAGATATAACCCTGACAAGGAAATCGGCTGGAGAAGCCGGCATTAAAGCTGTGCAGCGAATGCTGGTATTTCTTGGATATTCGACCGCGTCATCGGGAGCCTTTCTGATTGATGGTGATTTTGGCCGCGGCACCAATCGCGGTGTCGCCCAGTTTCAGTTTGAATATGGTCTGAACAGCAAGCTCAGTCATCCAACACCTCTGCTATCCCTGCTCCTTTCAAAACGCCCGGAGCCGGATTACAGCTATCCCTGATGTGAAACTTGATCTGCCCACTCTGGATAAAATGGTGGCAGTCGCCGTTGATGCCATACATTCGAAGATGATTCCCTTTGGCGACTTCGATGAAGCACTCTTTCACTTAGACAGCCTTGAGCAGCGCCGAGCACTTAATTGCCGTCAGATCCTCGAGCACTACGGAGCGGCTGTGCAGCAAGCTGCAGCAAAGAGTCAAAGACGAAAAGGACGTGGTTATCCAACCGGCCTGGGTATTGGCGATAATTAAACAGGAGACTTCCGGGATAGCCCGACCTCGTTTTGAGCAGCACAAACTTTCCAGCCGCAGCAGCAGCTATCCCGCGACACCGTTTTCCGAGTTGCGCATCCAGGCTATGAGCATTGGACTGGGGCAGATAATGGGTTTTAACTATAAACAGGTTGGTGCAGTTTCTGCTCGGGCGATGCTCTATAGCCCAATGCAGGAACAGGTGCTGTTTGTGGCCCGCTTTATCGCGAAAAAGCGCGCAGGTCGTGGCCAAAACTTCACCAACGCTTGCTGATTTTGCGACAATGGCAAGGTATTACAATGGGCCCGCCTATGAAAAACATTTTTATCATGAACGGCTGCAGCGCTGGTTTAGGGAGTTTCGGTTGCTCATGTAAAGAACATCTGTATGCGTCGGGACCAGTCAGAATACATTCGCGGCATCAGATGCAGCAGTGGCTTCTCCTTTTTCGGGGACAGTAGTCTGGTGTCCAGCTCATGCTCTCTTAGAGATTTATTGATGTGTTTTATTTAAGATGTTGATTGTTTGTTTTTTTATCTAATTTTTCGATATGAATAGCCATCAGGGTGATGGTGCTTTTGGAAACCATTTTTTCGTGGGTATCCCTGACGTCAAAGACAGTGGATTGAGCGACTATTATTTGTTTCCCTTGATGTATGATTTCTGATTTGCATTTTAAGGATTGACCATAGGCTGGTTTTAAAAAATTAATTTTAAATTCGATGGTCAATATCCTCATGTTATCGGGCACAAGGGTGTAGGCGGCATATCCGGCTGTATGATCAGACATGGTTGCAATTAAGCCGGCATGAATAAAATTATCCTGGGTTTTGTGGTTGTCGCCAATTTTCAAAGTGGATTCAAAAAGTCCCTTTTCTATTTTTGAGGCCTGGAGTCCACAGAATTTGATAAACCCCCTCCGATAATCCTTTTCAAGAAACTTCTGCCTCTTCTGAGTGAGTTCTGTTTGCATAATCCCCAGTCTCCTGATAGTAGAAAAATTATAGTGCCATTTGATGATGGATGTAACCAGCGGTCAGCTAACCAGCCAAATACAACAGAATAAAACCAGCCATTTTGGAAAAAAGACAAACCACACCCTGCATGGGTGAAAACTCAAAAATACCATATCGCTTGTTTTTGCTGTGAGAGGGACTTCTGTTTAGCTAGATCA
>CAWDYJ010000002.1:0-86165 GCA_963806525.1 uncultured delta proteobacterium
CGTAGAGACCATTCGTATCCTATAGGATGCTCTTCATGGTAAAGTATCCACAAGGTAGCTTGGCCTGCTGCAATGGTTTTTAGAAATGCCATTTCCCAAAAACCTTGATATGCCTGATTAAAAAGATCACTTCCGGCTTCAACCTTCCAGCTTTTCATTGTTATTGCTCTTAACATGTCAAGCAACTTGTCAGCTGAACCGGCATCTGTATGTGCTTCAATTCTGAAACCTCCACTTTTTTGCATTTTATTCTCGGCAGCTCTCAACATTTTCTTAAACTTCTTTGAGCGAGATCCTTCGTACTCGTTCCAGCCCATGTTGGTGCGAATTGTGTAACCGATTGAATATGGCATCCTCATGACGGTCATGCCGTGTTTTTCTGCAGAAGTGAAAACTTCTTGATAGAAGGTATTGTCTGCGAGAGGAGGGGTGCCAGGCGAAAAAAAGCCCACCCTTTTAAGGCCTTGATGCTCTCAAACAGCGGATCGATAGCCTTTGGTGTGAGCAGAGGCTCCTGCACACTGATATAATGACGGTCTGCGGCGGATTTTCCGGCACCTATAAATTCAATACTCTTTTACCGGAAGTTTGAAATAGAAAGGTTGTACCCTCAGCTAGGGAGTTTTATTCCTTCTGCTCCTTTGTCATCTTTTGATAAAAGAAATACTTTGTTACGTTTTATGATTCGCATGGAGTGATGAACCAGATTTCTGACCACTGAGGTGATGCATAAGGATTGTCTGGAGCCAATTGATTATGGAGTCTGTGCCAGACCCTTGTCTGGTCAAGTATATCATTCCAAGAATCAACCTGATGAACAATGAACATGTGTTTTACTCCCTATGCGCGTTCTAAGCCAAATATTGTGATGTCCTATTTGCTTTCATTTGTGGATAATTAGGTCACCTGAATCAATTTCATATAGTATATCATACTCGCGAGGCTAGGTTAACTGATCACAATTATCAGCAAGAACGTAGGTCGGGATATAGTGAAACGACACCCGGAGTTATTCACAGATCCGCACAATAAACTCGTAATCCTATTTGGAATGGATGGGCTCATTTTTCGAAACCAACAGTGTCAAGAATTGTTTTCCTACAGAGAGCTCGCTTATTAACAACAATAATGTTTTTTTTTCCACTCGAGCAAAAGTTCAGCCATCTTGGCCACATCGTCTTCACTAATATCCTGATGGATAGGCAAAGCAATTACGCTTTCTTCAATTCCGTTTCAAAAGGGAAGCGATCCTGAGGATGATCAACATGGAAAAAGCGCCAGAAACGCACCACCTCAACACCAGCTGCTCTTAAAAATTGATACAGAGACAAACTATCAGGGGTTTTTACTGGAAACAAGAGAGGACAGACACCTTCTGGTAAGCTTGCAATAAGTGGAACCATGTCTTCATCCGTTTCCTTGAAATATTCTAGTAACAGGTTAAAATTACGACGACGAAGACTGGTAATCGAATAATGTTCCTGATGTTCGACCAGGAATCTAGAGACAGTTGACATCCGCCAGTTGGCCCGAGTCAGCTGAAATTCTAAATAACTATCAACAATCTCAGGAGTATCCCACCCTGATTCATCAGAATTATCCAGGTTGGGTTCCGCACTAAATCGATCAAGAAATTGTTCTTTTAGCAGGGAAGCGAGTTTTAGGTTTTTTTTTTCGAACCTTTCTTATCAATTGATAAGACGCTTTTCCGATGAATTTCTTGATTATTGGGAAAAAATCGGGGATGTCACCATTCGTCCTTGGCTCAATTCCACAAACATTATTTACAACAAGGGCACCACCATCGGTTGTCGGAAGTGATTTGGTAAAGCTGAAGATAGCGATATCACCCAAGCTGCCTAGAGAATTACCGCAGCTATCTTTAGAATAGAGTCCATGTGCGTTATCCTCAATGAGAGATATATGATGGTTTTGTTTAAATTCTCTAAGTGCTTGCATTGGTTGTGGAAAACCAAAATAATGAATAATGAGAAGTGCTTTCGTCTTTTTGTGACATAGGGATTCCAAATGGTCAAGGTCCGGTGAAAGATCGGGAAGAATTCGATAATACTCAAGAATTAAGCCAGCTGCCAATAACGGTGCCAATTCGGATCCACAGGAATATGCAGGGACAGTACAACATCACCTCTTTGCATGCCGATGCTACGCACACCCTGAAATAGTGCCTGGGCACCACCAAACCAGTAGGTGGTGGTACCGTTCGAGAAAGGAAATGTCCCAGGGGGGGATGATTTAGTAAGCAATTTACGGTTTATCACCCCGGGGCTGAAAGAAATATTTAACCTACGACCCATTTGAAAATACTTTTTACATTATTATATGAGGAAATTACAAATCATACCGACAATATGAACAACCTTAATTCACACATATTGTATGAGTTCAGGGAAGGAATCGATTATATTTGAATTTGGTAGCGAAATACTTTTATCTTTTTTTGTGATTAGAACTTCCCACAAGATTTTTCCGACAAAGATGAGCACTTGCTACCTTGTGGTTCACAATTTACAAAAATCATGTTCTGGGTGGTGTGAATTACTGATATCATATATTTTTACTTGTGGATTTTTATCATCACTAATCTTTTGGTCTTCCTCCACGCTGATTGCACAAAAGATATCGAATCCCGTCAGTCCTTTTGTCATGTAGCGGTTGGCGCAATTCTGAATATCTTTGTCGCCTGCTGGCGTGTCAAGCAATATGCGGCCTTTAAAGCCATCTGGCGTTATTGACTATTAACGGGTTGCGGGCAAGATAACTTTTAACGCCAAGCTTAGGTGACGGGGTCTAAAATAGATATCGGCCAGTGGCAGATCGAATGTATCAATATAGGTTCCCCATTTACGCTTGTAACGGAAAGCGCCTTCGTCAAGTAAGCTATGCCCATAAAATCGACTTGGTTATATCCTTTTTCGAAAGCAGATAGTATAGAGACATAATCCATTGCTTCAGAAGCACCTTTGAATTCTGCAGGCTGGATATTATCTGCCGAAGCAGCACAGAAAATTATCAAACGATCGTTCTCGTATATTATTTAAAGTTCCTAAAAACAAACGATTATCTCGGAATAGTAGCAATATCTCGCCTTGCTTCTGGACACTTTTTATATCATCTGGTGAATAAAGACGCGCTGTTTTACCAAAGCGTGTTTGCGTATAGGGGAGATACATTGCGTGGTAAAAATCTGGAAATGATTGTCCGTAGTAGCGACGCTAAACTGATAATCATGCTTGAGGATGCGCTTTAATTCTTTTCGTAACCTTTTAGGGAAAGACTCAACAACATCCTCCCAGCGATCAGGGATATTCAATTTCAAAGGTACCCACAGGGGCACGGCAAGATATCTTTCTCTCTCCAGCATACGGACAAACAGAAGTTCTGCGTCGATAAATACCATATCTGCCTGTGCTTCACACTTTTTTAGCTCATGACTAATGCTTAACCCATTAATATTTTCTTTTTGCCAAATGATGGTGTAATCAGAGTAGATGCTATCCATAACGAATTTAAAATTTTCATATTTTTCATCCGTCTCTGATTTTAAATAAAATTTGCCGAATTTAACAACCGGGACCTTTATTTCGCCAACGTAAAGAGTTTTCACTGACAGGCCGGAATGCTTTTCAGTCCCCTCGACAAGGACCATATCAAACAGGAATATTCTGACGGACCGTGTGAGACATTTGATATAACGCCAGATATTCTTGACAGATCTGCGTAATATTTTTTTACGGCTTTTTTGATTGCGCGGTTTGCGATCGGTTTCGGGTGATATGATATCCCGTAGTTTGCTTGCATTAATGTCCAAATTCATCCCAAAATGCCTTAATATATATTATATAACCCAATAAACCAGCGACTTGCAGCCGCTGGTTTATTAAATTCCCTGTCTGTAAATCCAGTCCCGGGGATCAACTGTCGTTAGGATGTAGTTCGCAGAAATCACGTTCAGGGTTTCGTGAATTACTTACATCATACACTCTGATCTGAAAATCTTTGTCATCGCTAATCTTTTCGTTACCATTGATGCCGGCAATGCAAAAGAAATCGATTCCAATAAGGCCCTCTATTTGGTACCGGTTGATACATTTTTGGATATCTTTTACACCTGCTGGTGAGTCAAGTAATACCCGACCTCTAAAACCCTCTGGCGTTTTGATAATAAGCGGGTTGTGAGCAAGATAACTTTTAACACCAGCATTTAGGTTAAGTGGCCTGAAGCAGATATCAGCCAAGGGCATATCGAATTTTTCGATATAGATTCCCCATTTACGCTTGAATCGCAAAGCACCATTATCAAGTAAGGGTCTACTACCTAAGAAATCGGCTTCGTGACACCCTTTTTCGTATGCAGATAGCAAAGAGAAATAAACCATCGCTTCCGCAGTACCTTTAAACTTCCCAGGCTGAATATCTGTTGCTGGGGCGTTGCAGATAAGTAACACCCGATCGTTGTCGTACTTATTTAAAGTTCCGTGTAATACAAGATTTTCCTGGAGAACAAGCAATATCTCTCCGCTCTGCAGGATGTTTTTTATTTGATCAGCTGAAAGAAGACTCGCAGCATCGCCAAAACGTGATTTTGTGTAGGGAAGATACATCTCATGATAAAAATATTGAAAAAAGGAATCTGTATTATCGGCGGAATACCGATATCCTTGTTTAAGAATTCGATTTATTTTCTCGCGCAGATTTTTATGGAAACACTTAATAACATCTTCCCATCGATCGTGGATTTTTAATTTTAAAGATACCCACTCGGGAATGGCAAGATATCTTTCTTTCTCAAGCATATGGACAAACAGGAGTTCTGTGTCGATTAATACCATATCTGCCTGCCCTTCATATTTGCTCAACTCCCGGCAAATTCTTAATCCACTAATATTTTTATTTCGTAATAAAATATTGTAATCTTTATAAATGTTGTCAATATGGAACTTAAAGTTGTCATACCTGTCAATTGCTTCGGATTTAGAATAAAACTTTCCCCACCTAAAAGAGGGAACTTTTGTTTCACCGACGTAAAGGGTTTTCAGTGACTGGCCCGAATGCTTTTCCGTCCCTTCAATAAGAACGACATCAAATAGAAAAATCCTGACCGATCGTGAAAGGTACTTGATATAGCACCATGTACTTTTAGCGAGTCTGCGTATTGCTACGTCCCGGGTCGTATTATTGTTCGGTTTACGATCGTTTACCGGAGATCTTCCTCCATGTAGTTTGCTTTCATCAAAATCCAGATTCATTGCATAATGCCTAATTTTATGAGAACTGAACAAATTAACCATCATCCTATGGTTGGAAGTTGCTTCAATTCTCGGGTTGAAAACAGAGCAGTACCGGTTCTGCCAGTTCATTCGATATCAAATTGGTTGTTGGGGCCTTCTAAAAATGGTGCAGCAAGTACATATGAATATTTATCTTATAATTTTTCCACATGTTGCACAAGGGCGACCACCTATCCCCCCAACGGGTACTCCAGTGTCACTGCTTTACATAAGAAAAATCTTACGGTTACACATCCTACTTTTAATTTTTATATCGTAACCGAAGGAGAGATGTTCGGGATAGAGAAATCAGAACGTGACCGCAACCATACCTCGCAACCTCAAAAAAAATCTGTATTTGCGCTGCTGCGATAAACGCGCAAAGAGGATGAGGTAATCTGTTGCACTATCATCCCACATAAAGCCAGTTGATTGCGCCCGTTTTTTTCCTAGGTGGTAGAACGTGTCCTCACTTAAAAAAAAATAGTCATCTGATGCCTGTTTATGCAGAAATAACATCCTGATAATATAATTGATAGATTGTCTTTCAGAGGTGCTTTTTTCATTGATTCATAGCAAGAAAAGAGTGCAACCTAAAAAACAGTCAGCAAGATCTCCTCTGGCAGAGACGACTACGTACTTATCGGGGCGAAAGAGTTGGCACGGAAAAGTAAAATACTTTACAGTTGTAATAGCATATACACCCTGACATTACAAGATACTGGAATATCTAACAGCAACATTGGAGTAAATAATGCGGCTGAATTATTTTGCACAGCAATTTAATTTAAAACTGACAGTTACAAATACATCGAACGAGCCTTCCATATGGACCGTTTCTCGCGTTCATATTCTTTGAGGGGGGCCAATTTAGCCATTGAACATGAGGAATAAAAAGCCTTGTCTCTTTTAGTTAACGGAAAACATGCTAGCATATGAAAAGTATTAATTTCTTGCCATTAATCCCCGGTCTGAAAATAAAATCCATCTTGAAAAAATCGGATCTGAGAAAGCTTCAAGTGCTTCCTGACGCGCATGATTGGGTCCCAACATTTTCAGGCTCTACAGCACTTAGTCTGGCTGCGAAAAGCCTAAAAAAGCTGGACCGAACCCACATCCTGGTGCCCTCGTTTAATTGCGGCCATGAGCTAGAACCTTTCTTGCGTGAAAATTTCAAGATTGACATGTATCGAATCAACCGTCACGGAGCAATTGATTTAAATAATCTTGCATCACAACTCACTGGCAATCGACAAGTTGTCATGGTGACACATTTTTTCGGCTTTCCTCAGCCTATCGAGGAAATTAGCATGCTTTGTAAAAAAAAGAATGTTTTCGTGCTGGAAGATTGTGCCCATTCATTATTGAGTCACGTAGCCGAAACTCCACTAGGGTCATGGGGTGATCTTTCTGTTTTTAGCTATCGAAAATCTCTACCTTCTCCTGATGGTGGAGCATTGATGATTAACAATTCCTCTATTGAGTTAAGTTGTCCAACCACTCCGCCCAATACTATGTCAGTGTTGAAAAAAACAGCAGAACTTGTCTTGATGCAACTTATGACATCCACGAGTATATTTTCCCCCACTGGGTTCAAGTTGCTTACCCGCATCAAACGTTTGTTGTCGATTCTTCGAAAGGCAATTCAGATGAGGGCAACAGATGACAGCCTTATTTTTTATTCAATTGATGACGAATCCTATGATTATAGCTCAGATATTCTCAACTGGAAAATTTCTTTTTTATCTCGAAGGGTTCTCGGCAACTCTGATTACTACGAATCTCGAATAGCTCGTATTAAAAACTACCAATATGTGGCAGAAGCTTTAAATAATTTAGAAAAACTTCGACCGCTGTTTCCAGCTTTGCCCGATGGCACATGCCCATTGGGGTTTCCATTGGTCGGCCCTGTAAACTGTGATCAGATTTGTGATATTATGGATAATTACCCGTATCTGTTGTTATGGTGGCCTCAGTTTCATCCAGGCGTGGAGTGGCAGGAGTTCTCCGAAAGTGCTTGGTTAAAACGTAATTGCTATCTCATGCCAATACATCAAGACTTGAAAAAATCACATCTGGATTTTTTAATCGATTGCGCGCTTGCAGCCGATCAGGATTTGCAGCGGAACTCAATAAATAACAAACGATAAATATTTCCCGAGCCACCAGCTTGACTACTTTTTATGACCACGTATCTTCTGTTCTCTAGGGTGAAGATCATTGCCCCTCCATTTCGATATTGGGTGCTGATGTAACGGTAGCCATAAGTACAGAAATACAGATATCGATGTGCACTATACTTGCGGATAATTCTGGTACCTCTTTTATCAGATGATGGCGATCATTATAACGAAAATATTCTGTTTTCATTTGCAACTGAAAAGCACCCTTTAACCGGATGCTATCACCATGGATAATAGCATATGTTCCAAGAGTGACTGCTTTTCCATTTGATTCTTTCCTGGATGTTTATCTTTTAGCGTACAACTAGTTGAAGGAATTATATACGTTATGGGTGCCACTCTCTGTTTTGTGAATGTCTAAAATTGACAAGGAATAAAAACATGCATAACACTTAATAACCGTAAAAATCTTTTGTTTGTATGCGCAGGATAACTTTAACCACTCAGATAAACATCAAAAAGGAGGACACAGATGAAGCTGAAACAAAGAATGTTGGCCGGGTTGGCAGTTTGTGCTCTTTTTGTGCCGGCTGGACTAGCTGGACTAGTTTTTGCCGCGCCTGCTGACAAGCCAAATATTCTTGTCGTATGGGGTGATGATATTGGACAATCGAATATCAGCGCCTATACCAAAGGTATAATGGGCTATCAAACTCCCAATATTGATCGTATATCCAATGAAGGTATGACCTTTACCGATTATTATGGAGAACAGTCCTGTACCGCCGGTCGTTCTTCTTTTATCACCGGACAATCTGTTTTCCGTACCGGACTTTCCAAGGTAGGCTTGCCTGGAGCCAAAGAGGGGATGCAGATAGAAGACCCCACCATTGCCGCGATGCTCAAAGCTCAAGGATATGCGACTGGTCAATTTGGTAAAAATCACCTGGGCGATCAGGATCAGATGCTCCCGACCAATCACGGGTTTGATGAATTTTTAGGCAACCTCTACCACCTCAATGCTGAGGAAGAGCCGGAGAACGAAGATTATCCAAAAGACCCTGAGTTTCGTAAAAAATTTGGTCCACGCGGCGTTATCAAATCCTTTGCTGACGGCAGAATCGAGGATACTGGTCCCCTCACCAAAAAGCGTATGGAGACTGTTGATGATGAGACATCTGCTGCGGCAATTGATTTTATAGAGCGTCAGGTGAAGGCAGGAAAGCCATTTTTCTGTTGGTGGAATGGCACCAGGATGCACTTTCGTACCCACGTGAAACCAGAGCTGCGAGGTATCTCCGGTCAGGATGAATATGCGGACGGCATGGTCGAACATGATATGCATATCGGACTCTTCCTGAAGGCGCTTGATGATCTGGGGATTGCCGATAATACTATCGTTTTCTACTCAACCGACAACGGTCCCCATATGAACACCTGGCCCGATGCTGCCATGACACCTTTTCGCAGTGAAAAGAATACCAACTGGGAAGGCGGCTGGCGTGTACCTGCCATGGTTCGATGGCCCGGAAAAATAAAAGCCGGCACCTGGTCTAACCAGATAATGCACCATATGGACTGGTTTCCCACTTTGCTGGCTGCTGCCGGAGAGCCTGATATCAAAGAAAAACTCAAGGCCGGTGGGGTTTCTGCCATTGGCAGAACGTATAAAGTACATCTCGACGGATACAATTTTCTTCCTTACCTGACCGGGATGGAGGAACAGGGACCTCGACAGGAAATTTTCTATTTCTCAGACGACGGAGATTTGACCGCCTTGCGCTATAATGACTGGAAGGCGGTCTTTATGGAACAACGGGCGACCGGAACCTTGAAATTGTGGGCAAATCCCTTTACTACGCTACGGGTGCCGCTGATTTTCAACCTCCGCAGAGATCCGTACGAAAGAGCCCAGCACACCTCCAATACCTACTATGACTGGCTGCTGGATCATGTGTATCTGCTCCTTCCTGCCAATGAGTATGTTGCCAATTTCCTGGCTACTTTTAAAGAGTTTCCGCCACGCCAAAAGGCTGCTAGCTTCAACCTGGAAAAGGTGATGGAAACACTCGCTGTGCCTCAGATGAATTAAGTTTTAATCATATTTTGCTGAATACTTACTGCATCCTGGTTTTATATATTAGGATGCAGTATTGTTTTTTGCGGTAAAAACCACAGAGTGTTTTGTGGACTTCCCGGTATCTGTTCTGACCGGGTGACGAGCTTTAGCGGACCCTCCTTTGTGTGTTATAGGTCTTGAGCAGTACGTGGGATAACAGAAGATATTATAAAAAAGAAGATATTATAGAAATAATGACCGATAAAAAATATAAAACCATTGCTTTTCAGGGAATGGCCGGGGCCTATTCAGATCTTGCCTGTCGAAAAGCCTACCCTGATCTTGAAACAGTGCCCTGTGTATCGTTTGAGGCGGCATTTCTCGCGGTACGGGAAAAAAAAGCAGATCTTGCCATGATTCCTGTCGACAATACTCTGGCCGGCCGGGTAGCCGATGTCCACTATCTGATTCTCAATGGGGAACTGCATATCATCGGTGAATATTTTCAGCGGATTCGGCACTGCCTCCTCGGACTCCCCGGCGCCAATCTTGCAGGGTTGACCGATGTTCACAGTCATGTTCATGCCATTCCCCAATGCAAGAAGATTATCGCTGAGCTGCAACTTGCTGCCCACGTCGTCGCTGATACGGCAAAGGGCGCCTCTGATATAAAAAAGTGGGGGGACAAGACTCAGGCGGCGATTGGTTCTGACTTAGCTGCAACTATCTATGGTCTGGATATTCTGCAAAGAGATGTTCAGGATGCGGCACACAACACCACTCGATTTCTGGTCTTCTCCGGTGAAAAGAATGTACCTACTTTTGAAGCAGGAAAAAGCTATCTGACAAGTTTTATTTTTGAGGTAAGAAACATTCCGGCTGCATTGTATAAGGCAATGGGCGGGTTTGCCACCAACGGCGTCCAGATGGTCAAACTGGAAAGTTATGTCGACAAAGGCTTTAATGTCGCCCGGTTTTACGCTGATGTAGAAGGGCATATTGACGAGCGTCCCTTGCAGCTTGCTTTTGAAGAACTCCGGTTCTTTGCCAAGCGTGTCGATATGCTGGGGACCTATCCCGCGCATGTTTTTAGAAACTCGACAGAGCATGAGTCTTCTCAGCATTCAATTGGGGTATAATGAAATATGCCTAGGATCGATAAATATGTATAATGTCGAATTTTACAGGAACTGAAATTAAACAAAAAATTATGGATGAAGCATTTCAAGCAGATAAGCCTTGTCGGCTTTATGAAACATAATGGTGGTTTGCTCTTCAGAATAGTCTCTGAGTCTCTGTATCAGTTTAAAACCATAGTTCAAGACATTCATTTAAACCCCGGCGGTATCACCCATGGCGGTTTCATCATGAGCCTCATGGATTCAGGAATGGGAACGGCAGCTCACCGGGCACTTGGTGAACAGGCAAGGGCTGCAACAATTTCCTTTGACGTAAAATTTATTGCCCCATCGACAACAGGAGATGAACTTATAGGCACTGCCAGAGTTCTCAAGATAACCCGTTCCCTCGTCTTTATGCAGGGTGAAATTTACTGTGGGAAAAGGCTTATCGCCACAGCGGAAGGGATCTGGAAGGTCTTGTAACATGCGTAACATACCATCTCGTGCCCTGAAAATTCAGTTTTTGGGAGAGTATATGTTGTGCGGGATCTGGTGCATATCGAAACCGAAGGAACGAGAACCGAAGAGTGGGCCGGGTTCTCGTTCATGGTGTCTTGATTGAGAGTCTTACGGTTGCTTTTATAAATTATATTTCTCCCCGTACCCTCTGGGGGTGATCATCAGATCCTTCCAGGTGAAAGTCTGGCTGTTGCCGATAATTACGGTGGATTGCATGCCGATCTGGTGATTCAGCATGTCCTCCAAGGGTAGTTATAACAATCTTTTCGTTTTCCCTGGTCGCCGCAGTGACGATCCCAACGGGGTTCTGTGGCTCACGGTGAGCAAGAAAGATCTCTCTTGCCCTGACGATCTGTTCCGTTCGTCGTTTTGACCTGGGATTGTAGATGGCGGTGACAAAATCGGCACCGGCGGCAGCATCCAACCGTTTCTCGATGACCTCCCAGGGGGTAAGCAGATCGGACAGGCTGACTGCGGCAAAGTCGTGCATAAGAGGGGCGCCAAGCCGTGCCGCGCAGCTGTTGATCGCCGCAAGGCCGGGAATAATTTCGATGGGGCAGGGATAGTCAGCTTCTTTCGCCATTTCAAAAACCAGGCCTGCCATGGCGTAGATGCCGGGGTCGCCGCCTGAAACAAGGGCAACCTGTTTTCCCGAACAGGCCGTTTCAAGGGCTTTACGGCAACGATCCACCTCTTTCATCATCTCCGATGAAATCACCTCTTTTCCCTCAAGAAACTCAGGGATCAGCGCAAGATAGGTTTTGTAGCCGATTATGACATCGGCTTTGGCAAGTACCTCGCTTGCCGCAAGGGTCATGTTTTTGGCTGAGCCTGGGCCTGTGCCGACAACGTAAAGGGTACCAGAGCCACTGCCATGGTTACATTTTTCCATTTTCTTTTCCTGCTGAGTAGGTGATTACTTTGCGCGCTGAGCAGTGCTGAAGGTTCGGCAACGCCGATGGCACCGACGGCTCCCAGTGCGGCAAAGGAAATTTCAAGATTAGTCAGTGTATTGATTGTGCTGCTGTCAAAAAAATCAATCGACCAGCCATTCTGTTCAGCGAATTGCAAGAGACCGGTTTCATCATTTTTTTTATCGATTGAGGCCAGGTTGCGGATACTTTTCCTGCTGAAATGCATTTCATTGAACAGCTCGTTCAAGAGCGTCTTCGAATTCGTTCACCGGGGTGCCGCGATTGCAGCCGATGCCAACGACAAGGTTGCGGGGGATAAAGATCGGGCAGGCATGGGCAGTGCCAGTCAAATGAGAAACAACGAAATCTGCCTGCTCGGGCGGCATCGACCTGGTGTAAACCGGTCGGTAAGGATGCGACCTCCACATCTGCATAGAGAGAAAGCTGTCCCTGATTGACAAGAAGGCTTGATAAAGTTCGTCAGCATTTCCCGGTTCGGAACGATGAAGATGCTGTTTATTGGCCCAGAGATCGAGGGCAACCAGCTCAAGGGTATCAGAGGCGGTGGTAATCACCGCTGTTCCGCCAAGGAGGGCGGCAATTTTCCGGGCCAGCGCATTGCCGCCGCCAATATGTCCGGAAAGCAGGCTGATCGCATGGCGACCTTTTTCGTCCAGCACAATAACGCAGGGGTCGGTCAATTTATCGCCGAGAAGGGGGGCGATGGCCCGCACCACAATACCAGTGGCCATGATGCAGATAAAACCATGGTAATGTTGCCAATTCACAGCGATGAGTGTCAGCGACTTTTTGTCCTGCTTCTTTTTCAAGGAGGGTGGTGTTGTCGAGCTTCTCACTGATTTTCCTGGCCAGTTCTCTGCCGCCCCGGGTTATGGCAATAATGCCAATTTTCATGGACGATTGCTTCCCTTTCGGTAACCGTGGGTGAATGTTTCGTCATATAATTTGGACAGGACGGGAGGCGGTCCATCGGCCAGTACTTTTCCCACGGCGATGATGGCGGTCTTGGTAATTTCGGCTTTCTTGACCAGCGCAGCGATGGTTGCGAGCGTTCCCCGGATCTGTTTTTCATCCGGCCAGCTGGCTTTTTCAACGATTGCAACCGGGGTATCTTGAGGATAGCCGCCGGCAAGAAGATCGTCGTACAACATCTTCAATCATTCCGACACTGAGAAAAATCATCATGGTCGCCTGATGGCTGGCCAGTAAGGCGAGATCTTCTTTTTCCGGTACCGGGGTTCTGCCGCCGCGGCGGGTGAAGATGACAGTCTGGGATACTTCGGGCAGGGTCAGTTCGGTTTTCAGGGCGGCGGCGGATGCCAGTCCGGAGCTGACACCGGGAACGACACTGAAGGGGATAGAATTTTCATTGAGCAGGGCAATCTGTTCATTGATCGCCCCATAAATTGACGGGTCGCCGGTATGCAGGCGGACAATCTTCTTCCCGTCCTGCCAGGATTGCAGGATGATTGCAAAGACTTCGTCAAGGTTTAAGCCGGCGGAATCATGAATCTCTGCTTTCAGTCCGGTAATCAATGGTTTAGGGACAAGGCTGCCGGTGTAAATGACCACGTCTGCTTCTCTCAGCAATCGTTGTCCTTTCACTGTAATCAGTTCTGGATCACCCGGACCGGCACCGACGAAATGGACATCATGTCTTGTACCGGCTGCTGCCTCTCTACCTGTGCCTACTTCGTTCATCTTGTTCCTGTCATAATGGTTATCGGATTGAAGTCTAAAACCCTGCCGTCCGGTTCCGTTCTGGTGACTTTGATAACCGATGAGCGCAACAGTAAAGCCGTGCATCCTCATCAGTTCTGGTGCTGCCTGGACAGTCTTATCGATCACCCCGTTTATTACCAGGCGACCTTCAGGGTCCAAACGTCTGGCAAGTAAGTGCAACTATGTCGGGGAGAGAGCCGCTGCTGCCGCCAATAAAGACCCGATCCGGATCCGGAAGAGCGACAAGCGCTTCCGGAGCTCTGCCGAAAATCGGCACTATATTGTAACAGCCAAATTTAACAATATTATTTTTTATATTTTCCAGTTCTTCTTCTTTGTGTTCGATAGCATACACTGTCAAATGCGGGTTCGCTCTTGCCGCTTCAATGGACAGCGACCCACTGCCGGCGCCGATATCCCAGAAGACTCCTTTGCGTGGCAGTTGCAGCTGGTGCAGGGTGGCGGCCCGAACCTCATTTTTAGTAATCAATCCACGGCTGTGCTGGATTGAATCTTCTGTCAGACCAAACTGGTATGGCCTGCTGTCGGCAGAACCGGGCACAAGCAGACACAAAATATTAAGAGAGGAAAATTGTTGTTGGCTTGCCTTCTAAAAGGGTGCCGCAGAATAGATTTTCACTCTCCAGGCCGAGGTCTTCGGCGACCAGCATCTTGATCGTCATCCGGTAAAACCTTTTCCCCGATGAGTTGGAGATAGTCAAGGATCTGGCTGGCGATTTGATCAGGACTGTTGTCAGTGTCAGTCAGGACCAGGTTTTTTTTATTTTTCAACAGTAAACCCGGGATATGGCAGCAGTTGCGGCCATGCAGACTGGTAATCCTGGCGTCGTCCCAGGGAATTTTAAAAAGCGCGCAGGCCTTTTGCAGAGAAGATAATGCGGGATAGATCTCCACAGCTCTCTTCAGGGAATTCAGTCAGCAACCGTCGGCCGATGCCATAAAAGAGAGGATCGCCGCTGGCCAGTACTGCCACATTGCCCTCCGGCAGAAAGGTCCGGATGGAATCAAAGGCGGCAGCGAGGGGAGTTATTGGTATAAACCGGCTGGAAAGGTGCGCTGTTAATTCCATAAACCGTTTCGTGCCGACAATTAAGGTGCATTTGGCCAATAACTTTTCCTGTCTGGCGGTAAGAATGGAATCGGCTATGCCAAGGATGAAGAGTTTATACATGGGTGATGATTTCCGCCTTATGATTGACCAGATAAACCTTCACGCTGGTGCCGGTGACTTCCTGACAGTATTCCCGGGCTTTTAGGCAGACCGCTTTGACCAGTTGATTTTGTCCGGCTGCTTCGATATGGGTGTACATTTCCCGTGCGGTATTGGACTGTTCAATTTTGTGCAGCAGCTCATCCTCTGGCACCGAGGCTTGGCGAGCAGTCTGGCACCGTCGACAACCTCCAGGGCGCCGTTACGCACATGGGTCTGGGGAATGCGCAGGGCCGCTTTGATGATTTTTGCCCACATTCCTGACAGGTGGATGGTGGTAAAATTTCGTCTCGCCGCCTCTTTTAAAGAAAATTCAAGGTAATCGCCCATCATGGCATAGGCCTCTTCCGGTAAATTAAGAAGCTGCTGGGCGCCTTTTTCGGAGGTTCGGCCGGTAGAGAGTACGACATCAGTGAGGCCGGCCTCTTTGGCTACGTCCAGTGATGCTTTAATGGTTGCCGTCCAGGCATCGGCTGAAATGGGCCGGACAATGCCGGTGGTGCCGAGAATTGACAAACCGCCGATGATGCCCAGTCGTTTGTTCAGCGTTTTTTCGGCCAGTTCTTCCCCTTGCGGTATCGAGATGGTGACGGATATTTTTTTGTCTTTAATTATCTCCAGAACGGCCGCGACTAATCATCTGCCTGGGAACGGGATTGATAGCCGGTTGTCCAACATCTATGGCCAGGCCGGGTTTGGTGACAGTGCCGATACCTTTGCCGCCGGCATAATAAAATGTTGCCCAGCAAAACGGATTTTGCAGGATCAGAGGACAGGTGGCCAAAACTGACGGTTGCTGTGATTTCGGCCCTGTTGGTCACATCAGGGTCGTCGCCGGCATCCTTGATCACCGATGCTGTTGCTGAATTCTCTCGTTCAATTGTGCAGCAATGGACAGCGAAACTTTTTCGGCTTCCGTCAGGAAAAGGGATTTCGATATCTTTCGGGGCAGGAGCCGTTTACCAGGGCAAAAGCTGCAGCTTTGGCCGCCGCCGCTGCACAGGCCCCGGTGGTAAACCCGCTTCTAAGACGCTTTTTTTCCCGCCATTTTTATTCTGCGGCAAGACGGATAAGAGCATTGACGATTGCCGCGGCGACAGGGCTGCCGCCTTTGCGCCCAAGACTGGTGATGTAGCAGCTGTTTTGTTCGACAAGCAGATCCTTGGATTCGGCTGCATTGACGAATCCGACCGGGACACCGACAACAAGCGGAGGTTGGCCGCGGGAACGGCCAGCAAGACTTCGGATGGTCTGGACCAGGGCAGTAGGTGCATTGCCCATAGCGACAATACCTATGTTGTCATTAAGGGACATCTCGATGGCAATCTCCGATCGTGTCTTGTTTTCAGCCTTGGCACGGGCGGCAATTTCCGGGTCAGCAACTCTGCAGATCACCTTGCCGCCCCATTTGGCCAAGCATTGTCTTACTGATTCCTGACGCGACCATGGTGACATCGGTGAGGATGTCTTTCCCCTCGCGAATGGCTTTTATGCCGGCCTCGATTGCTCCAGGTGAAAAGCGCATATTGTCTCGAAAAGAAAAGTCACCGGTGGCATGGATGACCCGCTGGATGACCTTGAAGGTTTTTTCGTCAAGATCGGTTGGGCCAAATTCTTCCTTAATAATTCTAAAGCTCTCCCCCTCAATGTCGCCAGGAAGAATTTTTTGTAATTGTCACAGCCATAATATTACTCTCGGCAATAATTAATAAATTCACTTGCCACTTGCGGTGCGAAACCGAAGTGCAGATGCATGTAGCCACCAAGGGCCTTTTTGTAGGTGTAGCCTTCGCTTGTGCCGTTGTTTACAGCATAGATACGTTCAATGTGCTTCGGCATTTGATCAATACTGGAATAATGAAATTCGTGACCGCGCAACACAGTTCCAGGAGGGCCAAAGCAGCAGGCCGACCGGGTCTGGACTTCCCGGTAGCCGAGACTGGCCCTGGTCTTCTGCATATGGGCCTTGACCGGGAAGGCACCGACCATACGGTGCAGGACCTTATCCTGATCGATGATGCCTTCAGTGAGATACATAAAACCGCCACATTCCGCATAGACAGGGCGATCGTTTTCAATCCATTCCCGGATCGCAGTTATCATCAAGCTGTTATTGCTTAACTTTTCTGCATACAACTCAGGGTAACCGCCACCCAGATAGAGGGCATCCAGATCGGCTGGCAGCTTCGTATCGGTGAGTGGGCTGAAGAAAATCAGTTCACAGCCTGCTGCCCGTAAAATATCAAAATTATCTTCATAGTAAAAACAAAAAGCTTTGTCACGTGCAACCCCGATCCGGCATCGACCTTTCTCGGGAACTGCCGGTGAGGCTTCGCTTGGTGCAGGGCCACCGGCAACGCTGAAAAGTTCTTTAATCCGCGTCCAGGTCGATATGTTCGGCAACCGTTTGAGCCAGCAGTCGTATTGCCTGCGGGCTGAGCGGTGCCTCGTCACTGGTTAAAAGGCCCAGGTGACGGCTGGGGATTTCGAATTCGAGTGTTCTTGGCAGATAGCCAAGGATTTCAGCCTGACAGTGTTTTTTGATAGCATCGCTGACCAGTTCAAGATGTCTGGTGCTGGCGATACGGTTGAGGATGATTCCTCTGGGGGCGGCTTCTGGCCGCAGGGTTTCAAAACCCTTGACTATGGCGGCAGCACTCTCGGCCATGGACCGCACATCAAGAACCAGAATTCCCGGGATATCCAAGAGTTTCGGCAAGAGAACCACTGGACGAAATCCCACCGTCAAACATGCCCATAACCCCTTCAATGATGGCAATGTCAGCATTTTGGCTGTTTTTTTCGAGAGTTTCCCTGGTGAATTTTTCACCACTCATCCACAGATCAAGGTTGCGCGATATCTTGCCGGTTATCAAATGGTGCAGGCCTGGATCGATAAAATCCGGGCCGCATTTAAAAGGCTGCACCGCATAGCCCCGTTCTTTGAAGGCGGCCATCAGTCCCAGGGTGACCGTGGTTTTTCCCGATCCACTGGAGGTGCCCGAGACAATAAATTTTGGATTCTTTTTGTCGGTCATTTGTCCTTTATGCGAGGCTAGTCCTTTTGTGGGTAGAAAAGTGCATTGAGCTGTTCGATGCCATCAAGGATACGAAGAGTAGGGCGTGATACCAGTTCTTCTTCAATAAGGTAGACCTGGCCGTCACGCACCGCCTTGATCGCACCAAAACCCGGTTCATTGATAATGGTATCGACGTCCACCGGATTCATTCGGCCCTGCTGGGCGAGAAATATATCAATCTCTGGTCCGTGGCTGAGCAGCTGTTCTTTGCCGTAAAAGGCAATGTTTGTTTCCCGAACCTGCTTGGCGTCGGCGGCAATATTGATTCCTCCGGCCTGCTCGAGAACAAAAATCCCGATGCTTTCCGGGGCAAAGGTTTTCATCTTTTTATGGATCGACTGAAAGTACACCTTCGGCCGCTGGTCGGCATGTACTCCTTCGAGACTGTCCTGGATTACCTTAAGGCGGGATTGGAAAACAGCAACCATCTCTTTTGCCTGCGTTTCATGGCCGGTAAGAATCCCCAAGATCCTGCCAATAGCCAAACATTTCATCAATACTGTTTGGCTGCAAAGAGATAACAGTAATTCCTGCCTGCTTCAATTTATTAATAAATTGCGGGTAAGATCGTTCGATCATCGGACGAACCAGGACCAGATCGGGGTGTACGGCAAGAAATTTTTCCGGATCCTCCCGGTATGAGAACCGTGGTTTGCCGAGTGATTGATGACGGATAGTCATCGGAACTGGAGATCCCCACCAGAAGATCTTCCGCCCCAAGACTGCGCGAGATTTTCAGTATGGGCGGAATAGAGCGAGATGATCCGTTTGAACGGTTGGGCACGACGATTTTTTGCCCGGAGCTGTCAATAATCGTTTTTACATCTTCAGCCAGGACGAGCGCAGGAGGATATAAGCCACAAAAGTAAAAAGATGATGAGGCTGTATGAGGGGCAAGCATCGACTGGCTGCTGTCTTGGTAAATATTTTATTCATTGCAGGCATGATCATAAATTATTCCCAATATTGAAAACTTACCTGTCGGGAATTGTTAAAGGAATCTATCGAAACCCTGGCCTGGACATCAAACACTGCAGCAATTGTTTCCGCGGTCATGGTTTCAGCGGTTGGTCCATGTTGAACGATACTGTCCGTCTTTCATAAAGATAATTTCGTCGCAATAGGCTGCGGCGAGATTGAGGTTATGGATAACGGCAATTACCGTTCTCCCTTCAGTCTGGACGAGTTTGCGGGCGATATTAAAAATCTGCAGCGTGTATTTTACATCAAGACTGGAGGTCGCCTCGTCAAAAAGCAGCACCGGAGCATTCTGGGCCAGAGCCCGTGCGACCACGGCCCGCTGTTTTTGTCCTCCGGACAGACTGTTTGTATAGCGATCCCTGAGGTTGCCGATGCCGATGCATGCGATGGCTTGATCGACAAAGAGCCAATCCTCTTTGGAAGGTGAGGAGAAGCGGTCAATATGGGGATGCCTGCCCATGAGGACAATTTCTTCAACGGTAAAACCAAATCCGGTATCGAATTCCTGGGGGACGAGGGCAAGTTGTCGGGCCAGATTTCTTTTCGAGTAGCTGCCGAGAGGTTTGCCTTTATAAGGCGATGGTGCCGGTCAGCGGAATTTTGGAACCGGTGAGGAGGTCGAGAAAGGTCGTTTTGCCGCAGCCGTTCGGGCCGACAACCCCATAAAATTTACCGGCCTCCAGGGTGAGATTGACATCGTGCAGGACAGGGCTTGTACCGTAGGCAAAAGAAACATTGTCAAGGGCGAAGAGAATGTTTAGACGGCATCATTCATAGCTTTTCCCCTTTTGCTTCTGCCGAAAGATAACGCAAAAAAACGGACCGCCGATAAGGGCTGTCAGCACACCGATGGGTACTTCGACCGGGAGGACTGCGCGGGTTATGGTGTCAGCTGAGAGCAGCAGAATTGCCCCTGCCAGGGCGGATACCGGCAGCAGTTTGCGGTTGTCGGGCCCGACCAGGTAACGCATCAGATGCGGTACAATCAAGCCCGATAAAACCGATGATGCCGGTAACGGCCACGCAGACAGCTGCCACCAGAGAAGCGGTGAGTAAAAGGATCTTTCTGACCTTGGCCGTCTCCACGCCGAGGGTGTCTGATGATCGCCTGCCAAGGCTCATGATGTTCAGATCCCGACCATAATATAGGGTCACCAGCATGCCGAAGATAAGAGTAGCACCGACCAGCATGACGCCGTTCCAGGTGCTTGAAGCGAAGCTGCCCATCAGCCAGAAGATAATGACAGCCACCTGTTCATCGGCGAGATATTTAAGAAAACTGATGCCGGCGGACAATATGGCCCCGACAATGACTCCGGAAAGGATGAGGGTCTGGGCGGAGATCTGTCCGTTAAAGGTGGAAAGCCGCATAACCAGCAGCAGGGTGAGAATTGCCCCGACAAAGGCAAAAACTGGTGTTGAAAAGTGACCGAGCATGGTCACGTTGGCAAGGAGTGCCAGGGAAGCACCAAAGGCAGCGCCACTGGAAATGCCAAGGGTATATGGATCGGCAAGAGGGTTGAGAAGAATTCCCTGGTAGATCACCCCGGATAGGGCCAGTCCCGCGCCAACCAGAGCTGCGGTAAGAATACGCGGCAGCCGGACATCCATGACGACGTAGGGTACGGTTGCCTGAATACCTTCACTCAATGAGGGATCGCCGAAAACACTTGTGCCGATAACCCGAAGAATATCAGCGGGTGGAATTGCCATATACCCCATGCCTGTCGAAACAATAATGGCCAGAACAATAAAGACCAGCAGCGTCAGGAAGAGAAGAGAGAAATTTTTTTTCGGAATGGCGATGCATAGTTCTTTGCGATCAAGGGGGATGTTGTCAGGCAACAAAATAATAAATAACTGCAACCAGAATAACACAAAAAGCCCTGGCTATCTGGCTGACGCTGACCAGTTCCAGGGCCAGTTGCGGAGAATATATTCCGGTATAATAGGGTAACTGATGGCGAATTGCCCTGATCGGAGTCGAAAGAATATTGCCAACCAGCAGGGCCAGTACCACTTCTTTATAGGTGAGACTGTTGTCGGCAAGCAGTACACTTGCCGCAGTCAAACCTGCTGAAAATTCCGTTGTCACATGTAAAACGACAATACCAAGGCTCTGGGGGTTCAGCCAGGACAGAAACCATGCCTTCTGGGCAATGAAATCTTCCACAGCGGTAAATAAACCATACCTGTTGAAAAGAAAAAAGAGCAGATAGACCGGAATCATGAATGTCAAGATTTTGCCGATGCGTTTTTTAAGTCGTTTGATACTCTTGGTAAAAGCCTCTTGCCAACCGATTTTGGCCTTTTGTGGCAAGGGTATTTCTACAGCTGTCTGGGTTTGCAGGCAGAAGCATCCTGCCGCCGAGAACAACGACAATTGTCTGCAGGATGGCGGCACTGAAAGTGAGGCCGACATAGATTAAGGCACCTGCTTTGATCAATGGTGCGGTGAGAAAAAAAACTGTTGGCAGGTGGAGAAAAAATCTGGGCAGGGAATTAAACAGATTCGCCAGAATCAGTTCTTTTTTGTTCATCTGTCCTTTGTCGTAGGCTTCGGCCAGCATGGTGTTGGCGGAAACTCCGGAAAAAAAGGCCACAGAAAAACTCGCCCCGGTGATCGCCGATAGACGGCCGATGCGGATCAGAGGACGGGCAAGCGCTGCCAGCCTGTGGGTCCAGTTCAGACTTTCAATGAAATTTGCAATAAACAGACCAATAGTAATAAAGAAAGTGATTCTGATGATCGGCAGAATGACCTGTGGCCATATCGCGGTAATGAGATCCTGTTCCATAGGGGATATGAAGGTTACAGGGAGTAGGTTCACTTAATGTCATGACATTACGCAGCAGCTTTTCAAGTTTTCAACGGGCGATACTACACCTCATGACTAAGAAAGAAAATAGTTATTAAAAAATGATGGCGTTGTAAAAACACGGCTCTCCCCTGCAGTCTGGGGTGCGCAGCTGAAAACAGTTGACTTTCTTTTACGCTATTGATTAACTGTCGCCAGTTTCAGGTGCTTTGCAGAAAGCTTAAAAGGGAACCTCGTGCGATTCGAGGACGGACCCGCCGCTGTAACCGGGAACAGATTTCACGTTTTGCCACTGGGAGCATACTCCTGGGAAGGTGTGGAAGATGGATGATCCGGAAGTCAGAAGACCTGCCTGAAATGACGGATATGTCATCCCGTGGAAAAGGATGCTTTCATCGATACGTGGAAAAACAGGGAATCCCCGGATCAGGAATAATGATTCGGGGATTTTTTTATTCTCCGGGTCTGGAAACTTCACATGGAAGGTAGATCATGCAAGGGACGTTTTATATCGTTGGAGTAGGGCCGGGAGATCCGCAGTTAATGACCTTGAAATCTGCAGAAATTCTGAAAGACTGCGATGTCTGGTTTGTACCCTCCGCCTTTGAAAACGGCGGTAGTATGGCCCTGAAAATTGCCTCCGGTGTGGTCAGCAGAGAAGGAAAGACGATTCTCAGCCATCGCTTTCCGATGAAACAGATATACCGTGGGGAAACTCCTGATCCGGAAGTAAAAAGAGCCTGGCAGGAGGCGGCAAAAATGATCATGGCGTCTCTTGCCGATGGACAGGATGTCGTCTTTCCCACCCTTGGTGATCCGGCAATTTACTCGACTGGTTTTTATGTCTGTGAGACCTTGCAGGAATATGGTTCGCCGTTTAAGGTCGAAATTGTTCCCGGCGTCTCGGCAATTGGCGCATCTTCGGCGGTCGCCGCTTTACCGCTTTGTCTCGGGGATGAGCGCCTGGTGGTAATCCCCGCTACCTTTGAAAATGAGCGTATTCGAGAGTTGCTCGAGTTGAGTGATGTGGTCGTTTTCATGAAAGTTCACAAGGTGATGGAACGGTTGGTCGGACTATTGGAAGAGCTTGGTCTTGTTGACAATGCGGTTCTTGTCGAGCGTTGCAGCTTAGATGATCAGAAAGATCTGGACTGATGTCCGGGATGCCGTCGGCAAAGATATTCACTACTTCTCGACTATGGTGCTGAGAAAGAAGAGGTAGCAGGTGCGGCGCGAGATATCCCAGCGCCGCACTGTATTGGTTTGACTGGTGAATGGATTGTCACTACCGAAGTATCGCTTTTTTTTCATGATACCCGCCTTTGGCCGTCACGTTGGGCATAAGAATTGCCTTTTTGGCCATGAAGGTTCCAGGGCTGGTTACAGAATTGCAGCCGGTCTGGCACTCATCCCCCATAATTGCCCCAAGCTTGCGTCTGCTGGTGTCAATCCGCGTATTCTGGAAAAAGATTGTGACGTTGCCGGGCAAAAACTTGAGATTGGCCAGTTTTGTCCCGGCCCCGAGGTTGACTGCGTTGCCGAGAATGGAATCGCCGAGATAGGCAAAATGCCCGGCTTTGGCATCGTTTAATAAAATGGAATGTTTTATTTCCGTGGTATGGCCCAGAACACATCTTTTCCCGGCAAGACAGTAACCGCGAAGATAGGCACCCTGGCGGATTTCACTCATGTCGCCGATAATTGCCGGGGACTTGATCATTGCCCCTGATTCGACGAGCACTCCCTTGCCAAAGGCAATTTTGTTGCCAACCAGGACAGCTCCGGCCATAATCACCGAGGCACCTTCCAGCAGCATCCCTCCTCGTTTTACCTGCAAGTTCCCCTTTGGTGGCGTCGCCATAGGTAATTTCCAGATCGTTAAAATCAAGGGTTTGACCTTTGTGCAGGATAATATGTTCGGTGAGCGGGATACCGTTTCTGATGTACACATTATCATATTTCGGATACTTGTATGCATCCATATAACCTTTCAGATCATTAAGTGGTTGCCATACATGAGCAGCTTGGTCAAAGAGCTGCTGGTCGGGAAAATCTGATACATCAAAAAAAGATTGGCAGGTGAGCATAGTGTCCTCATGATGAACAAGATTGTTAGCATTTAGTGCCTTACTGCAGAATTCCTGCTACTCAGTTCAATACCGTCAGGCGGTATTGAAATTATAAACTTGACGATAACTCCAAGGCACTTATACCCGTCAAGCGGAAACTAAACAAAGCACTCCTCAAGGGGGGTACTATAAAGAGTCCCGGCTTATTTTCCGTTTACCGGGGTTAGTTAATTCAGACTATACTATGAATAATATGCGATAAGAGTTCAAGGAAAATCCGGGAAATTCAATGCACGGGGGCAGGAACCTGGTCTTGACTTACGTTATTCCGATGTTTAGTATTTCCGTTGCTCTTAGGGTCGCATTGATTTATGGATGCTATCTTGTTGAATATAGGAACAATTGTTGTATTAATGAATGGTCAGTATACCCGGCGCGGAGCTTGCAGCAGATTTCCCGCTGAGCGTTTTTCAGGAGGATTGAGTGGAATTTAATGATTCATTGAGCATTGGTATGGACGATTTCTCGAATAATGAAGAAATGGAAATACCCGAGGTGCTGCCGATGATGGCGGTACGGGATGTCGTTGTCTTTAATTATATGATTATCCCGCTGTTTGTTGGTCGTCCTGGTTCCGTCGAAGCCGTTAATGAGGCACTTGGAACAAATAAATTACTGATGCTCGTTACTCAGAAAGATGCCACCAAGGATAATCCCAAGGTAGAAGATCTTTATGATGTGGGTATGGTCTGTGTGGTGATGCGGACGCTGAAATTGCCGGATGGTCGACTGAAGGTTCTTGTTCAGGCCATGTCCAAGGCTAAAATAAAGGAATTTGTGCGAACCGATCCCTCCTATCAGGTGTCAGTGGAAGTGATTGAGGATGTTGAGGTCGAGAAGGTCACTGTTGAGGTTGAAGCTATGATGCGGGCGGTCAGGGAACAGACCGAGAAGATCATGTCCCTGCGCGGTATTCTTTCTGCTGATCTGATGATGATTATCAACAATATCGAAGATCCGGGCCGGCTTGCCGATCTGGTTGGATCCAACCTGCGGCTGAAAATTTCCGAGTCCCAGAAAATTCTGGAGGAAAGTGATCCGGTTGAAAGACTCAGGCTGGTCAGCCAGCTTTTAACCAAAGAACTGGAGGTGTCTACTGTTCAGGCGAAGATCCAGAATGATGCCAAAGAGGAAATGAGCAAGTCCCAGCGAGAATATTTTCTGCGGGAACAGCTTCATGCTCTGCAAAAGGAGCTGGGAGATACCGACGAAAGGTCGCAGGAAATTGATGAACTCGAGCGGAAAATCAAGAAGACCAAAATGCCGAAAAGCGTGCGCAAGGAGGCAAAAAAACAGTTAAGCAGGATGGATATGATGCATCCTGATTCCTCCGAGGCGACGATTATCCGCACCTATATCGACTGGATCCTCGACGTTCCATGGAAAAAAAGCAGCAAGGACATGCTGGATCTGGTACAGGCCAAAGTCATCCTGGATGAGGACCACCACGGACTTGAAAAGGTCAAAGAGCGCATTCTGGAATATCTGGCGGTGCGGAAACTTAACCAGACGACAAAGGGGCCTATCCTCTGTTTTGTCGGGCCTCCCGGTGTCGGTAAAACCTCTCTCGGTCAGTCTGTTGCCCGGGCGATGGGCCGAAAATTCCATCGTATTTCCTTAGGCGGGATGCGTGATGAAGCGGAAATTCGCGGCCACCGGCGGACCTATATCGGGGCAATGCCGGGACGAATCGTCCAGGGACTGAAAACAGTCGGGACGAATAATCCGGTCTTCATGATGGATGAGATTGATAAGCTCGGTTCTGATTATCGTGGCGATCCGTCCTCTGCACTGCTCGAGGTACTTGATCCGGAACAGAATTTTGAGTTTTCCGATCACTACATGAACCTCCCTATAGATTTGTCGAAGGTGATGTTTATTACCACCGCAAATATGAGCGACACCATTCCGGGACCGCTTCTTGACAGGATGGAGGTTATTCGTCTGTCCGGGTATACCCAGGAAGAAAAGGTGGTTATTGCCAGGCGCTATCTGTTTCCCAGACAGTTGAAGCAAAATGGTCTGAAAGCCAGACAGATCAGGATGGATGATGAGACCCTGCAGTATATAGTAACCCACTACACCTACGAAGCAGGGCTCAGAAACCTTGAACGGGAGATAGGCAAGGTTTGCCGCAAGATCGCCCGCAAGGTCGCTGAAGGTGGTAAAGGGCCGTATAAAGTTTCCAAGCGTAACCTGGATCAGCTATCTGGGGCCGCCAAAAAACATTCCCGAGTCGGAACTGGAAAAACTGGAACAGCCTGGCCTGGTAACCGGACTGGCCTGGACCGAAGTTGGTGGTGAAATCCTGCAGATCGAGGTAAATATCATGCCGGGGAAAGGAAAACTTCTTATGACCGGTCAGTTAGGCGATGTCATGAAGGAGTCCGCCCAGGCTGCCTTGACCTATTGTCGAAGCCGATCAGAGGAGCTGAAGGTCGCTGAAGACTATTTTGAAAAGATTGATTTACATATTCACGTCCCGGCCGGAGCTATTCCTAAGGATGGTCCTTCGGCGGGCATCACTATGGCAACCGCTTTGTATTCGGCGATAACCAATAGAACTGTGGTCAGTCAGCTGGCCATGACCGGTGAAGTAACCTTGCGGGGCCGCGTTTTACCCATTGGTGGTCTGAAAGAAAAAGCACTGGCCGCACTGCGTGCCGATATCACCAAAGTTATTATTCCCGATCAAAATGAAAAGGATCTGCAGGAAATTCCAAAAGAAATCAGAGATAAAATGGAATTTTTCCCAGTCAAGGATATGGATGAAGTTGTCAAGATCGCCTTTCCTAAAACGACACTCAAGAAAACCACCAAAGCCGGTGAAAAACTGAGCAGGAGCAGTGACTGAAGCTGACTGGAAAGATGGTTCGTCATCGACGAATATTCTCAGGAGGGTGATCTTCGGGACCATCCTCCTGATTGTTCTTGCGCTGATGGTGTGCGGTGGCTGGTATTGGTACTATGTTGTTACCCCGGGGCCGGAGAGTGCTGCCGAAACAGTGATTGTCACCATTCCTCGGGGCACTTCTGTTCGTGGGATTGGTGAGATTCTTGATCGGGAAGGTGTCATACAAAACGACCTCAGATTTCTCCTTTTGGCAAAAATCTCCGGTTACGGGAGCAGGCTGCAGGCGGGGGAGTTTCGTCTGCGTACCGGGATGAAGCCAGGAGAAGTGCTGAGAGAACTGGCTATTGCCAGATCGATCGAATACCCCATTACTATTCCCGAAGGACTTCGTGCCGCTGAAATTGCTGATATTTTCGGAGAATCCGGGTGGTGTAATCCCGATAGGTTTATCAGGCTTGTTTCCGACAAGTCATTTCTGACAGAACTCGGTTTCGGTCATCTGGATAGTCTTGAAGGATACCTCTTCCCTGATACCTATCGCTTTACGAGGGATATCAGCGGTGCTGAAAAGATAATTCCCCTGATGGTCAAACGGTTTAATGATGTATGGAATGAGATTACCGCAGGATTTGATGAAGAGCTGGATCAGGAAAAATTAGTCATTCTCGCCTCAATCGTTGAAAAAGAAACCGGAGCCCCCGAAGAAAGACCACTGATCGCCGGAGTTTTTCATAATCGGCTGCAGACTGGCATGCGTCTCCAATCCGATCCGACGGTCATTTACGGCAGTAAAAAGTTTTCAGAGCCGATCACCAAAAGTGATTTGCTCACTCCAACTCCTTATAATACCTACACTCTTCCCGGTCTCCCTGTTGGGCCTATCGGTAATCCGGGCAGAGAAGCCCTGGTCGCAGTTTTACTCCCCACTCCCACTGATGCACTCTATTTCGTCTCCAAAAATAACGGTACCCACCATTTTTCGAAATCTTTGACCGAGCATAATCGTGCGGTAAAAAAATATCAGAGGAAAAAATCTGATAAAAAAGGTAAATAGATGCAGGGGTTCGGTTGCGCCGAACCAAATATCAAGTGGTTTCAGCTGGGAGAAAACGGTGAAGATTGCTCTGGTGCAGATTAATCCGGTTATCGGAGATTTTGCAAATAACTGTGGGAAAATTGTCCATTGGTCGGAAAAGGCAAAAGCGTGTAACTGCGATCTGGTAATTTTTCCTGAACTCTGCTGTCTCCGGCTATCCTCCCCAGGATCTTCTGGAGAGGAACTCTTTTCTTGTCGCCCATGATGCGGCCATCAACAGGTTGCTGGTCCAGCTGCCCGAACTCGACGTGATGTTCGGTTGTTTTGAACGTAGGAGTGGAAAAAAAGGCAAAGATCTGTATAATTCTGCCGTAGTTGCCCGCAAGGGGAGAATTATCTTTCGAGCCAGAAAACAATTATTACCATCCTACGATGTTTTCGATGAGACAAGGTATTTTGAACCGGGACCGCCGTCTGAGTTGTATGAAGTAAATGGTCAGAAATTCGGGGTCACTGTATGTGAGGATGTCTGGAGTGAAGAGGTGACCCGGTATGACACTGCACCTGTAGAACAGCTCATGTCTCTTGTCCGAAAAGAATCAGGGGACGATAAACGGTATAATCAATATTTCCGCATCTCCTTTTCAGCGCAATAAAGAACAGATCAGAAAAAGTATCTTTTCCAGGATCAGTTGCCGTTATGGAGTTCCTTTTCTTTACTGCAACCAGGTCGGAGGCCAGGATTCCCTGCTCTTTGACGGCCGCAGCCTGGTTATGGATAGAACAGGCACTGTCGTCGCCCAGGCATTAGGCTTTGAGGAGGACTGTGTCATAGTTGACACTTCCAACTGGCAGGGTGAAATGCACGGCGCTCCGCAGATTTCCGAACAAGCCGCTGTCTATCAGGGCTTGGTTATGGGAGTTGCTGATTATGTTAAAAAATGTCATTTCTCCTCTGTGGTTCTCGGGCTTTCCGGTGGTATTGATTCGGCCCTGACTGCGGCAATTGCTGTCGAGGCCCTTGGAGCCGGAAAATGTCCTTGGGGTGGCATTGCCTTCCCCCTACAGTTCCCAGGATTCTCTGGAAGACGCCAAGAAACTTGCCGAAAATCTCGGCTGCCGGTTTGAAGTATTGCCGATCACCGAGCTTTTTGATTGTTTTCGTCAAAGCCTTGAGCCTTTTTTTGCAGGGCTGGAAGAGGATGTAACAGAACAGAATCTGCAGGCCCGTATTCGAGGCAACCTGCTCATGTCTTTGTCAAATAAATTCGGTCACTTGCTCTTGACCACCGGCAACAAAAGTGAGATGGCCGTTGGTTACTGCACGCTCTATGGAGATATGAGCGGTGGTCTGGCGGTGATATCGGATGTTCCCAAACAGCTGGTTTATCAACTGGCGGCATATGTCAACAGATCAAGGGAAATAATCCCGGCGAGAATCATCGACAAAGCCCCCACCGCGGAATTGAAACACGATCAGACCGACCAGGATGATTTACCGCCCTACGACATTCTTGATCAGGTTCTCGAACTGCACCTCGAAGATGGACTGGGGAAAAGCGAGATTATTGCCCGAGGATTTGATGACCAGATGGTGCGTGACATCTTAAGGCGGGTGCGGATCAACGAATATAAACGAAAGCAGGCGCCAATGGGGTTGAAGGTGACCACCAAGGCCTTTGGTTTTGGCCGCAGGTATCCTAATGTGCAGAATTTTCAGGAGTGATAGAGATCGGAACTATGCAGAGCTATCAAAGAATTTCAAAATTTGGTTTTTCTGTATATCAATATAATGATATAATGGTTTCTTATTTTGCGGCATAGTCGATTAACTCTTCAAAATATTTTGAAATTCTTTGTTATAGGTGGATTTTTCTGTGTGCTCATCTGGCTCATTGTCTCCGAGCAGCTGATAGAGCGCCCTGACAAACTCTACGTGACCAGTTCCGGTAGTGTCGATATGTGCCTGAGCTGTCATAAGGATGAAAAACTCGATCCGGCCCACGATTCCGCGGTCATCGGATGTTCCCCCTGCCACCTCGGCAATCCTCTGGCTGTAACCAAAGAAGAAGGGCATGAAGGGATAGTTCGCAATCCTGGCGACCTTCGCCATGTCGAAAAAACCTGTTCCGTTGAAGGCTGTCATCCGGCCGATATCCATAAAGTGAAGAACTCGCTTATGGCAACCAACAGGGGAATTCTTGGAACGTTGCTTTATTATTGGGGGGAAACTGACAGTCAGAATACCGAACTGACCGTAGAAGAGCTTATGGCTACGGGTAAAAGTTCCCTGGCTCTTGATTATTATCGAAAACTTTGCGCCACCTGTCACCTCTGGAAACAGAAAAACGATATGCCGGGGGTTGCTCAATTCTTTAATGAAAAGGGCGGCGGCTGTTCGGCATGCCACTATTACGTGCCTGGGAAAACAGGTTTTAATGAAATACTTGTTTCCGACAATGAGCAGGAAGCAGGTGATGGAACCATCGGAACAAAAAGATTCATCCCCTTATTACCAGACAGGTACACAGCGTCAATTGCGTTCGCTGTCACAACCGTTCCGGCCGGATCGGGATTTCCTATATGGGGATCTTTGAGTCTGAGGGCTACGGTACGCCGTATGAGAATGGACAGCTGAATGGTAAGCAGCTGCCGGGGGCGAGATTCTACCTGGAAATAGCCGATGATGTGCATCATGCAAAAGGGATGGAATGTATCGACTGTCACACCCGCAATGAGATCATGGGTGACGGCACGAGTTATGCCCACTATGAAGAACAAGTTGGAGATTTCCTGCCAGGTATGTCACGGCGATTCTCCCGGTACCACAAGAAAGGGCAATAGTCTCACCAATCTTGAGCATGAGGATGATAAAGTGGTCCTGGTGGGCAAGGTCGATGACAAGGTTCACCCGGTAAGGACCCAGCAAAAAAAGGAGTGTGTGACTTCCCCCAGCATAAGCGGGTAACCTGTGAGGCATGCCATTCTACCTGGGTGGCTCAGTGTTACGGCTGCCACGCTAAACGCGATGCGTCTCTGACCCATCTTGACAAGTTGAGTCTGGAAGAAACAGCCGGATTGTGGGAGGAGGGCCGCTCCTACATTCGCTACGAGCGGCCTATGCTTGGGGTATGGCAGGATGAGATTGTGGTTGTTACTCCGGGATGCCAGGACATCGTCACGGTAGTCGATGAAGATGGTCAGATTGACAAGAGTTTTGACAGATTTACCATGGCGGCAATCAATCCCCACACCACCCAGGCCAAAGGCCGTGAATGCATTGACTGCCACACCTCCACCAAAACGGTTGGTCTGGGGGAGGGCACAATCTTTATGCGCAATGGGGAACTGGTCTTTGAAGCTGTTGACCAGGGAGTTTCGACAAGCGCCGGCAGAACTGTTCCTTTTGATGCCTATGTGACTTTGGATGGAGAACCGCTGCAGCACAGTTCACGAGTCAACTCTGCGGCCGTTCAACCAGAGTGAGCTGCGGGCAATTCTGCGGGTCGGACTCTGTGTCCGGTGCCACAATCGATATGATGACGCAGTATGGAAAGGGTATACCGGTCAAACAGTCTGTCCGACGTCCTGAAGGCGCTCAAGATGAAGATTTCCCGATTATAAAAGGAGAAACCACATCGGAACAGTAAGCGGCAATATCGCTGGTTTAAAAACCCATCACCTGAAGGCCTTGGAGCGTTTAGGGCAAAAAGCGGGTCCAACGGGACAAAATTCTCAATCCGGAAATGGCCCGATCCCTTTGCCAGCTGTCTGTTGAACTGAATAGACAGCTGGGTCTGCTTGTCCATCGGTCCGGCAAGATTGAGTCTGTGATCGTCGGCGATTATTCCCAGATTATGATTCCTCAGCTTGGTAATGTCCGGGCATCGGGGGGCAGACTGCGCGGCTTGAGACTGGTTCATACCCACCTGGCGGGAGAAGATATCAGCGATGAAGATCTGATGGATCTGCTTTTTTTGCGGCTCGATCTGATCTCGGTCATCAAAGCAGATAAGGATGGCCTGCCGGAAAAGATGTATTCAGCCCATCTGCTGCCAACAGCCCACGAGGGAAAGAACTGGACATTTCTCAAACCGGTACATCCTGCAAATCAGGTTGAATCGTTCGAGGAGTTGATTGCGGCAATCGAAGGGGAGTTCGGACTGGGCCGAAAGACCAGCCTGGTCGATCGCAAAGAGGATCGAGCCATTCTGGTCAGTGTGACGATGGAACAAAAGCGTCAGGCCGAGGAGTCCCTTGCCGAACTTGTTGAACTGGCTCGTTCCGACAATATCATTATTTTGGATACCGTTTTGCAGCGCCGGAAAAAAGCCAATCCACGGCTTATTATCGGCAAAGGAAAACTCGCCGATATCATGATCCGGGCCCTGCAGCTTGATGCTAATTTGTTGATCTTCAATCAGGAACTGAACCCTCCCAGATACGATCCATAACCAACTTCAGTGATCTGCGGGTAATTGACAGAACCCAGCTCATCCTCGATATATTTGCCCACAGGGCAATGAGCCGGGAAGGGAAACTGCAGGTGGAGATGGCGCAGCTGAAATACATGCTGCCCCGGCTTTCCTCAAGAGACGATGCGTTATCCAGATTGACTGGCGGAATCGGCGCCAGGGGACCCGGTGAAACCAAACTGGAGATTGACCGGCGGCGAATTAACGACCGCCTGGCCCGCCTGACAAAAGAGCTGAAACAGGTGAGTGACGAGAGATATCGGCGCAGAGCCAAGCGCAGGAAAAAAGATCTGCCGGTACTCTCTCTGGTTGGCTATACCAATGCCGGAAAATCGACCCTGCTCAATACCCTGACCAACAGCGATATCGTCGCCGAAGACAAACTTTTTGCGACCCTTGATCCAACCAGCAGGCGACTGCGGTTTCCAGCGGAGATGGAAGTTATCATCACCGATACGGTCGGTTTTATCAGGAACCTGCCGGCGGACCTCCTGCAGGCATTCATGGCAACTCTGGAGGAACTGCAGGAGGCTGACCTGCTTGTCCATGTCGTTGATGTATCAAATCCTGGATTTCGGGAGCAGATGGCGGTTGTCGAACAACTTCTTCGGGAGTTAGAACTGGGGACAATCCCTGTCCTGACTCTTTTCAATAAGATTGACCAGGTTGAGGATCGGGAGTTGATACAGCAGATTGTCGGTAAGGAGGGAATTCTGATTAGCGCGATTCAGCCGGAAACCCTCAATGAGTTTCTTGCTCAGGCTGAAAGGCTGATTGGCAAGGAACTTGACGGGAGTTACGGCAACAGATAGAAACCCAGATCTTTTTCAAATGCTCTGTCTGCGATAAATTCACAGCCAATACGGTTGCCGTTGACGGTTTTGACAGTCACCTTCTTGAAAAGAACTGTCTTTTTTCGATTGTCGAGAGTGAACACCAGTGAACCCTGCTGGCCGACTTGTCAAATCATGAATACCCCGAACCTCGAAGCAGGCTCCGTTAAGGGAAAGATTGACAATTTTTATCTTGCCGCCGCCAACCGCCGGTGGGTTCAGATCGTAAACCCCTTCGAGCTCGGTTGGTTTTCGAATGTTACGTCGGAACTCCAGGTGCACGTTAAATACATGGCCGCACTTGCATTTAACCTTAACGAGATGTTGACGATGGCGGAACTGGGCTGCTGAGATGAGTTTGGCGGTATCGCAGGCCGGACATACGATCATTGCCTCGTCATCAGATTTGACGTAGGATTTATGGAGTGATGGTTGAAGTTGTCATGCTCAAGTATACATTTCCTGAAAATTTATTTCAAACGGCTAACAACAAATAATTTATTTGCTGAACCTGAGGATTGTTATCAAAACCCCTTGGCCAGAATCACAAGCGCGCGGGGCTTATTCTTTTTGCAGGTGAGAGGGGTCTGCTTATGTTTTGTCAGTCGTAAATAATTGCCGTGTATCGTTCCAGGATTTCTTCCGTTTCTTTGTCAAGTTCGCTGGCTACTTCATGAATATGGTATTCCTGGCCGCAGACCGTACAGCGCATTCGTACTCTTCGACACATCCGATGCACTGCAAGTTTTTCGGAACATTTTTTACATTTCATAGCCACCATCCCCCAGGTGGGTCGATTCTTCTTTCAATATCGATGGAAGAAATATCTGATACTTTAAGAATTGATGAACTCGTAAAAAACCTCAAATTTCGACGCCATCAAAATTAACTGAGCAATTGCTCCCGGGTAAAAACTGATTCGAGCTTGTATCCAGCCTTCGCCAGAGCTTCAGTTCCACCTTCCTGTCTTTCAACGATGGTCGCAATAAGACCCACTTTAAACCCTGCCGCTTCCACTCTCTCAATGACTTTGATAAGGGTTCCGCCGGTTGTGACCACGTCTTCGAGCAGGGCAACGGTGCAGCCATCGGCCATGTTCTTCAAGCCTTCAATATAATTTCCGGTTCCATGCCCCTTGGCCTCTTTACGAACAATGAAGGCGGGAATCGGCTGGTTGGCAAGAAAACTGGCGATGGACACAGCGGTGACGAGCGGATCGGCACCGAGGGTCATGCCGCCAACCGCCTGGATGGGTGCAGGCGATTTTTGCAGCAGGTCAAAGAGCAGTTTTCCGCAGAGATATGCCCCTTCCGCGGAAAGGGTTGTCTGTTTTCCGTCAATATAGAAGTCGGATGTCTTGCCGGAAGTAAGGGTAAATGTGCCCTGTCGATATGATTTTTCCAGGAGAATTTCCTTAAGTCTTTGTCTGTCGTCCATGTTATATGTAAAATAAAAAATTGATAAAATACTAATAAATTGTAGGCATTGGTTGAATTGTAGCCGATACTACCTTTTTTTTAATTATGTTTAAAGAGAAAACTGGTAATACATCTCCAAGGCAATGATAGGCTATTTTGGGCAACTGTATTGATAAGCTCAGGACATTATAGTCGAACAATATTTGTGCATTCAATCAGATGATTGGATCGTAGAGCAATTTGCTATATAATAAACGGAATGTAAAACTGTTTGCTGAAGTATAACTATTTTTATCTGCAAGAGGGGAAAGATATGTGCGGGATTGTTGGATACTGTGGTCCGCGGCGGGTTGTACCGGTAGTGCTTGAAGGTCTCAGGCGCCTTGAATACCGGGGGTACGATTCTGCCGGTATTGTTTATCTTGAAGAGGGCAGGGTCGTAAAACACCGATCGGCGGGAAAGTTGTCAAATCTTGAAGCTATAATCGGTGATGCGATCATCGCTCCAGCCCATATAGGTCTTGGTCATACCCGCTGGGCAACCCATGGTGCACCGACCACCAATAATGCCCATCCCCACAGTGACTGCACAGGTGATCTCGTCGTCATCCATAACGGTATAATCGAAAATTACCACTCGCTCCGTGAGGATCTCAAGGATAAAGGGCACGTGTTTTCTTCGGAGACCGATACCGAGGTGCTCGCCCATCTGATCGAGGACAACCTGGATGATGATCTGGTCGTCGCTGTAAAAAAAGCTATCAGCCTGGTGGAAGGTTCCTATGCTCTAGGCGTGCTCTGGGCCGGCATGCCTGATACGCTCATTGCCGTTCGTAATCAGAGTCCTCTGGTTCTTGGTGTCAGTGAAGGAGATGGTAACTTTCTGGCCTCGGATATTCCGGCCCTTCTGCCTTATACCAATCAGGTCATCTTTATGGATGATATGGAGCTGGCGATCCTCACTGCCGACAGCCATCAGATATTTTCCCTTGTCAGTGGCAAGCTGCTGGAAAAAGAGGTTAAAACCATCGAATGGAATGCGGCGATGGCCGAAAAGGCCGGGTACCGGCATTTCATGCTGAAAGAGATTTTCGAGCAGCCCCAGGCAATCACCAATACGGTAAGCGGCAGGATCAATTTGGAAACAGGTGTGGTTGATCTGCCTGAGATAAATTTGTCGCAGGCAGATCTGGAGAATATTGATCGTATTTTTCTGGTCGCCTGCGGGACCTCATGGCATGCGGCCCTGGTCGCTAAATACTGGATAGAAAAATATGCCAATATCTCCGTTGAAGTGGACATTGCCTCGGAGTTTCGTTACCGGCACCTTTTGATCAATGAGCGGGTGCTGACGGTGGCCATCTCTCAGTCCGGCGAAACAGCCGACACCTTAGCCGGGATACGCAGGGCAAAAGAGTTGGGGGCCAAAATCATTACCATCTGCAATGTGGTCGGATCAACCATGACCCGGGAGGCAGATGGGACAATCTATACCCATGCAGGGCCTGAGATTGGCGTTGCCTCTACCAAGGCATTTATTTCCCAGTTGGCGGCTCTGTTTCTTTTTACCCTCTATCTTGGCCAGAAGAAAAAGACCATCAGCCTGGAAACAAGTGCAGAGCTTGGCAGGGAACTGATAAATGTCGCCGGAGTTATTGATAGTGAACTTCCTCGGATTCAGGAGGAAATACAGACTCTGGTTGAAAATTATTATACCAGCCGGGATTTTCTTTTTGTCGGCAGGGGGCCAATTATCCGATTGCCCTGGAAGGGGCCTTGAAACTTAAGGAGATTTCCTATATCCATGCTGAAGGATATGCCTCCGGAGAACTGAAACATGGCCCCATTGCTTTAATTGACAAGGATATGCCTATTCTGGCGCTGGTACCTCAGGATGAGGTCTACCAGAAATCCATTTCCAATGTCGAGGAGATCAAAGCGCGGCAGGGACGGATTATTCTCATTGGAACAGAAGGGGATACCCATCTGAGCAACATAACCGATGACGTGATCTACCTGCCGAATGTGCACGAGGCGATGAATCCAATTCTTTATACCATTCCGGCTCAGCTCCTTGCTTACGAAATAGCCTCAAGACGGGGGTGCGACGTTGATCAGCCACGAAATCTGGCAAAAAGTGTCACGGTAGAGTAGTGAATTATTTCCGGTAAAAAGTGCGGAAAAAGAAATAAAGGTTTCTGATTACCCCTTAAGCTCAGCCTGTAGAAGTGGAAGGGTGTGGACTGTTCGTTTTACGGCGTCCCGGGAAACGAACAGTCCACACCCTGGTTCAATAGCGGAACATTAGGGGCAATCAGATAAAGGTTTATGCTGAGTGAATTCTCGAAGTTGATTCGGTTCTAAATATCAAAACCACAACAAGGGGAGATCTTGTGATCAGTCCCCTTGTTGTTTCCTTTCGCTGCCGGTCACATTTTGCTTCGGGACCACATTACAAAAAAAACGGAGCTTCATGTAAATCGTTAGTTTCTATCGTGCGTACGACTAATCAAACCATTTTCCCAAGCTTTTGAAATTCTTTTATACTGCAGGGATCTATAAGTATTTTCCCTCTCTCTCTGACGGCACGCAGTTCATTGTTCTCCAAGAGTTGATATATGATTTTTCTGCCCACCCCAAGGTGCTTGGCGGCTTCAGGAACAGTTACAAAGGCAGGCAACTCATCGTTGATTAATATTTTCTGCATTTCATTACCTCAAAGCTTTTTAAAACGAAACATTTGACCACCGAAAATCTTCTTTCTACCCTAAAGATTATATGGTCTTGGTCGTAAATAAAAAAATAAGCATTGATGCAGTTTTATGCGATGCCGCCAACCAATGTTGACAAGGTCGTAAAAACCTCAATTTCCGATGGATAAGTAAAAAGCTTCATATTGGAGGCGTGCAATTTTTCTATTATTTCGCGTACATACGGTACGTCGTAATGGTACGAAAAATCGTACCCCAAGGGTACTTCCTTTGGGCGCACAAGGAACAAGATGAAGGGTCTTTACGAGCCATCATGTTTAGAGTGCTCCAAATTTATGCGCCTGTTGCAGCTGAAGTTCTATATGTATTAATCTACCATAGATGTGACCTACTTTTTGATCGCCGCTGCAAAAGGTTCTATACCGACTCTTTCAATCATTTTCCCAGACGTTCAGCTCCCTTGGCATTTTCTTTGTAATAGTTCACAACATCGTCAACGACCTTGAGCGCTGCCGCATCATCAAGACCACTGATCAATTCTTTTCCGATACGGGGCTGAGACCCTACATTGCCGCCTATGGTGACAATCCAACCGTCTCTATCGCCAATGAGGCCAATGTCTCTCACCCATGATTCCGCACAGCTCAGTTTGCATCCGGATACCGCCATCTTGAATTTTCCAGGCAGTTTAAAGGCATGGTATTTTTTATCCAGTTTCATGCCGATCCCAACGGAATCCTGTTTTCCAAGTCGGCAATACGTCGTTCCAGGACATGTCCGGATACTCCGAACGCATAAACCTACAGCCGCACCTTTTTCCAATCCAAGCTCTTCCCATACCGAATCGATATCATCTTCTTTGAGGCCAATAATTGCGATACGTGCGGCACCAGTAATTTTCACCGATTTTGCATTATATTTTTCAGACACATCGGCAATCTTTCTGAGCAGATCCGGGGTGACAAAACCACAGGGAATATGTGGTGCAATTGCATAGCTGTCTGTCTCGTTTTGTGGGATAACCCCCTTTTCTCCTAGCTTCAGCATAATGTTTTCTCCATAACTAAAAAAAATTGTTGATTAATGCTTGCAGTTTCATAATTTTCACCATCTATTGCTTCCTTTAAGTTAGCGATGGTGTCTCCGATGCCATTCAGCATTTTGAAGTGGTCATTAGCGTGTCTCTGCTCATTGGCTGCGGTCTCATCAAATAATTCAGCAATGTAATGATACCCCTCCTTGCGGGCAACCTTGGCTAAAAAGGTGTACATGTTTCTGGCCTGTGATTCTCCGGCAAAAGCAGCTTTTAAATTTTCAATCGTTTTAGCCATGGATTCTCCTTGGGCAATTATTAGTGAAGTTACATGGTCGATGGTGAACATGTGCTTAAGATGATATAATTATTCTCACTATGTCACTCTGTCAGGTAAAAGTATCTGAAAAAGCGGTCAAAATCATCAAAATTTGGTTCAGGCAATGTGGGTGACGTTTATAGACTGGTAATCTCGCAAACCTTGGCTGTTTCAGCCACTTCCGGAACGAGGATGACCTCCTGTTTGATCTTATCCTCTATATAAACGAGAATGTCTTCTCTGGTTATCTCCAGGGCAAACACAGTCCCGCCGCCTAATTCTTTATCTTTCCAGCGATCAAGAACCCAGGCGGCTTCTTTTTGACTGACGGTCCAGCTTAATCCCCTGGGGATGCCGGTCACTGATCCCCTGTAGGCTGTGACCTTTGCATGGGGAAAAGGGCTGCCCTGCTGGTACAAACGGTCAGCATCGCAGTTTTTTAGAAGAAATTTCCAGGTTTCATAATCACCGGCAGCAGCAAACGGGGTGTTTTTGCGGGAATAGAGCCATAATACGGCTTTTTCCAGGCACTTTTGTTGCTTGAAATGCTCGAGATTATTGAGCAGGAACCGGATATGTTCAAGTGGGTTGAGCACATACATGGCATCCAGGGGAGTCTCGGCAGTTTCAAGCTGTACGAGGAGATCTTTGATCTTTTGATCCTGCAGGGCTTTATGACGCGCCTGCATCTTTTCATTGGTGAAAGACCCGGTAAAGTCATCGGGCGGGTAAAGAAAACGAATTTTGTCCAGGTTCCATTGCATATTCCTGCCTCGTTGGTAGATGATCATTGGTTAACCTTAATGATTATTGGCTCTAACTTACTTTTTCCGTAATGGTAATATGCTACTGTACATCTTCTTTTGGTTTATTGGTTGTTATTATTATGTCTTTTTCCGGGAGAACACGGCAAAAAAACATGTGATGCTTATTTGAGGTCGAGCCATGTGCTGGCTACATCAAGCATGCGGTTGGCAAAGCCCCATTCGTTGTCGAACCAACAAAGCATTTTGACAAGTTTAGTCGCCGCAGACCCTGCGTCTGGGTTCCGTCGACGATCAAAGAGCGTGGATCGGTATTGAAATCAACTGAGGCGTGAGGTTCTTCGGTATAGCCCATAAGGCCAAGGAGCGGTCCATTGGCCTCATTCCGCATAATCCGGTTGACCTCGAGGGCCGTTGTTGCTGTTTTCACATTGATGGAGAGATCCATCAGTGACACATTGATTGTCGGTACCCGGACATGGAGGCATTCAAAACGTTTTGTCAACTGCGGCATCAGTCGATAAATTCCTTTGGCCAGTCCGGTATCAACCGGGATAATCGAATGCAGGGCGCTCCGGGTGAGACGCAGGTTTGTATGGTGATATCTGTCAATCACCGGCTGATCGTTCATTGCCGAATGAATAGTGGTTGAAACGCCGTTTTCAATTCCCAGTTTCCGGTCTAAAAGATTGAGAACAGGAACCACGCAATTAGTGGTGCAGGATGCATTGGAGACGATCTGGTGGTCCGGGCGCAGCAGCGAGTGGTTGTAACCATAGACAATGGTTGCATCAACTTCAGGCGTGGCAGGATGGGACATGAGTAGACGTCTGGCCCCGCTCTGAAGATGTTGTTCCGCAATTTTCCTGCAGCTAAAAGATCCCGAGCACTCAAAGAGCAAATCAATATCAAGCTCCTTCCAGGGGAGTCGGGTTGGGTCCGGTTCGTTGATAACCCTGATTTTATCGTCCCCTATAAAGAGACAATTCCCTGTCGAAACGCAAGGGGTAAGGGAATCGCCCGTGGGTCGTGTCGTAGCGGGTAAGATAGGTCAGCGTCTCGATGTCCGCCAGATCATTTATGGCCACAATTTTAAATTTTGATCTGAACGGAGTAGAATAGATCGCTCTCAGTACAGACTGGCCGATTCGGCCGTAACCATTTATGGCAACTTTGTAATGCATGTTTTAAAAAAGGGTATATCGACTCGACGGTTTTCACCGAAAGCCTTGTTTGTTCTTTTTAAAGGCCGCAGGCAGCAAGTTATCTGATCCAAAGACGGCCTCTATCATTACTTCGATTTGCTTATAATAACAACCCGATAATGAATAGAATATGGGAATCAGGGATGGAGCATTGACCACTTTCACTGCCATCATGTGAGGAAAAATAGCATGTCTCTTCGGCTGAGAAATATTTTTGTTGAAGAACATCCTCCTTTTTTCGGCAGAGAGCTTGAATTTATCGTAAAAGGATGGCTGCAGACAATGAATTACCGTTCTGTTTTGTTCGTAATCTGGTATGGTTTTGCTCGGTTCGATTGATGTAACTGGAAGATAATTGAATAATGGCATTAACAACATCTGCTAAGAAGGAGATTACTGTGACTGACCAGGGAAGAGTTATCGTCAACACCGGAAACGGTAAAGGCAAAACAACGGCGGCCCTCGGCACGGCTTTTCGGGCCCTTGGCCATGGGAAAAAGGTTTGTGTTATGCAGTTTCTCAAGGGACAGGGAAAATATGGGGAACGGGTAATGGCCGAGAAACTGGAAAATCTTGACTGGTTCATCTGCGGCAAGGGGTTTGTCTTTAAGAAAGAAAATATTGAAGAGGACCGACTGGTTGCCCTTGAAGGTTTTGAACTGGCGCAAAAAATGGTCAAAAGTGATCATTATGATCTCGTCATTCTGGATGAAATCACCTACCTGCCTTTGTATAATTTTCTCGATGTGGAAAAAATTGTTGAACTGATCCAGAACAAACCAAAACGGCTGTCAATTATTCTTACCGGCAGGGATGCCCATCCTCGACTTGTGGAAATTGCCGATACGGTATCGGTGATTGAACCGGTTAAACATGCATATGAACAGGGAATAAAGGCCCAGAAGGGTATTGAGTTTTAATGATGTGGAAAAGCACACAGAAAAGTTACAGCAATTTTATCCGTTCACGTTAATTTCTTTTATAAAAAGGGGGACATGATGCAGCAAGGGGCTTTGAGTGGAATTCGGGTTTTGGATCTTTCGCGTATGCTTCCCGGGCCATACTGTTCGATGATTCTTGCCGACCATGGGGCCGAGGTGATTGCTCTTGAAGATCGAAAATTTCAAGATGACGGCCTGTTCTTTAATGATCTGAATCGCAACAAGAGCCATATCTCTCTTAATCTTAAGACTCCGGAAGGACTGGAAATATTTTTTAAACTGGCGGAGAAGGCGGATGTTATTCTCGAGGGTTTTCGTCCAGGAGTTGTCCAGCGGCTCGGTGTTGACTATGGCGCAGTGCGAAAGTGTAATCCGAGGATAATTTACTGTTCGATAAGTGGCTATGGGCAAACCGGTCCGCTGCGTAATCTGGTTGGACATGATGTGAACTATATCGCCAATGCAGGGGTGTTGGATCTCATCGGTGACAGAAAAGGGCGCCCGGTTATCCCAGGGGTGCAGATAGCAGATATTGCCGGGGGCAGCAATGAACGCAGCCATTGGGATTCTCCTGGCTCTCTTTGCCAGGGAAAAGACGGGTGAGGGACAATATATTGATATTTCAATGACCGATGGCGTGGTCGGTTTGCTTTCCCTGCCGTATTATTTTTCCAGGCAGAGTGGACAACCGCAAAAGGCGGGGGAGAGTCTGCTGTCGCATCGATATGCGTGCTACAACACCTATGAAACTGCCGATGGAAGATTTCTTTCCATCGGCGCCCTTGAAAACAGGTTCTGGAAGACACTCTGTGAACATCTCGATCGCCCGCAGTATATTGCTTTGCAGTACGATGAAGAAAGGCGGAAAGAAATTATTGACGATTTCCGCAGCCTGTTCCTGACAAAAACGATGGCCGATTGGAACAGGGAATTGGCCGAACTGGAAATATGTTTTGCCCCGGTAAAAAACCTGGCGGAGATTTTAGTCGATCCCCATTTGCTGGAGCGTGAGATGGTGCATAGCTATGTCGGAGAAAACGGCGAGGAAAAACACGGTTTTGGTATTCCGGTAAAATTGAGTGAGACGCCGGGTTCCATCCGCACTGCACCGGGAAAATTTGGTGAACAAACTCGAAAAAGTTCTGGAGGAAATTGGCTATTCAGCTGAACAGATCGATACTTTTTTTGCCAATGGAGTGGTGTGAAGCAGATGATCTGTTTTCAATGATGTGCAAGTGGTTTATTTGAGGTGGTTTATCTGACTGGCGGCAAAAGCGGCACCGAAACCATTGTCGATGTTGACTACTGTTACGCCGTTGGCGCACGAGGTAAGCATAGCCAGCAACGCCGACAGGCCACCGAAGCTGGCTCCATAACCAACACTGGTGGGGACGGCGATTACCGGAATTTCTACCAGTCCGGCAATCACCGAGGCCAGGGCGCCTTCCATTCCAGCTATGACAATGACGACCCGGGCATGACGAATGACATCGATACTTGCGAACAGCCGGTGAATTCCGGCTACACCTACATCGGCAACAAGGGTTACCTTGTTGCCGAGCGCCTGGGCAGTGACTTTTGCCTCCTCGGCGACCGGCAGATCAGCAGTGCCGGCTGTGACAATGACGATGGCCGATTCGGTCTTGGGCAGTGGCTGGTGTTCATAAAAAAGGGTTCGGGCCATGCTGTTGTGTGTCACGGTGGGGCAGATTTCGGAGATCTTGGCAGCAATCTCAGCACTTATTCTTGTGGCCAGGATGTTACTTTTATTTTTGAGCATAGCCTGAAAGATATCAACTACCTGGCTGCACTGTTTTATGTTCACCATAAATCACCTCCGGGTAGCCATTGCGCAGGGATCGGTGATTATCTATTTTCGTGTGACCGATGTCGGTGAATGGCAGATCTTTCAATTTGATCAAAGCATCTTCTGCCTTCATCTCACCTTTTTCGATTGCTTCAAGGATGTGCTGGATGGTCGATTTATTCATAGTGATCGTTAACTGTAAGTGTTTTATTCAGGCTTCCTGTCTGATACCCAGCCAGGTCCAGTGTCACATAAAGATAGCCACAGGCCTGTATCTTTTCGACCAGTTGTCTGCGCATATCGGATTGCATCAGTTCGGCAAAGTCGTCAAGACAGGCGGCCGGTAACTCAATACGGGCAATATCTCCATGGCTTCTCACCCTTGAACCGGTGATCTTCATTGCGCGAAGCACCATCTCGGCCTTGGCAATCCGTTCAAGTTCGCTTGCCGTAATTTCCGTATGGTATGGGATGCGTGACAGCAGACATGCGTAGGCCGGCTTGTCCCAGGTGTCAAGAGCCAAGCTCACGAGAGAGAGCGCGGATAGTATCTTTGGTAATGCCCATCTGGAGCAGAGGACTGCATATATGTCAGCTCTTTCAAAGCCCGCATGCCTGGGCGATAATCATTCAGGTCATCTTTGTTGGAACCCTCTATGATGGTGTGGGGGCCGATTTTTTTTACGTGTCTTTGCAGGGTCCTGAAAAGCTCTTTTTTGCACAGATAACATCTGTCCGGTGGGTTCCGGGAAATGTCTGCTGGTATGGCCATTTCAATGATTTTGTGGTTAATGTTGTATGTTCTGGTAAAAAAACGCGCCTCTTCTATTTCCCATGCCGGGATATACGGTGTTTTTATAGTGATTGCCACCATGTTATTGCCTAACGCCTGGTGGGCAATAAAGGTCAGAAGACTGCTGTCCACGCCACCTGAAAAGGCCACGGCGACATGTTTCATTTCTTTGATGTACTGGAATAGTTGCAATATGGAGTTTTTCATGTCAGATTCGTAAAGGAAAGCTATAGGTCAAGCCATTTCCAGATATCGTGTCGGATGCTTAGAGTCCGGGAGTGGCAGTAACCTTTAGTGAAATGGCAAGTGGTGTTAGGTGCAAAGGTGTCAGATAATTGAAGTATTACTGTCAATTTGCTTTGACCCGAAAGCGAGTGCCGCTAAATGCAATAGTCACCCCTTCCCAGGTGATTTCTGTTAAATATGTATTGGGGGCGATCATATCACCTTCTCGCAGTATCCGTCCATTGATAATGATCATCCGCTGAGATGGTTCCTCGGAATAGGTGTGTCCGGCGAATTGGAGACTGGGAATTTCTGCCTGTAATTGTGCAGGAAGATCCTGTAAAAGAGGAACGGTGTTTACTGAAGACTCTGTCATCAAACTCGCTTGAGGATAAGGGGGAGGATCATTCAACGGCAATGGACCGCAGGACATTTTGTTTCTCTTTGATGATAACTTGGGGAGAAGAAATCTCATCACCCGCAACGCTCTGGTCTGAAGATTGTGCCAAGGTTGTCGTCTGGCGTTTTGGAAGCTCGGTGGTAAGAAGGGGAGGATCGGCTTCTTTAATTAATCTGCTCACGGCAAGATGTTGCTGGTAGAGGAAAAAGAAGATCCCAAGGCAGAAAAGAAAAAGAATAATTCCACCAAAAATCAGCCAGATAACACGGTGCTGCTGGAAGCTTGACAATTTTGTTGCTGTGATTGGAGATCCATGTATGGAGTGCAGGTTTGGAGAAGACTCCCTGTTGCCGTTCCTGGTCTGATTTTTTCAGTGCATCGAGAATATAGGACATAGCTTTAATCCCTGTTGGTTGTACGCTGCTTCGGCATTCGTCTCGGGTCCTTGCTGAAGTTTGCGGCGAGGCAAGGTCGGGAGGTTTGTTTTCAGCCTGAGGCGGCACACTGTTGTGTTCTTCGGAATTTGGCTGAATGGTTTCTGTCAGCAGTGAGACATTGTGTTTAAAGAGGTCTATATTGTCGCCAAAGTCAAAAAAATAGAGGCTGATCGGTATGCCAATTGTGGCAAGCAAGAGAAAAAAAGCCATGACTATGTTTTTTGTCGGGTAACGTCTGTGATTATTTATCGTGGCGAGTTCACGGGCCGTCATTTTCATGATCTTCAAATTGACGTGGTACCTGTTGTTGGCATATGCCCCGAGAAGTGCATGATCACAGAGTATGTTTATTACCCGTGGTATTCCTTTGGAAATTTTTGCAACATACTGGATCGCTTGTTTTGAGAAAAGAACGTTCCTGTTGTTGCCTCCGGCAATGTTAATCCTGTGTTGTATATAGCTGGGGATATCGGCAGAGTGCAATGGCCCTAAATGGTATCTGGTGGTCACCCGCTGGTTAATCTGAGACAGCTTGGGGTCACTGAGAATGTGCTGCAGTTCGGGTTGGCCGATCAGGACTATCTGCAACAGTTTATTGGTGTCGGTCTCCAGGTTGGTGAGCAGGCGCAGCTGTTCGAGGACTTCGACGTCGAGGTTTTGTGCCTCATCGACAATCAGGGCCGTATTTCTCCCTTTTGAATGGGCGTCGAGGAGATAAATATTCAACTGGTCGATATAGGTCTTTATCGAAGGGGTGGCTGCTGTGGATGGGGATTTTCAGTTCTTCGCAGATGGTTTTTAAGAGATCTTTGATGGTCAGCGCCGGATTTAGAATCATGGCAATGTCGGTTGTCTCCGGCAGCTGATCAATCAGACAACGACATACCGTGGTTTTTCCAGTGCCGACGTCACCTGTCAACAGTATAATGCAGCCTTCGCTGCTGATGCCATACAGTAAATGGGCCAGGGCTTCCCGATGTAATTCACTCATAAAGAGGTATCGAGGGTTTGGCGCGATGGCAAAGGGCTTTTCAGTCAGGCCGAAATAGCGTGTATACATGAGAAAGCATCAACCAATAAATAATGCTGAAACAACAGTTGAAAATCTGGAACAGCATCGAGGCATGGCCAGAAATTTTCTTTTCACAATTGACCTATTGTTATACGGTGGATTATGATCAGTTACCATTTTACTTTGTTTCATATTGTTTTTCTCGAGAAAAATCCTAGCTTGTACCAAAGGTTGTTTTCTGTACATTCGAGAAAATGTCGGCCGGCTGGCCACAATCTTTAAACAATGATGCACTATGCCAGTATTTGAATATCGTGCTTTTGATGCGAAAGGGAAAAATATCAAGGGAATAGTCGATGCGGATAGTGAATCTCTGGCGCGGACAAAACTTCGTTCCATGGGGAGGTATCCCGTTTCTATTGCGGTGAGCAGCAGCAGACAAAGTAAAAGCGGCAGTCGAGGAGGTGTGGGACTTGGCCTGCTGGAGCGGGTCAAGTCTGAGGAAATCAGCATTATGACCAGACAGCTCGCCACTTTGCTGGGTGCCGGAATTCCCCTGGTGCAATGTCTCGATTCACTGGTGGCACAGACACGCAACGCCGTGTTGAAAAAGGTCATTGCCCAGATTAAGGGTGCGGTCAACGAAGGGAATACCCTGACCAGCGCCCTGGCAGAACACCCAAGATTATTTTCCTCCATTTTTATCAACATGGTCCGTGCAGGGGAGGCTTCCGGGGCGTTGGACATAGTTCTGGAACGACTTGCCGATTTTGGGGAAAAACAGGAGGTCTTGAAGGGAAGATTACGGGCGGCATTGGTTTATCCAGTATTTATGGCGGTCATTGGATCGGCAATTCTTTTTATTCTGATCACCTATATTGTACCCAATATCACCCAGGTTTTTAATGAGATGGATCAAGTGCTGCCCTTGCCGACACTTTTGCTCATCAGCCTGAGTGATTTTCTGAAAAGTTACTGGTGGCTGGTTTTTATCTTTTTTGGCGTCTGTTTTCTTCGGCCTCCGTTATTTTATTTTGCGGCCATCAGGAAGATCCTTCTGGGATTTACTTAAGCTGAAGGCCTTTATTATCGGACCAGTTGTGCAAAAAGTCATTCTCGCACGATTTTCTTCTACGTTGGGAAGCTTGTTGGACAGCGGTGTCGGGCTTATGACCTCAATGCAGATAGTCCGAACCCTGGTGAATAATGTTCATGTTGCCCAGGTCATTGATCGATGCCATGGAACAGGTACAAAAAGGGCAGAGTATGACGGATGCGTTGTCGGATTCGGAGTGGTTTCCGCCCATGTTTGTTCAGATGATTGCGGTGGGTGAGCAGAGCGGAAATCTGGAAGTTATGCTGGAGAAGATTGCCAAAGCGTATGAACGAGAGGTGGAAACGGCGATTATGGGTATGACGTCACTGATTGAGCCGCTTATGATTGCTGTCATGGGGCTGGCTGTGGGGTTTATCGTCCTTTCTATTTTATTGCCGATTTTTGAGATGAATCAGATGATAGGGTAATGAATTTTATTGATAAACGGTAGATGATCAGCCACAGAACGTATCAGCCATAACGATTCAAGATTGGATCTTTTTAGGGAGTTTGTGTATATTTTCTCTCATACTGAGCTCCAAAACCTCTGCCTGCGAGATCCTTATGCTTGATACGGCAGAAATGTTGTTGAAAATTTTTCGTAAAATAGGTTACTTCGGTATGAAAGATAACAGTGAAAGATGTAGAGAACACCGGAACATGCGCTGCTTGAGGCTGGGTTTACTTTAATTGAACTTCTGGTGGTGTTGGTTATTATTGGTATTCTCGCTGGATATATCGGTCCGAAAATTATGGGCCATCCGGAAGAAGCGAAGCGGACTAAGGCTACCATGCAAATCCAGGGAATAGACACAGCGTTAAAAATGTATAAACTGGATAATGGAATGTATCCGTCAACCGAACAGGGGCTTCAGGCTTTGGTTGAACCTCCGTCAATTGGGCAACTGCCTGCCAAATGGCGTGATGGTGGTTATCTGGAAAAAGGCGACAGTCCCCCTTGATCCATGGGGAAATGAATTTGTCTACCTCAGCCCGGGGCTTAATGGTGATTTTGATCTCAGTTCCTATGCTGCCGATAATGAGGCTGGAGGAGAAGGGGACGGCAAAGATATCAATAATTGGGAAGTCGAATAATCCTGCGTTATGCGGCTGCTATTATTTGTATCGGGCAATCCGGAAAGGGCTGGCGGTGAAAAAGGCTTTACCCTTATCGAATTGATAGTGGTGACCTTTCTGATAGGCATCATGCTGTCAATAAGTGTTCCGTCATTGCGCAGCACTTTTTTTACTGATCCCCTGAAATCGACAACCAGAAAAATAATGGGCCTGGTGATGGGGGTAAGAGAGCTGGCGGCCCGTTCGCAACAGCCTTACCTGCTCCATATCAGTCAGGTGGAAAACCGTATCTGGTATGAAAAAGAGGCTGAGAGCAGAGGAAGACAAGGCAATCGATACCGTTAAAAAGAGAAACCTGGAACTTCCCGAGTCGGTAAAAATTGCCGGAATCTGGATGGGCGGCGGCGACGATTCATCACAGGGGGAGCGGGTGATCTGGGTCAGTAAGCAGGGATATTTGCAAGATACAATCATCCGGGTTGAAGATGACGACGGGAATCATTTGAATGTACAATTCTATCCGTTTCTCGATGCCGCTCTTGTGTCTGACCAGGTCGTTCCCTTTTGATTATTTCGGGTTGTTTATGGTTTCATTGAGAAACAGGTGTGCTCTATCGTTTGCACTATCTTTGACAGGGAACTGTAGAAAAGCCCCGGCAGGCGGGTACAAGAAAAAATCCCTGCCTGCTCGCCGTTTTCCGGTTATCGATAATACAAGGGCTTTCACTCTTTTGGAAGTCATGATTGCCGTGTCAATCATCGCCATTGCTCTGGTCGCTCTTTTTGGCTCACAGTCACGAAGCCTTTCTCAAGCAACAGAAGCTCACTTTAACGTTGTTGCGCCGATGCTGGCGTCCGGCAAACTTGCCGAACTGGTAGCCGGAACCGACACGCCTAATACTGATGAAGGAGACTTCGGTGAAGAATTTCCTGGGTACAGATGGAAGCTGGAGACTGACACTGCCGGTTTTGACGGTTCCGAGGTCCTGATAAACCTGGAAAAGCTGGAAAATCCTTTGCAAAAAGTTGAATTGACGGTGCTATGGAGTGACACAACGTTCCAATATGTACTCACCTATTATGGTCGTTGGCAGAAATAAGGTGAATAGTTCATCATCTTCAATGCACGAGAAGGGATTCACCCTCGTTGAACTGCTCATTGCTATTTTTATTTTTGCAATAGTTATATCTTCTGTCTATGGTTCTTATAGAGCAACATTTCATATAATTCATGGTACAGAGTTTCAGCTTGATATCGCTAACCGTTCCCGGATTGTTGCCGAACGCATGGCAGAGGATCTGGGATCTATTGTGACTGGACCCGGAGGCGAGTTTCTTGGAGAAAACCATGAATATTCCGGTGCTCGTGGCGACAGTCTTTTTTTTGTGTCATCGGCGCATCTTGTTTTACGTAAAACGGATGTCTTTGCCGGTCATGTCTTTATCCAGTATCAGACAGAGCTTGATGAGGAAAATGGTCTGCTTAATCTTTATCGGTCAGAGACGGTCCTCCTCCCCGGGATTGAGAGAGACGAAGAGGTTACCCAGAAACATCTCATCTGTCGGGGGCTACAGGGATTTGAATTAACTTATTTTGACCGGGACGGCAATGAAACTGAAGAGTGGCGAGTTGATGAGGTGGTGCCTCCCAGCGAGGGTGATGAGCCGGTGGAATCGCAGTTTCCTGCCCTCGTCTCTATTGAACTCAAGTTTGCCGAGTCAATGGAAAGTGACAGCAGTTCAGTATTTAAAACTGCTGTAGCCCTGCCGTAACTTTGGAGAAGGCAGGAATGACCTACGTGCGGGGTGAGATAAATGATGTGAAAACGGAGGGTGGAAAAGATAGCTCCCTGGCGGGATCAGCGAGGTATGGCGCTGCTGATTACGATCATGACGGTGAGTTTACTGGTCGCCATCACCATCCAGTTTCATAAGACAACCTGGCAGCAATTTCTTGTTGCCAATACATTCATGGTTGACAATCAGCTCAATACCATCGCCGATTCGGGAGTAAATATTGGGCTGGCCGTCCTCCAGAATGATGGAGAAGAAAATCAGATTGATTCCCTCCTGGATGGTTGGGCCGAATTAGGCAAAGAGAAGTTAGGAGGGTTGTTTCCAACCGGCACACTGCAGTTGAAAATTATTGATCTGTCCGGTCGTCTGCAGGTAAATAGCCTGGTCCAGACAAATGGTGAAAATCCGGGTGCCGGCGGTGCGAACACTGAAGAAGAAATTCGCCAGATTTTTCAGAACCTGCTGTTGTCCGGTGTCTTTGCCATAGAAGATGAGGCGGAAGCACGAAGCATCATCGATGCGCTGGTTGATTGGATTGATGAGGATGACCAGGAGTCGGAGTTTGGTGCGGAGAGCAGTTTTTATCAGTCGCTGGCAAAACCGTATAGCTGCAGGAATGGCCCGGTACGATATATAGAGGAGCTGTTGTTGGTGAAAGGAATATCTCCGGCTCTGCTCTTTGGTGAAGGAGACAAAAAAGGACTTGCCGATTATTTGACAGTGCATGGTGACGACGGAAAAGTGAATTTCAATACCGCACCACTGCTGGTTGTGAAAAGTTTTGACCCCTTCATCAGTGATGATCTGCTTGAAAAATTTGATGAGTACCGAAGGGATAAAGAGAATGAAGAGAGTCTGGCAAACCCGGATTGGTACAAACAGGTAAATGGCTGGCCCGGAGATATTACAATTAACTCACAATTATTGACCATTACGAGCAACTATTTTCAGATAATTGCTACGGGTGAATTTGATACCCTTTCACGCAGCGTTGTGGCTGTGGTTCAGCGCTCGGATGAGAGTGGCGTCAAGCTGCTTTGGAAAAAAACGGAGTAATTTATGGCAGATTTTATGTTTTGCCTGGATATTCACAAAAATACTATTGCAGCTCTGATGGTGGACAGAAGCTCCAGAGTCACCATAGTAACGGGCTGCGCTGCCGTCAGTACCGTGGAACAATCCTTCGAAGAGGCAATCGAACAAATTAAAGAACAAGTCGGGTTTACCGGTGGTCCAAGTCAGGTAACATTTGGGGCCGAGTTTTTTTCATTTCAGAAACGTCTCGCTGCCTTTTTCTGACCGGAAAAAAATAGAGCAGACTCTTCCTTTTGAGCTTGGTGGAACATTCGCCGGTTGATATAAACACCCTGTTTATAGATTTTATTATGGCGAAAACCGAATCGTCAGCAACCGAGATAATTGCTGCCATGATCAGTCGGGAATTTCTGACTACCCATCTTTCTTTCTTGAATTCCGCAGGCATTAATCCTGACCGGATAGGAATCAGCGGTCTCTCAACGGCCAGTGAAAATTTCTGAAGAGCTGGCAGATACTTTCGTCTTGATAGATATCGGCACAGACTGGGCAAGTCTGTTTATTGTTAAAAATGGACAGGTGGCACTTATTCGTCCTTTGGTCGTGCAACCCGAATCTGCCGGCCGCTCTGTAGCTGATGACGCGTTCGTGCAAAATGTCGTACAGACTGTACTGGCGTCGCAACTGTTGGATACATCGAATCTCAACTACAAGCTGTATTTGACCGGGTCGGAATCACGAATAAAAACTGCATCACCGGTATTGTCATCACGATTGGGTGGTGTTGAAATAGATCATTTTCGGCAGAGTAGCCCAGCCATTTATAAAATTTGATCCCAAAATAGAGAGAACATATCAGCCGGAGCTGATGGACAGAATCCTTGCACACGTATGCAAAAATGGTAAAAAGGGTAGAGGGTTCAACTTTCGTAAAGGTGAATTCAGCAAAAGGAAATCCCTCCTCGAGTATCGCAGCCTGTTATTGAAAACTCTTGTCCCGCTGAGTGTAGTTTTTGCTTTAATAGTAATTTATATGGGATATACTTATTCGAAGTTGAATGCAGAGCAGGAGAAATTGCGGCAACAGATCACCGAAGTCTTTAAACAAACTCTTCCGGAAGTAACACGAATTGTTAATCCGCTTCAGCAGCTGCAGGTTAAGAATAATGAAATTAGAGCGACGTACAGTCCGGGTGGTGCAGGGGGAGCAGGATATACCATCATTGAGCTCCTCACTGAACTGTCGGTTCGAATTCCGGCAAAGGAATCAGTGAAAGTCGTTCGTATGGTAGCAGATACAGATAATATACGTTTGAAAGCTGTCACCGGTGATTTTAATACGGTTGATAATGTTCAAAAAGAACTTGAAAAATCAGCATATTTTGAAAATGTTACCATTAGCTCCGCCAATCAGTCAATAAAAGGGGATGAGGTAAACTTCGAACTTAAACTGGAACTTGCCCGGCAATAATTATGGTCTCTTGGTTGGAAAGTAAACTCCCGAAAGATATTTGGCGGAAATCAGGGATTGACAAACTGAATAGTCGCGAAAAGTGGGTGCTTTTTGGTGGAGTGGCATTTGTTTTGTGCTTTTTGGTGGTACAGTTGGTAATCCTGCCGGTCGTTGAAGCGCGGAGCAATTTGGAGAAATCGATTGCCAGAAAGCAACAGGAACTGCAGGAAATCAAACTGCTGCAGCAGGAATATCGCACCCTGAAAAGTGAGGAGGGGACGATACAGGCCAGGATTAATGAGCGGGGAGCCGGATTCACGCTGTTCACTTTTCTTGATCAACAGGCTAACGAAGCAAAAGTAAAAAAACAGATAAAGTATATGAAACCATCTATGCTTGATGGGGATGAACTTAATGAAGCGATGGTGGAGATGAAACTCCAGCAAATTACCCTCGCTGCCCTCGTTGAGTTTGTTCGATTGGTCGAGTCGGAAGAAAATGTTGTTTTTATAAGAAGATTTTCAATTCAGGAAAGTGGTGACGCGCAGGGTTACTTTGACGTGATTCTGCAGATTGTAACGTTTGAGAAAAAAGGATAGGAATGGCCCAATCCCTCTTTTCATGGCGATTTTTTTTATATTTTGCATATGCAGTTGCCCTTACGGTAATATTGTTATATGTGCGTTTTCCGGCAGAAAAAATAGAAGCATATTGTACAGCCCGGGTAGAACGTCTTTTCCAGGCAAGTACCTGCAAAATCGACCGTGTTACCTATCGTTTTCCAATCTCTGCAGTATTTGAATCTCTCCATATCATTAGGGAAATTGATGGTCAGGAGTATCGGATCTGGTCATTGATAGCCTGGAGATTTCTCCCGAACCACTAAGATTCTGGAGTGTCTTTAGGCTGCAGGGTGAGATTATATTCCGGTCGGTTTGATATGGACCTTGTTTTGGATAGAAAGGCTCAGACATTTCAACTTGCCAATATCCATTTCGCCGGCCTAGAGGCGGGTGAACTTCAAAAGATATTGGCATCACCGAGAGGGAGATATCTGGAATTCTGGAGGTTTCCGGTAATTATCATGCACCCAACAGTCGACCGGGAAGTGGTACTGGCGATGGGTTTTTCCAGATGACGACCGGCAGTATGTCGCTTTTGCAGCCAATATTATCGCTTTCGACAATTGAATTTGACCAGGTCGCCCTGAGTCTGGCATATGAAAATGGTCTGCTGCAATTGATTGGAGGGGAGCTTTTAGGTAAAGATATTGTTGCAGATTTCACAGGGGAGGTGCGAGTGGCCTCTCCGTTTGTCAATAGCAACATTTTGCTCAGTGGTAATATGGAACCAGATAGTGGCTTTTTAGCGAGCCATCCTGCTGAACAAGAGATTGTAGAGCGTTTATTACAACGATACAAGATGACAGTTCTGCCTTTTAAGGTGGGTGGCACTGTAAAAAGACCGTTATTCAGATTTAGTATGTGATTTTATGCCGGCTCGTATTACTGACATATTGCCCCTGCTTCTCATTACCTTGTTTTGTGTTGGTGTTGTTGAGGGAGGATATCAGGCGCTGGAGTATTTTGTTTTGCAACCTTCTGCCGAAAAGGTAAAACCATTGGTAACTGTTGCCGCCGAACATGAGGCGACAGTCAAGGATGAGTCGGTGGAAGCGCACGATTATCATGCTATTTTGCAAAGAAATTTGTTTGGACCGCCACCCGGCACAGATCAACCAGCGGTAAAAGCCTGATGCGGATTCTGGCGAAGATCTGCAACTGACAAGTCTGGATATTGTTTTGATGGGGACAATAAATGGTGCAGATGGTACTGATCGAGCGATAATTTTAGATAAAAGCGTTAATAAACAAGCATTATATGAAACAGGTGATGCAATTCAGGGGGCTATCGTCAAAGAGATTCTTCGGGGTAAGGTTATCCTCGCCTATAACGGCAAGGATGAAATGCTGGACATGAGCGAAGCTGCAAAGGTGCGGCCTGCCTATGCAGCTCCGGTTGCAAAACCCGGTGTGGTGCGTGGAGCAGAGCGGAAAAGAGCCATGTGATATCGTCCAGCAGTGTCCACCCGAGGAACACCCCGGAGGGTTATCAGCAGGCCAAGAGTAGTTCGTCCGTCCCGGTCAATCAGGAAAGAATGAACGAGCGGGATAATAATTATGGAAATGAAGGTGATTTATAAATGAGCAGGTTTACACATTCGCTAATTGGCGGGGTCATTTTCTGTATGTGGTTTGTACTTACTTGCAGCCTCTACGCCGAGGATCTGCCCCGGCCACTTACATCTACAAATCAGAGTGGTCAGCGGTTTATCACCATCGATTTTGATAATGTTGATATCCAACTGTTTATCAAATATATCAGTGAACTGACAGGTAAGAATTTTGTTGTCGATAGAGCCGTACAGGGAAATGTCACTATTCTTTCCCCTACAAAGATTTCCGAAGAAGACGCTTACAGGGTTTTTGAGTCGGTCCTCGATGTGCATGGCTTTACCACTGTTGAAGCTGGTTCAGTGATAAAAATATTACCTTCTGCACGAGCCCGATCGGAAAATTTACCGATTTTGAGTGCAGGGGTATCGAAGAATCCTCAAGACAAGGTCGTCACGCAGCTGGTGCTCTTAAAGCACAGTTCTCCGGATGATATAAAAAAGGTGCTGGCACCGCTTGTCTCGCAAACTTCCGTCCTTATCTCCCATGCGCCATCAGGCATGCTGATAATTACTGAGTATATGTCCAATATTCAAAAGTTGCTGGGCATAATCAAGGTACTTGATGTCGAGTCAAGGGAGGATGAGGTCGCGTTTATACCCCTGGTCAACGCTTCGGCAGATGCTGTTGCTAAAATTTTCACCTCTATCTACCAAAAAACCTCGCGAGTACAGCAGGCGGGGGCGGCAAGATTTTCCACTGAGGACATCAAAAGTGGTGCCCTATGATCGGGTCAATGCTCTGATTGTTCTTGCCAATGCGAGTGAACTGAGGCGGGTCAAGAGGCTGATCACTGTTCTTGATGGCGAGGTGCAGCGAGCGGAAGGGAATATCCATGTGTATTACCTGCAAAACGCAACAGCGGTGGAAATGGCCAAAGTTATCAATGATCTGCCGGAGGCGCAGCCGCAGGATGAGGCAAACAAAGGGAAGGCTGCGGCTATCTCCAAAGATGTCAGGGTAATGGCTGATGAAGAGACGAATGCTCTTATCATCAGAGCCACAAAGGATGAATATGCGGTGCTGGAAGAGGTGATCAGGCAACTGGATATTCCGAGAAGAATGGTCTATCTGGAAGCCCTTATCATGGAGGTGGATGTTGATAAAAGTTTTGAGGCCGGAGTTGAATGGGCTACAGCCGGAACGTTTTCCAACGGTAAGTTTATTTCCGGATCCAGCTGGGGCTGATGGGTTTTTTAACCTTGTCGACCGTGATAACAATGGGCAGCTCAGTTTAGGCAACCCCGGGGCAGGTTTTACTTTGGGAATACTTAAACAAGGCGTCAACATCGGCGGTATTACCTTTACCGATATTGGTGCAGTGCTCAAAGCGTTTCAATCGGACGCCGATGTCAATATTATTGCTACGCCCCAGATTCTTACCATGGACAATAAAAAGGCGGCGATTTCCGTTGGTGAAAACATCCCCTTTATTACCAGTCAGAATACTACAGCGGCCCAACAGGATTATACCCAGTATGAATACAAGGATGTCGCCACAAAACTGTCCATTACTCCTCATATAAACCAGTCTAATGTACTGCGTCTTGAGATTGAGACGGAAGTGGTTCGGATTAAGGATGCCTCGGATACCCCGTCCACGTTTAAACGAACGGCGTCCACTTCAGTAATCCTCAACGACAAGAGTACCATCGTTATAGGCGGGATAATTGGTCATGATGCTTCTGAGTCTGATTATAAGGTGCCGATTCTTGGCGATATTCCCATCCTTGGATGGCTGTTTAGAACCCATTCAACAACCAATAGAAAAACCAATATGTTTATCTTTGTTACGCCGCGTATTGTCCGCAATCCCGCAGAGATTTCCGCTGTTACATTGATAAAAGAAGACGAAATGGGAATGGTATTGCCGGCGGTAAAAAAGTGAGCTGCACAGAGAAAAAAATCTCGACCATGCAGCGACCCTGAACTTGACGGGATATGAAAAACTGCAACTCGGGGACCTTGACGCTGCCAAAGAGTATTTTCGTGAGGCCCTGTCTATTGATCCGGCAAGTCCTTACGCTCTTATGAATATGGGCGCTGTTTATGAAAAAGAAGGCAAACCCAAACAAGCGTTAAAAATGTACCAGGCCGTGGTGGATGGTGGATCGAATGCTGTTGCCGATAGCTCCAGCAATCCGTCAAAGACCGGGGTGCCTCTGAAAATACTGGCCCAGGAGAATATTGATCGAATTCTCAGAACACCTGGTACCAATTAGATAGAAAGCATTTGGCAAAGCACTCTGATGGCCCTGACAGAATAAAGTTTATAGTGGAAATATATTAGATCGATATGGGCGTAAAGAAAATCGGTGAGATACTCATTGAGGAATTTGGTCTGGCCTCAAAAGCCCTGGAAAAAGCACTCCATGCTCAAAAAGAGGGGGGCGACCTGATCGGTGAAATTCTCATAAAAAATGGAGAACTGGACGAGTTTACCGTCCTTCAGGTGCTTGGCATGATGTTCGATATGGAGGTTCGTAAGTCTTTACCCGCTGATTTTAAAACTGACTTTACTGACCTTGTTTCCATTAGTTTTTTAAAACAGCACAAAATTGTCCCGATCGTCACCGCCGAAGAATCCTATTTTGCGATCAATGATCCAAATTCTTTTCAATCGCTCGATGATTTGCGGAGAATTCTCGGTAACGAAACCTATAAAACTGTTCTTGGTTCCTTCCCAACATATTCTCAATGCGATCAATTCTGCCTATGACATGACCCAGAGCTCTGCGGACGAGGTGATGCAGGATATTGATGAAGAAGAGGATCCGGAGAGGCTCTTTTCAGAGATTCAGGAGATTGGTGATCTGCTCGATGATACCAGCGATTCACCGGTGATTCGCCTGGTCAATTTAATGTTTTCCCAGGCCGTACGTGATAATGCTTCGGATATTCATATTGAACCGTACCAAAACAGCTTGAAAATACGCCAGCGCCTCGATGGCATTCTCCATGACATGTTAAGTCCTCCAAAGCATGTGCAGTCGGCTCTTATTTCCAGGGTCAAGATAATGGCCAAATTAAATATTGCCGAAAAAAGATTGCCCCAGGATGGCAGAATCGAGCTGAAAATTGCCAACAGGGAGATTGACGTTCGTGTTTCCACCCTGCCGACAGCTTTTGGTGAACGGGTGGTCCTGCGTCTGCTGCGAAAATCTTCAGTGATGATTTCTCTCACTGACTTAGGTATGCCGCAGGACAGGTTTGTTCATTTTGAAAAGCAAATTAAGGCTCCGAATGGTATTGTTCTGGTAACCGGTCCCACCGGATCGGGGAAAACTACCACTCTTTATGCCGCGCTTTCCTCTATTAACAATACCGATATCAATATTATCACTGTTGAAGATCCAATTGAATACCGCCTGAGCGGGATTGGTCAGGTGCAGGTAAATCCCAAAATCGATCTCACCTTTGCCTCCGGATTGCGATCGATTGTCCGGCAGGATCCGGATGTGATACTTGTCGGGGAGATACGCGATACGGAAACTGCCCAGATTGCCATTCAGTCAGCATTAACCGGGCACTTGGTTTTTTCTACTTTGCATACCAACGACTCTGCAGGTGCGATAACCCGGTTAAAGGATATGGGCATAGAGCAGTTTCTTATTGCCTCGTCGGTAAATGCCATTCTGGCGCAGAGACTGGTTCGTATTATCTGCCCCCATTGTAAAGAGGAATACACTCCTGAACCGGAAATGTTGAAGAGAATCGGCGTTGCAGACGAGGAGTGCCATGACCGGAAGGCATACCGGGGAAAAGGTTGTATGAAATGTCATCACACAGGTTACAAGGGCCGCTGCGGTCTGTTTGAATTGCTCATCATGACGCAGGATATGAAAGCTTTAGTCTTGCAGACATGTGATGCCAATGAGATAAAAAGGCGGGCCATTGAAAATGGAATGATCTCGTTGCAAAATGATGGCGCAATGAAAGTTTTCCAGGGAGTCACAACCATCGAAGAGGTATATCGGGTGTGCCAATCTTAGATTGTTGTTATTGAATTGAATGCTACACAAAGTCCTGCTTTATCCATTGCGTGACAATTTTACCACTGTTCTGATAGCTGATAATTGTAAGCAATGGTTCGTTACGCCGTCTTTCTTTTCCAAATTAATCCCACTGATCCTGCACTATCTTTAAACTGCTAATCATCAGTTAACTATGTGTCAACTGCCAAAAATTCTAGTACCTGACACCGTCTGAACTGATAGCGTCCGGCGCTAATGCTTGACAATAAAATTTTGAGCTAAGTACATACAGGTTGTAAAGAATAAAATGAAATACTTATGAGACATATGCAAAAAAATAGACATATGTAGTATATGGCGGCGATTACATGCTTTTTTTAGGTTTCAAGTTTGTCAGGGGGCCCTTTTTTAGTTGTATTTTGTTGTTAATTGTCCCATTAATTGGTGGCGATTGGCAAAGGTTTCTCCATCTGTTGAAATAATGACAACTTATTGTGGCTGTAAACAACAATTCAATTATTTTTCTGAATGTAAGGTTCTGATTCAAGCGTTGTCCTGAATGAACTCATGAAAAATTGTGCATCCTGTGCCCAAACAGAGGGAGCAGCGTCTTTATTTTCAAAGTTTGGAGCGAAAACAAATTACAAAAAAATGCATTTTTGAATGTGCAAGGAGTTGGAAGTGATGAATAATCTGCTGGCAGGAATTCTTCCGGGGGAAGGTGGTCTGGAAGCGACTGGATCCCAAAAATACAATATTACAATTGGTTTATTGGGACTTATGACCGTGGTCGGGGTTGCGGCCGGAATCCATTCTCTGTATGTTGGGCATGAGCATACATTTGGGGTCAGTCGGGGTGTTCCCTGGGGGATTCTGATTGCCGCGTATGTTTTTTTTGTGGTGACCTCGACGGGACTATGCATTGTCTCTTCTGTGGGTCATGTTTTTGGTTTTGAGAATTTCAATCCTATCGCCAAGCGGGCAGTATTTATGTCGATAGGAACAATAGTGGCCGGTTTTCTGGTCATTGCCTTTGAGATTGAAAACTCGTGGCGGATGCCGGTGGGCAATGTCATAGGTGCGAATCCGACGTCCAATATCTGGTGGATGGGGACCCTGTACGGTGCGTATCTTTTTTTCATGATGATTGAGTTCGTCATGCTCCAGTTGAATAAGCATAAAATTGCTACCAGTTTTGGTCTTGCCGGACTTCTGACCGGTGTTGTCGCCCATTCCAATCTTGGCGCAGTCTTTGGACTTCTCAACGGGCGTGAATTTTGGCACGGACCATACATGCCGATCTATTTTATCACCTCGGCGGCGATGTCGGGCTGTGTAGCGATCATCTTTTTTACCTATATAGCGTATAAGTTCAATGGCTGGAAGATGAGTGAAAAGATGACGAAATCGATGGAAAGTGTGGCCAAGATGGGTGCCTTAATGATGGCCATTATTATTTTCTTTACCAGCTGGAAGATGATCACCGGTGTGACCGGAGAGCCTCCTGGAAAATATGAGGCGATCGAGACCCTGCTCAGTGGCGGCTATTCCCTGAATTTCTGGGTAGGTGAAGTAGCGCTTGGCATGGTGATTCCTTTTGTTATCATTCTTGCGGTCAAGGGGCGGAATATGAACGCGCTCTTTATCGCCGCCTTAGCCGGAATGATCGGCATCTTCTTTATGCGCTACGATTTGGTGATAGTGGGGCAACTGGTGCCGGCCTACCACGGTATGGGCTTAGTGGACTACCCTGAACTCCTCACCTACACCCCAACTCTGCATGAAAACCTTGTCGTGCTGGGCGGCATTGCTTTTTGTGGACTGACCTTTTTCATGGGGGAAAGATTATTCCGCGGTCATGTCTCGGAAGAGCATTGATGGAAGGAGATGTGGACGAAGTTGCTTTTTCGTATATTTTAGGCCCTGGCTAAACAAGATTTGGTCCGGGATTGTTGAAAATTAAGAGGTTCGAGTATGAAAATTGATGATTTAGAACAGATGGAAAGTGAAGATCTCAAGAGCATTGCGTCGGCTGAGCGGCGAAGCTTTTTAAAGCTTGGGCTGGCTGTGACCGGTATGTATCTCGGCGGCACTGTCTTATCCCTGACCTCGGTAAGAGAGGCCAACGCAGCCGGTGTGGTTCCCGAAGTAGGTAAATATCCCTACAATCCGCATTATAGTATGGTAATCAGAGAGAAATTTTGCATCGATTGTGAACTGCTGCAAAGAGGCCTGTGTCAAAACCAACCACGTTCCTTCCTATGGGTTCAGGACAACTATTCTTGAAAAACGACGGTCTCTTGGCGGTGATGAATTTGAGACGACTTTCATGCCTGTTCTCTGTAACCACTGTAATAGACCACCATGTGTGCGAGTATGTCCGACCACTGCGACGTATAAAGATGAGAAGACCGGGATTGTGGTTATGAATCCTCCCCGGTGCATTGGCTGTAAGACCTGTATGACCGCATGTCCTTATAATGCACGGTATTTCAAAGAAGAAACCAGGGCCGTTGATAAATGTGATTTCTGCTGGGAGGCGAGACTGTCTAAAGGAGAAACGACTCCTGCCTGTGTTGAAGCGTGTCCTGCTGACGTGAGGGTATTTGGCAATCTGGCTGACCCTGCAAGCAGAGTATTTCAACTTGTTCATGCGCCGGAAACCATGGTATGGGTGTTACGTCCGGAAACGGGTGCCGTCCCGAATGTATTTTATATAAATTCCTAAGCTGAAAAGTAATGTATTCCTCTCGATGCAGAAGTCAGGAGGGGTGACTGCGATACGCAGGAGAAAAAAATGAAGAAGATGCTTTTTTTGATGGTACTCGTTGCATTGTTGGTGTCCGGGGCATTGCTTTTGGCCAGTGAGGAGGTTCAGGTTGTCGAAGAGTATGATGAGGACACCTATGGGCCATTGGCTCCCATTGTCTGGGAGAAACCCGTTAAAGGGGTTGTTTTTTACCATAAGACTCATACCATGGATGCCGGACTCGATTGTGATTCCTGTCATGATGATATTTTTGTCATGGAGGCCGGTGCGGCGGAAGAAAATGAAGATTTTAACATGGCCACCCTGTATGAAGGTGGTTACTGTGGCTCCTGCCACGATGGTTCCACCGCTTTCGCCTCAGACACTCGCTGCACCACCTGTCATATCGGGGTTCGTGGAGTAGCTCGATTGCTGGGGGAGGGTGAGAGTACGGCAAATCCCCATTAATTTTTTAAAAGATATCCTCGTCACTATTTTGAAGTAAAAGGGCCGATTAATTTTAATCGGCCCTTTTACTTATTTCACCAACCCTTCTCTTATCAGAGCAGAACTCTCCCCCTTTTTCCAGCTTTCCCCTTAGTAACAGCGCAAAATGCGCCAAATTACTACTGCTCTTTCCTAACATTCTGAAAATTATAGATAAAATTAGAGTATTTTGTCCTGTTTTCTGTTTGCTAAAGCTGTCGTCCATACCGATTAATTGAAGTGTGTCGAGAAAAGACGAGTAATATCTATTACATACCGACACTATCTGGAGGACGCAAAATTAGCCCAAGAAAAAACAGGTTCGTGGCGTGAAATGCGTCCATATGGGGAAGTTTGCATAAAGTCGAAGATACCATTCTGTTGCTATTAAATCTAGTTTAGTTCAGTGAAAACAATGCATTAGTTAATTTTGTCAAATGGTTTTATCACCTTTGTCTCAGATGGCACACCTCTTGCTGTTTAAGAAGTATCTTAAGGATGGTTCTGATAACAATAAATGGAGGATGCCATGGCAACTACACTGCATAAACAAGTAATTGGTCGACCGGATGAGAGGGTCTGGAACAGGCTCCGGAGTGCCGCAGATCAGGTAAGTGAATGGTTCTGGTTTCTTCTGTCATTTACCCTTTTTGTTATGCTCGGACCCTTTAGCGCGCCAATTGCCTTGATCGCCATTTTTAAATTGGGATTAGAAGAGAATGACCATCGTGAGCCTGAATCGATATCCTGAAATCATAAATGGCATCGTCACAACTAACAAGAAATTGCTCTTTAGTAGGAGGAGGTAAAAAAATGGAAAGAAATATGACTATTGCCACTGCGCCGACATTGGTTAAATTACCGGCGAATAAACTGATGTGGTTGAGTCTGTTAATGATTGTGGTAGGCGTAGCTGGGGCGCTCTATGCTCAATATGTGGGACACCATCATGCGTTTGCCAATACCCGCGAGATGCCATGGGGGATGCTGATTGGAGTCTATGCCTATTTTGCCATAATTTCTACGGGACTCTGTCTCTTAGCTGCGTTCAGTCATGCCTTTGGTGGGAACCAGATGGCTCCTCTAGCCAACAGAATGGTCTGGCTGTCAATAATTATGCTTCTTGGGGCTTTCACTGTTATTGGCCTGGAGATCGAAAATCCATGGCGCATGCCGCTAGGGGTAGTATTGCACCCTAATGTGACGTCCAACATCTGGTGGATGGGAACACTGTACGGCCTGGCAGTAGGTGTTATGTTTCTTGAGTTGTTCCTGATTTTTACCAAGCGTTTTTCTGCGGCGATAATACTGGGGGTTGTCGGGGCAATTACCGAGGCGCTGGCTAACAGCAATCTAGGGGCGGTTTTTGCGTCGCTTGATTCACGGCCATTTTGGTATGGATCACAGCTTCCTGTATTTTTCCTGGCCTGTGCTGTGTTGTCCGGTGCGGCCGCGGTGGTGATGTTTACCCATTACAGCCATATTATGCAGAGGCGGCCGATGGCTGATATAACCTTTCGGGGTCTGCAGACTGCCGGAAAAGTAATGGTCCTTATGACCTTCTTAGTGGCTCTTGCAACCGTGTGGAAGTTTGTCAACGCCTATTGCAGTTCTGATGAAATGATAATGGCAGCTGACTCTATGTTGAAAGGACCTCTGTCGACAAGTTTCTGGGTATTTGAGATATGTATCGGTCTCGTGCTGCCGTGTCTTATTCTGGTTGCCAGCCGTTTGAACTCAATGCATGCGATGTCTACTGCTGCCCTGATGATTCTCGTCGGCCAATTCTTTTCCCGCTATAACCTGGTTGTTTCAGGTCAGATTGTCCCCAGTAATTATGGATATGTCGGTGTTCCTCAATATCTCTCTTATATGCCGTCTGCTGCAGAATATCTCCTCGTGATAGCCGGGATAGGGGTTGTTGTTTTTGGGTTTGTTATCGGAGAACGTTTTTTTGACGCCACTTTTACCGAAAAAACACCCTACTGATTAGCTTTGAATTTGAGCGAGCTAGTTACGCAGCCGAAGCGGGATAAGACTCCCGCTTCGGTAGTATCATGCACCAAAAGGAGAGAAGGACATGAAAGAAAACAAGGCCCTGTTCACCATTGGAACAGCAGCAGAAATGTTAGATGTTCATCCCCGCACTCTGAGAAACTACGAAGATGCTGGCCTCATCAGTCCAGAACGAAAAGGATCCTGGAGATACTTCACGCTCCGTGACATTCAGTGGCTTGAATGTCTTAGAGAGATGGTTCATGAACATGGAATAAGTATAAATGCCGTTAAAAAATTGCTTAAATTCACACCCTGTTGGAATATCGTCGATTGTCCCTTCGAAAAAAGAAGAAGATGCTCAGCCTTTTTCAGCAATACACTGGTCCCCAAAAAAATTACCAGAATCGTTCCGCCGCCAATGAATGACGATATTGCTGCATAGTATCGCTTCTAACGCCTGAATTTTATCTTTATCTTTGCTGCCTCCTGACCCCAGAAATTGCCTCTGGAGACATTCTTTTCTGTTTCCGGTTCGCGCAATATTCGTCGTTCAATTTTAAGATTTTGTCTAAAAAACCACGCTCTTCCTTCCCCATCGCTTAATAATTAAACCACTGCAAATAAGTAAGGTAAAGGTGATCTCCTGATCTTACAAAGCCTCAAATGTATTTACAGAAGGGGCCTCTTTACCAATTTTCTTGGCTAAGATATCTATTCTTGCGCGGAATTTAAGGCGCAAAATGCGTCTTTTGAAATAAGGACGCATTATTCGTCTATAATTGAAGAATAAAATTTCCATAGGGAAAAATTCTATGTTACATATTAATTCAATAATATCTAGATTATATACAATAAATTGTAGTTTTATTCGGCCTTGTATTAAGATATGACAGTGAAAATTATTTACCAATAAGTTGACAGCTGTAATTGTAAGGTTTATCGGTAATATATGTTTTAATAAAATGATCGTGGTGGAGGGAAGCAAGAGTAAAGACATTTGAGCAGGAGGGGTTATGGAAGGAATCTATTTTCTCTTAATTTGGATAGGGAGTGCTTTGTTGCACACATTGTATGAATTAAAGGTGAAGCCATATCTTGACACTTTTTCCAAAAATCCTGGTAATTGGCCGTTTTGTTGAGAAATATTTTTATATACATTATTCACTACTTAAGAAGAGGTGACTTATGAACAATGTCTTGGCTGGAATAGTTCCGCAGGAAGGCGGCCTGGAAGCTGCCGGATCCGGTAAATATTCTATAACAATTGGTTTGCTCGCTCTTATGACCGTGGTCGGGGTTGCGGCCGGAATCCATTCCCTCTATGTTGGGCATGAGCATACTTTTGGGGTCAGTCGGGGTGTTCCCTGGGGGATACTGATTGCCGCGTATGTTTTTTTCGTGGTGACCTCGACGGGACTATGCATTGTCTCTTCTGTGGGCCATGTTTTTGGTTTTGAGAATTTCAATCCTATCGCCAAGCGGGCAGTATTTATGTCGATAGGAACAATAGTGGCCGGTTTTCTGGTCATTGCCTTTGAGATTGAAAACTCGTGGCGGATGCCGGTGGGCAATGTCATAGGTGCGAATCCGACGTCCAATATCTGGTGGATGGGGACCCTGTACGGTGCGTATCTTTTTTTCATGATGATTGAGTTCGTCATGCTCCAGTTGAATAAGCATAAAATTGCTACCAGTTTTGGTCTTGCCGGACTTCTGACCGGTGTTGTTGCCCATTCCAATCTCGGCGCAGTCTTTGGCCTGCTCAACGGGCGTGAATTTTGGCACGGACCATACATGCCGATCTATTTTATCACCTCGGCGGCGATGTCGGGCTGTGTAGCGATCATCTTTTTCACCTATATAGCGTATAAGTTCAATGGCTGGAAAATGAGTGAAAAGATGACGAAATCGATGGAAAGTGTGGCCAAGATGGGTGCCTTAATGATGGCCATTATTATTTTCTTTACCAGCTGGAAGATGATCACCGGTGTGACCGGAGAGCCTCCTGGAAAATATGAGGCGATCAAGACCCTGCTCAGTGGCAGCTATTCCCTGAATTTCTGGGTAGGTGAAGTAGCGCTTGGTATGGTGATTCCTTTTGTCATCATTCTTGCGGTCAAGGGGCGGAATATGAACGCGCTCTTTATCGCCGCCTTAGCCGGAATGATCGGCATCTTCTTTATGCGCTACGATTTGGTGATAGTGGGGCAACTGGTGCCGGCCTACCACGGTATGGGCTTAGTGGACTACCCTGAACTCCTCACCTACACCCCCACTCTGCATGAAAATCTTGTGGTACTGGGCGGCATTGCTTTTTGTGGACTGACCTTTTTCATGGGGGAAAGATTATTCCGCGGTCATGTCTCGGAAGAGCATTGATGAATGTTGGTTCTACCGGTTTCTTTCTCGTTGTGCGCTTCAAAATCGGGTATGGTAACCAAGAAATCAATTTTTCAGGAGAGATTGCCCATGGTGAGAAAGAAATCACAGGTAGAACCACTAAGGAAAGATTTGCCTATCTATCCGATTGGCGTGGCCGCTAAGTTGCTCGATGTTCATCCACGCACCCTAAGGATTTATGAGGAAGAAGGGCTTATTCAACCGGCTCGGGAAGGCAATCGACGCCTCTATTCGACCAATGACATCACCTGGATCGGCTGTTTGCGCAGACTTATTCACGATGAGGGTATTTCGATTCCCGGCATTAAAAAACTTTTGCGCTATGCCACTTGCCATGAAATTGCCGATTGTCCGAAAGAAGTACATTGTACATGTGATGCGGTAGTGGACAGAGCTATTCCCCGGAGTCTTCGTATTGCCGGCGATGCTGATGAGGAGAAAAAAGCAAAAGACCGGGATCTTGCGGCACGGAGAAAATCTCAAGAGACTGAAAAAAAAGAAAAAACAAAGGATCGAAAGGCACGGTAAAAAGAGTCAACACTCTTCTCGACTCTGTATCAGAGGAACAATAAAAAGCGGCCTGTCCATGTTGTTGGACAGGCCGCTTTTTATTGGCAAGATCGCTTCTGATCATGGTGATCATCGTTATCGGCCGATATCATCGAGCGACTATACATTATCCGGGCCAGATAGAGAAATGGTGTGTCGATTGCCGCGACTATAAATTTAACGACATATGTCGTAATAAGAATCTGTACAAATTCACTCTGCGGCAACAACCCCCAGAAGGCTATAAAGGTAAAAATTACTGAATCGAGCAACTGACTGACCATCGTGCTGGCGTTGTTGCGTAACCAGAGAAATTTTACGCCAGGAAAGAAATTTTTCCAAAAGTTATAGGCCCACACATCATGCAACTGTGAGACGCCATAGGCTATAAGAGATGCCAGTGCGATTCTGGGGAGGAGTGAAAAAATATTTTTCAAGCTCTCCTGGATGAAATCGAACTCATTAGGTTTGAACATCAAGGCTATATTCATGATGATCACCGTTGCAGCAAGAGAGAAAAAACCGATATAAACCGCCCGTCTCGCTGATTTTTTTCCGTAATTTTCAGACAGAATATCGGTGACCAGAAAGGAAGAAGCATAGGTGATGTTGCCAAGAGTGACACCTATCGTGAGAAGATCGACCATTTTGAGTACCTGGATATTGGCCAGTATGGTGGCAATGGGAATCCAGATATAAAGTCCAAGTTTACCGAACAGCCGATATGCCAGGATAATTGCTGAAAAATTAGCCAGCAGCAGGAGGAGCCAGAGATATTCGTTGGAGAGTGTGCTAAAAAAGGACAAAAATGTGGTCATGCAATAGCCTCAGGGTATATGTTCCTGGTAAAAAGAGGAATGAGCGGTCTTTTTGCTCAGGGCGGAGAGGCTAAACCATTATAGAACCAAAATTGGGGCGATTCGGTTTTGATAAGGCGGGTTAGCCGAGACCGCCGTTACGTCGTGCAGGAAAATAGCAGATGCTTCGGTTACAATCAAGCTCAATTTCGATTGTTGTCAAATTTGATAAGTTCGTAAAAACCTTAATTTCCGGCCAATGCCTCGAAGTGAACCAAAATGGCAATTCTCCGACACACTCCTAGGAAAAGGGGAATTGCATTTCATGACAGGCTTTCCGGAGTAAAACATTTACTCCCCGTCTGCGCAGGTAGATTGTTTACGGAAGGGTGGGGGATGGAAATTGCAACCCATCCCCGGGGGTCACCGAAAAAAATAGAAATTAGTGGGAATGGCCGAAATAGAGTTTTTCAAATTCCTGTGCCGCCGTCCGCAATTTTTCCACATTGGCAGGGTCTATAGTCTGTTTACACTGCATACTGAAAACCAACATTTTGTGCAGGGCTGTCAGTTTCTGGTCATAATCTTTGGCATCGAATTTAATCCGCTGGGTCAAGAAATATTGGCTGACAATCTCCTGCACGAGATCAGCGTGATGGTCTTTATTGGTGATCCACCGCACCAGCTGATTGGCATTATCTTGACTTTTTTCCAGTTCAGCTATCATTGTCATCGATTTTTCTATAGTTGAGGCGTGCTCCAAAATGAGCTTCATGCGCAGGTTGTCATCATATATACCGCAGGGAATTTCACAGTGAGAGTAGGCGTTGCTGGTAAATAAACCAAACGATACGAGCACGATTAGTAAGGCGAGCAGTTTTCTTTTCATTCGATATCCTCTCAAGGTGATGTTATTTGTTGTAAAGCCAGGCAAGAAAAATAGAATAAACCTCAGCCTGACTATTTCCTATCTGATCAATATAGGTAGCTGATAAAGTTTGTCAACGGAATTGATAATGATTGATTTTAGCGTGGTCAAATAGCTTAATGGTGGGCAGGGTGGAAAATGAACCGGATGAAGAAAACGGTTGGCAGTTTGGAAATCGATAGTCAGACAGCCTTGACAATAACCAGGGTAATATCATCTTCCTGAGCATAGTTACCCCGGAAGAGAGCCACCTGGTTGACAATAGCATCCTGAATGACATTTGCCGAGTCCTCTGCGTGATCCCGAATAATCTTCTCCAGTCGTTTATGACCAAAATTCTCTTCATCTTTGTTGCGAGTTTCATTAATTCCATCGGTGCCGATAACAATGATATCCCCGGTCTGGCAGGCAGGGTGGGTGGAATTACTGAAAACAAAGCTGCTGTCTACACCGAGCACCAGCCCCACCCCATCGAGATGAGAAAATGTTTGTGACTTCGCGTGAAAAAATAGTGCCGGTTCATGACCGGCCCGAACCCATTTCAACTCTCTTGTCTGAAGATCGATCTCCAAAAAAAACATTGAAGTAAATCGGCCACTTTTCGAGCAATCATGGGTAATATAATTATTGATATCTTTTAGAAGCTGGGCCGGACTTTGGTAGTCGCGGATTGCTAAGGTGAGAAAAGCCCTAACCGAAGTCATGAGCATCGCCGCGCCGACGCCGTGTCCGCAAACGTCGGCGACGGCGATACCAGTTTGTTGCCGGGGAGGAACAGGTAATCATAATAATCACCACCTGTCTCGTCGCAGTAGATGGACGTGCCGCTGATTTCGAAATTATCCAGAAACGGGCTGCGGTCAGGGAGAAGATTCTGCTGCACCTCCTCTGCCATTTTGAGAGAATTAATCAGCTTAAATCGATGCCGAAGACCCGTCAATCATATGGTTGGTATGTTCGGCAATGATGCCGAATTCGTCATAGGTGGCAACAGGTACTTTGTAGGATAGATCTCCTCGTCTTACCTGTTCCAGTACTCTTGTTTCGTTATCAAAGAGAAGCTTCAGGTTCCTGGAGTAGGAGAAGATAAGGTTTACGGTCAGCACCATAAGAATGGACATAATAAACAAAATTTCATAGGTCACCGAGAGTTGGGCTGCAGTGATGGAAACCTCTTCCTGGGTTGTCTGGGTCAGCCAGACGATATCGCGGGTGAAAACCAGTATAAGAACGATGGACACCAAAACTAAAGTAGTCACCGCAACAAAAGTGAATTTGCGAGTAATGGGGAGAAGGCGCTTAGGCAGAGGTGCTAGTGAATCTCTTGTCCTTTGCCTGAAGAATAACACTTCTCTCCTGAGTCAGGGAAGAGTCAAGGCCGATAAAAAAACCGGCAACAACGCAGCCGATCATGAGTGAAAGGAGACTGGTGAGCGGAAAGCCATAGAAGATTCTATTAAATGCGTTGATGCCCAGACCAGCGATAAAGCAAAGCGCAAAGTCGAGAACGAAGGCTCTTCCTGGTTGGATTACTGCAGGTGCACGATAGATAATCACCTTTTGCAAAAGGGGTCTGAATACCAGCACCGAGAGAAATCCGGCCAGAATAATTATCCCCAGAATCACGGGGGATAGCGAGGATAAAAAAGGTCAGACCTGGCCGCCGTAAAAAGTGAGTGCCAGGATTGAAAAAATATACTGGATAGTAATTCTCATAGGAACCAACATCCTGATCAGGGAAGTTAAAAAGCTATTCGGCAACAGTCAATCTGCTTACAAACATGAGAGTTTTCCAGCTTTTTGTCAAGCTAAACCGGGATATTGGCTGGTGCGCGCTGGAGGTATTTAACCGGCTACCTCCAGAGGATTGGTGAGGTCATATTTATCGATTTTTCTGCGTAGCGTGTCTTTTGAAATGCCTAACTCCCGGCATGTGAGCATTTTTTTCCATTTGTTGCGCAGCAGGCAGTGGTGGATGGCACTTTTTTCAATTTCTTCAAGTGACATTCCTTCACCAGCCAAAAGCGGCGGGGAATCAAGTTGTTCGTCATGTTCACAAAATGTTTCCGGCAGGTGTTCGATCTGGATATAACCACCGGGACACAGAATGAAACCATACTCGATTATGTTTTCCAACTCTCGAATATTGCCCGGATAATTGTATTTCATCAGGAGGCTGATCACCTCATCGTTTACTCCAACTATATCTTTTTGTTTTTCCGCCCGGAATTTTTTGACAAAATGATCCAGGAGAAGTGGAATATCCTCCAACCTCTCCCGCAGCGGCGGCAGCATGATGTTGACGACGTTGAGGCGATAATAGAGGTCATCACGGAATTCTCCCAATTTTACCCGTTCGAGGAGATTTTTGTTGGTAGCGGCGATAATTCGGACGTCGGCTTTAAGGGGAGTGTTTGAGCCAAGAGGTTCATAGACCTTCTGCTGCAGGACCCGAAGCAGTTTTACCTGGAGGGAATGCGGGATATCGCCAATTTCATCCAAAAAAATCGTACCGCCCTCGGCAGCAGCAAATCTGCCGATTTTGTCCTTACGGGCATCGGTGAAGGCCCCTGCTTTATAACCAAAAAGCTCTGATTCCAGGAGGGTATCCGGGAGGGCGCCGCAATTGACCACAATAAAAGGTTTATCATTTCTGGCCGAGGCATTGAAAATAGCATTGGCGACAAGTTCCTTTCCCGTACCGCTTTCGCCAAGGATCAGCACATTGCTCTCACTTTTCGATATTTCCGGCATAATCTGAAATATCCGCTGCATGGAAGGGCTCTTGCTGATAATCTGATCAAAAGTATACTTACCGGTCAACTGTTGCCGCAAACTCATCTCTACACTCAGATCCCGAAAGGTCTCTACACCGCCAAGAACATTCCCGTCGTGGTCGATGAGAGGAGCGGCGCTGATACTTACTGAGACTTTATTCCCGTTGCGGTTTTTGATGGTTATTGTTCGGTTGGCGACGGGAAGACCGGTATAGAGGCTCTCAGCTATGGCGCAGTTTTTGCCGCAGATGGAAGAACAGAATACATCGCTGCAATATTGACCGATCGCCGACTCCCGGTTCCAACCGGTGATCAGTTCCGCGGAAAGATTAAAAGAAGTTATCCGCCAGTCGCGGTCCACAGTGAAAACTCCATCGGCAACGGAATCTAAAATAAGAGCTTTTTGCAGCCGATTAGTATTATTTCTGAAAGATTGAACTCCTCCGAGGATGTCACCCTTGTGACCGATAAATGGGGCGACACTGATACTGACCGGGATCGAGTACCCGTCTTTGCCTATGATGAAAAGTTCCTTGTCGACGATAGTAATTTTTTCCTGCATGCAGGTGTGGAGAGGGCAGCTCTGAAAACTTTTGCTGGCGAGGAGGATTTCGGAACATATTTTGCCAAGTACATTCTTCTTCAGAATAACCGGTGATTCTTTCCGCAGCTTTGTTGAAGGAGGTGATGCGTCCATCGCTATCAACGGTAAAAACACCATCAGCCACGGCATCAAAAATAAGTTCATACTGCAGTGTTGTGGTTATATCGGTAAAGGTTTCCACGCCGCCAATAACATTGTCATACATATCGAGCATCGGGGCGGCGCTCAGTTTTACCGGAACTGATCGACCATCTTTGGCCTCAATATATGCCATCCTGTCCGAAACAATGGATTTGCTGTGAATACAGTCGGAGATTGCACAATTGCTGCGGCAGATATTGGCTTTGAATATCTCTTTGCAGCAGCGTCCGAGAACCTCGTCTTCTTTCCAGCCGGTCAAAGTTTCTGCAGCTCTGTTGAAACTGGTAATCTGCCAGTTTTTATCGACGGTAAATACTCCCTCGGCGATACTGTTCAGGGCAAGACGACTGGCTGCCAACGGCTCGGAGAGGTCAGCAAAACCAATAATCGCACCAACAGTGGCACCATCACTGTCAGGAAGGGTGACAATTCGTAACAGTACGGCGTTTTTTTCACCGGATATAGGGTTGGTCAGGGTCAATTCAATGTTACGACCGCCCTGTGACATGCTTTGCGGAGTGATATGAGCACAGATAGTCTTAAAGCGGGGGTCGCATGAAAAGATATCCTGGCAGGGTTTGCCGATGATATCCAGAAAATCAAGGCCTAGAATAAGTGATGCTTTTTGATTGCAACTGGTAACAATCCAGTTCTCATCGACGGTAACATAGCCACTGGCGAGGATTTCCGACTCGGGAACAGTAGTTTGAAGTGGCATGTTGGCCTCTTGGGGTAAAGGGTTGGCTGATATTAGTGATCCGTTGAATTTTATTGTATCCTTAAACGCTTTTTCAACAAGTCTACGCTGTATATAGTGGAGTTTGTGGAAATAAAATGGTATCGACAACGATAGAGTAGATTTCGATTCTCCTGTTGTTTATTTTTGCAATGAGAAACTAAAAATAGAGAATATATTTTTGAAAATTCCCGTTTCATATGCCAGCTGGAAGTCCACCATGAAAAATGATTGCCCGCCATTAAATGCAGCTTCGAATAAGCCGGATCGTCACATCAGCCCAAAGGGGTTGCCGAAAGGGGTCGGACTGGAGCTTTTTCGTTCAATCAAGGACCCTTTATTGGTAGTGACCCCCCAAGGAAAAATTGTGCAGGTAAATTCTGCTCTCTTAAAAGCTACCAATAAAAAAGCAGATGAGGTGATAGGCAAAGGAATCTGCCAGATTATTCACGGTGGACGGTGGCCGCATATAAAGTGCCCTTTGGAAGAATTTCTTCTGACCAATGGTTACAAGGTTGAGGATACCAGATTGCCAGGCCTCAACGGTGAATACAGTCTGACCATAGTTCCCGGTGGAAAAAGGCCCAAAAGATCAGGATCTGATACTGTTGATCGCCAGAAAACTCACCCAGGACGAGGTAAGAAAGGTAGAGTCTATTCGTACCGCCCAACTGGCAGCCATAGGGGAACTGGCTGCCGGTGTGGCTCATGAAGTGAATAATCCGATTAACGGAATTATCAATTTCGCCCAGTTGCTTTATGATGACTGCCAAAAAGAAAGTGAGCAGGCAACAATCCTGAAAAGGATATTCAGGAAGGAGAGAGGATTGCGACAATCACCTATAATTTACTCTCCTTTGCCAGAGAAAATGAAAATGAACAGATCCTTGTTGATCTTAACGAAGTTGTATCGGACAGCATCTCCCTGGTTGAACATCAATTGAAAAACGACGGTATCATATCACCACCGATCTTGTACAGCCCTCGGCTCTGATTTTCGGAAATCATCTGCAACTCATGCAGGTGGTGCTTAATATGGTAAGCAACAGCCGCTTTGCCCTCAATGAGCGATACCGTGTCAGCTCGCCCGACAAAACGATTCATTTTTCCTCCAAAGCTGTGACGATAGATGGTAGAAAGTATTACCGCCTGGTGGTCAGAGACCATGGGACCGGAATCCCTCAGGGAATTCTGGAGAAACTCTTTGATCCGTTTTTTACCAGTAAACAGGCTGAAAAAGGGACAGGCCTCGGGCTCAGCATAAGTTATGGCATTATAAAAAATCACAACGGTATTCTCCGTGTCGATTCGATACTCAATAAATACACGGACATGATAATCGAAATCCCCGCTTCGGAGACGTAATGCAGACCAATAAGCAGGATATTCATATTCTCATTGTCGACGACGAGGAAAGCATACGCATTACCTTTGAGATGTTTCTAAAAAGGGAAGGGTATGGCAAGATAACTACTGCCGCAACTTTGGAAGAGGCATTGGCCCTGATCAATGAACATTCGTTTGATCTGATCATCAGCGATATTGTCCTTGAAGGTGCCAGTGGAACGGAACTGCTCCGGTATATCAGGCAAACAGGGGTACAGTGTCCGGTGGTCATGATCACCGGTTTTCCCAATCTGGAGAGTGCCGCCGAGGCAGTTCGCCTGGGCGCTTTTGATTACATTTCCAAACCGGTTAACAAGGAAACTCTGCTGCGTTTTGTCCGCCAGGCTCTGAAACACTGGCAGCTTGCCATGGAAAAAAATGCACTGCAGCGGGAAAATGAAAAATTTCGCCGATACCTTGAGGTTATTTTCCGTTCGGTCAATGATGCTATAATCACCGTTAACGAAAAGATGGAGATAATTCAGCTCAACAATACCGCCCGGTTGTGGTTGGGGAAGATTGATTCGGGCAAAGTTGTCAAATTGAAGAATTTGCCCGGCGAAATGGGCAAGGCCTGTTTTCTGGATGCCAGCCATGTCATTGAACAGGGTGATGTGGTCCGGGAACACCAGGTCGAGTGCTATAAACCGGATGGAACCATCCGGATGATAAGTCTCAACGCCGCGCCTATAAAAGATGCCGCTGAAGAATTCAATGGTGCAGTGATAGTCGCGCGCGATATTACCCTTGGTTTGCCCGAAGAGAAAAAAAATAAACGGATCCAGTTTCATAGTTTTATTGGTACCAGCAGTATCATGCAGGAAGTGTATCGTCTGATTGAAAATGTCGGCAAAGTCGACACTGCGGTTTTGGTGACGGGTGAATCTGGAACCGGCAAAGAACTGGCTGCCGAGGCCCTTCACGCCGAAAGCCTTAGAAAGGATGAAGTCCTGGTCAAAGTTGATTGCGCGGCGATGCCTGAAGATCTGCTCGAGAGCGAGCTGTTTGGTCATAAAAAAGGTGCTTTCACAGGCGCCGACCGCGACCGTCTCGGGAGGTTGATGCTGGCTGATAAAGGTACCCTCTTTCTTGATGAAATAGGGGATATCTCACCAAGAATGCAGCTGCGTCTGTTGCGATTTTTACAGGAAAAAACCTTCAATCCGGTGGGACAGGATCAAATGGTTCAGGTGGATGTGCGGATTATCGCAGCGACCAATGTCGATCTCAAACGGAAGGTAAAAGAAGGCACCTTCCGGGAAGATCTCTATTACCGATTGAAGGTCGTGGAGATCAACCTGCCACCTCTAAGGGCCCGAAAAGAGTGCATTCCCTTGCTGGTGCATCATTTTCTTACAAAATTCCGTGATAAATTAGGCAAAAAAATAATAAACATTTCTGATCAGGCCATGGATATTCTGAGAACGTATCTGTGGCCTGGTAATGTCAGGGAATTGCGTCATGTCATCGAACGGGCCTGTGTCCTTTGTAATGGCAAAACTCTTCTGAAAGAGCATTTTTCAGAAGAGATTGCATCGCCTGCTCCTTTGCCTCCCGAAGAAAGAACGCAATTGGTCGACAATCTCTACCAGACAAAACCGGCACCTCCGAAAGGCCAGCCGCAATATGAAAATTTTAAAAGTGAAGAGGCGCAAATTGAGGAGGCCTTAAGGGCCACCGGCGGTAATAAAAGTAAGGCGGCAAATATCCTTGGCATTGATCGCAGCACTTTGTACCGTAAGATGAAACGATATGATATGTAAAGTCTGTTCTCCTGATGCACCGAGTTCAAGACAATGTGTTGCAAATATGTTGCATAATTGATGCGTATCTGTTGCGCAGTGTGTTTGATTGACAAATGCATCACTTTTGCATCACCTGTTTTTTTTCTGTTTCTCTCCCTTATGAAAAATAAATAACGTAAATACAGTTAATTATCCGTTTTTAGTGGTATTCGATTGCAGGGGCTTTTTCTTTGCCGGTTGGTAGTCGTAGCATTGGACTCATAGGAAAAGAATAATAAATACCGTGTCAAAACAGTAATTATATATTACATTGTGGTGTCGTTGCACTCTGTGTGGCATGCAATCTGCAATGCTAAGAACAAGAGACAATAGGGGACCGGTTAATATGCCGGAACATTGATGAGAGTCAGGCAGGGAGAAAGATCATGAGAACTAAAATCGCCGCAGTAAATACTAAAAATGTAGCGCGGACAAATGATAAGGTAGACGTGCAGATCGCCAAAGTCGGCTTCGCGGTTGTTGGCCTCTCTTCCTGTGCTGTAGGGATCTGGGCTGTAGCAAGTCTGCTGGGTGGAATGGTAGCCAGTGGTGGTCCTGTTGCTCTTGTTGCTGACTGGTTTCGAGCAGTTATTGGATAACTTGAGCAGAATAAATTTTTAACAAAAAGGGTGAGCAATATGGCGAATAATACACGCATTAAGCAGCAGCAGAAGACAAAGGTCAGCGATCGGGGTAATGTTTCAACAGAAGTTTCAAAGGTGAGTATTGGTTTTGTAGCCATTCTGGGAGTAGCTGTTGGATTGTGGAGCCTTGCGTGTATTATCGGTGGTCTGGCAGCGAGCGGTGGTCCTCTGAAGCTTGTTAGTGCCTGGTTTCAGGCGGTGACAGGAATGTAGAGAATAAAGAGGAATGAAAACATCTAGGTAGTTCGCCTTCTTTAAAAGCAAATACACAGCAGGGCCAGGATTCTTAGAGATCCTGGCCCTTTTTGGTGTTGGCTGCTGATATGTCAGAGGATGAGCTGATTTGGATGCAGTACGACTGGGGACAAGAACTACTTCAATTCTTTCGGAAAGTACTGTATAAAAACAGGAAGCGCCTTTGCACTTTCAACTCAACCTGGAGCCAGAATGGCAATACTTGTCAGGAATCTCTTCATTTTGTTTCTCGTTTTATCGACTTTATCTATCGGTGGTCTTTTTCTGAGTATCGAAAAAAGGTTGCCGGAAAGGGACTATAGTGAATTTTTACATGATCTTAATGGGAGTGAAGTTACTGAAATAGATTTCACCGGAAATAAGGCGAATATTACTGTACAATCGGGGTATAGATATACCGTAATGGTGCCTGACTCCGTTGCCATTACAGAGAAATTTCCCCTTTCGAACACCAAGGTTGCCTTTCATGAGGACTATACGCTCTATTATTTTCAGGGTGGTCTTTTTGCTTTGGCCCTGGCCCTCGCCTTTGTTGTCTGGACGTCTCTCACTGTAAAGAAAAATGAAGAAAAACCGAATAAATTCGCCACGGAGAAACTCATTTCGCCGGGTGGCAACAGGGAGTCTGTTACCTTTGATGATGTTGCCGGTGTACCAGAGGCAAAAGAGGAACTGGAAGAGGTTGTCAGTTTTTTAAAAAATCCGCAACAGTTCAACCGACTTGGTGCCTTTATGCCAAAAGGTATGCTGCTGCAGGGGCCGCCCGGAACCGGTAAAACCCTTTTGGCCCGTGCCATTGCCGGGGAAGCCGGAGTGCCTTTTTATAGTTTCAGTGGATCGGATTTTGTCGAAATGTTTGTCGGTGTTGGCGCTTCGCGGGTTCGTGATCTTTTCCGCGAGGCTAAAAAGCATACCCCTTGTATTGTCTTTATAGATGAAATTGATGCCGTGGGCAGCAGCCGAGCGGTTGCACCTACAGACGGCCAGGATGAGCGTGGGCAGACGCTGAATGCGCTGCTGGTAGAAATGGATGGTTTTGGTTCGACAGACAATATAGTGGTGCTCGCCGCGACCAATCGGCCTGATATTCTCGATCCTGCCCTGTCCAGGCCGGGACGGTTTGATAGGCGGATCACTTTATTGCCGCCTGATGTGAAGGGTCGGGTTAAAATTCTTATGGTCCATAGCAAAAATGTTACCTTGTCCCCTGATGTAGACTTTGAAGAAATTGCCAAAATGACTTCTGGTTTTACCGGAGCAGAGCTTGCCAACCTGGTTAATGAGGCGGCTCTGCTAGCCGGCAGGGACGGCTGTGATGCTATCAGTAGGATCCATTTCGATATGGCCCGTGACCGCATTATGCTAGGAGTTGAGCGAAAGGGTGTTATACTTACCGATAGAGATAAACAGATTCTTGCCCACCATGAAGCCGGCCATGCCATTGTTGCCAAAATGCTCCCCGGCTCTGATCCGATTCACAAGATTACCATCATTCCGCGGGGCCGCGCACTTGGTCAGACCCAGCAATTACCGTTAGGTGACCGGACGGCGTACAGTAAAACCTATCTAACCAATAGAATAACTACACTACTCGGCGGCAGGGCCGCGGAAAAAATTATTTTTGACAGCCGAACAACCCAACGAAAACGATCTTCTGCAGGCTACCGAAATTGCGACAAACATGGTCTGTCGGTGGGGAATGAGCGAGGCTCTCGGGCCTCAGGCCTATGCGGTAGGGGATAGTTCCTTTCTCGGGGAAGATGGTTCACTGAGATTTACGATGAGCAACGATACCACCAGCCTGATCGATCGGGAGATAAAAGGGTTGTTGTCAACCTGTTATAAACAGGCAGTTGAGATTTTAAAACGCGAGCGGATTTTTTTGAAAGCTCTTTCAGAGATACTGTATGAGGTGGAAACCCTGGATGCTGAAGAATTCGAGATTATTTATCAGTGTTCCGTGACTAAAAAAGCTGAAGAGAAGGGGACTGTCGAGAAAGTTTCAGAATGCAGTGTCTGTCCAGCCAGAGGTAACTGTCTGCAATATAAAGTGAACTAGAGCCTATGTACTCATTGAAAAAACTGGTATGGCTTGCTTTTCTTGTGGTGTCCTTTCTTCTTGCCGGCATAATTCTACTGGGTGGGTATCAATATCGCCTCGCCGGTGGTTATAGTCAGATCATCAACCAGAATGAGAGTGCTCTGTTTCATTTTATGACTATCAGAGAGACAATCACCGAGACCCTTATCAATGGTGACTGGCAGCGGTTAGAAAAAGTCAGCGGTGATATTGAGAAACTGAATTCGGAACTGACCCGGTTAAAAGAAAATAAACTTGTTTCTGCCGAATTAAAATTAGCTCTTGTTGATAAGATAGATCTCACCGGCCTGGCTATCCTTTTGCGTCAGGTTCAAAGTGATCCGGACAAAGTCTTACGCAGCAGACTGCTTCAGGAACAGCTTCGATCAATTGCAGATTTTCTTCTCCAGTATGACAGAATTATAGTTGGTCAGGCCAGGGAACGAATCGTTAATTTTCAAGCGGTAGTCATCGGGGCTTTGGGCCTGATCATCAGCCTTGCCAGTTTTTCTCTTATCCTGTTGTATCGCAATACGGTCTCGCCGCTCTTGCAACTCTCCCGACAGATGCAGTCAGATACCTTCGACGCAACCGCCATATCACTCGGGCAACCAGTTGCCAAAGAAGTAGCTGATCTCGCCCAGGCAATTGAAAAACTCGCCATTCCTCTTTACAGCAATTCTGAAAGTGAAGGAAACAGTAGAGATGTTGAGGCAATCCTGGCGGAAAAAGTCAATGAAACGACCAACCAACTCAACGGAATAATTAACTATGCCCAACTTCTCTATGATTCTTCGGAACAGCTGCAAATGACTGAAGAACAACAGAAGATGTTGCAAAAAATAATTGACAGCGGCGTTCATATCGCCAGCGAGTGGCAAAAAATTAAATAGGAGATCCTATGGAGGAGAAGCGACTCGAGAAGCTCGATGCAGAGGAGGAAAGTTTGGGGTCCGATAACTCCACCTGGCAGGAGAAGGCAGGCCTGTCCGCCAAGACACCAATCGGTCCCTTTGGCATCGGTCTGACCACCGATTGTCTTACCTTGAGATCTTAGGACTCCTCGGACACATAGCGGGCTGGTTGAAAACCCTGACGCGGCGATAATCACCTTTCTGGTGTTTCCATCCGGCGCCATACTGGGGCGCTGCTCTTGATTCCGGTCTCCGTTTACCCACCAGGGTTCCAGGCCCTCCTTCCTGTGTTTCTTGTTCGGGCTCTTGCGCAGGAGGAGGGATGAGGTTTTTCACACTGAGGGAGAAGATGGCCATCCATTCTGAATGTGTCGACAAGTCATGATTTAAGAAGAACAGGTCGTACAATTATGGTCAGATTGAAAATTGAACCACATAATGTGAGGCTGTCACTTTCATAGAGTGATGCGGTCAAGTAAGCCGCTAACAATTTTTACTCCTTACTCTTTTTTTCAACGGCACAGTGTAGAGCTTCTTTCGTGGATAAAGTTGAGAAACATTTATTGCAGGAAATACATGTCGCCTTAGTCCTGTCTCCGCCTGCCCATCTACTGATAAGGTTTGGCTCTCTTATGAGAGGACGTGAAAGGGCAACGTAGTCGGCTAGTCCTGAAGCCACGACATCTAGTACAACATGAAATGACAGAAATCCTCCCACAAGAATAAGAGGAATGTTTATCTCTTTTTTGAATGTTTCGGCAGCCTTTCTGTAATACACTTCCCTATCTTCAGACTTTGATGTACCTACCCTGGATGGAATGAGCTTCCCGGACTCAAATGTTCCACCGCTCATTTCGATGGCGTCCAATCCACGATCTGCAAGCATATGGGCCACCTTGATGGTTTCTTTAAGGGTAATTCCGTTTTCAAGAAAATCCTCCGAGTTGGTCTTGGCCATTACAGGAAATGACGTGCCAACCCTTTGCCTGATTTCTGTGTAAACTTCGAGAAGCAATCTTGCCCTGTTCTCAAGGTTTCCACCGTAATTGTCACTTCTTTTATTATAATGGGAAGAAAGAAACTGACTCAGCATATAGCCGTGAGCTGCGTGGATCTGAATTCCATCAAAGCCAGCTTTAACAGCTCTTTCAGCTGCATCACCAAAAGCGATTACCGTTCTGTTGATGTCGTCAACTGTCATTGCGGAAGCTTTTTTAACACCATCTGCAAATACATCTGAAGGTCCGAGGGCTGTATACTCACCTGTTCCAATACCTTGTTGTCCGGCATGTGCAAGTTGTACGGCAATAACTTCGCCATTTTCGTGAACGATCGACACCATCCGTCTTAGGCCGTCAATCATTGCATCGGAATAGATGCCCATCTGTCGAGGACCTGCCTGTCCTTCCAGTGTTACGTGTGCGTGACCAGTAATGATAAGGCCGACCTCACCACGGCTGAGGTTATCCATGTATTCACACAGCTGATCCTGCACCGTTCCATCAAGGCCTGCCATTGCTTCGTAGGTTGCAGATCTTACAAAGCGGTTTTTTATCTTCATCCCATTGAGTTCTGTTGTTTCAAATAGTCCTATCATTTTTTCCTTTTACGAAAAGTATTTGTGATGGCTTACAAAGTTACATCAAGCATACTAAAGACCTCATACGCTCAGTTAATGTTCCAAAATATTTTTGAAACAATACCTGAACAAGGCGGATCTGGTGACCATATCCGCCTTATTAATAGTTACAGCGGTGTAACTGTTAACGGCGGAGAAGTTCCACAATAGCTAAAGCAGCAGCTTCTGAGGATGCGGGGTTCTGGCCAGTTACCAGTTTTCGTCAATCGTCACATAACTCCCCCAATCTTCATCTTTGCTATACCGTTTGTGCTATAGATTCGTAAGTGTCTAAGAAACTCCATTTACCCACAGCTCTAACATAATTATTCATTTAAATGATTTTAGACAATATTTGTCTGTTTTTATTTTTTCTAACACCAGTAAACGGTAAATAAGCTTGTGTTAGATCTTTTCCAATTTTTAAAGTTTCACTACCATTTTCCCCTTATTCTTTCCTTCAAAAAGATCCATAAAGGCTTGTGGAATATTCTCAAAGCCTTCTCTGATCGTTTCAGTATATTTCAATTTATCCTGATTTAACCATTCCGTTAATTGCTTGACTCCTTCAGGATGTTTATCAACATAATCGAAGACCACGAAGCCTTGCATAGAAGAACTTTTCTTTATCAGGAATGGCTGTACGCTCATACTTTCAGGCGGTTCGGTGTTGTTATATACCGAAATAGCTCCACAGTTCACTGTTCTTGAAAACTTATTGATGTTAAAGAGTACAGCTTCAGAAATTTCACCCCCAACATTGTCAAAATAGACATCGACACCGTCAGGACATGCATCAGCAATGGCTTCGACCATGTTTTCGGTGGTATTATAATTGATTGCTTCATCAAAACCGAATTCAGACTTGAGCATTTTCATCTTTTCATCGGTTCCGGCAATTCCTACAACCCGCAAGCCACGTATTTTTCCTATTTGCCCCACCACACTTCCTACTGCTCCCGCTGCACCTGAGACAAGCAGGGTCTCGCCTTTTTTAGGTTTTCCTATCTCTGTTAGACCAAGATAGGCGGTAAGTCCTGTCATACCTAAAATTCCAAGATATGCAGAAAGTGGTGCTTTATCAGGGTCTACTTTCATAAGTCCATCAGCTTTTGCTACCTGTGTTTCTTTCCACTGCAACATCCCGGACACGTAATCTCCTTTTACTAAAATTACTGTTCTTTGATTCCAAAACTTCAGCAATAATACCGGATGAAATTGGCTTATTGAGCTCAAATGGCTCAATGTAAGATGGGGCATCGCTCATTCTACCTCTTAAATATGGATCGACAGAAACATATTTAGAACGTAGCAAAACTTCTCCTTCTTTTAATTCAGGTATTTCCGAAGAGGTAAAGTCAAAATCCGTCAACTCAGGTTTTCCTTCCGGTCTGTTTTTTAGATGTATCGTTTTTGTTGTTTTCATAGTTTTATCCTCTATGATAAGGAAAGGAATGACCCTGGTCAGTCGATGGCCAGGGCTGCCGCTCAGTGACGTGAGAGGAGCAGATTTATTTTCTCTACATATCCTGCTGCGTTGGACGAATAACGATCTCATTGACATCCACTTCCTCGGGTTGCTCAATTGCGTAGAGGATGGCACGTGCGATCGCCTCGGCATCGATAGCGTCTTGATAAAGATTTTTGGTATTATCAGCTGTTTCTTTATCGCTGATATGCTCAGTTAATTCCGTGTTGATAGCACCGGGGGAGATTATTGTCGAGCGGATTTCACCGTTTGACTCCAACCGAATACCTTCCGAAAGTGCTCTGACGGCAAACTTGGTCGCACAGTAGACAGCTCCGGAGGGAAACACCTTGATCCCCGCCACCGATGCGAGATTGACGATGTGCCCCTTTTTTTGTTTGCGCATCACCGGCAAGGTTGCAGCGACGGCATAGAGAACACCCTTGATATTGACATCGACCATCTGGTCCCATTCATCCACCTTCAAGGCATCAAGCGGCGATAAGGGCATCAAGCCTGCATTGTTGATCAATACATCAACTCGGTCATACTTTTGAATAGTTGCGTCAACCAACTCCTTTAACGCCTCATGCTTTGTAACGTCGGTTACCTGGTAAGAAGCCGTGCTACCGGATGTCTCGATCTCCTGTACCAGCTTCTTCAGCCTCTCCTCACGCCGCGCTGCGAGCATTAAGATGGCTCCCTGGCTGGCAAGGAGTTTGGCGGTTGCTTCTCCGATGCCGCTACTGGCACCGGTGATAATGATAACTTTTGAATCAATCATGAATTTCCTCCTTATTGTTTCTACTTTGTTGTTCGGCGCACCTACGTTTAAGGTAAGAAAATCGCCTTTGCGTTGACAAACTCCTTCATACCGAAGCCACCGTGTTCGCGGCCGAAACCGGAATCCTTAACGCCACCAAAGGGCATGTTGATATCAATTGCATCATAAGAGTTGATGTGGACCATGCCGGTATCGAAATGGTTGCGGGCAAGTTTTACAGCCTTGTCCTCATCTTTGGTAAATATCCCGCCGCCGAGACCATAGCGACTGTCGTTGGCAATGCGCATCGCATCCGCATCATCTTTGGCCTTGATGACCGAAGCGACCGGTCCGAACAGTTCGTCGTCATAGGCGGGTGTGCCAGGCTGACAGTTGGCGAGAACGGTGGCCGGATAGTATTGCCCCGCACGTTCTGGTGGATTGCCGCCGCACAATACATTCAGCACCGCCCGAAACGCTTTTTTCGACCTGTTCGGACAGCTTGTCGAACTGCTTTTTACTGGCGAGAGGACCAAGCTCTGTATCCTCCTGCATCGGATCGCCTAGATTGATTGCTTTCATCTGTTCGACAAAGGCGTTGATGAAAGCATCATATACGGGTTCTGTCACCACAAAACGTTTAGCCGAGACACATGTCTGACCGTTGTTGTAGAGCCGCGCCTGAACACAGGTTTTCACGGCAACCTCGAGGTCTGCATCCTCGAGCACCAGATAGGCGTCGTTTGAGCCCAACTCAAGCATAGATTTCTTCAGGTTTTTTGAGGCCTTCTGACTAATGTGGCGGCCTGCATCATCACTGCCGGTCATGGTCACTCCACGTACCAGCTTGTGTTCGATGATTCTATCCGAGGTGTCATGGTCGATGACCAGCACATCAAACAGTCCCTCGGGTAGTCCTGCCTCCGCGCAGACATCACGCAACATCATCCCGCTGCCGGTGCAGATGGAGGCATGTTTCAAGACAACTGCGTTTCCGGCCATCAGGTTGGCGGCGAGGGCTCGAATAACTTGATACATGGGGAAATTCCAGGGCTGGATACTATAAATAACGCCTATGGGAGAAAAAGTAACGATGCCCCTTTTCTTTCCCTCACTGTGGGTACGCTCCTCGTCGGCCAGTTCAGAAGGGCCATTTTCCGCTGTGTATTCCAGAATCCGCGCGCATATCTCAATCTCAGTTTTGCCGTCTCGAAAAAGTTTACCCATCTCTTGGGTCATGAGCCTGGCGAAGTCATCTCCTCTTTCACGTAATGCCTCGGCTATCTCACGAAGGTAGGGTGCACGCTCGTCATGGGTCTTCTTTTTCCACTCCAGAAAAGCTGCATAACTCGCCTCAACTTTATCAAAGGCGGTATCTGCACTCATCAAATCATAAGTGGCAAGAGGTTCATCCGTAGCGGGATTAACGGTTTGGATTTGTGTCATTGTCATTTCTCCTTTTCATTTCAGAGTCAGTGATTAATGCTGCAATGGTGCAGTAGTCAGCTTCGGAAATGCATGGGAGCAGTGCTGATAAATCTTCGAGGGGAAGTCAAGACGACCAGTGGATTTCAAATTATCATCCTGAGCATGATCCGTCGATTATCGGCACTGCGCTCTGTGAGTGTTCTCTCTTGGATGTGCAATATTTGTTCCGTGTGTGTGTCTACTCTTTGCGTTGTAACTGCGGCAAGGACCATCAAAACAGATGTTATTTCGTAAAATTGCATTGCCTCTACTTGTTTGTATGAGCGGTGGTGACGTTTCTTTTTCAAGGCCAGATCCAGATACGACAGGTTGAGAAACAGAACATGCCATCAACTGACGTGGAACTGAAGATTATGCTTCTAACTGAGCCCATTGACTTTTTCGCATCATCCGATATTATCGGATATAATCCGATTCAGCAGGAAACATTACCTTTGAGCAAACAGCAGAATTTTTAAAAGGCTCGCCGCAGGGATAAGGATATCCATGTAATGAAGGCAGTTCCGGTCCAAGCCATGGATGATAACGAACCGGAACTCCAGTGTGCGGAATGATCAAGTATCACAAAATATGGATGTAAATTGGTTCCATATCCTTATTTAATTGAGCTAGATTTAGTTGAAGGGAGAAATCCGCGAGAATGTATGGAATAATGGGGTTTGCG
>CAWDYJ010000003.1:0-38693 GCA_963806525.1 uncultured delta proteobacterium
CAGCTTTAACTCTAGCCTTATTGAACAAAGGAGCCGTGGAACTTAACCCAGTAATGCGATATTATATCAAGCATGGCCCTAGTACTTTTGTGATGGTTAAATATGGTCTTACTGCATTGGCATTAATTATCATGGTTGCGCTTCATACCAGCATATCTGTGAGATACCGTACTCTAGCGTCATTGATGTTTCCATCCTGCATATTATTGTTTGGGTCAGTCATCGTATGGGAGCTATATTTACTGACAAAATTGAACCCGGTGTAATCACTTATTTTTTGTAAACAGTCATCTGGAGAAAGAAGAGGGAGTCACACCCACAATCAACCAGAAAAAATAGCACTTCACACATTCCCTTGAACCATGACAATTGTCACCTGTCTCCTGCACCAATAGGGATCGCATGCTTATACGACTATTCTTTCAGTCACTAATAATTTTTCTGTTACATTTTATAACGTTAGCTTTTCCTAAGCAAGCTATTAGCAATGAAGAAATAGTTACCGAGAAAACCTATCAAAATATCATGGCCGTTCTCGATAAGGAGGATATTTTTTTAAGCTATAACGACCTGCTTAAAATTTATGAAACGATAACCTCCTCAGAAGATCATAGCCCTGGTATGGAAAGAATTCTTCGTCGCCTTATGGAAGAGAGAAACGAACATCCCAGAGTAGACCAGATGATTCTTATTTTCACTGCAAAATTAATTGGGGGTTCAAAACATGAAATCGCACATGTTTCTAAAATATTTGAGGATTTGACGCTCAACAAGCGGGCAAATCTGTGGACTGTTAGTTTTGTTGCCAAAGCCCTCGCAGATTACTTTATTGATCTTAAAGATGGTGACTATTTGGCAGATCTGCTTGATAGGAAGATTGAAAGTTTAATTGAAAAAGAGAGCAGCTCTCCTGATGAATATTATGGTTTTCATTTCTTGCCGCCTCCTACTACTATATATATCAAAAATATCATTTCACGTCCTGCAGAGCAAAAAAGAAGAGAGTATACAAGGCGTTATTACTATATGTTGAGATTGCGAAATAGTGAGGAACAAATCAAGAATTATTTATTGTTTCTAATATAAAAACGGCCAAATCAACACCAAAAGAAAAATTGATTTTAGCATGAAATATCTTTTCAACAATCTTGAGGTAATACAAGCTACCATAGCTCAAGAACAAAAAGGTAAACTCTCTTCGAAAAATCGTCTAGATCAGCAACAGCAAGATTATCTAGAATATTAACCTCTCCTAACTCCTTCTCATAAGGTACAGCTTTATTATACCTGAAACCATTCCCTCGACTCACTTGACCTATTGAAAAATATATATTTCCATCATCACTTGAACGGCAAACGTGAATTTGGAAAAATTTGGTTGAGGCCCATTATTCCAAACTACCTCCTATTTCATCAGACTGCTGTACTTGGGTAAGCTCCTTATAATTTGTAGATGAGATTTGCTTATTTCCAAACCATCCTTGTTAGACAAAGCCTCTTCATATTTTTCAAATTCCTGCTGGTAATTCTGATCCAGTCTTAAAAATTCTTCGTACAATGCTTTAATTGAGCTGCTATCGCCATTATTGCCAGTATACTGCATCTCCTCAAAAGTCTTCTCTGCTGGTCAAGCATGTCCAACAAGAGCATCTTTCCATAGCTCTCTGTGACAGGACCCACTTTTTTCAGTGACTGTGGTGTCTGAAATATTTTTCACAAAATCGGCAAAAGTGTCACAGCCGGACAGCATCAATGGTTGGGAAGCGATGCAAAAAAGGGCAACAATTTTCCTAAATTTCATAGCCAAGTTTCTCTGCTTTCGTTGTTAATCGAAACTGTAGAATTTTCCGTAAGAAAAATTGAACAACCCAGTATAAAATTTTCAGCTGCGGCAGGTGTCACTTGAATGACAATATTTGTCACACCTTGTCGTATATTGTCATTCTGAGGTTTTTGTAATCGCAACATATCCGGCAAGGAGCATTAGGCAAAAACAGCTTTTTGCCGTTTAGAAGACAGACAGAGTCACAATAACAAATGATATTCTTTCATCTGGTAAAAATGCCTACCATTGGTCTTCCATTTGCATATGGTGCTGGAACTTAAACACAAATATGAAACAAGAAGCATGAATCGCAAAAACTTTATAAAACGCATTACCACCAGAGCAAGCCTGGTAACAATTCTATTATCAATTGCTGTTATCGGGATACTTGTAGAAATTCTTATTTCAGCAACTTCCAAATTTCACTGATGGCTCCATATAATTGCAGCCTGACAAGCTCCGATTGACGATCATGCGCTAACTACTTGTCTAAAAAGACATTCTACCTCTTTTTACTCGCTTACACAATCACCTGTTCAAGGGTGAGCATGTTGCTCTCAATTGCGAACGAGGCTCGGATAGTACGGCTGCGGTTTTCCCGGTACAGCCGCGATATCAGGTTCGGTTCAACTAATACAGTGTAGCCGCCGACGGTCTCACCAACCTCGGCGACTCAATTGAGAATAGCGGGATTAATTTTGTAGGCCGGCTGATATTTCATAATATCTCCCCAGCGGTTTGCAATAGGAGCAATCCGTGTCGCGATTTATTGCGGTACATTTTAATACCTTACAGATATAATTCTTGATTTTTGCAAGAATTCAATCTGCAAGATACTTATACCCCCTTGTGGGGTGTCAGCTTAAGCGATCGAGTTCGCGGCGGATAATTTTACCCGTAAACTGATCGATTGATTTGTCGATGGCTACCATTTTCCGAATGCGTTCCTTCGTATCATGCAGGCAGCCAATATCTGACAATCGAAGTAGTTGCCGATACGTCTGATCGCCCTTGAATAGGCCTCGATAGTCTTGGGCTGCAAGCCGTTAAGTTTCAAGCATTTGAGATGCTTCTGGTAATACTTGGTAAATTGAAGATCGGTTGGCATGTTGCAGTTCATAGTAACCTCCTTAGAATGGAAATTGATACGCCCGGCAAAGCTTTCTTGCATTGCCGGCTTGGCTTTATTAATAAAAAACCAAGAGGTTACTTTTTACAACAGGAGCTGGTTAGGGGTTGTCTGCCGCGTAGCGGCTTCGTCCAACAATTGGTATCAGACCTACATCCCCATTGCCGATAATTTGTTTGCAGAGCATTTAAAAGGGTTAAAAAAGAAGGAGGACTAAAATATGGCAAAGTCATTCACCATTTTAAAAGACAAACTGTCTGTAGAGAGCCAAACCGATATGTACCTCTCTACCACGAGAAAATACATAGAAGCCATGGGGGGGAAAATTAGAAATCGTTGCCAAATTTCCAGAAGGAAATGTCAAAGTAGGAAAATTTGAGGGCTTGGAAATCTAACAATAAATTAGATTAATGAATCACTCGTGATTCATTATTATTACTTGTATCCTCGGCGTTTCCATTAACTTCATAACCTTCAGATTGGTCATTAACACATTCAAGTCACCGGAGTTAATTGCTTGCATAACAGCTTCATCCTAAAGAATCTCCATGGAAGTCAGGTGAGCCAACAACAATGCGTCGATCTCATTAGCAGCGGCAGTGTGGTGTCACTCTTTTTTGACTCTATGTCGTTCTATCTACCAAAGTGCCTAACATACTTAGATGTAATGAAGCGAACATATAACAGTTTTAGTGAAAATATTTCCAAATCCCTGCAGCAACAATTGCCAAAAATAATGCATACAAATGCCAAAAAACACCAGCAGGAGTTAGATTGGTTCGAAAGAGACATTTAACTCTTGATAAAGTAAATGATGGTAAATTTAAGTCACCTACTGTTTGATTTTCAGATGCTGAATTCATCCACTTCTCCTCAATAAATTAATTTCGACAACAGGTAAATCAGGCGAGAAGGAAGTGACATAAGAAGAAATCTTGTGCCGCAGTCCCGCTACCGTAGTTTCCCTTAGGCCGGAGACTTTGCGCCCATATTTTTCAATATGTTTGCCAAGTATAAAAAATGTTATCATAACATAATGGTAGTGTCAAAAAAAAAATATATGCCCAACCGTCCACCCGGCCTGAAACTAAATTAGCAAGCAATGGTTAGGTCTGCTTAAGGAACCTTCAATAGGTCCACTTCAAGCCACTAAGGTCAATCCCATTCATGCTTGGTCAGTAGTCTGTTTGCTGCCGGATGCAATAAATCGTGGTCTTGGTCACGTAGCCACCGCTTGACCGAGATATCGAGAGACTCAGCTTCCATTTAACCCATGTGTGAGCCACCAGTGACATAGAGTTCATCACCCATTATGTGGTTACCAAGTGCTCGACACTTCTCGTCATCATCAGGTGTCTGCCTGATGTACTCCCGCCCCCCCAGTGGTTCTTTGGTTATTGTGGCAATAGGCGGACAAAAAGCTATTTTGTGCTTTTCAGGGTAACCAATATTATCAGGTAACCTCATAACATTGTGCGGAAAATTATTTATCCATTTTTTAAAATAGTTTTCGAAATGATCCTTTTCTCTTCCCCCCAATTGAAACAAATCTTCAATTATTACAGCAAACTTTCTTGCCTGCCTTACTGCATAGCTATGGTTTGTGGTTTTAAGAGATCGACGTATTTCTCTCTTGCCTAAAGCTGGTCTGAGGTGCTTTGGTATCACCTTGGAGGCAAACCTCAAGATACACATCCGCACGATCTCTTTTCGATATAATTGCATCTACTACTTGTTCCACATTCTGACATGGAAATGTTTTAGTTAATATTCCGTTTCGATTTAGGTCCTTAAAACAAATATTTAAAAAAGCTTCTGTTTCTACCTCCCGGTACAGAGCTTGTAGAAACAATGTTATTATCGTTTTGAATTTTTCACTTTTCATAATTTTTCTCAAAAATTTCTAGGTTCACCTGTCATATTTGTCGTTGGTCGAGCGTGGGTAAATTTTCAAAAACATCCTCCTTGTATTGAAGGCCAAATCACGCCCGAAACCTGGCCTTATTCTTTTACTCATTACTTTTTAGATACTCACCTTCATACACATACATAAACTTCATTAAATATATAATATAATTAACTTTTTTCTAATCTCAGGATACTCGAAAATGCCTATTGAGTACAAGTATTTTTTTTGGAACAGGTCTGTAAGAAGCGGTCAGGATGAATATGCTGGCGGAATAGAAAGCAAAAAAAAAGGACCTACTTCGTGCTGAAGTAAGTCCTTTTGAATTCAAAAATGTTTCCTACAGTTTTCCTACCGAAAAAACTGAGTTAACTACTTGAATTTATTGGTGGAGGCGGCGGGAGTCGAACCCGCGTCCGAAAATGCTCCCCTCTCGTATCTACATGCTTAGTTCCGTGCTTTAATTTTCGCGCCGGAAACTCAGTCGGAACATAGATTTCCCGGAACTAGTCTGTAAGATCTCGTCCTCTGAAAGACAGGCAACCTTCAGAGGACCAGCCCGTTGAGTCGACGCCCCAAATCCGGCCTTACGGGCGAAGACCGGTGGAACGGCAGTATGACAGGTATTAAGCTGCTACTGCGTAGTTATAATCGTCTGCGATTATATTTATGTTCTATCGGTTTTACGAGCAAATAGAAGCTCGGCATGCAACAATGAGCTTACACATCCCCGTCGAATCCGTTTCGCCCCCTTATTTACTATAGATTCAAGTTAATGATTATTGGATATTACCTATCATGGCGCATCTCTCGCTGAATCTCGCGTTTGCTCTGCTGTTCTTTGAGTGTCGCCCGCTTATCGTATTCCCTTTTACCACGGGCAAGGCCAAGTTCAACCTTTGCCTTACCGTTCTCTATAAAGTATATCTTCAGTGGTATCAGGGCAAGGCCTTTCTCGTTGAGCTTACCAATAAGTTTTTTTATTTCCCGCTGATGCAGCAGCAGTTTTCTCACCCTGAGCGGCTCGTTGGGATTCTGGGTGGCAAAAGAGTACATCGAAATATGGACGTTGTACAGCATCACCTCCCCACGTGAATCGATCTTAACATACCCATCACGCAGGTTCACCTTACCGGCCCTAAGCGATTTGACTTCCGGTCCGGAAAGCACCATGCCCGCCTCGTATCTGGCATCGATATGGTAATCATGAAAGGCTTTTTTGTTCTTGGCGACTATCTTTATGGCCATCAGCTGTTATCTCTATAGTTTATATCTTACCTGCCAACAGTCTAAACCGAAGTCACCCGCAGTGCTTCTTCATAGGTGGTAATCCCACGCCGAACCTTGTCCCACGCGTCCTCGCGTAATGTAGTCATTCCTTCCCGTATTGCAACCTGTCGTATTTCCAGGCCATGCGAATCATCGGCAACCATCTTTTTCACCTTTGAGGACATTGGAAATATTTCAAAGATGCCGCATCTGCCTTTATATCCGGTACCACGGCATTCCCGGCAGCCCTTACCTCGCTTGAGAACAAGACTGCCCGATTCAGCCACAGGAAAACCCATTTTCAAGAGCTCCTCTCCCTGCATCTGGAAATTCCTCCGCGCAGCTGGGGCAAATGGTTTTTACCAGCCGCTGGGCCATGCACCCCAGCAGGGTAGTGGCTATCATAAAAGGCTGCAGACCAAGATCTCTCAGTCGGGCAATGGAGGCTACCGCATCATTGGTGTGCAGGGTTGAAAAAACTAAATGACCGGTCATCGCCGCCTGGACGGCATGGGCCGCCGTCTCATTATCACGAATCTCACCAATCATGATAACATCGGGATCCTGGCGCAGAATATTGCGTAAAATCGTGGTAAAGGTCACATCGATCAGTGGCTGCACGGCAATCTGATTAAATTCCTCATGCACCATCTCCACCGGATCTTCCACGGTGACTATGTTTTTTTCCGGCGTCGCAATTTCTTTTAAGGTCGAATACAGCGTCGTTGACTTACCACTCCCGGTCGGGCCGGTTACCAAAATGATGCCATGGGGCGAGGAAATAAACGAATTATACACCTCCATATCCCTTTTTGAGAACCCGAGGGCATCAACCCGCTGAAACATCAATTCGGAATCAAGAATACGGAGTACGGCCTTTTCTCCAAAAGAAACCGGAATGGTCGACACCCTGATCTCCACGTCCCTGCCACTCCTCTCGCCGATTTTTATCCTGCCATCCTGGGGTCGCCTTTTTTCGGCAATATCCAGACGGGATAAAAATTTAATGCGAGCCACGATGGCGGAATGCACGGCTTTTGGAAGATTGTAGATGGTGTGTAGTGCACCGTCAATTCGGAAGCGGACCATGGACACATTGCGTTTCGGCTCTATGTGGATATCACTGGCCCGCTGCTCCAGAGCGTAATGGAAGATATGGTTGACCGCCGTTTTAATATGCTGATCAGAAGACGTAATCTCCTTGGCCGATGAGATCTTTACATATCGCTCAAGGTTACCGATATCGATGGAACCACTCCCACCCTGGATGACCCCGAACTGATCTTCCGCCGCACTGATCGACTTCTGAAAACCAAAGAACTCGTTAATTATCCTTTTGATATCCGACTTAGTTGCCAGATACGGTTTTATTTTTATCTGATTGGCCTGCTCGATATCGGCCAGAGCAGCCTGGCAGTCGGGGTGATAAATTGCTGTTTCCACCACGCCATTTTCCATCTTGAACGGGAGCAGGAGCTGCCTGATGGCAAAGTTGCGGGGAACGGTTTTGGTGGCGACATCTATGTCAAGCTCCAGCGGGTCGAGCTTTTTAAAAGGCAGGTTTTTTTCGCTTGCCACGGTACGCATGACAAGTTCTTCATCGATTATTCGCCCATCACCACCCTGCAATTTAAAATTAAAGCCGGCAGTTATATCGACCATATCCGGATAATCCTTATCCACCTCACCATCTTTATTGGCCTGACGGAGAAGTTTCTGGCGCATCTTTCCCTTTTCCAGAGTGATAAATTGCCGCTGTTTGGGAGTCAGCACCTTCTGGCTGATAAGGACATCGAGAAGGGCTTCACTGTTCAAAAATTTCATTCACATACCATTCTTTCTTTTGCGGGTAAATAACTTGGGATTCCCCCCATTCTCCTTCGCTGAAAATAATTTTGCAAGAAGATTCAGAGAACTGCGGCCAATCCCTCACATAAGGGAGCGAAGGATCCGCAGGTTTTCCCGATCCTCCTCCAGGCTGTCACTTTTAGGGGTCTCAAGAGTCATCGGCAGCCCGGAAAAGCGGCGGTCGTTCAGCAGGTTTCTAAAGCCTTCCAGACCGATGGCCCCTTTGCCGATATGTTCATGGCGGTCCACCCTGCTGCCCAGTTCTTTCTTTGAATCATTGAGATGAAAAAAACGTATCTTATCAAGACCGATTGAACTTTCCATTGCCGCAATTGTCGCCTGATAGCCATCTGCCGACCGCAACTCATACCCTGCAGCAAAAACATGACAGGTGTCAACGCAGACCCCCAACAATTCTGGAAATTTCGAGTTGTTCAGAATATAGGCGAGTTCGGCAAAACTGCTGCCAAGACCAGTGCCCTGTCCCGCGGTAGTTTCCACCAAAACCTGCACTGAGGTACCGCTTTGCTCCATCACTCTGTCCAACCCCCGGGTAAATCTTTTAAGCCCAGCCTCAAGACCGTCTCCACCATGGGATCCGGGATGCAAAATGACATACGGCACACCTAGCTGGGCACAGCGGTTCAGTTCAAGAACGAGGTTGTTGATTGATTTTTCGAGTAGCTCCTCTTTAGCGGTGGCCAGGTTGACCAGATAAGACGCATGGGAAGCAACTGGCATACTACCACTTTTTACGTGAGCCTTTCTGAAAAATTCAATTTCTTCCTCCTTCAGTGGTGCCGGATGCCACTGGCGCTGGTTGCGGGTAAATATCTGCAGCGATTCACCGCCCACTTTTTCGATTCGGGTCAAAAGCCAGATGCAACCCTCCGGCAACTGATTCGTGGGCTCCGAGCAATGGCATAGTCTTCCTCAACTTTTTTGTCCGTTCTTTTGTACCGCTTCCAGCTCACGCACAGATTCTTCATAGGTCTTGCTGGTGAACCTGATGATTTGCGCCTGGTAAAACCTTCTCTGGGCTACGTCAACAGCGGCTGCCTGCTTTTCCGTCTCAACCGCCTCCTGTATAAGGCCATTGGCCCAATAGGCGGTGGCCAGGGTATCAAGAACATGCCCTTTTGGCTGCAGGATTGCAGCTGCCCTGGCGAGAGTGAGTGCTTTTGCCGGGTCCCTGAGGCGTAAATTTTCACTGGTCAGAAGCAGCCAGGCAAAATTGTTCATGATCTCCGGATTGACCGGTTCAAGACTATAGGCTTTTTGATATGCCTCCAGGGCCTTCTCCTCCATTTTCCTGGTCAGCATCAGATCACCGATGAGGCGCTGCCAGAGCGCTCTGTCCGGTTCCTGTTTGACCTTCTGAAGCAGGATCGATTCGGCAAAATTCTCCTGATAACGTTGGGCCAGTGCATCAGTAGGGATCTGACGAACTGCCAATACGGTTAGCACCAGTATTGCCCCATAGGCAAGAAGACTGTATCGCACTTTTTGATTATGTCGTCTGATTTGCTTTGGGTTGTTTTCCGCATTCTCAAGACAATCGATACGCTCACCAATGCCGAAATGGTGCCAGTTGCGCTGATCACGAATGTTGCCGCTCAAGATGGATATTTTCTCAAAGGCCGATACCAACGCCTTACTGTCGCCGATTGTCGCCAGACTGAAGAGGTCTGCCTGCCGCTCGAAGTTGCGAATGAAGTATCCGAAAATAAATCGAAAATAAACCAGCATAAAAATGAGTAAAGGGACCGAACCGACCAGAGTCAAAACCGTTTCCGCTGAAATACCGCTCACAACAATCAGTTCATTGAGGGCAGTCAAGGGAAAGAAACATATAGATAAATGGTTCGGCAAGCATCCCGACCAGCAGGCTGAAACCGATAATGAGAAAGACATACAGCAGTAAATGATATTTTTTTACGTGGCCGATTTCATGGGCCATGATGGCTTCGAGCTCAGCTGTGGACATGGTCTCGATAAGAGCCGGGGTGAGAAGAATATACCGAAGACCGGGCACTATCCCCATGACCGCCGCAGTCAAGACCCTTCCTTCAAAAAGGGGCCAGAGATAATAATCGGCTTTAAAGTTTTGCTTGGCGCAGAACACATCCAGTTGTCTTTTCAGATACCCATCGGGTATTTTTTTGCAGCCCCAAAGCCTTCGCACCAGCGGCGGGAAAAAAATCAGCACGAAAAACAGAAAAAAACCAAAGAACAGCAGGTCGCCCCATTCCGACCCCATAACCTTCTGCAGCCCGGGGAAAGGCAATAGCGCAACAATATCATAGAACAACGAAAGGATAACCCAGGGCAGGACAATTGGCAGGTTGGCCTTGATATTGGACAGAATAAATTTTGATGTGCTCTGTTTTCTGCTGAAAATCTCCTCATAATTCTTTTGTCCGGCCCGCCACATGATCACCAAAAACAGTACAAAAAGCATAAGCCCGGCGAAATTAACCAGTGCGGGCATACTCTTACCTAAGGAAAGCAAGGAGAAGTAGTATTTGCAATCACAGAAGTAGAGGCTTGTTCCGAAAAAAAACAGGGCAAGAACAGAGAGTTGCTTTTCTGTCTGAAAGTATCCGGCTGACCGATAGGCTCTTGGCCTGGCAAAAAGCCTCACGGCCAGCCGATTATATCCAATCAACAGGAGGATAAACAGCAGCAGCGCCTGCCAGCCTGGCAGGAGTGGAGAAGAAGGTACGCTATCGATGCTAAAAAGAAAAATAGCGACCAGAAACAGAAGAAGGTTTGTATACATCAAGGTGAGTCACCTGGGTTTTTGAAAATTATCTCCTATCAACAAGCGAGGTAAACGCTTTCAGCTCAAGAACCTTACTGAGATATTCAATATAAGCAATGACGGTAAAATGTTCTACCTGGACAAGCTGCAACGCAAATGCGACCATGCACAAAATTGTACTCTACTCATTTTGAAGATATTTTAGGGTAATTTTTATTTTTGTATTGACTTTTCCAGCAAGGTCATTTTATATAGATTGTTTTGTCTCTCAATAAAAAGTATGGGCGCATAGCTCAGTTGGTAGAGCCATCGGCTCATAACCGATCGGTCGTAGGTTCGAATCCTACTGCGCCCACCATTAATACAGCAGCTTTTGAGCAGAAACAACGGGTTCCTTGAAAAAAATAAGATTATACATACAAAAAGGGGAAAGCATAACACCCCTGGAATATACATCTCGATTCGGGCTAAAAATGCCTGAACGGGCGAAATGAATAAAAAAGGTACATCCCCAGTGGGGTGTACCTTTTTTGTTTTAATGCGTACACGATACAAAAATCTCTATGACGGTAAGAGTAAAGGAAATTCTCCAAAGCCTGAATGCGGACGGCACCCTTCAGCCTGGCTGAAGCCTGGGACAATGTAGGTCTTCTGGTCGGCAACCCGGAGCAGGAAGTGACTGCAGTTCTTGCCGGACTCGACCCAACCAACAGCTTGGTGGATGAAGCAATAAAAAAGGGTGCCAACACTATCATCACCCATCATCCGGTCATTTTCAAACCACTCTCGGCGATCAATACTGCCGAACCGAGTGGCAGACTGCTGGAAAAAGCCCTCGCCAACCGCATCGCCATTATCGGTTGCCATACCAATTTCGATAGTGCCAGTCAAGGAGTCAGCGATTATCTTGCCCTCCAGCTTGGCCTCTACAAACCTTACTCCTCTTGTACCTTCATCAGACAACAACAGGACGGATACGGGACTTGGACGGCTCGGCGTTTACCCTTCTCCTTTGACCTCTGCCGAATTTCTGGCCAGAGTTCTTGATACCCTGAATCTCCCCTGCGTCCAGACCGCGGGAAATCTCCCGGACAGGGTCTCCACAGTTGCAGTGTGCGGCGGAAGCGGTTCGGAGCTGGCAACAATTGCTTTGCAACGCGGGGCTGAGATATACCTCTCTGCGGAAATAAAACACAGTACAGCAATCTGGGCCGCAGAAAATGATTTCTGCATCATTGACGGCACCCATTATGCAACAGAAAAACCTGCAGTAACCCTTCTGGTCAAAAAATTAAGAGAGGCAGGTGACAAAAAAAACTGGAAAATCAAAATTCTACAAACGAAGAAGGAGCATCACCCCTTCGTTTTAATGGATAAAACATACCAACCATAAAGAACACACATTGCATAGGAGAATCATTTTGAACGAACTCTTAACCCAACTCGTTTCACTTCAGGCCATCGACCTGGAAATTGATCAGATCGACAATGCCATTAAGTCTGAACAGAGCGGCCTTGACGAACGCATGTCCGCGCTGGCCAAAAGAGAGGCCTTGATTAATGAATTACAGGAAAAAATCACCTCTCAACAGAAGGAAAGCCGGACCCTCGAAGGTGAAATGGCCGATAAAATGGACCACGTCAGGGAACGCCAGTCGAAAATGATGCAGGTGCAGACCGGTCGTGAACAGACTGCCCTGCTCAAAGAAATTGAGGATGCCAAGAAAAGCGCCAAGGAAAATGAAGAAAAAATCATGGTCATCATGGAATCCATCGAGAAACTGACAGCGCAAATGGAAGAGGAAAAGAATCTGCTGAAAGGCGAAAAGAAACTTGTTAGCCGAAGAAACCGATAAAGTGCGGGCCAACATTGAGGCAATCAACAAGGGCAAAAAGAAAAAAGATTCCAAGCGTAGCGATCAGGCCAGTAAAATCAAAAAATCTCTCCTGCGTAAATACGATATCCTTCGTCAACACCGTAACGGCCTGGCCGTTGTCAATGTTGTTGATGGTGTCTGTCAGGGATGTTTCATGGCGCTGCCGCCACAGCGATACAATATGCTGCTGAAAGGTGACGAGATCTTCGATTGCCCGACATGTCAACGTTTGAATTACTACGTTCCGCCGGAAACGGAAGAGAATTAAGCTCAATTTTCGCTTTGACTTTTACGCGTTTCCCACTACATTAGCAGACGGAGCGGGTGCATGGTCGCTCCGGTCTTTTGACCGGAGAGGAAAGTCCGAACTCTACAGGGCAGGGTGGTTCGTAACGCGAACGCCGGGCGACCGGGGGAAAGTGCCACAGAAAACAAACCGCCTGATTGCATCAGGTAAGGGTGAAACGGCGAGGTAAGAGCTCACCGCTTCCATGGTGACATGGGAGGCATGGTAAACCCCACCCAGAGCAAGACCAAATAGGGAGATGTTTGAGGGCGGCCCGTCCGAGATCTCCGGGTAGGTTGCAAGAGGTGTTGAGTGATCAACATCCCAGTGAAATGATCATGGCCTTTTAACGGGGTACAGAATTCGGCTTATAACCCGCTCCTTTTTTTAACCATACGAATATTTTATTACGGATGCAATGAACGCATACTCTCTGAAGAGCCTCCTCAGGCGCTCTGTTTTTCTCCTTTTGTCTATGACACTCTCAGCCGCTGCCATAATTCCCGCCGCCGGATTTGGAACCAGGATGAACCTTGATCATCCGAAACAGTTTCACCTTCTGGCAGGCGTGCCTATCCTCCTCCGTACTGTTCGTGCCTTTATCAATAACAGATACATCAACCGTATTGTCGTGGTTGTTCCCGCAGACTGGATTGAACGAGACGAAAACCTTGTTCGACCACTACAAAATTAATGATGCCAAGATCGCTATAGTGGCCGGAGGACGCAGACGTCAGGATTCAGTTCGGGCCGGCCTTCAAGCACTTGATGATGATACAGCTATCGTGCTGGTCCATGATGGTGCCAGACCGCTGGTCAGCGGGGACATAATCGACAGATGTTACCTTGCCGCTCTCCATGATGGTGCAGGCATTGCCGCTGTCCCTGTCAAGGACACCCTGAAAAAAGCAGACGATAGCGGCAGGGTTACCGCCACCATCGACCGCACATCCCTCTGGCAGGCGCAAACTCCCCAGGCCGTGCGCAAAGAACTGCTTGAAGAAGCGTACCGGCATAATGGCGATGCTGATGTAACCGACGAATCATCCCTGCTCGAAAAAGCGGCAATTCCGGTAACCCTGGTAGAAGGTGCCGAAACCAATATAAAGATAACCCGTCCGGAGGACCTGCTCTTGGCCGAAAAAATACTGCAACAGGATTGCCGACCAAAACTACGCATTGGCCATGGCTATGACGCCCACCGTTTTACTGAAAACAGAAAACTTGTACTCGGCGGCATCACCATCCCCCACAGTCATGGTCTGGCCGGCCACTCCGACGCCGACGTGCTCACCCATGCTCTATGTGACGCCATCCTCGGCGCCCTTGGCTTGGCGATATAGGTAAACATTTCCCCGACTCCGATGCAGATTTGCCGGTATTTACTCCATTGTTCTGCTTGAGCATGTTATTGCCCTGGCCGATGAACATGGCTACCATATCACCAACGCCGACATCACCCTGGTATGCCAGGCCCCCCGTATTGCCCCCTATCAGGACCAGATGCGGGAACTGCTTGGACGTATCTGTAAAATTGACCCAAACACACTCAACATTAAAGCAACGACAACAGAAAAAATGGGTTTTACCGGGAGAAAAGAGGGTATCAGCTGTCACGCCGTCGTTCTCCTTCAATCATATCCCGATGAGGATACAGAATGTCAATTGGCATAAATCGAGACGGCTGGCCGCTACCTTTACTGAACTGTGTGAAATCAGCAGTCCATCAAGAAAAGAAGGGGCAATCGCTGACTTTTGAAAAAAAAGTTCAAGAACTTGGAGCCGATTGGATTTTTGAAGATGCTTCCGCTGCCAAAACAGGTTCAGAGTCCGGCAACCTTATCATTCGTTTTAACGGCAATCTGCCGGATCAGGAAGGGCTGTTTTTTTCCTGTCACATGGATACTGTTGAACCAGCCACTGGAATTGAAGTTCTTAGAACCGGCGACATTTTCACCAGCAAGGGTGAGACGGTTCTTGGCGGTGATGATAAAAGTGGCGTGGCGGCCATTCTTGAACTCCTTGCTATCTTACAGGAAGATAAAAGCCCGCATCCAATGATTGAGGTCATTGTCACCACCTGCGAAGAGATCGGTCTCCTCGGCGCCAAACACCTTGACTACCAGAAACTTCAGACTAAATACGGGTACGCTTTAGATTCCTCAGGTATTGATCATGTCATTGTCGGCGCACCTGCAGCCAATAAAATCAGCATCAAGATACAGGGGCTGGCAGCCCATGCCGGGCTCTGCCCGGAGGCGGGAATAAATGCCCTGGCTCTGACCGCAGAGGCCTTGAGCGGCCTTCGCCTGGGTCGACTTGACGAAGAATCAACCCGCAACTTCGGTATTATACAGGGTGGTGTCGCAAGCAATATCGTCCCGGAACAGATCGTCTTAAAAGGCGAAGTTCGCAGTCATTCCACCGCCAAGCTCAGACCTCTATACCAGAGAAATCATCGACACCTTTGAGAATACCGTTGCCCGTTGGCAGGGTAATCCCTCAACTGGTGACAAACGTCCTTCATTCAAATTTGATATCGTCGGTGACTATCCGGCATTGACCATTACTAGAAGACACCCCGGTGATCCAAAGGGTGCAAAAAGCCGAAAAAATCGCTCAAAAAACTTTGCAGTATATCATCGCCGGCGGGGGCAGCGATGCCAATATTCTCTGTGCTTACGGTTTACCAACAGCGATCATTGCCACGGGTATGAACAAGGTGCATACTGTTGATGAACAGCTTGACCTCAACGATCTGGTAAGCCTGACGGAGCTTCTTCTTGCACTGATCAGAACAAACGATGAGGCAAAGGGTGGTCAATGAAAGTACATTGCCATGCATTTTTGATGCAAGATACCCAGCAACTCCAATAGCCGGTCAGTAACTCCCGTCTCCAGACTTTTTTACTGTTTTCGGTACTATTTCTTGTTGAATTTAGATAAAACATATTATAGGTTTCGTTATTTGGTTTCCAAAAGAAAGGCACAAAGGTTTGTCTCTTTGTGCCTTTCCCAGTTTTGATGGTGTCGAAAAAACAACCAAGGACTCACTCCTGATGCTACAGCAACCTCATAAAAAATCGACCGACGGACGTCCCACCCACGAATGCGGTGTATGCGGCGTTTTCAATCATCTGGACTCAGCAAAACTTACTTATTTTGGGCTCTATGCGCTCCAGCATCGAGGCCAGGAAAGCGCCGGAATTGTCACGTCAAACGGAACAAAAGTAAATATCCACAAGAATATGGGACTTGTTCCGGAAATTTTTTCCGAGGAAATCCTGCAGAGATTAAAAGGCCATCTGTCCATTGGCCATGTCCGCTATTCAACCACGGGAGCCTCAACTATAACCAACGCCCAGCCTCTGATGGTCACCCATAAAGGAACAACTCTGGCGGTTGCCCACAACGGCAATCTGGTTAACTCTCTTGCCTTGCGCAACGAAATGGAGGAAATGGGATCTATCTTCCAGACCACCATGGACAGCGAGGTGGTCCTGCATCTGATGGCCCGCTCCACCCACCTTGGTCTTGAGACCGCTCTTAGAAAAACCTTCACCTCTCTCAAAGGGGCCTATTCTCTGCTTCTCATGACCGAGAATACCATGATCGCTGTTCGTGATCCCGATGGATTTCGGCCACTTTGTCTCGGTAAACTGAAAAACGGCGGCAGCGTGGGTAACGGCGGCTGGGTTGTGGCCTCGGAAACCTGCGCCCTCGACCTGATCGAAGCCGAATATGTGCGGGATATTGAACCGGGCGAAATTGTCATCTTTCAGGAAAGCGGTATAACCTCCATTTTTCCATGGCCCAAACAGGACAGCCATTTCTGTATTTTTGAACAGGTCTATTTCGCGAGACCAGATTCAGAAATTTTCGGCATCAATGTGTATCAGGCCAGAAAACGAATGGGTGAAATCCTCGCCAAAGAAGCAAAGATCGATGCCGATTTCGTTATGCCTTTTCCCGATTCGGGCAACTATGCCGCCTTGGGCTATTCTCAGGCATCCGGCATTCCAATGGAAATGGGCGTGATCCGCAACCACTATGTCGGTCGGACCTTTATCCAACCAACCCAGTCGATGCGCGACTTCAATGTCAAGGTTAAACTCAATCCGGTCCGCTCGTTCTTGCGAGACAAACGGGTAATTATCGTTGAAGATTCAATAATCCGAGGAACAACTGGAAAAAGCCGGGTAAGAGCGCTGCGGGAAGCCGGCGCCAAAGAAGTCCACATGGTTGTAAGCTGTCCGCCAACCAGGCATGCCTGCTATTACGGCATTGACTTTCCTTCTGTCAGCCAATTGATCGCCAATCAGAAAGAAATAGATGAAATCGCTGCATATCTTGGTCTTGACTCCCTGCATTATCTCAGCCTTGAAGGCCTCGTCAAAGCAACAGGTATGGCCAAAAAGAATTTTTGCCTGGCCTGTTTTGACGGCAAGTATCCGATAGAGCCGGATACGTCTTTCCATAAAGACGCGTTAGGCTGAAAACTGTCAGGTTGCTCCTCACACCCGAGTTATAACACAATTCTTGCCGTTATGTTTGGCATCATACATGGCTCGATCGGCCCTTTCCTTAATGGCCCGTTCATCATCTTCCCTCTGCACATTCTCGTTTCTCCGACAGGAGACAAGGCCTATGGAAAGAGTTATTATGCCAAAATTCTGCTCAACAAAACTGAGCAGAATACGCTGAACGATCTCCGTTCCCTGGTTAGCGGTAGCCTGAGGCAGCAGGACAGCAAACTCATCACCACCAAGCCTGAAACACATATCCACACTTTCCCGGGTACACTCCTGTAAAATATTCGCTAGATTAATGAGGACCTTATCCCCTTCCTGGTGACCGTACTTATCGTTATATTGTTTAAAATTATCAACATCTATAATGGCCAGCATCAAAGGGTAATTCTGTCGATGCGCCCGCTCCACTTCATCAGAAAAACGTTCATCAAAAGCCCTTCTGTTAAAAATAGAAGTCAATGCGTCCTGCATTGATAACCGCTCCAACTCGCGCATCATGTTCCGTTCACGAATCGCCCGGGCTAGTTTTGCTTCAAGCTCCGCCTGATCGATGGGCTTTTTTATAAAGTCTAGGGCGCCAGCTTTTATTACCTCTGAATAACTCGCTTTTTCATGATAACCGGTAGATATTAAAACATCTGTGCCCTTGTAATTTTCAATGACATGGGCCAGTAACTGCAAGCCGTCCATGCCCGGCATGACAATATCGGTAAAGACAAGATCCACCGCAGTCGATTTCAATACAGCAATCGCTTCGACGCCATCCCCGGCAACCAGACAATGGTAGCCAAGGGAACTCACCAAAACACTCAGCGTCCTGCGCACCAGCTCATCATCATCAACTATCAGTATTACTACAGAATCTCTCTTATCATTCATTGTATTCAGTCACACCTTTAGAAGAGCATTATATTGTCAGGCATTTTCCGCAGCAAATGGTCAATGACCATTTTAAATTTTACCTGTAAAAATCAATAAAGTCTAGACGACACTGTATTTATCGTACAAAAGTTGTAAACATAACACTTTAACATACTTTATCTGTTAGATCTCACGTAAGATTTGCTACAGAGAAAAAACTGTATGTTCTAGGAGCGTGTCGGATTATAGGCATTTTTTCTCAGATCAAGGCATTTTTGAAAATTAAGCACAGCCATATAGGTAATATTGCGAGCATTAATTTTCAAAAACAACAAAGATATGGGGAAAAAGGGCATAATCCGACAGGCTCCTGCAATCACTGACAACTGGTTGCCTTCTCACAAGGGTAAGTGTATAGTATTCAGGATAAGAATTCTAACGATGTTTCTCACCTGCGAGTATATGAACAGCAAAAACCTCACTCATATTCTTGAGGGAAGCCAGGACGGTTCTCTTTTGGATGAGATCCTTTTTCTGGCAAAAGAGACCAGCCCTGCTATTGATCTTGACATGATCCGGGAGGTCCATGAAGACCTGGTTTCTTTTTTTTCCGGATCATGTCCCGAGTTCCAAAAAAACACCCTGCCATACCATAACCTGCGGCACAGTCAAATGGTGGTGCTGGCCTCAGCCCGTCTCTTTCATGGGCTCCACTGCAAGCAAATCCGCATTTCACCGGAAACACTTTTCAAAGGGCTGCTTGCCGCTTATTTTCACGACACGGGGATGTTGCTTCTAGAAGATGATCCAGCACCATCAGGCACAGACTACATGGCCGGACATGAAGCACGATCAATACTATTTCTCGATAAATATGTAACCAGGAAGGGTTTTGGCAAAACGTTTTCCAAAGACTGTGCGACAATCATTAATTACACGGACCTGGGGAGTGACCCGGCAACTTTTGATTATCATACCCATGAAATTCAGCTTGCCGGTCAGGTCATCGGTTCAGCCGACATACTCGCCCAGATGGCTGACAGGTACTATCTGGAACTCCTCCCCCTGCTCTTTAATGAACAGAAGACCGGAGGCATCAACCGACACAATTCCGCTCGGGAACTTATGGAACACACCGAGAAGTTTTACTACGACGTGGTTTTAAAACGGCTCGCCAGCACCTTTTCCAATATATCCCAGGTGATGCAGATACATTTTCTCGAAATCTACAACATCGACCGCAACCTCTACCTGGAATATATTGATAATAATCTCAATTATCTAAAAAAAATAATTTCAGAATGCGATGACATCAACTGTCTTGAACAACACCTGAAAAGGAATCCTCCAATTACTTAACCCGCGGATCCCCTCCTGTCTCAAACATCTCAAACAACTCGTAGAAGAGTTTGGTAACAGTGCTGTAATGGGTGGCCGATCCTGAACTTGCATAGGCTTTGGTCAACTCCATTGCCTTGGCGATACTTTCCCGGGAGTCAAGATTGTTGGGATCTTTTATGGCCTGAACGAGTCTTTTGCCGATTTCTTTTTCCACTCCACTCCCTCTCAATTATTGTTGTTGACTGACTGATGTAAACTGTTTCGGTTTAGGGTGAGAACTAGCGCAAAACTTGTGCAAGAAGTAATAAAATCGGGGTATGCGGGTACAGAAAAAATGGGCCCTTGTCTATGATATTGTGGCAATATCTATAACTTCTCCGACAACTCAGGGATTTTTCCTGTTACAAACGGTTATCACCTTGCGGTTAAGATTTTCAAGAAATTTAGACAGTTTCTTTTCGGCACTTTTAATCACGTTGGTAATTTTCACGTCGTCAAGCGCGCCAACAACTGTGCCACAAGCGACGCATTGGATAAGACAAAACTTTTGCCCGGTTTTCGTGGTGACGTGAACAGCCTCAAACTCATGATATTCACATGTCGGGCATTTTGACCTGGCCATAGACATTCCTCTTATAGGGTTAAAACCTCACCTGCTAAACATAACGCTAAAATCGTGCCGGTTCAAGGATCTCCTTTTATCAAATTTACGTCCCTTCAAATCAACACTGAGCTCTTTGTTTTAAATACAGCAGCCTAGGAGCTTGCCGGATTATAACCATTTTTTCTTAGATCGAACCGTTTTTGAAAATTAAGAACAGCCATATAGTTAATATTGCGAGCATTAATTTTCGCAAACAACGAAGATATGGGGAAAAGGACATAGTCCGACAGGCTTCTAGCCACACCATGTTCACCTAACTATTAATGTCAATTTTTCTTTAAAAGAAAGACTGACCGCTCCATGACCCTTATGGATAAAAGAGAAAAAAGAAGTATTTTACCGGGAGCAACCAGGACGCTTGATTACAAAATAATTTGCCAACATACACGAGCTTGCTGACAAATTATTAATCCTCACGGGATAAGAACTATTTTGCCGCATTTACCATCTTGCATGACCAGTTGATGCGCCAGGGGAGCATCAGACAAAGCCATCTCACGACTGATGGCCGGCACAAGGACGCTGCGCTCCATTGCCGCCACGAGCGCGGTATGGGTGGCGATCATCTCTTCATCAGTGGCATTAAAAACGGCAAGTCCTCTGATATCAGTCTCTTTACCCATAGTCAGTCTGGGATCAATCTCAATACGGCCTCTGCTGCCGATGACAATCACCCTGCCCCGGGGCGCGAGCAGGTTGAGATCTTTTTCCAGATTTTTATTGGCCAGCATCTCCAGAATAAGGTTAAAGCCTTCGTCGGAGGTTGCTTTATAAAGCATATCCTCATAGTTTTTATCGTTATGATTAAACGCTTTTCCCCCCAGCTTCTGAATAAGAGCACACCCTTTGGCATTACCGGCCGTACCAAAAACAATCATCCCGGCATCTCTTGCCAACTGTACAGCAGCCTGACCAACCGAACCACTTGCCCCGTGAATAAGGAGGCGCTCTTCCGCCTCGCCTCTACCACGGATGAAAAGTGCTCTCCATGCCGTTGCCGCAGGCACACCGACAGCTGCACCCTGGGCAAAAGAAATATTTTCCGGAAGCCGGAAAACCTGGTCTGCCTTGCAGAGTGCCATTTCCGCATAGCCACCACTGATCGTCGCTGCGCTATAGACCCGGTCCCCTTTCTGCCATTGTGCAACGTCCGCGCCGCAGGAATAAATTGTTCCAGCGACATTACCGCCGGGAGTATAGGGCAGATCGGGCAGTCTGGGATAAGTCCCGGCCCTGATATAGGTCTCAACAGGGTTGACTCCGACGGCGCTAACCTGAACCACCACTTCTCCTGCACGAGGCTGGGGAGTTGGTTTTTCAACCAACTCCATCACATCAGGAGCACCAAACTTGTTTACCTCTATTATCTTCATCTTTCCGCTCCTCACAATCGCAAAGTATCAATCTCTCAGTACCTATTTCTTTTTCCAACTCACTTCCTTACCGTGAATCAGTCTGTTGATGTTTTCATGGTGTTTGAACCAGATTAAAAGTGCCACACAGGCTGCCATACCGATGGTTGTCTTCGATGCGCCCAAAACATACAGCCACAAAGGTATAAGGCCGGAAGCGAGCAGGGAGCCTGCCGAAACAAAGCCGGTGACTGCAACAGTAAGCAAAAAAACCACAAGACTAAGAGCTATTGCCGGGGGAGAGAGGTATAGGAAGACCCCTAAACTGGTCGCAACCCCCTTGCCACCACGGAAGTGCAAATAGACAGGAAACATATGCCCCAGTACCGCCATGACGCCGGTAAGCCCCACTATCCACTCTTTTGTCTCCGATTCAGGAAGAAAAACAGTTGCCACATACATTGGCAGCAAACCTTTCAGGCAATCACAGATCAGGGTGACAAATCCAAGCTTTTTCCCAAGCACCCTATTGACGTTGGTAGCACCAATGTTGCGACTCCCCTGAGTCCGAACGTCGACTCCAGCCATCTTACCAATGACCAGGCCAAAGGGAATTGCCCCAATCAGATAACCAATTACAGGAAAAAAAATAGACATATTGTCGACATGACCTCTAAGGAAATATAATTATTGTAATAACCCAGCGCCGTACCAGCATCGTTTCCAGCAAAAAAGCACAGCCCAAGGAGGCTTGCATCAGCAGTCACTATAACATAATTCCTTGTTGAATTGCTTAGTTTCAGTACCGAACCCCCTTAACTTATAGCATAACCTGTCTCAGATCAACGCGCCAATCTGGCAAACCGGTTAACTTTTTCGCCAATTATGATTATCTTTGAAACCGTAGCAAAAATACGGTTGCTATGGTACCTTGCCCGAAGCCTTGAAAGGGCATAAAAGACTGATCACGCTATTAAAGATATACATCGTAATGAGCATTCAAAAAATTTATCAATACCCAGAACCGGTTCTCCGCCAAGAAACCGAAAAGATTGAGACTTTTGACAGTAAGCTGGCAGAACTGGTCGAGGACATGGCCGAAACCATGTACGATGCCCCGGGGATAGGTCTGGCTGCGCCGCAAATCGGCAAATCCATCAAACTGATTGTCGTGGATACCTCTGAAGACAGGGATGGCGAGAAAAAATACCAGGCCCTGGTCAATCCCGAAATTATCGCCCATGAAGGGAAGCAGGTTGATGAAGAAGGCTGCCTGAGCGTTCCGGAGCTCACGGCCAATGTCACCCGGTATCAGCAGATTACTGTCTCCTATCAGGACCTGCAGGGACAAGCCCATGAGCTTTCGACCGAGGATCGCTTTGCCGTCGTTCTGCAGCACGAAATCGATCACTTAAACGGTATTCTCTTTATCGATCACCTCAGCCCTTTGAAGCGGAGCCTGTACAAAAAGAAAGTAAAGAAGTGGTTGAAGAAATAACAGGAGCGAAGATGTCCAAGCCACCGCTGCGAATTGTTTTTATGGGAACCCCTGACTTTGCCGCTGCAACACTGAAATCGCTTATTGACGGGCCTGACGAGATAGTGGCTGTTGTTACCCAGCCCGACCGGGCCAAAGGAAGGGGCAAAAAACTGACCCCGCCGCCAACCAAGGTTCTCGCCGAAGCGGCCGGTATCCCAGTCCTCCAACCAACGAAAATCAAGACCGAGGAGTTTTGCAACGGTTTGCTCACCTATCAGCCGGATATAATTGTTGTTACCGCCTACGGCAGAATCCTGCCCAAATCACTGCTCGAACTCGCGCCCTTTGGCTGCATCAATGTCCATGGTTCTCTCCTGCCAAAATACCGGGGTGCGGCACCGATCCAGTGGACAGTAATCAATGGCGACCAGGAAGCGGGTGTCACAATCATCCAGATGAATGAAGGCATGGACACCGGCGACATGCTGCTTAAAGCAAAAATTTCCACAGAGCCGGACGAAACGGCGGGCAGCCTTTTTGATAAACTCGCCATCCTTGGCAGTGCAACCCTTCTGGAAGCCATCGAGGGCCTGAAAGAAGGAACCATTACCCCTGTCACCCAGGACCACGATCTGGCAACGGTTGCCCCAATGCTGAAAAAAGATGACGGGCTGATCGACTGGCATAAGGACGCCAGAGACATTGAGTGCCTCATTCGCGGTCTTGACCCCTGGCCCACCGCTTTCTGCTTTCTTGATTCCAAACGGTTGCGGCTGTTCAACCCGGAGGTGCTGCACCAGGAAAACAATGCCCAGCCGGGAACGGTCCTCCATGCTGACAAAAGGGGAATTCTCGTCGCCTGCGGCACTAATAATCTCCTGATAAGAGAAATACAACCGGAAGGCAAGAAACGCATGGCAGTGGAATCCTTTCTCTGTGGGCATCCGATTGCAACGGGCACTCTCCTTACCCAGCAGCAGACTCATTAGGAGCGACAAGGCCCACGTGACTGCACTCACTTCTTCCAGAATCGCCTACCTCGACTGCTTTTCCGGGGTCAGCGGCGATATGCTGCTTGGCGCTCTTTTGCATGCTGGTCTTGATCGACAGATCCTCATTAGAGAACTTGAGAAACTCCACCTGGAAGGGCTTGGCTTTAAGGTGGAGGAAAAAAGCGTCAATGCCATCAGCAGCATTAAAGTTACCATCAGCAGTGATCATCGCCAGGAACTTCGCACCCTGCCAAACATCTTACATATCCTGGAACAGAGCGGGCTTGATCAAACAATCACAGCGAGAGCCGGCGAGGTCTTCAAGGCCTTGGCCAGAGCCGAGGCCAAGGTCCACGCTATTCCCATGGACAGGGTTCATTTTCATGAAGTAGGCGCACTGGATACCATTGTTGATGTCGTCGGGACAATCATCGGTCTGCATCATCTGCACATCACCCGGCTGTTCTGTTCATTTCTGCCGACAAGCCATGGTTTTGTCAAATGCGCCCATGGCCTGCTGCCTCTGCCCGCCCCTGCGGTCTGTGAACTGCTCCAGGGGATTCCCACCTATGGCGTGGAGTTGCAGCAGGAACTCATCACCCCAACCGGTGCCGCACTGGTTGCCATCCTTGCCAATGATTTCGGCCCACTGCCGCCCATGACTATTACCGCAACCGGCTATGGCGCCGGCAGCCACACCCTCACCAACGGCCAGCCGAACCTGCTGCGGATAATCATAGGCACAGCCATTGACCTCTCCGAGGAACAGAGAGTTGAGGTTATCGAAACCAATCTTGACGACTGGAGCCCTGAGGGTTTTCCGCATCTCTCAGAAATATTATTCAACAAAGGGGCGCTGGATGTGACCATCGCACCAATTCAGATGAAAAAAGGCCGGCCAGGATTTGCTCTCCAGGTCATCAGTGCACCCGCGTACGCCCATTCACTGAAAGAGATAATTCTCTCGGAAACAACTGCCATCGGCCTGCGTTTCAGGCAGGAATCGCGCCGAACCCTGCAGAGGGAAAAGATTGACGTAGTCACCAAATGGGGAAATATTCCGGCGAAAAAAGTGTACACCCCAAAAGGTGCAACGATCTATCCGGAATACGAAGAGTGCCGGAAGATTGCTCTGCAGCACAACGTGCCGCTCCAGGAAGTGTATAGCGAGGTACGCAGCAACAGGACAGCACTATGAATCAACTGATAATGATGCTGGCCACTGGATTTTATGTTGGGAAAATTGCCAGGGCACCGGGAACATGGGGGTCGATTGCCGCCTTCCTGCCCTGGTTATTGCTCAGGGATATACCTCTTTCGGCATACCTCATGATTCTTGCTGCGCTATTTATTGTTGGATTTTTTGTCTGTGGATCTGCTGAAAAAATTCTCAACAGTCCGGATGCCGGATGTATCGTGATTGATGAAATTCTCGGGATGTTCATTACCCTGGCCGCCGCTCCGCCTTATCCAGCAGCCTGGCTGTCCGGCTTTTTTTTATTTCGTATCTTTGATATCTTCAAGCCCTTTCCGGTCTGCTGGTTTGACCAGCGCATTCACGGCGGGATCGGCATAATGATGGACGATGTCATCGCCGGCCTCTACGCCTTCCTCAGCCTGCAGGTAATCTGGTGGGGAATCATCAACCCTTTGATGGCGTCGTAAAAATTGAGATTTTACGAACTTGTCAATCCTTTTGATTCTTGGAGAATAGTAATTTTTACCTCAGAAAAAAATAAGTCCGGCGGAAGAATTGATTACCTCCGGCCGGACCCACTCTATTTACAGGCTATAAATTATCCGTCTTGACGAGAATTGCCACAGCCGCTTTGTAGGAGACGACGATCAGGGCGACCCAGCCAATCAATAATACCGCAGTCATAATGTACTCCTTTTTTTGATGGCGTCGTAAAAATTCTTCATCTTTTTACTTATCCATCGAAAATTGAGGTTTTTACAAGTTCATCTCGTTTTTAATACGCTTTCTTATCACTAATATCCCGCATGCCGATCTTTTTCGAATCCATCTGCCGCCATACATAGACTATGTAGGCAAGCACGGCCGGAATAAACAACGCCACGTAGGTCATGGCTGTCAAGGTATAATGGCTCGATGAGGCGTTATAAATGGTCAAGCTTGACTGGAGGTCAACCTTTGAGGGATAGAAAGGAGTTCCGTTAAAACCGGCGGTGAAAAATACCGCAAGCCCGACCAGCACTGTCCCCAGACCGCCAAACCAGATACCGGTGGTCGATCTGGCCAGACCCGTCCGGGTAACCCCGAGAATAACCAGAAAAAGGCCAACCACAAGAAAACCAAGGACTATCGGCATGGCCAGTAAGTTGTCCAGATATTTATGCGCTACCAGAGTGACGACACCGTTGCTGTCGGTTGCGAAACCATCGACCAGCACCAGACTTACCAGCACATAGAGTAAAAAAGGCAGGGCACATAAGAAATTTACCAGACAGGACTTTCTCACCCGCCCTTCAAATTCGGGAACACCTTTAAAATCGATATTATTGACCAGATACATAGCCCCGATCACCCTGGCATTAAAAACCAGAAAAAAGCCCAGCGAGAGATTAAATAAAGAAAAAGCAGCCTCAACCCCTCGAAGCGGATTGGTCCAGGTTACCTGGTTAAAGTCATTGATGGTAAAATTGGAACCGGTAAAAAATGTTCCGACCGCCGCACCGATAAGGAGAATGCCGACAAAACCATTAATAAAGAGAAACAATTCAAAAACTTTGGCACCAAGGAGATTGTTTGGTTTTGCGCGAAACTCATAGCTTACGGCCTGGACAATAAAGGTAAAAAGAATCAACATCCACACCCAGTAGGCTCCGCCGAAACTTGTCGCGTAGAACTTTGGAAAAGCAGCAAACAGTGCACCACCAAAAAGTACCAGAGTGGTAAAAGTCAGCTCCCATTTTCTCCCCAAAGAGTTAATGACGAGTGACTTCTCCTGATCACTCTTTGCCACCTGCCAGAGCAGGGTCTGCCCGCCCTGCACAAAAGTGAGAAAAAGAAAGAGAGCCCCGACGAGCGAACAGATGATCCACCAGATCTGCTGCAGGATCACAATATCTAAGTTTCCAATCATGTTACACGTCCTCCGGTCCTATTTTGATCTGCTTGAGCATAATTTTAATCTCCGCCAAGAGCAGTACGGCAAACAATACAAAGAAGATAGCGAATGATGCCTGCACATTGCCTGCGGAAATCTGGGTTGTGGCCATTTTCACCGGCAGCAGATCCTGAATAGCCCAGGGTTGTCGACCAACCTCAGCGACGACCCAACCCATCTCCGACCCAAACAGCGCCAGGAAAAAAGAGCTGAAGCCCAACACCAGCAGCCATTTTTTATCTTCCAGGGTGTCTTTATAGGAATAGTAGAGATAGAGTAAGGTAAGCAAAAGAAAAAAGGTTCCCAGGTAGACCATCACATGAAACGCATAATAGGTGGATGCAACAGGCGGGACAATTTCCTCCGGCGTATCAAGATAGCCAAAACCAAGATAGTCCTGATTCACCGTGAAGCGCTCAACTGCCGCAGCCTTCGCCTGCTCATCTCCGTCCTTTCGGGCCTTCTGGATGAGTGCCAGATCAGCGATGGCCGCTTTTCCTTTTTCCATCTTCTCGGCAACGGGCATTACCCCTTCCGCTTCGTTTCCGTAGACGAGATCTTTAATGCCCGGAATAAATGCGTTTAATTCTCGCTTCGCCATGATTGACAAGCCTTTTGGAATTGAGACCTCAAAGGCAAAAGGCTCCTGACCGTCGCCAAGTTTTTTGCCACTGTTTAAAATACCGAAAGCAACAATGTCTGCCCCCCTTTTCCCCTCAAAAAGTCCTTCATAGGCAGCCATCTTCATCGGTTGAACATGACCATTGGCATAGGCCGACTCATCTCCGGTAAAGGCTGTAAACACCGACGAAAGTAAACCAAAAACCGAGGCGACGATGATTGATTTTTTCGCCATGTCGACATGCCGGCCTTTGAGCAGGTAATATGAAGAAATGGTGATGACAAAGAGGGAACCAACGACAAAGCTCGAACTGGTTGCATGGGTAAACTTGGCCATGGCCACTGGAGAAAAAAGCACCTCCCAGAAATTCTGCATCTCAAAACGGGCGCTCTCAGGGTTAAAGGCCATGCCCACCGGATACTGCATCCAGCCGTTGGCCACCAGGATCCACAGGGCTGAAAGATTGGAACCAACAGCAACCATCCAGGTGGAAAAGAGATGGAAACCTTTTGAAACACGGTCCCAACCAAAAAACATCACCGCAAAAAAAGTTGCCTCAAGGAAAAAGGCAAAGATGCCTTCAATAGCCAGTGGAGCACCAAAAATATCACCAACCATCCAGGAATAACTGGACCAGTTTGTGCCAAACTGAAATTCCATGATGATGCCGGTGGCGACACCAATGGCAAAATTGATACCAAAAAGTGTTATCCAGAACTTGGTGAGGTGTTTCCACTCCTCTTTTCCGGTACGCACATAAATGGATTCAAAAAATGCGATTAAAAACGACAGCCCCAAGGTGATCGGGACAAACAACCAGTGATACATCGCAGTCAGGATAAACTGTGCCCTCGCCCAGTTCACCGTGGCCAAATCGATTTCACCCATTACAACATCCTCCGTAGTTAGTTAGTATGAACTGATCCTGTCAGCTGTTCGATGACATGATCGGCCCTTTGTTCATCAGTTGCAAAATTCGTCTGCAAAAAATCCGGAAAAAAGAACAGCTTCAAGACGGCAAACATAATAAATAACTTTATGAAAATAATTTTCCATAACGTTTTACCAATGGTCATGCGCTGAAAACCGTTAAGATAAAAACGATATATCTTCACAGCTTGGGGCAGTATCATCTATTTCCCTCCATTACTCATTACACCCGAACTACTCTAAACAATTCCAGCAATTCCAGCAATCAATCTTGCACCAGCAAAACTCCTTCAGCAACCGTTTCGCGGTGCGAATTACACCTATACCCAAAAATGGATTTAGTGGTCAAGAATAATTATCATTTGCACACCTTCCCTGCAATAAAAAAAGCCTCCGCTGTGCAATAAAACCGCACAGCGGAGGCCTCTCCACAAGACACTATACATCTGACCCTGCCATGGCAGGTAACAGGGAATCAGATAGCGTCTTTTCCTCTTTCTCCCGTTCTCACCCTCAGGACATCTTCAACCGGCAGGACAAAGATCTTTCCATCACCAATTTTTTCCGTATTGGCTGCGTCCCGAATGGCATCGACAACTTTGTCAACCAAGTCTGCTGCGAGAACCAACTCAATCTTGATTTTCGGATTAAAGTCGACATTGTACTCAGCACCACGATACATCTCCTTGTGCCCTTTCTGTCGCCCATATCCTTTGACTTCGGATACCGTCATACCGGTAATGCCTATATCGGTTAACGCATCCTTTACCGCCTCAAGCTTAAAGGGTTTAATAATTGCTTCAATTTTCTTCACGAGAACTCCCCCTTATTATTCTTTAGTAAATTCAGGATATGCAGCCAGACCACACTCCGCAACATCAACGCCTTCCAGCTCTTCTTCCTCGCTGACACGGATACCCATAATAGCCTTCAGGATGAGCCAAACAATAAAGCTTGTACCAAAAACCCAGGCGAAAATAACCGCGATGCCGGTCAGCTGGGCAATAAGCGACCCTTCCGGATTGGTAAAAGCTACAGCCAGAAGACCCCAGATGCCACAGACACCATGAACCGAGATAGCACCAACCGGATCATCAACTTTTGCCTTGTCAATAAAGATAATCGCCGCCACGACCAACAGGCCGCCAATTGCCCCAACGAGGGTTGCCACCAGAGGTGTCGGGGTTAAAGGTTCAGCGGTAATCGCTACCAGACCGGCCAGGGCACCGTTAAGGGCCATCGTCAGATCAGCCTTGCCAAACCAGACTCTGGAGAGCATGAGGGCCGCGACGAGGCCTCCGGCTGCAGCAGTATTAGTGTTGACAAAAACCATTGAGACAGCATTCGCTTCTTCGATGTTACTTATTTTCAACTCTGAACCACCGTTGAATCCAAACCACCCCAGCCAAAGAATAAAAGTACCTAAAGTGGCCAAGGGCAAATTCGAGCCGGGTATAGCTTTGATTCGTCCATCAACATATTTTCCTTTCCTGGCACCAAGGAGCAATACCCCAGCCAGAGCTGCGGAAGCACCACAGAGATGAACGACACCCGAACCGGCAAAATCAAGAAATCCAAGGGCATCAAGAAAACCTCCACCCCACTTCCAGTATCCCTGCACAGGATAAATAAATCCTGTCATGACGACAGCAAAGGCCAAGAATGCCCAGAGTTTCATGCGTTCAGCCACAGCACCGGAAACAATAGACATGGCCGTTGCGACAAAGACAACCTGAAAGAAGAAATCGGACAAGGAAGAGTAGTATGTTTCACCACCGCTCTTGAGCACCTCATCAACAGTATGGTCCGCACCGAGTAAGAAACTGAGTCCTGGGATAAAACCATTTGGCCCACCACCATACATGATGTTATAACCTACAATCATATACATGATACAGGCGATTGAATAAAGAGCCACATTCTTGGTTAAGATTTCTACTGTATTTTTACTACGGACCAGCCCCGCTTCAAGCATCGAAAATCCCGCCGCCATCCACATAACCAGTGCACCGGACATCAGAAAATAAAAGGTATCAACCGAATATGCCAGCTGGACGACCGTATCTCCCAAACTCGCCTCTTCCGCAACTGCCGGCACTGCTACGGCTGTTGCTGCAAGGAAAGCGGCCAGCCCCCAATACTTACGATACTTCATCTTTTCGTTCACTGTACTCCTCCTTTTAATTGCTCTTATCTTTTAACTAACAAAGAGTGTTATATTGCCTACACAACGGTACCTGCCTCTGCTTATTACAATACCTGTGCCAAACGAATGAAAATTAGAATTTTTCCATACGTATCAGACAATTAGAGGAAAAAAAGCAATCTCAATATCTACTTCACCTGTTTTAATATTTCATTTTTGAAGTATTACTTTATTATTTATTACATATTTGTATTTTTTTTCGCAAACAGAACGTCAGCAGGAGGATTGGCTTAAACGGTTGCATCACCCGCTTGGCAGATGACGGAAAAGACACCTTTTTAAACCTTGATGGCGTCGTAAAAACCCTTCATCTTGTTCGTTGTTGAGCCGGAGAACATCAAGGATATTCTCGACTCCGATATCTATTACAATCAGTTAAACGGGAGGGAGTTGTTGAAAAAAAATCAATTTTGACAAGTTCGTAAAAACCTCAAATTTCTATGGATAAGTAAAAAGCTTCATATTGGAGGCGTGCAATTTTTCTTTTACTTCGGCGTACATACGGTACGTCGTAATGATTGAAAAATTGTAACAACGAACAAGATGAAGATTGCTATCCCCTTTGGGGGGTTTTTACGACGCCATCAAGTTTAGGTAAGAAGACTACGAATATACTGCGCCGCATGGACGGCACCGTTGGTATTCAGACAAGCGGGAACAAGTCTCTCGCTCTGAAGATTTGCCAGCAACAATTTCTTCCAGCTCTTTGGCGGAAACCTTCGTTTCAGAAACGGTTACAAATGCATCTCCCACGGCCTCTTTCAGTTTTTGCAGATGAAGCTGCTGCTCTTCATCCTGCATTTCACGAAGAATGACAACGGCGGGAATCTGGGTAAAAATAACGTCCATAAGACTGTTGTAGCCGCCATAAATTACCGCCGTCTTAGAACCCAGCAATGCCGGGGCATAACGACCTCCGGGGGGCTCTAATCGACAATTATTATTTTTCCCAAAGAGCTCGCTTACTTTCTGACCCGCACCGGAGGAACCGTCCGTATCAATAAAGAGCCGCCAGATGCCAAAAGATCTTGGAATTTTTGACAATACACAGGCCAAGATTGTTAAGAACCCCATGGTGGTTTCCCCAAGCCAGGGGAGGGAAACAGTCCCGGCAATCGCCTCTTTTTCCCCGAGCTGCCCCCGTCCATTCCAGTGGGAAAATTCGGCTAAACGCAGAACATACCCGCATTCCACAGGAACAGTATTATATTGCTGCTGCAACTGGGTGCAGTGAGCATGGCCAAGCACCGAACTGTCACCGTACCAGAGCAACGCGTGGTAATGATCCCGGAACAGGTTCCCGGCAAGCGCTGAGCGGGCCTGCTTGACTGCACCGATCACCCCCCGCACCCCGAGAAGCCAGAGGGTGTCATCACCCCCATCAGCCATTAAAGCCGGAACGAGTTCCCGGTGCTTGCCCTGCGGCGTATGATCAACCAGGACCAGTCGCGGCCGGTACAGGGAAACCAGATGAGCCAGTTCCTGCGATCGCAGCTGACCGAGCTGCGGGTCGGAAAAATTTGATTTTCCTGGAACACCAACGGACTTTCCATCAATAACCGTGGTTGCGTACGACGGGAGCTTCAGCCAGTCAATGGGTGCCCGGCCAATAAGCTCCTGAGTCATATTACAGCCTGAGACAAAAAGCATTCTTAGTTCTGGGTAGAGACGACGCAGGGCCATTCCCACGCCAATACTGCGACTGGCATGACCAAGACCGCGGCCATCATGGGCATAAATCAAAACATCAAGTCGTGCCGCCTGGGTCATATAAACGCTCTCGGATCTCGTAAAAAGTGTTTTCGAAGTTCTCGGGTGGCAGCTCACCCCCTACCCCTACAGTATCGGGAGTTTACCCTCCGACCAAGAAAATCGATGCAAAATTTCAGATTATTTGGTTTCCTGAACCAATGCAACCCCTCTCACTATTCCCATGTCGACTGGTAAAACGGCGTTATGAAAATCGCCTTCTACATGCCGTTCAAACCTATGGACCACGCCAACCCTTCGGGGGATCTGGTTACCGGAACCGAGCTTCATAACTATCTGGCCGGCAGAGGCCACTCGATAACCCTGGCCAGCAATCTCCGCTGCCGATGGATTTATTTTAGGCCGCTGAGCCTGCTCCGTCTAGTACAAGAAAAGAACAGAATTCGCAGACAAAACAGGGAAAACAAACCCGATCTTTGGCTAAGTTATCATTCCTACTACAAAGCGCCTGATCTCCTGGGGTCAATCTGCAGCAAACAACTTGGAGTTCCTTATGTCATTTTTCAGGGAATCTACTCCACAAAACGGCGCAAACAACTCAAAACTCTGCCCGGTTTTCTGCTCAACAGAAAGGTGCTGCGCGCAGCCGACCATGTTTTCACCAATAAACGAAGGGATCTCATAAATCTAAAAAGACTTTTACCGGAAAACCGCCTCAGCTATATAGCCCCGGGCATCCAACCACGATTGTTTGAATTTTCCGATACCTATCGAAATAAGTTGCGACAAAGCTGGGCAATCGGCGAGGAGACAGTCATCATGACTGCGGCAATGATGCGTCCCGGCGTAAAGACTGATGGGGTGAGCAGGGTGATCCAGTCATGCAGCGAGCTGGCCCGAAGAGGACTCCCTCTGCGACTGATCGTGGCCGGGGACGGCAGCTGCCGGCAGCAGCTTGCAAGACAAGCCGCAGAGCTGCTCCCCAATCGCGTCCTGTTTCTTGGCAAAATCCCCCGGCGGGAGCTCTATCAATACTACAGTGCCGCCGATATTTTTGCCTTCCCGGGCATTGAGGAGTCACTTGGCATGGTCTACCTGGAGGCGCAATCCTGCAAGCTTCCAGTCGTCGCCTACCAGGACTGGGGCGGCCAGGAGGCGGTTATGCACGGGCAGACCGGTCTGCTCTCCCCCGCTTCGCAACCAGCCCTGTTTACCAAACATATCCAGCAGCTGATCGAGGATACCGTGAAAAGACGGCAACTTGCCGAGACCGCCGGTAAACATATCCGGTGCAACCACGATCTGGAGCACAATTACCTCCAGCTGGAAACAAAACTTTTGACCCTGGCCGGCAGAGTGTAACGCCAACATCCAGCCTTTACAACCTTATTGGACCGGAGCCGGGTTGTCTCTTTTCTCCCTTACGACCAGAGGCCTAATCCGTATTGTCGTTTGCAATTGGCGGGGCTTTTCTTCTTTGATTTCAACATCCTCTTCTTCAAGAGCGGGGGCTACTGGCGGGACACTGTTGCGGGGGATGTCCTCCATCTCCGGCAGCCTGGCGGTTTCTGCGGGCGTAATCCGGGTAGTCTCCAGAGAGGGCGTCATTGCAAACCAGAGAGAGATCCCGAACATACAAAGAACCAAGAGCCCAAGGCCATACATCAAACGGCTGCCTCCCAGGGCTTTTTCACCAATAAATCGCCAAAATGAAGAGATTGTCTGGCTAACACCTGAAATAATTTTTCGGTAAAAAGAATGAGCATGACCCTTCTGCGCAGAAAAAGTTGCGGAGAGATCTATATCCCGGATAGAGGATTCAATCATTTTCTCGTTGATATTTTGTTTGGCCTGAACGGAACCAGTCGCTAAAGCACGATCACAAAGAATATTGATCCACCGGGGAACTCCCCTGGGAAAAGCGATGAACAGCCTGAACCGCCGCCGCTGTAAACAATTCATCTTCATTTCCGGCAATTCTAAGCCTGTGCCGAATATACTCAGCGGTTTCGTCGACGGTCAAAGAAGGCAGCTCAGCCTGGCGGATCAAACGCTCCCTCACCGCCCTGTTCTTTGGCTTTTCCAGAATATCTTTGAATTCGGGCAGTCCCGCAAAAAAGATATCCAGCAGCTTGACATCTCCTTTTTCAATACTTGCCAGCAATCGCAATTCCTCCAGCATCTCCTGACGTAAATCATGACAGTTATCCACCACCAACAGCACCTTTTTGTTTCTGCCCTCCGCCTTGTGTAAAAAATGACTGAAGTGAATAAGAAACTGCACCTTTGAGGAAAATTTTTTCTGTAGGCCGAACCCTCTGCCGATGGAATTATAAAAATCTATACGTTCCAGCCGTGGATCGACGATGACCGCGCACAGGATATCCTTTTCCAGCCGCTCGGTCAGGGCCATAAGCAGAGTTGTCTTGCCGGAGCCCGCAGCACCCGTCAATAAGATAAAACCTTTACTATCAACAATCCCTGACAACAGGCTGGAAAAAATTTGTTGATGGTTTTCACCCAGCCATAGAAAAGACGGATCAGGATTCAGGGTGAACGGCTTCTGCTCTAGATTGTAGAATAACGTATACATGCCAACCTTTGATGGCGTCGTAAAAATTGTAGTTTTTTACGAGTTTGCCAACTTCTCAGCTGTTTTCTTATTAACAATAAAATCTGATGGCGTCGTAAAAATTCTTCATCTTGTTCGTTGTTACAATTTTTCAATCATTACGACGTACCTTATGTACGCCGAAATAATAGAAAAATTGCACGCCTCCAATATGAAGCTTTTTACTTATCCATCGAAATTTGAGGTTTTTACGAACTTGTCAAATCTAACATGACAATTTTTTTCTCAGTCACTATTCTCAAACCCGTACAGGTAAACCAGTCATTAATCTCTTAACAAAACAATCGTACTCTTTTTTCTCTTTATGCGCCCGCCCTCATCACTTTTGCTGTTTATTTCATGGTCGACAGGAGTCGCCGCCTTACTCGATTTGACTTGAGTTTCACCAGAATGTCTGGTAACGCTATGCGGTTGTCTCATATGAATTGATTCCTGCCATTACGCTCTGAATCGACACACTTTTACTGCATGCAACCGATCAACAACTGGCCCTTAAATGATGAATGATGAACTGACCATCATAGTCCCGGTATTTAATGAGGAAGACAGCCTTCCTGCATTCTTTCTCGAGATGGACAACTTCATCAAAACCAGCCCCATACCAAGCCGGGTGCTTTTTATCAACGACGGGTCAACGGACAACAGTCTGAAAATACTCCGTGAAAAATGCAGACATACCTCGTACTGCACTGTACTGTCCCTTGATAAAAACTATGGTCTGAGCGTTGCCATCAAGGCCGGTTTTGATCATTGCCAGACCACTCTAATCGGCTACATCGATGCCGACCTCCAGACTCATCCTGATGATTTTCTACCGTATTTCAAATATTTTCCTGAGTACGACATGGTCAATGGCATCAGAGAAAAAAGAAAGGACAGCCTCACCAAAAGACTGTCATCAAAATTTGGCAATGCTTACCGGCGATTGATGATAAATGATAACATCAAAGACAGCTGTTGCCCTTTAAAAATAATAAAGAGTTCCTACGCCAGAGAAATACCCTTTTTCAAGGGTATGCATCGCTTCCTCCCCGCCCTGGTGCAGTTGCAGGGTGGGCGAGGTTATGCAGATCCCCATTTCGCATTCGCCGCGATATGCCGGAACCAGCAAGTATCACCTCTACAACCGTCATTGTCGGGCCTTTTTTTGACACATTAGCCTTTCGCTGGATGCGCAGCCGATATATCAGCTATAAAGTTGCCGACCGAGAGAGATGAATCAATACCTTGTTTTTTCGATAGGCTTTCTTGCCCAGATCCTTTTTTCAGCAAGACAGATCACCCAGTGGATTGCCTCTGAAAAAGCGGGGCGAAGTCCTCTCCCCCCTGCTCTTCTGGCAGCTGAGCATTCTCGCCTCTTTTTTGCTCATGGTGTACGGTATTCTCCGCAACGATCTGGTCATTATCCTCGGCCAGATTATTACTTACGGGGTGTATATTCGCAACCTCCACTATCATGGATTCTGGATGAAAATTCCTCGTCCGGTGCGTATCCTCACTGTTGTTTTCCCCGTCCTGGCCATCTTCTGGCTGCTTACCGGAGAAACGTACAGTATCCATAAACTGTTTGACAATAAAGAAATCTCCTCTTCCCTTATGACCTGGGGTGTCATCGGTCAGTTCGTTTTTACCTTTCGCTTCGTCTACCAATGGCTTTATAGTGAAAAACGGCAACGATCAATACTGCCCATCGGTTTCTGGATAATCAGCATCACCGGCTCCATAATGGTTCTCAGCTATGCAATTTTCCGAAAAGACCCGGTTCTCTTTGTCGGCCAGCTCTTCGGAGACAGTGGTCTACAGCAGAAACATTCTGATCGGCTTACGACAGGGACAATCCCAGGAGAAGCTAATCAAAATGACAACGCCGCCCCTTCCCAGACAACAGCTTGAAATAAAATTTCTTATTCTGCTTGGTTGTTATTTTTCCCTGCACATTCTCCTGCGGGTCTTGATTTCAGACTCTTTGGACTATGATGAAGCGGAACAGGCCCTTCTGGGACAATGGTTGCTGGCCGGCTATACGGAACAGCCGCCGCTCTACACCTGGATACAGCACGCACTTTTTGCTCTGTTCGGTAAAAACGTCTTCGCCGTCAGTCTCCTGAAAAACAGCCTGCTCTTTCTCACCTATGTCTTTGTTTTTCTCACCAGCCGTGAGATCCTCAAGGATACCCGTACAGCAATTTTAGCCACCTGCTCTCTGCTGCTTATTCCGCAGATTGGCTGGGAGTCGCAACGGGACATGACCCACACCACCCTGGTGGTCTGCGCCGCCGCAGCCTCGCTCTGGCAAGCCCTGCGTCTGGTCAAAAAGCAGAACCTGATCTAACTATATCATTTTCGGTTTGCTGCTCTCTGTCGGTATTCTTGGTAAAGCCAACTTTGCCATATTTATTGGCTGCCCTGCTGCTCACTCTGGCTAGTTTTTCCGCCGGGAGAAAAGTTATCTTTTCCCCGCAGATAGTGGTGACTATTCTCATTATTGTTCTGATTACCGGTCCCTATTTTCTATGGATGATCAATAATCAGGATATTGTCTTTTCAACAACCCACAAGCTGAAACGAGTCATCGAAGGGTATCAGTTAAAGGGGATCACCAGTCTCCTGGTTAAGAGCTTCCTGTTTCTGACACCGCTGTGGCTTATCTGGCTCATTGTTTTCCCTGCCGGCTTTGCTCGTAACCACAACCCGGAGGGCGGTTTTCACCATCAGTTTATAAAACGATACCTCCTGGTGCTCTTTGTCATTCTTTTAATAGCCATCTTTGCCCTCAAGGTAACATACGTCAAAGATCGGTGGCTGCAGCCTTTGCTCTTTGTCGCCCCGGTCTTTTTCTTTTCCAGGCTGAACCCGGCACAGATAACTCCCCGGCAGTTCAAGCTCTTTCTTGGTATAGTGTCTTTTGCTGCTCTAGCCGTCTATCTCGCCTTTACCATAAGGGTTGTCGGAGCCTCGTATATCGATCGCTTTTGCCGGATGAATTATCCCTTTACCGCACTGGCCGAGGATCTCCGCCAAAACGGTTTTTCCGACGGCCTGATAATAAGCGACAACCGCTTCCTGGCCGGCAATATGTCGATCCGCTTTCCCGGCAGCACCGCGCTTATCCCTGGCTATAATTTTGAAAGCCAACCAGGTGCGACAGGATTTTTCAACTGCTGCAGTTTTATGGGAAGCCGGTAAATCACCGGCAATACCAGCGATACTGGCAGACCTTTTTAGAGCAGACCTATCAAATTACTCCAAGTGATTATCCGGTCAGTTACTTCGAGCATCGCTATAAATATGGCCGCACAGAAACCATCTCTTTTGCGACGATGCAATTCCCCCTCC
>CAWDYJ010000004.1:0-145815 GCA_963806525.1 uncultured delta proteobacterium
GAATAGCAAGGTACCTGAGACATAAAGATAACCTCGAGATTTTAGAGAATATCTAGCTTTTAAAGGAAAAGATGTCCGCTGGCAATGCTATGTTGAAGTTGAAGAACCTTTATATAATGTTACATTTTTCCTGCCAACTGGCCAACCTACTGATATAGTCTGAATTGTTTAGAAATGGAGTAACTACAACTTTAAAATTACCAAAGAGAAGGTATGAAATCCTATAATCAGGAAAAATTTAGGATGGATGCTGAAACCTCTCATGGAACATCTCATTACCAAAGTATCTGAAGGTTGATTCAAGCTGGGGATTGCAAAACGACCATCAGGGTCTCCCCTCATCTCAGGTGCAGGTTCAGGGCACATTTGTTAGAATTAATCTCCTAGATGGTTTGTAAAGGTCTTCTATAAGTCAATGCTTCATTCGATTATGAATTGGAAATTCGTTCACCATTTTTAAAATTATCAGGGAAATATATCATCGTTGTCGCTGGGAGTTGAATTAACAAATTTTTACGGATAAAATGATAGGAAGGGAGAAGATCCAATTATAGTTCTTGCGGAAGCTCCCTTTGAAAAAATGTAGTAAATTGTTTCTTTTTTGAAAATTCCCATTCATTACATCACTTTCTCTCAGCACTATAAAAATTTCATCATGAGGTGATTTTATGTCAACTGGGATACAAGATTACTGGCAGCAACACCGATTATCCTCGCGGCCATGCTGCTCGTCGGTCTTAACTGGCCAGCCAGGCGGGCCATGCCTGTGGTCTATCTTACAGCTGCAGGCATTGCTCTTTTTTTCTGGGAAATGAGCGTCAACCGCGTTCTTGCCTCAACGATTCAGGGCATGGTGGTCACCATTGCTGTTCTCTGGATTATTTTCGGAGCTATTATGCTCCTCAATACTCTACAGAATTCCGGTGCGATTTCAACAATTCGGGCAGGCTTTTCGGATATAAGCCCGGACCGACGCGTCCAGGTTCTTATCTTGGCCTGGCTTTTCGGTTGTTTTATTGAAGGTGCTTCATGTTTCGGACTCCGGCGGCCATAGCTGCGCCTTTGTTGGTCGCCATAGGATTTCCAGCGTTCGGTGCCGTAATTATTGGCATGATGATCCAGTCAACTCCAGTATCGTTTGGAGCCGTCGGACACCCATCCTCATCGGTGTGAATACTGGACTCGATCACGTAGCGCTTGGTAAGCGAGTTATGGAAATCGGTTCGAGTTGGGATATTTTTCTGCAGCTTATCACTTCAGAAGTAGCCGTTGGTAATGCTATTTGGAACCTTGATGCCACTGTTGATGGTCGAGATGCTTACACGTTTTTTTGGTAAAAATGGAAGTTGGAAAGAAGGCTTGGCGATGACACCTTTTGCTCTATTTGCCGGACTGTCTTTTACCATACCGTACCCCTTACGGCATTTTTCTTGGTCCTGAATTTCCTCCATCGTTGGCGCCCTTGTCGGTATGGCGATTGTTGTCCCGGCTGCCAGAAATGGCTTTCTCCTGCCAAAGACCAGCTTCGACTTCGCTCCTCAGGAAGAGTCGCCGAAGGCCTGGATCGGCAGCATTACTCCAAAACCACCCAGTGTCGATGAACGAAACATATCCCTTGGTCTGGCCTGGATTCCGTATCTCTTGTTGCCATCATTTTGGTTGCCAGCCGCGTTTTTGCAGATTTCAAAGCACTGCTTCTGAGTTTTTCATTTGGTTTGAAGAATATCCTTGGAGAAACCGGCATCAACGCTAGCATAGAACCACTTTATCTCCCGGCGGTATCCTGTGTTTGTCTGTCTGGTGACCTTTTTCCTCCATAGGATGAAATTCTCTCAACTTGCTTCTGCCGCCGGAGATGAAGGAAAAACACTTATTGGCGCCGGCTTTGTTCTTGTTTTTACCATCCCGATGGTGCGTATTATTATCAATTCCGGGGTTAATGGTGCCGAGCTGGCCTCCATGCCTGTGGCAATGGCCAGTTTTGTTGCCGAAACCTTCGGTTCCATATATCCACTTTTTACCGCCACTGTCGGTGGCCTTGGAGCATTTATCGCTGGCTCAAATACCGTCAGTAACATGATGCTGAGCCAGTTCCAATTCGAAATGGCAAACGCATTTAGTGTTTCAGGGGCGACCGGAGGCATTGCAGGCCATTGGCGCTGCTGCTGGAAATATGGTGACCATTCATAATGTTGTCGCTGCTTCCGCAACTGTGGGGCTTCTTGGACAAGAGGGACGACGCTTCGCCTGACAATTATTCCCACGATCTATTACTTGATGACGACTGGTATTCTTGGTCTACTGGCTATATATGTCCTTGGCCTGACGGACCCTCTTGCCACTCTGTAATGGAGGCATTATGAGGTTGACTTTGTCTTGTCTTCCAGGATAGAAACCACTGCGACGAACTTTCATCGCCGTGTAATAGGCCACAATGGAATTATCGCTGGAAGCAAACTCGCTGTCTGCTTTTGTTGGCAGTGTTGTTTTCGCCAGTATATCGCCCAGGATGATTGATGTGGGATATACCGCCTCACTGGCCTTAAAGATTTTGTCCTCGAGGGTATCGCCACTGACATTGTTGAAGTTTGCCCAGAAGGTGTTAAGGTGGTCTGAGATAGACTGCTTGTGCTCATAGGGATACAAATCAATCCCCAGCCCTTCCTACCTACCCGGGAATTAATCTCCGCAAGGCGAACCGAAGTGAGATGGCAGTGCTCGGGGACAGTTGTCCCACGTAGTGTTGGTAAAATTGTGGTCTGTAAGGGCCATGATGTTGAAGTCTTTGGCTTAATGGTCTTCAAACATCTCTGCAGGTTGATTGCCTCCGTCGCTCTCAACTGAATGCGCATGAAATTGGCTTATACTGACGGTATGTTTCCCAATTTACCGTTGCATAGGGACTGTTGATGGATTTCGTGCTGCTTCCGACGGCATACCATGAAACATCATGGAACTGAAAGTCGTGCAGGCTCTGGTTAAAGATTTGCACTGCCAACGCAAAGCGATGCTTAGAGTCATCTGGTGAAGGTTTTTCCGAAAAGTTTGAGCATGATAATGCTTCAAATAATCACCAGAAAAGGACACCATAGATAGTAGAAATATAAAGAGATTTTTCGAAAAATACAGCGAAAATGGAGCATATTGAAATTTGAGATGGTCCAAAATATGTGGAGTCAGGTATACACTGTTAGAGAAAAATATAATTGAGACCTGGAAATGAAAAGCGACTGATTGTGTCTATTTTTTTACTGTTGAGACCCTATGCAAGCGGACTTCCTCCGCTTATGATGTTTAAGCCCTTATCCTCCAGCCAAGTATATCCAAGCACATATCATGGATCTGATAAGTACTTTTTCTTTTTTCACCCTGTTATTTCCGCTCCTGAACCGCTTTTTTTCATAATACTAAGTCCGATACTTTTCCCCTCTCCTCCTCTATTAGTAGATCTAAATTCACCTGCGGATACAAATGAAGATCGGCAACAGGGAAAACAGGATTGAATGACCAATTGTAATAACCAACAATAGGTGGTACCAATGTAAAACTAGAAATCATAGGGGACTGCCACGCTGTAGCAGTGAAACCCTTATAACGGCACAACCATCAACTACTTGCATATTTTATTAAGTAGTGGCTGACAATGTTCAGATCTAGTGGAAAGATATTGACGGCAGGTGTAAAGTTTTGGGATATGAAAGTTCAAAGGCAGTACGAAATTGGTATCGGGCGATAGGATATCCAGTTTCTGGATAGTAAAGATAAAATAAGAGTCAAAGTCGATTCATGAACGAAAGGGGTAAAGGTGCAGCGTTCAAGTTGTCAGTTTTCAGTAAGTATTTTAAAAAAGATTTTGGCAGCTATCTCTGATGGCGATCACCTGCTTCATTATTCTCGGAGCGGAAGACTTATATCCGAATGAGTCCAAGGTATCGAACCTCTCAACAGGGTAACCACTTTGCATTGTTGCGCTGCGATAGCACCCGGGACAGGTCATCTCCGCATTCAAGCTTGGTAAGTGCTCACCCGGAGAACCTATCTGTGGAGGGCCGCAATCAGGCGATAGAAATTGGCAAACGATTTCGTGCAAACGGAATCGATAAGGTGCTGTTTATTCGAGTCAATGGTGTCGGTGCCTCGAAACAGCAAAGATGCTCGCACTCGGACCGGTTACGGGGCTCCCGGCAATGAATTCCTTCTCTCAAAAATTCGAGCGTGAAGAACTACAAACTCGAATGTTCAAATATGGTTAGTAAAGCAAATTTTAAGAACCGATTTTGTTGGTTACTCATCGAGTTAACATTACTGCGCTGGCCAAGGTTTATCCTAGCTGTGGTGAAATAGTAATTGTTCGACAATCCAAACCAGGAGAATTCATAGCCGTTGGTGATCCAAATTGATTTTGTACAGACACAAACATTGGGGAATCGAGGTTGATTTTGTCCCATAAGTCGACCAAAAAACAACGTATTCAAAAGTTAAGGTACTTCCTATCAATCAAATATTCAGGAAAAAGCAGCTGAACCGTTGGAGGGAATCAGCAGCGAAATATGGAAAACACAACGTCTCCTAATTTCAGCAACAAGAAAATGAAACTACCGAAAAGGGCAACCATTTTATTACCGTGGTCATCTTCATCGAACATATTTCTATTGAAAAAAGTGATCCACCGCAGCCGGCCGGCAGCATCGTCAAAAATTCAGGCGAACGACAATCTTGCCGACATTGAGATTTTGCTCCATCCTGGCATGGGCCTCACCAATCTCCCACACGTCGTAAACAGAATCGATGTTCACCTGCAGTCTGCCATCTACGAACATTGGCAGAAATGCTTCGTGAAGGATTTGATAATTTCCGACTTTCTTGCTCAGAGAGCGCGCGTAAAGTACTGCCTATCAACTGCCAGCGGTGTGACAGAACTGGCGCAGATCCAGGTTGGGAATCGCGTAGCCGCCCATGAGACCTATGTGCAGCAACGTCCATCGATGGCAAGGCATTGCAGATTTTGTTCGAAATAGGCCGACCCTACCGGATCGAGAATAACGCTTGCTCCCCGGTCATCAGTAAACTTATTCACCTGGGCGGCAAAATCGTCGACTTCGGTATTTATCGCCAGATCGGCACCAAAGTCGAGGCAGGCAGAGATCTTTTCTTCCGATCGAACGGTGGCGACCACAGTGGCTCCAAACTGTTTGACCAGCTGAATAGCCGCCAAGCCGACACCTCCAGCGGCGGCATGGACGAGCACAGTCTGCTTCGGTCGCAAGCCGCCGAGCAGGAAAATATTCAGGTAGGCGGTCAGAAAAACCTCGGGAATAGCTGTAGCATGTTCGAAGGAAAGCCCACTGGGAATAGCCATCGCCTGGCCACCAGGCACCTTCGCTTTTGCCGCATATCCCCCGCCCGGCAACAGGGCACAGACCCTGTCGCCGATCTTCCAACGGGTAACGGCGGGACCGACCGCCTCGACGACGCCGGCGGATTCCAGGCCGAGTATGGTTGTCTCTCAGGGACGGTGGATACTTGCCCATTTTTTGCAGCAGATCGGCCCTATTGACCGCCGTTGCCTTTCCGCTTATCAAGATATCATCATCTCCGACACAGGGCTCTTCCCAGTCTCCAATCAAAAGACGATGCGACTCTTTTTCCACCAAGACAGCTTTCATTGCCATTCCTCCTTTTCCAGCACATAACCATGTGTGGCATTGAGTAGATGCATTTTTAGGAACCAGATAACTGATGTCGCGCTATGTGATTAACGTACCTGTATTGTATTCCTTGAGGCCATCCGCAACTCTTCCCGAGTATTCACAAAACGATCGGTCTTGCAAAAGAATCGAGAAGAGATCATTTTCATTGCCCCTCGACAGGCATGAGCGTTTCCATGAATTACTTGCTGAAACAACAGGAATATAAAATTCCATGATACCAAGAGATTTCGACAACCACAAGCAAGCTTTCAATCGGCATAGAGGACAACGGCGAATGAACACATAAATGACCATAACAGTTCGAGATCAAACTGTTTTTTTGGTGATATTTGATCATGGTTAAGTTGCGAATTAGCAAAGATGGCCTTACCTTAGCAGGTGGCTTCCATATTGAGGGTTCCCAATAAAAAACCTGGCCATTACAGATCATTTCCTCACCAACTGCCAGCCAAAGCCTGCGAGTAATTAGCAGCAAATTTGCCACTTAAAATCCTGTGCAATATTTCGGGTTCACTCTTCCTAAAATTGTCACAAAATTAACAACATTCGTTGCCTTCCCATCTTACGGGATTATCGTATTACTATCTAATTCAGGCATGGGCAAAATACCCGCTCTCAGACGAACAAAAGTTATAAACTTTCATTAGGTAATGTTGCAGGCTCAGTTCACATACAAAACAGACTTAAAGGTTCATACAAACAGGATCACCGACAGATCGAAAAAAAGCATTGAAAGAGTAACTTAATATGAAGCCGTGTTTTTCTTTGGCATGATATCGAAGGAACATGATAGCAGCATCATATCCGGCAAGATACCGAGCAACCGTGTCCATATCTTGGACGTAAGATTTTGGCATATGGTTTTCTGGCCGTAAGTTCTCGAGGATTTACAGATGAGATGATCAAGGAGAGAGCCGGCAGTTGACGATAGTTTCTTTCTCATCGACTTCTCCTGACCCTATCGTCTCATAGAAGAGAATTGTCTCGTTTCAAGATAGATTCCAAAAACGAAGAGAATTTATTTCACAGCTATGGTGTTTCTGAGGGTATCTGTCAGCTACCTTCATTACAGAGGAGGACACAGTCCATGGAAAAATATTTAAAGGTTAAACAGGCAATAAAAAGGAAATTTCCGACAATAGAGCGCGAAGCAAATCTGAAAGCAGCGATCAACCTTATGGCCGAGGCCGATGTTTCGGTACTGGTCATCAAGGCAGAGGGTGTGCTCATCGGCATTCTTACCGTCTCTGATGTCATGCATGGCCTAGCAAACAATTACGATCTGAGCAAACGAAAATCTCAACCTTTATGACAGAATGCAACGTTCATGGCAAGAATGCAGATAGCAAACCATGTATCCAGCTTGACGAAGATATGGATATCTTATCTGCTATCAAGGTCATGTACGAAGGCGGAATAAATCACCTGCTCGTTACGGGCGAAAACAACGGAACCCTCGGGGTCGTTTCAAGCCTCGAACTGATCAAGCTGGTTGCCTCCCGCTGATCGGGAAAACAATTACCTGAATAGAAAAGTGCTCTGGACCAGGTTTTGCTGTAAAGAAAAGCCGATAGTTGCTATCGCCAGATGCGGGTGGTGGAGTGCATGTCCTGTGGATTTGAGAAAAAGCAGGAATGGCCCACTGGTTATGGCATCATAAAAATAACTCAGAATTGCTGGTTACTGGCAGTGGCGGATGCCAGCAACAAGGCTAACTATTGACTGCGACAAGACACCGTCAAGCGTTGGCACAGAATTGTTCAATCCATCAGCTAGAGGTCGCGGTGTATAACCCAGTAGTTGTACTCAAAAGGCCATTCCTCTTTGCGCCATATCATTAACGAGCGCATCCGCTGGTGAAAATGATCCATTTTTGTTCTTACCTCTGAATCAACGGTTTTTGACGTGGTCAAGTAAAAATGGACACTGGTACAGAAAAACTGCTGTAGCCGATGCTCGATACTACCGGAGAATTAATTGAGATAATTGCTCCATTTTGAATGGCGGTAAAGACTGCAGCTACTACTGTATCTCTGATTTTCAATAGTCAATATCTCTCCTATCAGTCGTGACAGAGTGAAGTTATGTTGTCGATTGATATCTCGAGTAAAAATATTAAATTTCAAGATCTGACTCATAGGCACGGTTTTCGAGACCAGTATACTTGCAATATAGATTATGAAGGTGACTAAAATGAAAAGACTAGCCTGTACGGGAGACAGCCTAACCGAAGGAGTAGACCTTGTCACAGGGCACACCTGGCCATCCCTTGTGGGAAACGCATTGACTCTAAACGTTTCAAATTTCGGTATCGGAGGTGACACTACACAAGGAATGCTTTCCCGGTTTTACCCAGAAGTAATACAATTTAAACCCGACTACGTGTTTATTATGGGCGGAACAAATGATCTGTGGTGGGATTGGGAGGTAAAAACAATCATGGGGAACATATTTTCAATGTGTTTTCAGGCGCGATACCATAACATTTCACCTATTATTGGTCTGCAGATGCCTGTCGATGTAGACTCTGCTCAAAAAGCTGACTTCTCCCCTCCGCTTCAAGGTTATGAGCGATTGGCAGAGATGCTGACTGATCTGGTCAATAAACTTAAAACGTACGCAACCGACAGCGAAATACCTGTGGTTGATTTACACCAACCTTTCCTAAGGAATCATCAGAAAAAGTTGATAGTACTCTCTTCCTTGACGACGGCCTACACCCCAACCAAAGAGGGAACCAGTTGATTGCTGACAGTATCATAAAGTCTTTTAGAGAATTATTCCGATTTTAAAATGAGGTAGTCAAGATCTTTCCTATCGACCTGGAGAGATTTATTGAAAATATCTTAACCTGGAATTAAACTCGATGAGACCTTTTAATCGGTGCCCCTCTTGGCCGCTTCTCCTTCTCTGCAAAAAAAACTTACATGGGTCATAGATGAAAAATATTTTTTTAAGTTATGGGCATGACGAGTATGAACCCTTCGCCAGGAGACTGTGTGCTGATTTGGAGATGTGGGGGAAGACAGAGGGGCATAAGGTGTGGTTTGATCAGGACAAATTGCGTTCGGGCAAATTATGGGAACTCGCCATCGAGCACAGTCTTGCAAAAGCTTGCAGCCGACCCTGAGAACTCTCGCTTTCTCTTCCTTATGACTCCGCATTCGGTCCGTCGGTCTGATAGTGATTTTAGTTATTGTTTGAATGAACTTGCGTACGCACGAGAGAAAAGGATACCTGTAATTCCAATCATGGTGGCGGCGTGTCAGCAGCCAATGACCATAAACGCTATTCAATTTCTGGATATGACAGATTGTGCCCGGGTTGCACAACCAGATGAACGTTACCAGGCTAAGCTTGACCGCCTCATCGAAGACATTGAATTGTTGAATTTTAACCGTAATGGTCTCCAATCAACACTAAAAGGCACTTTAAGACCGTTCGACTTCGGTCCCGAGATGGCCAAACACGTAAATAGGTTTAAAAGGGCGGGAATGGCTTTTTGCCCGTACCTCCGCGTGGCTGAATGATGACGCTCCCGACTCCCGAATTTTTTTGCTTATAGGTGGTCCAGGTTCTGGAAAGAGTGCCATAGCTGCACAATTGTGCCATCAACGCCCTGAAGTGGCCGCAGTTCATTTCTGCCAACATCAGAGTAAAGAAAAAAGTGATCCATGCAGGGTTATCCAATCAATTGCCTATCAGCTCAGCAATCAGCTACCGTCTTATCAGACCGAGCTTCTCAAATCAAACCTGGCGATGATGAAGGAGATGACCGCGGATGCGCTGTTCGAAGAACTAATTATTACGCCGTTAGCTAAGGTATCCAATCCAGGCAAGAAGTTGCTGATTGTTGTTGATGCACTTGATGAAGCGACATCTGATCGATCCAATTCCTTATCGAAGCTTCTGAACTCCAGCTTCGATGAGACACCAGATTGGCTACGCTTGTTTGTAACCAGCCGCCCGGATACTTATGTCAAATTCTGGTTACAGCATTTAACACCGGATTTTCTGGATGTCGAATCGTCTGAAAATAAAATGGACTGTCAACAGTATATAAAAGACAGCCTTAGAAGTCTTGCGCGAATTAAAGGTGATCGATATCTGGAAAGAGTCGTAGACGTCATCTACACACAAAGTGAAGGCCTGTTCCTTTACTTGAAATGTATTCTAGATGAAATCGCTGCCGGACGACTGTCGCTCGACGAAGTCGCGAAACTTTCCCAAAAGGTCTTGGGCAGTTTTACGCTCAATTTTTTAACGCCAGTTCCCAGATCTGAAAGAGTACGAGTCTAGAATCCGGCCAGTATTGAGGTTATCGTCGCTTCACGAGAGCCTGTTGAGATCGGTTTTTTGGGTGTTCTATTAAAAGTTCGCTATCCTGAGAATATAGTCGATTCGCTCGGATCAATGTTTCGGGAAACTGATAATCTCATCAAACCTTTTCACAAGTCCTTGACTGAATGGATTACCGGGTGGAAAACTGCTGGGCCCTATCTTGTGAACAAGGACTATGGAGAGCAATTGTTAGCCAAACGTGGATTGGAGTCGATAGATAAAAGCATTGAAAGAAGCGAGAACTATTTCATCAAGTATCTTCCCGATCATCTCGCGACGGTTGGTAATGTTGATGAAATTAGAAAGCGATTACTTGACTTCGAATGGCTCCGCGTAAAATTGCATATTGCAGGTGTTTTCGCATTGCGAGAAGACTACGAGCGTGTACGAAGCAAGGGCCAGGCCAGCGATGACCCGCTTGAGCTTGTGAGTCAGCATTACAACTTTCTACCCATGTTCTTGCAACTCGCGGAAGTGAGCTTAGTTCACAGCTCGGCAGGTTGATGCAGTTCGAAAATCCTGAGATTATTACGCTTGTTAGGCGTGCGGCTGAATGGAACGATGGAGCGTTCTTAAAGCCACTTACGCAAAGCTTAGGGCCACCGCGCACAAGCTTGGTGAGCAAGCTAACAGAGCCTGCTGGCGGTATTAAAACAGCTCTTCTCTCACCAGATGGTAAGCAGGTCCTATACATCAAAAGAGATGATACAACAGATAGTACTGAGATAAAGGTTTGGTCCGTTGGGCATGCCGGGGAGTCTATAACGCTGTGCACTGTCGACGCCTCGCACATTGCCGTTTCTCATGATGGTGCGAAACTCGCGGTCGCAAGCGAAAGCGGAGAAGTTTCAGTATGGCCACTGAATATGCGATCCGGAAAACCGAGTTGCTCATTTAACACCTACTTGAAACCAGCAGTCCTATCTTTTGCAGATCATTCAGCACGTTTGATATTGGTATCTCCTTCCAGGGAGGTCAAGTTTTGGAATGTGAAACGAAATCCTCCCGAGCTAGAAAAAGAATTGGTTCTGGAATTACCTTACCAAAATGAGCCCTTTCTACAGACGAATGTCGTCGCAATTGCAACCGAAATTAATGTGTTATTCATCGGCACTGGATTTGTGAGTGTCGATAATCTCCACTTGTGGGACCTTAACGAAGGCCAGTTGATTTCGAGTTCATCAATAAAGTTTTCTCCCCCCCTCGCGGTCACCCCGAATGGTGGCAAAATGCTGCGAATGGGAGAGCGCAGTACTGAAATAGAAGTATGCACTCGCATGAATGAGAATTATATAATATCCCACAAGTTGCCTGGCAACGGATATATTCAACTTTCGTTGGACATAACACCCAATGGACATATGGCGTCGCGGCGTCGCACTATGAGCTTAGCGTTTGGGACCTCGCTCCAGAAATACCAGCGCCTTCTACAATGGGCCGGAGGGGGCGGATGGGGCAGGTGCTTATGTTTGGCGAAGACCAGTTGGTTGCGATATTCCATGAAGATGGTGGAATTCGACTTTGGGATCTTCCCACGATGAAACTCATCGACGAATTTGAAGCGCCTGTTCTTAACAGCAAAGTCTTGGGGAAGCTGAGAAAAAGAAATTATTTTGGGCAGTTCAGGTGCGTTGCGAGTTTGGAACGTTCTTTCAAGAGAAATCACTAATGAAGTCCAGTCGCCAGTTGATGGACCTGTTATCGCCGTGTCAGCTGATTTCTACGAGCAATTTCGACAAATGCGAAAAGTGAACTCTTTGTTTGGGACGTAAAGACAAAGGATATTTTATGCAGAATCGACAAGATTTACTCCGAACATGCTGGAACCAAAGCCTTTTCCCCTGACGGCGAGAGCATTGTCATCAGCAGCGACGACTATTCATTAACGATCTGGGATGTGCAACCGGCACACTTCTTAATCGTCTGGAAGGTCATAAGTATACATAGACACAATTACGATCTGGACAACATCGGAGGGTACCAGGATCGCCTCCGGCTCTCGTGACAAAACCATTTGTGTTTGGGATCCTGAGCGACAACAGCCATTAATGACACTTGAGGGCCATACGTACACGATTGGGAATGTCGTTATCATGCCCGACCAACGTCTACTGTCATGTGGAGATAACACTGTCCGAGTGTGGAATTTGACGACCCAAACTTGTGAGGTCGCTTTCACTGCGGACGCGACGGTTTGGACTTGCGACGTAACGAGCGATGGGACCAAAGTTGCTGCGATGGACCTCGCGGGGCAATTACATATATTAAAATACAATAGAAGTTAACTACAAGTTAACTACAGTAGGCCAATTTGTGGGCTGATTTCCTCTCGCGATGTATTTAAATAGAATTATTAGTCATTATGCTAAAGAAAGCGGAGAGCAAGGGTTCGGACATTGGGTGCGTCTTTGTTTCATTTATCTCATTTGTAAAATGTCCCAGGATGTCTCTTCCCGAAGTCTATATTGCTCAATAAATATAAAGATTTACAATCCAGGGTGAGCAAAGATGAGCACAGAGTTGTCTCATTTAATAGAGAGAGTTGCCGAAGAGATGAAACTGCTGCGCCACAGGCTTCATGGCGCGCCGGAACCTGCCTTTGAAGAGTTCAATACGGCAGCGCTCATTGTTGAATATCTGCAGCGCATTAAGGGTATGGACATCAAAACAGGAGTAGGAAAGACCGGTGTTGTCGGGTTGTTGGCGGGCGAGAAGGTAGGGGCATGCATTGCCCTTCGTGCCGACATGGATTGTCTGCGCATGCAGGAGGAGAACAGTTTTGCCCATGCCTCACAGAAGAGTGGTTTGATGCACGGTTGCGGTCATGACGGTCATATTGCCTGTCTGATTGGGGCAGCCATGGTTATGGGGGAGTTACAGGAACAGCTACCGGGGCCGGTGAAGTTTATCTTTCAACCAGCTGAGGAAAATTTCGGCGGGGCCGCAAAAATGATAACGGATGGTGTGTTAAAAGATCCGGTACCCCGGGCTATTTTCGGTCTGCATGGTACGCCGTCACTGCCCTTTGGGCAGGTGGGGTTGCGTCAGGGCCCAATGATGGCGGCTTCCAAGTATTTTACCATCACCGTGACCGGGAAAGGTACCCATGCTGCGATGCCGCACAAAGGCGTAGACTGTGTGCTTGCCGCGAGTCAGATAGTTTGTGCAGTACATACCATCGTCTCGAGAAATATTAATCCTTTAGAGGCAGCGCTGATATCGATTCCTCGTTTTGAGGCTGCCAAAGCACCGAACGTGCTCCCCTCGAAGGTAATACTTGAAGGGACCCTGCGGGCACTCTCCAATGAAACCAGAGATTTTCTGGAAAGACGGCTTGACGAGGTAGCACAGAAGACAGCGGAAGCATTTGGCGCAAATGCTACTATTTCATTTTATGGCGGCTACCCTCTCCTTGAAAATGACCAAAGGTGCTGCGAATTTGTTGCCGAAGTTGCTGAAGGGGTCGTTGGTTCTGAAAATATCCACTGTGATTATCCGCCTTCTCTTGGTGCCGAAGATTTTGCCTTTTATCTCGAAAAGCTGCCCGGGGCATTCTGTTGGCTTGGCCTTGGCAACAAGGAGTGCAGCGGTGCTCCTTTACATAATCCCTGCTTTGACTTTAATGACAATGCCATTGCCCTGGCCATCGAGCTCCATTGTCGACTGGTACTCCAGTCATCTGCGCTTGACTGAAGCAAGCTGATGAGCTACTTCGCTGAACTATTCCATAAGTAAAAACGTTTAGAGCAATGCCTTTGACGGCTTTTGCGGAGGATTTTTGTCTATTATTTACATTTGTAGTACGCTCATAAACCTGGGATTGCAAGTGAGTTGAACAAATATGTGGCGGAAAAATACCTTGAATGTGATAACAGTTACAGGACTGGGAAGATACCAAGGATGACACAGAATTTTGAACACTCCCTCAAATTTCGATCGGTGAAACAAGCACAATTCGTGACAGCAATTATTTGTTATATGTCATCCATGGAGTAGTCATCACCGAAAACCTTCCTACCGATAATTAACCTAAATTCCTCGGATGGCAGTTCGGATTCATCCCCTGGCCAGATTATGGCCTTATTAATACACCGCTCCGAATTGGCGCCTCCATCCTCCCGGCAGACACTGCAGTCGTGTCCCTTATCCACTGGCCTGCCAGACACCATGATCATCTCTCCCATGGGTTCACCCTCTTTTGATACCGCACATGCCCTGATACATCCGCAATCCAATTCGTGCAGCGCCGTGGCCACTGCTTCTGAACTTGTTCTTCCCATGTATCTCATGATACCGTCTATAGCTCTGTTTCTCGAATCTTCAACTTCCTTCAGGTGAGCGTTCACACCCTCGATATATTCTCTTGCACTCTTTGTAGGAAGTGCCGCCTCTGCCTGCCGGATGATCCGAGCTTGCATCTCTTTCTGAATCTTGGCTGCATTCCACTTGGGGTGCTTCTTTTTAAGCAATTCAGCCTGTTGCTGCCAGCTCTTTATTAATTCTTTGCTCTTATTATCGATTTCAACGCCTTTGAACCCCTCTTCCATAACTCCCCGTCCTTATAGAAACTATTGTATTTATGCCGGTAAATGCATGTTGTTTTTGCAGTAATCTAAAAGTGATTCACCCAACACAGAATATTGCCCACTCATTATCGACCCTGAAAGACATCATACAACTGAGTTTTTTAAGGTCAACAGATCAATGCCCATGGAAAGGCGATGGGAAATATCTGGCTTTTGGGTCCTGCTAATAAGAGACAAGGGCAGTCCTGCCCTTTTTGTGGTCTCTCGCCATGGCCTGTCCCATTACCCCAATTCCTTAAAACCATATTTCAGCATTTTCCTGCCCTAAAAATAGTAATATTTTATTATCTGGTAGGCCCTAATGTTCAGCTATTAAACCAAGGTGTGGACTGTTCGTTTTCCGGGACGCCGTAAACCCATCCCTGGGGACTTCGCTGCAGCCGTCCATGGCTACAGAGACCCGTAAAATGAACACTCCACACCCTTCCACTTCTACAGGCTGAGCTTGCGGGGTAATCAGATTTTATTAACACTGGACGACATTGAGCCCTGAATTATGGAAGTAATCGTAAGATCCTGTGGAGTCGAGGCGGAACAAACAGTCTTGGCGAAATGTAGTCCTGATAATTCCAGATTGAACAATAGTGATCCTCTCAGCAAAAGATACTTCCATTATTTTTCCAAGATTGTAACTATAGGAACGAATGTTTATGATATTGATTCTTATTAAAGCAATCACCTTTGTACTCCTTAGATAAGGCCAAAATACTTATTATGAACATACCATGGATTCTATCAATAGGACTCAGCCTGGTTCTTCTGGCAAGTTCTCTTTCAGCAGGTCTCAACAGTACAACTCAATGGGAACAAATTGATACAGTTGAAGGAGTGGTCCTGTTTCGTTCTCTTGAACAATCAAATGACCTTGTTCCATTCAAAGCCATCGCCAAACTTAATATTCCCTATCAAAAAATTGTTATGGCACTTGTGGATGCTGAGAATAAAAATACCTGGGCACCCAAGCTTAAATTCACAACTATTCACAATGAAATTTCAACCAACCAATTTGAATACAGTGAATACTACACCACACCGTGGCCATTTTATGATCGCGAATTTCTTCTCGTAGGGACAGTGGAATACAAGAGTGATCGTATTTTGTTTACCGCCCAGAACTCGATCAACACAGAACTTGCCGACAAGGACCACCTTTTGGCTAATGTCAAAGTGCTGGAATTTGTTATCATCCCCCTTTCCCAAGACAGGACTCAGGTTGAGTTCACTTTTTCAGGAGATCTTGGCGGATGGATCCCCACATTTGTCAAAGACATTATCCAAAAAAAATGGCCTATCCGCTTCATCCAGGCAATGCAATCATTTATCGAAAATATCCCCACCCTCGAAACAAACAGGTATCTATCCCTTCAGAAAACAGAACTGTCCATCCCTCAGAAGTCATAAAGATTGGGGAAAGAAAGTGGGGTCCTGTGGATATAGTTCTTTGTCCGGGAGTAAAGGGGAAGCGTTTTTGTTTGGCCAATCTGGAAGGTGTCATGTATTTTTTGCAATGATCCAGATATCTATTCCGCTTCACTTAATGGAAGGTAAGCATGAAATATTTTCTGATTTGTTCATTCATTTTAATGACTTTAATAATCTCTGGCTGTTCCACAAACGCTCCCCTTCAATCGCTTTATTATCCTGCTGAAGAGTCAATATCCCAACCAAATATGATTGTTTTTCTACGTGGTCGAGGAGGAAGTCACGAAGATTTTGCTAATAAAGGATTTGTCGATGCAATAAAAATACGCAACCTCCCCTATGACATGATCGCGCCGAATGCGCATTTTGGCTATTATATGGGAGAAACACTGGTTGAGCGCCTCAAGGTTGATATCATTGATCCGACCAGAGCCAGGGGGTATGAAAAAATTTGGCTTGTTGGCGCCTCCATGGGAGGGCTCGGTGCTTTGATATACTCACGTTACCATCCTGAAGATGTGGAAGGGATCGTGATTATTTGTCCTTTTCTCGGGTACAGCAAGATCGTCAATGAAATTGAATCTCAAGGAGGAGTTCGCCAGTGGAATCCAGGGGAATACAATCCTGATAAAGACTGGCAAAGGATGCTTTGGCATTGGCTTAAACAATACGCCGATAATGAGAATCAAAAACCTGCACTATATCTTGGCTACGGGACCGAAGACACCTATGTAAAAGCTCAAAAGCTTTTGGGTGATATCTTGCCAGACGACCATGTTTTCACAACTTCCGGGGGACACACTCCAGAAACCATGAAAAAGTTGTGGGATATTTTCCTTCACAAAGAGATACTCGGCCAATCTAAGTAATTCAAGGGGACTACTATTTGCCTACCAGCTACCCAAAGCGAGAGCTTCCTGGACGGGGACCAGGACCATCTGCCACCTGGCATTTTTCCGCCAGAGACAGAGTTAGCATCGGGCGGCCCCGGCTTGGCTCTTCTAAAATCGCCATGAAATGGGTCGATCAAACCCGGCCTCTTTTTTCCACCATTGTAACGGTTACACCTCTGCAAACCAGAATTTTGAGATCTCCAAATACTTAGGGCACTCCTTCAGTTTAGTTATTTGATCTGCGGCGCAGATGATTATACTGTAATTATTGCCCTGCCGGTGTGTGAATTGAGCTTCGATGCCGTGTACCTAAATTCGCCCGCAAGCTGCGCGCCAGCGTTCTGAATCTTTTCCCGGACGACAATGACTCTTATCATTGCATGGGAAATGCTGACATAGGAGGATTTTCGAGAAACGACTTCAAGCAGAGAGACACGTATGCAACTCACCGAATTCCAGCCAAAGACCATCATCGAACCTTTTCGTATCCGCTCGGTAGAACCGATCTCTTTTTCCACCATGGATGCGAGACAGCTGGCCTTGGCAAAAGCCGGCTATAATCCTTTTCTGCTGCCTGCAACCGATGTGACGATCGATCTGCTCACCGACAGCGGTACCGGCGCTATGTCGTCAAGGCAATGGGCAGGCATGATTGCCAGCGACGAGTCCTATGCCGGCTCGGTCTCCTTTTACCGGTTTGAGTCGGCGGTGAAAGATATCACCGGCTTCAAGCATGTGATTCCTGTCCATCAGGGTCGGGCAGCGGAACACATCCTCTTCAGCAATATTGCCGCAAAAGGTGATATCATCCCCAACAACAGCCATTTTGATACCACCCGTGCCCATGTGGAACACCAAGGTGCCGAGGCAAGGGATCTGGTCGCTTCCGAAGGGCTTGATCTCGAAGCTATTCTCCCGTTTAAGGGCAATATGGATCTTAAGGCCCTGCAGAAGCTCATCGAACGCCAAGGTACCCGGCACATCCCGGCTATCATGTTGACCGTAACCAATAACTCGGGCGGCGGACAACCGGTCTCCATGGCCAACATCCGTGGAGTCAGCGAGATCGCTCGCGCTCACGGCATCCCCTTCTATCTTGACGCCTGCCGTTTTGCCGAAAATGCCTGGTTCATCAAGACCCGTGAAGAAAAATATAACTCCAATGGCCATCATCGATATTGCCCGGGAGATGTTCAGCTATGCCGACGGTTGTACCATGAGTGCCAAAAAGGACGGGATGTCGAATATCGGTGGATTCCTCGCCTTAAATGACGATGAACTGGCCGGTCGTTGCCGCAATATGGAGATCCTGACGGAAGGTTTTCCCACCTACGGCGGCATGGCAGGTTACGATATGGAAGCGGTTGCCTGTGGCCTGTACGAAGCCCTGGATGAAGACTATCTGCACTATCGAATCCGCTCCATCGAATATCTCGGTGAAAAACTGATAAACGCCTCTATCCCCATAGTGCGACCTACCGGCGGACATGCCCTCTATATCAACGCCCGGGCGATGCTGCCGCATATTCCCCCGCTGCAATACCCGGCCTGGAGCCTGCAGAACGGGCTCTATCTGCTGGGTGGCATCCGGGGGGTCGAGATCGGATCGGTGATGTTCGGCCGGCAACCAGACGGCAGCGAAAAGCCGGCAGCCCATGAGCTGGTTCGCCTGGCATTCCCCCGCCGGGTATACACCCAGAGCCATGTGGATTATATTGCCGAAATCGTCATCAATCTCCACGCGCAGCGCCATGCCCTCACAGGCTATCGGATCGTGGAACAAGCTCCGGTTCTGCGGCATTTCACCGCTAGGTTTGAGCCTCTTTGAAAGATGAACATTGTAACTGTTAGTCGAATAATCGACGAACGCATTTTTGAGATCGACAAAGATCGATAAGGAGAGATGGCATGGAGAAAATATTACCTGTCAAACGGATACATCACGTCGAATTCTTTGTCGACAAACTCAAAAAAATGGTTTGAAATTTCTTACTATTCCCGACAGCTATTACGACACTGTCTCATATGTATTTGACCAGAGAAACACTACTTGCACGCCTACTCAGCTGCGAGCTGAATATACCGAAGCCTGCACGTAACAATCAAGCTGCAGTAGTGACTGAATTTAATTGTCAGTGTATTGGTACTGAGAGTGTTTTGTCGATGTGAGACTGACTTCTTTGCAGGGGGTAAGTCTCATGGTGTCGTTCGACCGGGAATATATAAACAGAAAACACACTAGGATCTTGCAGAGGGGAATGCAGAGGATAAGGTGACTTCAAATCGGTTTATTTTTTAACCGGGACCTATGGATTTATCAAATCGGGGTACATAGCGGGTACACGAACCAAAAAAACAGAAAACCCGCTGTGATCACTCACAGCGGGCTTATATATAAACACCTGAATTTTCAGATCGTTTTCATGGTGGCGATGCAGGGTCTGGCATTTCAGCGCACTTACAAATTACACATTATCAGCTACTTAGACAAACCAACAAGTCATTGTGGATAAAGAAAATCACTCAATGTGGATAAACAATTACCATCATTTGCAGTCAACTTCAAGCACACATTAATATACCATCAAGTCTGAGCCCTTTGTCAGTCGGCACTGATTCTATCAACTTTCTGAACACTTCAGTCTTTGCCTTGATGTCGACAATATGCTCTTTTATGGTTATCTGCACTTCAGGCTCAAGGAACAAGGTATCACCGGAAGTTGGGTCGAAAGTGACATTTTTAGGCAAACGTGCCATATTTTGTCACTCGAACCTGTCGTCTTTACAAATTTTCGTTCAGCAGACAGCGAGAGCTGTTAGCTAAGAGTTCGAATACTACAGTCTCGCTAAGCTGAGAAGGCAGTCGTTCAGCAAAAAAAATTCCTGGCCGTAAGCGTAACTGTGGCATAGTTTTTGTAAGAATCATAAAAAGGCAAAAAAATTCTCTGATTTCGTTGTTATTAATTGCATCGAAATCTAAAACAGTAGCCTGAGCTGCCGGAATCTTGACTGAGGAGTTTATCGATGACTGAGTTTCTTTCCGTGTTTTTTGCATATCACATGTATTTTTTCCCTGGAATAACGATATTTGTTTTAATGATATTCTTTGTAAAACAGAACACTGAAGAGTTTCCTCATCCAGACTCATGCTTTGACTGCGACAACAAATCCTGCGGGAAATTCAGTCCTCTGGATAAGCAGCATCTCCTCATTCATCAAAAGAAATTGAAACCAATTGCCAGTCAGTCAGTCTTCTGTTTGCAACCTATTGAAGCCATCGCCCCAATGGACACAGAAAATCTCGCAAATTAAAACTCATTTTGGAATCACAGATGTTTCCAGGTTATGGACTGGGATAATTGCTCCATTCTATCCCCAACAGCAGTAAACAAATTCGAGAGGTTCCTGTAGCCTGTCTGTGTCTTATCTGCTCTTTTTTTATGGTTCAAGAATTGCACTGTTATAGCAGAGAAACCGTGGAGCTTTAGGTTTATCAACCACAGTTGTACTGCCAGCTCCCTGAATAAGCGGTGCAAGTTTATCTACTACCTCAGCAACAAGTCCAGATGTATCTACAGGGGTATTCAGCAAAGGGATCAGCTCATTGTCGGTCTTTGAGTAATCACCCTCTGCTCGCCTCAAGCGCACTCTGAGCACATCACCATAGCCCTTGAGAATTTCTCGCAAGAGAGCCTTATAAGCCTCACTCTGAACATTGTAATCCATGCCTTCTAAAAGCTTCCTGGCAGAACATTCCATGGAGCTGTGATCATTATTGGCCATCCACATTTGATTAATCTCCAGTGCCTTCTGAGCCTCTTTTACGCCCATATCTGCACCACCAACGACCCAACAGTTATCCTCCAGATAAGTTTTCCTTTGAACCTTGCACTCTTCGTCATTCCTCAAAGTCTGCTGAATGTAGGCTTTCACAAGCCCGTTTATCATATCTTTTGTAAATGCGGTCATATTTTGGCGTACCTTCTCGAATAATCCATGAACATAGCGGGCAATAGCTTGCGCTTTGACTTTCGCTTCCCTGAAAAAACCAGACCGCAGACTATAACGGAATTCAGTTTTGCCTACAACATGTTGCAGGTCTTTTGGGATACGAAGCCGGAAGATATAACCGGAAGGGGTGTGGTAGGTGTAGGTACTAGAAACGACAAAACCCATTTGTTATCCTCATCAATCGTCCCTTGTGTGGACAATGACTTGTGGATAAAAACAGGTTTATCTATATGTAATCACTGCAAATGCTTACAGTGTTATGCTTGGTGGCGATGCAGGGAATTGAACCCCGGACACTACGGATATGAGCCGTATGCTCTAACCATCTGAGCTACATCGCCATAGGATAAGGCGAAGAAAATTACCTTATTGCTTCACCTCTGTCAATATTTTTCAACCAGTAATTTCAAATTGTTCACTTCAAAAACAAAAGGTCCCGATGAAGGGACCTTTTGTTAACTGCACAATCTCAATCAAGCAGATAAAGATTGAGCGGCTGTTACATCATTCCACCCATTCCGCCCATACCACCCATGCCGCCCATGCCTGGAGGCATTCCGCCGCCACCGCCAGCACCGGCTTCTTCAGGAGCATCAGCAATGACACACTCGGTGGTCAGCAGCATACCGGAAACGGATGCAGCATTCTGCAGTGCGGTTCTGGTAACTTTTGCCGGATCGATAACACCAGCCGCAATCAGGTCTTCATACTCTTCGGTGGCAGCATTGAAACCCATTGCACCTTCCAGGGTCTTAACATGCTCAACGATGACCGAACCTTCACGGCCGGCATTGTTGGCAATCTGACGGATAGGCTCTTCAAGGGCGCGAAGAAGAATATTTCATACCGGCAACCTGCTCACCCGGTAATTCAAGCGCTGCCAAGGCCTTGAGGCAACGAATGTAGGCCACACCACCACCGGGAACAACACCTTCCTCAACTGCAGCGCGGGTAGCATTAAGTGCATCCTCAACCCGAGCCTTCTTCTCTTTCATTTCGATCTCAGTGGCGGCACCAACATTGATAACCGCAACACCACCGATCAGTTTGGCAAGTCGCTCCTGAAGTTTTTCACGATCGTAATCAGAGGTAGTATCTTCAATCTGGTTGCGAATCTGCTTCACGCGAGCAGCCAAGTTTCTCTTTATCACCAGCACCGTCAACGATGGTGGTGTTATCTTTATCAACAACGATACGCTTGCAGGTTCCGAGATCATTGACAGTTACGTTCTCAAGCTTGATCCCGAGATCTTCAGTAATAACCTGACCACCGGTGAGGACAGCGATGTCTTCCAGCATTGCCTTGCGACGATCACCAAAACCAGGAGCCTTAACAGCGGCTACATTCAGGGTACCACGCAGTTTATTGACAACCAGTGTAGCAAGAGCTTCACCGTCAACATCTTCAGCGATGATGAACAGACCTTTGCCCATCTTGGCAACAGACTCAAGTACCGGCAGGAGATCTTTCATGCTGGACACTTTCTTTTCGACCAGAAGAATGTAAGGATCTTCCATGCTTACTTCCATACGATCCGGATCGGTAACAAAGTAAGGTGAGAGATAGCCACGATCGAACTGCATACCTTCAACGACATCCAGACTGGTATCCATTGATTTTGCTTCTTCAACGGTGATAACACCCTCTTTACCAACCTTATCCATAGCCTCGGCAATGATATTACCGATGGTCTCGTCACTGTTGGCAGAGATGGTTCCAACCTGAGCGATTTCTTTCTGCTCTTTAGTTGGGGTGGCGATTTTGGCGAGTTCAGCAACAACAACCTCGACACCTTTATCGATACCGCGCTTGATTTCCATCGGGTTGCCGCCGGCGGCAACAAGCTTGACACCTTCTCGATATATCGCCTGGGCAAGAACAGTTGCAGTTGTGGTACCGTCACCGGCAACATCGGAAGTTTTAGAAGCAACTTCCTTAACCATCTGGGCGCCCATGTTCTCAAACTTATCTTTTACTTCGATCTCCTTGGCAACAGTCACACCGTCTTTGGTGATGGTGGGTGCGCCGTAAGGATTTCTCGATCAGGACATTACGACCTTTGGGGCCAAGAGTCACTTTTACTGCATCGGCAAGGATATTTACACCCGCAAGTATGGACTCGCGGGCCTTTACTCCATATTTTAATTCTTTTCCAGCCATTATATTTCTCCCTTTTTCATTATCTACGCGATATTTTTTTCATGTACAAAGATATTTTCCACAATCCGAGAGGCAATCTATTTCTCGATAATTCCAAGGATATCGTCTTCACGCATGATCAGGTAATCTTCTCCATCAAGTTTCACATCGGTACCGCCATATTTGGAAAACAGCACTCGGTCTCCGACAGCTACCTGCAGAGCAACTCTTTCACCTTTGTCATTGGCTTTGCCTGGCCCTACAGCCACAACTTCTCCCTCTGCCGGCTTTTCTTTGGCGCTGTCAGGGATAATGATACCACCTGCAGTTTTCTCTTCTTCAGCCAGTCTCTTTACCAAAAGACGATCATTCAATGGACGAATTTTCATTACTACCTCCTAACTACAATTATTGTTTCAAAAAAAAGGGCCCATCGATTATATTTTTTCATGGAATCCCAACGTTATATTCTGCCCGCTCATCGGGGCAGGTATATCAAACTGCGCTAGAATATAGGGGTTGATTTTTAAAAATCAAGGGTGATAGACAAAAAAAACAGGAGGGATTCGGCAGCCCTTGAAAAACATATATAAGACTGCCGAATAATTGATTTTTATCTACTACGCTACACGAACAACCCACTTAAAGGGATCTTCCTGATGACCATTCTGAATAGCCTGCAGTTCGTTAAACAATCTGCATCGACAATGTCCCTGTCCGGCCGTTATTGATGACATGGCTGTTGTTTTTGTAAAACAACTCTCCAACAGGTGAAATCACCGCAGCAGTGCCGGTCCCAAACGATTCCTGCAGACCGCCCGCTTGCATTTGCCTCAAGAACTTCATCAATGGAAATCTTTCTCTCGACAACATCCACTCCCCAGCTCGAGGCAAGTTTAAGCACTGAATCCCTGGTCAATCCTCCGAGAATAGAGCCTTCCAGCGGCGGGGTTATCAACTGATCGTCAATTTTAAAAAAGATATTGCTGGTCCCTACCTCTTCAACATATTTATGTTCACAGGCATCCAGCCACAAGACCTGTGTACACCCCGCTTTCTTGGCAATCTCAGACATATATAGAGAGGCCGCATAGTTTCCGGCAGTTTTAGCATTGCCGACGCCGCCCTTAACTGCCCGGGCATACTCATCACTGACATAGATCCTGGTGGGATTGCATCCTTCTGCATAATAGGCACCGACCGGACACAAAATAATATAGAAATAATAGACGCCGGATGGTTTAACCCCAAGGGTAGGTTCAGCGGCAATCATCGTTGGCCGGATATAGAGTGTCGCGCCTTCAGCTTCAGGAACCCAGTCTCTTTCCAGATAAATCAGAGCCTTGAGAATTTTGACCATCTTCTCAGCCGAAATGCGCGGCATACACATCCGCACAGCGGAACTGTTCATACGTTCAAAATTATCTTTGGGCCGAAACAAAAACAGTTGATCATCCTTGCCCCGATAGGCCTTAAGGCCTTCAAATATTGCCTGTCCATAATGGAAAACCATTGCCGCCGGGTTCAAAGTAAAATCCTGATATGGGCATATTTTGCTGTCATGCCAGCCTTTTTCCCGATCCCATTTCATCAGAAACATGTGGTCGGTAAAATGAACACCAAAACCAAGCTGGTCAGCAGATGGTTTTTCCTTCAATTTATCGATATTCACTTTTTCCAGTGCAACTTCCAGATCTTCCCACATTCTACCAGTCTCCCTGATACACTTAGTTACCACTAAATTTTCTTTGCTTAATCCGATGAAGGATATATACTTTCTCTTCAAAATTCGCTGGGGGGCAATAGCGCTCAAGTGCATGCCTGCCGCAACGTGAGAGAATACCTCAGCTTGCGGTTTAATTGCAACTCAAATTCTTATTCCCCGCAGACCCAAATAATCATAGTTAGCGTCGCAAAGATTATTTTTCGACAAAGATATAATACCAATGAGTGACACCAAGTCAGCACTTCAGATTAACAACCTGCCACCCAGCCCGACAAGTATGAAGTATTTTCTGCTGGTCTTCATAATTTCGATTTTTTTCTTTGGCCGTATTCTCTGGCCATTCTGGTCTATTCTCGTGCTGTCGTTTCTGTTGACCAATCTGTTTCGGCCGATTTATATTTTTGCCAACAAAAAACTCCCGGAATCCCTGGCCTCGGCATTCACCTGTCTGCTTATTATTGCCATTGTCTTTATCCCTCTGGTGTTTTTTGTCTTTGCCCTTGCCGACGAAGCTCTCAACCTTGTCAGCTGGGGTAAGAGACAGCCAGGTAGGCTTGAAACTCCTGACATTTCTCCAGGAAAGCCCCTACATCCTGCAGATTCAGCAGCAGTTGCAGGAAATAATGGGTGTTACATTCAATCCAACCCAGATGACAGATGCCTTTTCCTATCTCGTTAAGAATGGAGGGCTGTTCCTCTACAGCCAGGCCAGTGGCTGGGCAGCAAACATCCTCCAGTTTTTATTCCTCTTTTTTATCATGATCCTGGTTATCTTTTTTCTGCTGATGGATCAACCAAAACTGATAGATTACATGGTCCGTATCTCTCCGCTCCCCGAGGATGAAAATTATCTGCTGATCGCGAAATTTCATGAGATTGCCAATGCAATCCTCAAAGGAAACGGCATCTGCGGCCTGATCCAGGGCATTCTGGGAGGGGCCCTGTTTTCCATTATGGAGCTCAACTCCCCTTTGCTCTGGGGCTCCATCATGGCAATTCTGGCATTTCTGCCGATCTTCGGCATAGGCCTGGTCATGATTCCGACCGCATTATTTTTAGCGCTGAGCGACCGGTTGAACGAAGGTATCTTCCTTTTTGTCTTTTATATTATTCTTTCAGGCAGCATCGAATATGTCGTCAAGCCCAAAATGGTCGGCACCCAGGTAAAAATGCACACCCTCCTGGTGTTTCTGTCAATCATCGGCGGCCTGAGTGTCTATGGAATTCTCGGAATCATTTACGGTCCGCTGATCATAACCGCTTTTCTCACCCTGTCGGATATCTACCTGCAACGATACGATCAGCGCACCCAGCGAACATAGTATACGTTGTGAAAAACCTACGTGAAGTCAATGGGAATCACATCCCAGCACGTCACCATGTCTCTTGACCAGGTAACAACCCGGGCTTTGCCATCCTGGGAAACGATGATACCCAGGACGTCCGGCAGTTTATGGCACAGATAATAGAGTGATCGGTGCCGGGTACCAACGCTCTCAACCAGTTCAACCTGTCGTCGAGTGGCCTCAGGGTCAAGTGCCAGGGCAACACTGCCCCCCATCTCCATGGTGCCCTGGATAATGCCGCCAAAGCCTATTAATTCGAGCCCCTCGGTGGTCACTACAGCACCATCCACGCCCGTCAATCGGGCAATAAAGCGGGCAAACTTAAAAATTCGCTCATCCAGTTGCACCAGGTCTTCTATTTGCAGAGACACATAGTCCTTCCAGCCGGCACGGTAGCCGGGCCCATAGAGCTTGCCGCAATTTTTGGCCAGGACCTCCATAATCTGCAGGACGATTTTTTTCAGCTGATTACGGGCTCCGTCTTCGGCAAAACGATATTTCAGATCAATATAGGAATTGTCACGGACAACAAGTGGTTCCATCCCCGCAGGAAAAGAGATAATAGTTCCGCCATGACCCGAACGGCGCATTGTGCTGATAACATGTTTAAAAAACTGTAAATATAAGAAGGGACAAAAGACGGGTCAATCTTTGCCCACTCAGCTTTTACGTTACCGGGGTTGCCTTCATGCAACAGGGCCAGCTCATCTCTTACCCGTCCGAATCTTTCGGCGACCCATTGTGACTGGAATACATTTGTTGTCGGGGAGATAATATTCCCGCCGCTCAACTGGGCAAGAATATCCTGTCCGCGGCAGACAATCAATCGTCCCGAGCCCACAACATTTATACCCAGAGCCGATGGCAGAGGAGTCGCCTGTTTACTGCCGCCATGAATGACATGCATCCATTTGGATCCCGAATGGATCAAGCCCCAGATCTGCAGTCCTTCCGATCTTCGGTAGCGTATGCCGATGAGCGAATTATTATAATCTATCGACGGGCAAAGCTTTAGAATTTCGTATTCATTGTAGGGTCTTGCTTGAGAAAAAACCAGAGTAAACAACCCCTTGGCTTCTCCACCTCCATCACCGTCAACATCTTCCGGTTCACAAAGCATTATCCTGAAACGAAGGCCTCGTGCCTCCTCCTGCATCTGGCTGACCTGATAACAGGTGGAAACCAGCTCTTCCAGCACATCAAAATCGGGCAATTTTTTACAGGCCTCTCCATCCTTCCTGGATACCCGTGTCAGCGAGCCGCCAGAGAGCGAGAAGTTCAAAAACCAGATCTTTTGGATATTTGTGAACCATAGAAGGTGGTGTATTGAAAAAGAAGTGTCGTCAAATGTCCAGCACAGCGGGCAACCGCAGAAACCTCGACAAAATGATGGTGCAATCAACCAAGAGCTTACACAGGTGCAACATGCTTAACCGGGTTCTTACGGTACAGATCGCTTGGTACACCGCCTATGTATATCGCTTCAAGATATGACAGCTTTCTCGGCAATTGTGCCGGAGCCCCTCTTGCCACCAGAAATGTTGCCGCGCTGCCGGGTGTTAGTCAAACCAAAATCTTCGATACCAAGCAGCCTTGCTCCATTGCTGGTCGCACACTGCACTATCTCCGCAAGACTGTAGCCGGCTTTCTTAAACAGCTTCATCTCCTCAACCACTGATTCCCCATGCAGGACCCCGAGAGATCCGGCATCGGTCCCCAGAGCGACATTCACCCCCAAATCTCTCGCCATGGCCAGTTGCTCAATTTGATGGTTGAGATTTTTTTCAATCACCTGGGGATCCGCTCCTGGAGGCGCAAAGTTGATATTTACCCCATAGGCTTTCATGGTAAAAAGAGTCGGCACCCAGAAGGTCCCTTTCTCAGCCATCAACTGAAGAGTATCCCTTCCCATAAAAAAGCCATGTTCAATGGAGTGACAGCCTCCTTTTACAGCAAACTGCACCGGCAGCCTGCCGTTGGCATGAACCATCACTTTTCGTCCATGCTGTTGCGCTGCCGCGACCACCCCGGCTATATCCGTTCTGAAAACTGTGGTGGTGTCTCCCGGCCAAAAATTTTCAGACTGTTTAATCCCGAATTAACCAGCTTAACCTGGTCAATCCTGTCATTTTCTTTGGTGTATGTTTCCGCCAGATTTTCCAGTTCACCGGGAGACCTGCCGATCAAAGCACCATATCGGCCCTTTTTATGCCAGGCCCGACCGGCAACCTTCAAAATCATCTCCTTATGCATCTCCTGCTCTGATCTGTACCGCAAGGCAAATCCGCCACGATCTCCGCCGTCTCGCACAGCAAGCACACCATGGGAGAAAAGATAGTGGAGATGCTGCCCAATAATCGGCCGGAGCTCATCGTATCCGTTGACCAGTTGCCTCTCCCGAATCCTCCTGTCAATGGTCCCCGACATAAACAAATGGACATGGCTGTCAACAAGAGGGGGTATGATGGTGCAGTGGGACAAATCGGTCAACCAGGGAGGCTTCCGGGAGAGTCTCTGCGTTAAACTGTTCGATAGCGCCAATTCTGCCATCAACAAGCCTCAGGAGTACTTTCTCCTGAATCGGGCCACCGCTGCCGTCAATCAGCCAACCGGCGAGGATAAATGTGGTTTTGCTCATAGTGTGGTCTTTTTTTCTCGATGAGGGATTTTCTGAGGTAGTGTCCAGTCAACGGGGGACAAAAAAGATGTTCCCTGCAAAGTATTCCCGATCAACAGGATGTCCTATGCAGGGACCTAATAACCCAGAAAATCGGGTGGAAATTTTCGCCGTGGCCTAGGCTGCAGCCTCAACCCCCTTACTGTAATCCATTGGTATCGTGGTTGCTCGGACAGCAAGTTCCCGATCAAGCATCAGCAATGCATGGGCATTATCCCCGATAAGTTTCAGTTGAGCGATGATATCATTATCGTTCTCCTCTTCCTCGACCTGCTCGATAACATACCATTCAAGAAAAATCTGGGTTGCATGGTCTTTTTTACTGATGGCCAATTCCATCAACTCGTTTATCGAACTGGTTATGTATTGTTCATGGGTCAAGGTCTGGGTAAACATGTCAAGTGGAGACAAAAACTCGGCTGGAGGGGCCTTGATGGTATTCAAGTTTCACTTCCTCACCCTGGCGTTGAATATATTCATAGAGTTTCATGGCGTGATACATCTCTTCGTGATACTGCACCATGAACCAATTGGCAAAGCCTTTCAGTCCTATGTTTGCGGAATAGGCTGACATCGACATATACAGGTAGGCAGAATACATTTCTTTGTTGATCTGTTCGTTTAAAGCTTGAGTCATCTTTTTATTGAGCATGGGAATCTCCTTTTAAGGTTGGTAAGAAGTACTGACTGCCACAAATGGTAATCATAAAGTCGCGACGGGCAACCTGCGAGTCATCTGAAAAATACCATGCCCAAACTGAAGGTCTCGGTTCATTGCTGCAGGTAGAAAATCATCTATCTCCGGCCATAAATAATAGAGAGAGGGCGGCTATCCCTGACCTAACAATCACTTCCTCGTCTTGTCGGAAAGTGGTGTATCTGAGCAACTCCGGGGCTATCGAGACGAGCAGCTTCGCTTCCGCTGAATCCGGATCCATAAGGGCGAAATCGGAAAATTCAAAGCCGGGAGCAACAGAACAGCCGACAAGAACGGCATCTGTTATAGGTTCTGCAGCCTGCCACATGCCTGCTGAAACAACCCAGCAGAAGCAGTTGTTGTTGGCCGACAGGATGGTCCGCTTTGGCGGCGTAGATGTGCCGTCCCAAATATAGAGGTTGAGTCCTGTTCCCTGGTAAAGGTTCCAGACCTCATCGGAGCTCACTTTGTGAAATCTGCTGACTTCCCCCGGACGGAGCGAGAAATAGATGTGGGTCAACGCCGATCTGATCTTGCCACTTGGGGAGGTGACAGTCTTCCCCGAGCGGAAGACTTCGCGAAACCGACCGCCCTCCGGGTGCTCTGTGAGGTCAAATGATTGAGTGCTTTTCATTATGGTGCCGGCGTTGCAGCGGGCAATAGTTGCTGAATCAGCTTGTAAGCACCCCGCTTGATTTCCAGAATGGTGACAGCTTTAACCGGGATCCTGCTCTTGTCCGGATAGCCCAGTTGCCCAGTAACACCGTCGAAACTGCGGATGTCCGCCAGGGCGGCATGAACGGCATCCGGATCGGAGCTTCCAGCCTGGCGGACGGCGGTTAAAAGGAGACGCGCCGCATCATAACCGAGGGCCGCGAAGGCATCTGGTGTGGCTCCGGGATAGGCCTCTGTATAGGACCGCCGAAAAGCAACTATTTGCGGATCGTCATTGTCCTCACCAAGATAGGTATGGGTTGTAAAAAAAACATTGCTGATCTCGGGGTTGACCTGCCATATGTCAGCGGCGTCAAAGCCGTCTCCGCCCAGGATAGGTGCGTGATGCCCCGCTTTGCGCAGGGCCAGCACCACATTGAGAGCCTCGCCCGGGGTCGCTGCCAGATAAATGAGGTCTGCCGCCGGTAATCGGTCGATCAGGGAACCTACGTCCTCTCCGGGAATGTAACCTTCAACGGAGAGAACGCGGCCACCGAGTTCCTCGAAATGACTGCGGAAATAAACTTGCAGCAATTGGGTATAAGTGGACTCCTTGTTGAAAAGGACTGAGACGGTTCTGGATGAGAGGCTATCGTAGGCCCATTCGGCCCCGGCCTCGGCCTGAATATTATCACCAAAGCACGCCAGGAAAAGATAACCGGGTACCTGCCTGGGCAATTTAGGCGAGGTGGCCCCTGACGTCAGGAAAAGGAGGCCGTTATCTGCCGCAACAGGTGCGGCCGCCAATACCAGGTCGGTATCGGACAAGCCCATAAAGGCGCTTACAGATGGATGCTGGTGGAGGATATCTGCAATGCGGCCAGCGGCCAGATCAGGCGTTGATTCTGCGTCCCCTAAAACAATTTGCACGGGCCGGCCCAGAACGCCACCTTCCCGATTGATCTCCTCGACTGCCAGTCGGGCGCCCATGGAAGATGGCACATCTAGAGATGCCTGTTCTCCTTTCAGGCTATAGATTGCGCCGAGAATAATTGGTTCTCTCGGGGATGGAACAATATTGGCCACACAATCCGTCGCCAGCACACTCAATGCCAGCATAGTTATAAGCACCCATACTCGCCGCGTGGATTTCATCGTTTTTTTAAACCTTTTTTCCCAGTTTGAGCAGAGATAAAAAACAAATCCTTATAGTTACGTTGCTCTGCATTGTATATTTTCATACTCCAGCCTCCATTAGGACCCCACTTATACCTGTGATGTTTAACGCAGTGGACAATGTACATATAAATAATCATTCATTGAAAAAAGTGGAGCAGTATCTTCTTGCACTTATCCGGCAGAAAAAAGAACAAATTATCAGTCCAAATCGTTTTAAAAGCAGTGCTTGAAAAGTACCACATGAATATCCGGGATATTGTTAATTTACTCGGGATTCGGCCGCTACCTCGCCTTGAATTTTGCCAACAGAGCATTATCATTTACGTATAGGCTCAGAGACGATGGTGACTCTATATCGCCGCCCCTAGGAGTGTGTCGGAGAATTGCCATTTTGGTTCAGTTCGAGGCATTGGCAGGAAATTAAGCACAGCCATATAGTTAATATTGCGAGCATTAATTTTCTGCCAATAACGAAAAAATGGACTAAAAGGGCTTTCTCCGACAGGCTCCTAGCAATGAGGATAGTGCATAACCTTGATCGCTGAGAGAAGAGGACTTTGAGCCAGGAAAGGGGTGCTCATATACAGTTTTTTGAATAAAAGATAAAGCCAATGGAGAGTGTCCAGATGATACTTAACGAGACGTTACAAAAACACAGAGATTGCCTCGAGCAATGCACAATTGAGCGAGACGCTTGTGAACTTGATGATAATAACAACGAAAGATGTGATACCGAATCCAGGACCTGCGAACTGTACTGTGACTTCGATTATGGTCCCTGACAATGTCGGAGTATAGGCAGAAACATATGGTGCGGTGATCCTGATAAAACCGGTATTTTGAGGATGCGGACAGGAGCTGTCTGGTATCCGCCATTATCAAGTTTGCGCATCATCAGTAAAAAATAGAGGAGGTACATTAAAATGGCATATTTATGTGAAAACTGTGGTGTAACCGCAGATGATTCAAACTCTCTTTGTAATCCTATCAACGAGGGATATAAAAAGAAATCATGCAGTTCCGCTGACGACCAAGTCTGTAACGAAAAAATTCAAGAAATGAGATATTCCTGCGATTGTGGAAGTATTTCGGCCAACCCTCAACATCTCTGCCATCCCACAAGGATTTAATGAGTAGATAAGGACAAGCCGAGTTCAAAACTGATGGCTGAACAATGGCAAAGCACACAGAAAATTGAAAAGCAGGGAGTAATATTGCTTATTCGGGCCGAGTGTCGGAATTGTTTTTAAAAATTTATTCTTTATCTCATTGGGACAAGGAATTCGACAATATAATTATCCATTCACCTATGCCCATTTTCTTTTTAACCCAAATTTTTCCATATCAATCAGATACTGTTCGTATCTGTCGAGATAGAAAGAGAGGGCCTTGGAGAAATTTTTGCCAACCAGACCATCGACAAAAACCTGACTTATCTCCCGGTGCCGATTGAGCACCAGCTGCGAACGATAAAATATCAGCCATTCCTCCCGGGTCATTTTCTGCAACATTATCTCCAGCGCCTTTCGGGCTCTCGGTTGGTACATCCAGAAATACATCAGATCCAGGGCATTGACGATGATCAGTTGTTCCTGTTCCCTGGCCTCGTAGTTCAGGGTTTGCATCATCATCTTTGGTGACTGGAGCATCTCGAGGACATCTTCTTCGGGAAACTGCAGGTCCAGTCGGGAAAACACCGCAAAGAGCTGGGAGATTTTCAGTTGGTAGGCAGCGAGTCGCGCCCGGATATTGGTCTGGCGGTCGGCCAGCCCCTCAATGACCGCGGCAACACAATCCGAGGCTAACTTGGAGATGATTGCCGCCCATTTCTGTAAAATACCAGCAATATCAGGAATTCCAGTCAGTTGAAGCACCAGCCCAATCAGTGAATTGAGGGCAATGGCCAGAGGAATTGCCAGAATCGAACGAAAAAAATTTCCAACAGCCGCATTCCTTGGCAACCCGCGAAAAATGTTATGGGTCGAAATATAGATACCGTTGGCAAGCCCCATAACTGCATAGAGAAGTATCGGATTGGTTGCCGTAGTGATGCCAAACGCCCTGTCAAGCAGCAAAGTCTTAACGAGATAATCAAGAAGCGGCACGGAAAACCCTGTATACAGCAGGGAATCGGCAATGCGGCTCCAGCTGACCAGGGAATTCCAGGGCAGCAAGGGAGAGCGGCGCAATCCACCTCCGCCAAGTACCGACTGAATCACATTGCGTGATCCGGTTATGCCAAACCAGATGAAGGCCCCGAAATAAGCGAGAAGCCACCAGTCCTTGGTCAGGCTGAAGGTAAGAAAAGCGGGTATAAAACCGAGCAATACCTTGAGACTGTTTTTCAGGTTGGTATTGAGATATTTCCAGGGATGGGTAAGTCGCTCTCTGGCCCTTCGTTCAATAACTATGTTGCCTTGCCCGGCCTTTTCTTCGTTCCTGCCAAGTCCTCCGAGGGTGGCTATATTCCCGGCTTTTCGAGGGTGAACTAAAAAACCATCAAGACTCCAGTCGTACCAGCGACACCGGCCACTGTTTCTAAAAAACGGCAGTTTGCTGAGCAGATTGTTTTCCCGGCTTTTTCCTGGTTCGCCATGGCTCCGACTGTGGGCATTATAGGTCAACAGAGCGCTGACCGGAATGATTGACCGCTTTTTTTTGACAATCCCCTCACGAACCGCTTTTTCAGCCCGCGCCGACAAAGTATCGAGCACCACCAGCCCCATGCCGTGCTGATGTTCCGCCTGACCAGTCGATCCGGAGCCGATCCGAGAGCCCAGGGTACGTTTTTTGTAAAAGTTATGAAAATTCTCCAGATTATAAAGAATATCCATCAGCTGTAATTTCCGCTCCTGCAACTGTCGAAATTCCCGTTCAATCTCTTCTCCTGCCGGTATGACCGGCAGGCAGTTTTTCAAGATGTTTTTTGAGACGAAGACGCTGTTCTTCATGATCCCAGATAATGGCGCGAATCACCCTTTTCAAGCTGATGACATTGTCTTCATTGAGGGCTTTCTGCAGTTCACTTATCAGGGCGTAATGCTGCTCAGGGCTTTTGAGGTCAACGGCCTCTCCATGATAGCTTCCCCGGCCGACCCCGATGCCTGAAGTCATGCCATGGGCAGCATCTTTCAGATTATAGGCCTCAATATGACTGATCATTCCCTCGCAGGAATAGAGCAGTTCCAGGGTGTCCTGTATCGACAGATTGCCGAGATTTAAAGTAAATTTTGAACTTGAATGTAAAGACAGCAGCCTGCTGAGCTGCGTCCTGAGGCTCAGATTAAGTAATTCCGGAAGGTCAGGAGTATCCTGTGGCTGATTAGGGTTGTGCACCTCCGGGTTGTGCGAGGGCAACAGAAACTGTTGAATTATAGCTTCAACATCCATAGCCTGGAGTTGATCCAGACGCCGGCTCGATACTTTTTCGCTGTTTTCGGGTATTGCTTCTCGGATTATGCTTGAGGTGAGACCCAACTCTTTTTGAATATGATTAACAATGGTGTTATGAATAAACCTGGCCAGATGCAGCACTGACGGTTGCCCAACCCCGATGAATCCAAGAAAATCATCGAGCAGCAGCGGTTCGATAGACATTTCCAGTTCCCGGTTGAGGACGTGACGATGCCGATCGTTAAAAACAGTGAAGACTTCAAAGACATATCGCTGCTGATAGGTGGATACCTTGCGGCCCTCTGCCATCAGCTGCATCACCGCCTCCTCCTGAAGGAAATTGAGAAGGGCCCGATTGTTGTTAAACCCATGGGGTTCCCAGGTAAAACGAACATATTTATCGCGAAATCGCGCCGACATTTCAATACCGACCTGAACCCGAACATCGAGTATGGCACTGGCCTCTATCAGCTCTTCAATCACCTCCGGGCTGACATAGTTGTAATAGACCACCGTGAGAAAGCGGATGCCCTTAATCCAGGCATCCATCACCAGATGGGTGGGTGACTTTCGTCCTTTGGTATTGGCATCGTGGACATGATCGTCAAAGGCATACTGGTTCCACTCTTCCGGCATTTCCAAAAGGTGATATTTGGCCAATTCCGTCCGTACCAGATCGAGGATTGCCGGTGGAAACCATCCGAAAATCATGCGCCAGTTTAAGCTGAAGCAACTCATTATCGGGAGCTCTCAGCAAATCCTTCATGATCTGGAGCAGCACCCTGGCGGTATTCTTCTGATAAAAAGTGGTGGCAGAGAGAAATACTTCATCACGAAGGGAACGCAGGGCCTTGATCCGATCTCCCGCCTGCCCTTTCTCAAAGGAACCGAGCAGCGCAGCAATCGCATAGGCTATACGTAATCCCCGTGGAGCAGCCATCTCCTTGATGCCATGCGGATGCATATGTTCAACAAGCAGCGAGCGCAGATCCCTCGACTGACTCCCTTTCTCCAGCACGTCATTGACAATACGAAGAAGTTGGTAATCGTTTTTATCGAAAAATATCCTTGCAGGTTTCTTTTCCATCATAGACTATGAGAGCTCCAGTATCGCATTGACATGAATTGAGCAGTCCCCGTGGTGCCGTTCTCAGACTATGTTAATGGAAAAGGTATATAAAAAGCGATAAAGTTTTTACAAACTTGTCCAATCTGGTCTACTCGTAAAAAGTCAGCACCCAGCCAACTGTCGCTGGAATTGCCCAATTATCTGATGAAACATTATGACAAAAAACAGAAAAATGGCTGCCAAAAAGACTGAAGAGTCACCCAGACTAAAAGCCGAAACCAGAATCTCAGGCAAAATATGGTCTGCAAGAGACACTACTTCGGCCACGACGATCAATCCGCCCATCTATAGAGGCTCGACCGTTCTCTTTGATAACTATCAGCAGATGCAGCAGGTCGGCCGCCACGAATATCAGGGGGTCACCTACGGAACTGACCGACTTCCCACCCAGCGGCAATTTGAAGAAGCAATGCGGGAACTGGAAGGCGGGGCCGTTACCAGGGTTTTTCAATCGGGCATCGCCGCCATTCAGACCGCGCTTCTGACCTTTACCAAAAGTGGCGACCATATCCTGGTCTGTGACAACGCCTACGGTCCGGGCCAGCGATTCTGCCGAAAAGTTTTAAAAAAGTATAATGTTGAGGTCACTCCCATCCCCGCCAACGTCGGCGCAGACATTGAACAGTATATCCAGGCCAAATACCGTGTTAATCCTGCTCGAGTCACCGGGCTCGATAACCTTTGAAATTCAGGATATTCCGGCGGTGACCGCCATTGCCAGGAAAAAAAATATCCTTACCCTTCTCGACAATACCTGGGCCACGCCACTCTACCTGAAGCCCTTTGAGCTTGGCGTTGATGTCTCTATCCATTCCGTCACCAAATATATTTCCGGCTATTCCGATGTGCTGGCGGGAACAGTGACAGTCAACGAGCGTTATGGCCAAACCTTTGCCGATTTTTATAAACAGATGGAAATTTACACTCCGGCAGAGGAGTGTTATCTCGCCCTGCGCGGACTGCACTCACTCGCCACCAGATTACGGCAGCACGAACAGTCGGCACTGTCCGTGGCCACCTGGCTGCAAAATCTTCCCATTGTCGACAATGTTCTCCACCCCGCTTTACCCAGCCACCCGGAACACCATCTCTGGCGGCAGTATTTTACAGGTTCTTCCGGACTTTTTGCCTTCACTTTAAAAAAAGACTACAACGACGATCAACTGGCGGCATTTATCAATTCTCTGGAACTGTTTCATCTTGGCTACAGTTGGGGGGGCTATAAAAGTCTTCTGACTGCCGCCAAAGTAAGACGATCCACTCCTTCGAGGTACGCAGGTAAAACAATAATCCGCCTGAGTATTGGCCTTGAAGACTGCAATGATCTCATTGACGACCTTAAAAACGGCCTTGCCGTGCTTACCTAATGCCCGGCTCGGCTGCCGGCTGCCCAGACGTATATCATCACCAGCCCTACCGGATGAATACGGGGCACACTCGACCAGCGTACAGGTACCTATTTCACGAGCAACAGCAGCAGAATATTAAAACAATATTCCTTTAACTTTCCTATCCTGACACATACAAAGCGACCCACTTCCATCCTGAAAACTAACTAAAAGTGACTTTATTCAACACAATAATATTAAGCCGTTGTTATTTTCCCTGGTAATGGGATCAAGAATAGAATAACATTGATAAAATGCATATAAATGCTATGTGGTTACCGGTTTTTTATACTAATTAATAAACAATTCACCAACCAGACACCGCTTTCCTGACCGTAAAATGCAGGATCTCTGTTCAATATACATATGAAGAGATAAGTCACCTGAAGGAAATAATTTTTTTATAAAAAACATACCTAAAAAATCCTCCAGGCAGCAGCTTATCTACCTCGGTTGCCAAACACTTAATACGTATTACCCGACTAGTGTCCATGATCAGCAAGGAAAACACCTACTCCCTCATACAGAAATCCGACAACCTGCCGACCCTTCCGGCAATTCTGCTCAAGCTGCTCGCAGCGTGCGAAAATGATGATACGCCGACGTCAGAGATAGCTGCCATAATAAGTAAAGATCCGACTCTTAGTTTCAAAGTTCTTAAACTCGTCAATTCAGCATATTATGGTTTTCGTTTTTCCTTTAAAGGGATAGACCAGGCGGTTGTCTATCTCGGTGCGAACACTATTAAAAATTTGGCGTTAACCATGTCTGTTCACCAGGTGTTTGAGCGGAAACGCTTTCAAAACGTCCGGCAGTTCGACATCAATGTTTTCTGGTACAACTCCTTGATGTGTGCCACCCTTGCCAAACGAATTGCCCAAAAAACCGGTTTCAGCAACCTGGACGAAGCGTATCTCTCAGGACTTCTCCTCGATATCGGCCGACTCATCCTCATTTCGACTTTCCCAATAGAACATGAGACAATCCTCGCAGAAACAAAAGATCGGAAAAACACCCTATGGGCCGAAAACCAACTGCTTGCCGTAACCCACCCTGAAACAGGCTCCTGGCTCATGCAGAAATGGAACATGAGCTCGACCATCGCCGACGCCATACGGTACCACCATGAACCGCTGGACAAGATCAAGGGGGCATTTCCCCTGGTCAAAATCGTCTATTTGGCCAATTTTCTCTGTGAAAACTGCGAGGACCTCGAACAGGAACCTGAGATCGACAACCTGTTGACCGACCTAGACGGCTCTGATCTCCAGGAAATTGTCGAAGGGGTGGATGAGGAAGTGGAAGAGATTGCTATAAATCTGGGAATCAGGATTCAAAAGCCCTCTGAGGCCGGTGGTTCTCCCGGAGCAACCGGAGCCGGAAACACAGAAAAAGCTCCAGATCCAGGTTCCACTTCAGAATCACCATACCCTCCGTTCGTTGATGAAAACGATGTCCACGAAGAGGCCTTGCAGGAAAATCTGTCGACTCGCATCAAAAGCATTTCTCTGTTGTCAACGTTTCTTGAGACTCTCGCCCAGGCTGGAGATACAGAAGAAATAATTGCGGCCTGTGAGCAAACCCTGAGCATTCTGTTTAATATAGAAAAGGTGTTGTTTTTCTTAACGGATCAAAACCAGGTCCTCCTGCATGGCCGGACCTCACCGGCAAACAGTCTTCATCAGGCAAGCCAGGGACTCACTCTCACAGTCCAGGAAAGCTCCAGCCTCATCGTCAAAACCTACCATGATATGGCGATGAACTATTTAACGGACGATACGGCGAAGAATAACCTTGCGGACCAGCAAATTCTGACAATACTGCAGTCCAGTACCGTTCTTCTGGTCCCGCTCGTGGTCGACAAAAAACCTGGAGGAGTCATTCTGCTAGGCCTTCCACAGCCGCTGCAATCCCTTGATGCAAGCGACAGCAAACTCGTGCAGCTGGTAGCACAACAGGTGGGAATATGTGTCCATCTGGAGAGAATGAAAAAACAGAAAATGGCCGAACTGGACGCTGAACGAATGGCCGCAATTTCAATGACCGCAAGAAAAGTTGCCCATGAGATAAACAATCCCCTGGGCATCATCAGTAACTATATCGCGGCGATGAAACTCAGACTTGTTGATAACGAACAGATCAATAGCGAACTTATCTATCATTGATGAAGAAATACAGCGAATATCCTCGCTGATCGGGCAGATAGATATGTTCTCAAAGGATCGGGTCAGGAATTTGGAGTCGACCGATGTGAACGCAACCATTCTGGATGTTATTCAGCTTGTCAAGTCGGCCCACTTTGCTCCTGCAGAAATTGTGATTTCCTTCCTCCCTGGCGACAATCTGCCCAAAGTAAAAACCTCAAAGGACGCCATCAAGCAGATACTGATCAACCTGCTCAAGAATGGTGCTGAGGCGATGACTGACGGGGGGCAGATAACCGTACAAACCAGGCAGCCTGCACAGGAGGTGGCCAATGGCAGGGAAGGGATTGAAATTATTGTTGCAGATACCGGACCGGGGTTGCCGGAATCGGTAATAGCCAGCATGTACAGCCCCTTTGTCACGACAAAAAAGAATGGCCACTCGGGACTTGGCTTGTCGATAGTTCATAAAACCATTACAGACCTTGGCGGAACAGTTTCCTATACCAGCAGTCCGAGGGATGGAACAAGTTTTTCAATTTTTCTTCCCAACTCTAAATAAATTGAGATAATGGCAACGGCGAATGCAATAGACATGAAATCGAATATTCTTCTGGTGGATGATGAACCTCGTTTTATTGACAGTCTCCATAATATTCTCCAGCATTTCAAATACAACTGTACTAAAGCACTAACCGGAATGGAGGCGATAGAGCTTCTAAAGACGAATCATTTTGATCTGGCGCTCCTTGATGTGGGCTTGCCTGATATCTGCGGCACAGAGATTGTCAAAGTGATCAAGTCAGCCAATATATCAACCGCTGCCATCATGCTTACAGGCATCAACACTGCAGAAACCGCAGTGAAGGCAATGAAACTTGGAGCGTACGATTTCCTCAGAAAACCAATCAATCACGAGACCCTGATCAAAACAATAGAAAAGGCTCTCCAGCATAATAAACTCAAAAGTGAACTGCAGGTCAGTGAACAGAGATTTGAAATCCTCTCCGAAGCCGCCTGGGAGGCTATAATAATTTATGAAAACGACCGGATTATTGAAGCAAACAGCCAGTTCCTCGAGATGTTTGGCTACACCCATGGAGAATTATTTCAGGGAATAGTTCTCAGCAATATTTTTGCGCCATCTTCCAAACAAACGGCCAGGCAGTTTATTGAACTAGAGATCATCGGCAGCTGTGAAGTTTCCGGAATGAAAAAGGACGGAACGGAGTTTTTCATTGAGATCAAATCACGCCCGATAACGTATCTGAATAAACCACGAAGAGTTTGTGTTATCAGGGACATCTCGGAGAGGGTCAGATCCGAGAAAGAAAGACTCGATTTGCAGAAAAAACTCGCTAAGGCCAACAAACTCAGTGCCCTTGGGCTAATGGCCGGGTCCGTAGCCCATGATCTGAACAATATTTTATCAGGAATTGTCAGTTATCCCGACCTGCTGCTTATGCAGATGAACGAAACGGATAAATATTACGGCCAGATCAAGAAAATACAGGCGGCCGGAAAAAGAGCGGCTGCAGTTGTTTCTGATCTGGTGGCAATCGCCAGGAACGGTGCATCCCAAAAAACAGTAGAAAACATCAATAGTATCGTCCTGGACCATCTTAATTCACTCGAACATGGTGAGCGACTGGCAACCTTTCCAAACGCAATTGTGCAGACACAATTACATAAAAATTTACATAACACCTGCTGTTCATCACAGCAGCTGCATAAGGTCCTTTTAAATCTGATCGGCAATGCACTCGAAGTAGTACACGAGAATGGGGTAGTGCGTATATCGACCGACAACTGCAAGTTCACCCATCCGCTGTCAAGAAATAAGACGGGGACAAAAGAGAGCGATTACGTCAAACTGACAATTTCGGACAACGGGCCGGGAATACGCCCCGAAGATGCCGAGTTTATTTTCGATCCTTTTTACTCTACTAAGATGATGGGCAAAAGCGGCACCGGACTTGGGTTGTCCATCGTCTGGAATATAGTGCAGGATCATTGTGGCTGGATCGAGATTAAAGATAATAACCCTGGCGCAGTTTTCGAGATTTACCTGCCCGCGACAGATGATACAGTTTGTCCTGTTCAGGATATTCTGTCCGCCAAATCCCTGCAGGGAAACGGGGAAAAGATTCTCCTCATTGACGATCAGGCGGAACAAAATGAAATAATTGAAAGAGCACTCCAGGAAATGGGCTATGTCACATACTCGGTCACCAGTGGAGAGGAAGGGATTGCTTTTCTCAAAAAAGAGGCTGTTGATCTAATACTCCTCGACATGATGATGGGAGATGGCCTTAATGGACGAGAAACATATGAAAAAATATTAACAATTAATCCTCAGCAAAAAGCGATTGTAATCAGCGGGTATGCAAAGAGTGAGGAAATAATCAAAGTGCGAAACCTTGGGGTGTTGGATTTTATTGAAAAACCCGTAACAATATCCAAGATTGGTCAGTCCATCAAACACTCCCTCGCCTGTAACTGAGCGGGTATTTTCCCGCAAAGGATAGCAACCTAACTGTGGTACGAGAGAAAAGAAACTATACCCGTATTACCCTGGACATTCCGGCGAGCCTTTCGTTATATCAGGTGGAAACTTACCATGCGGGAGCAATAACAAATCTCAGTCTCTCTGGCTGTTTTTTTCCATTTATCGGTGAGCTGCCCATCGGGGAGGAGTGCTCTCTCACTATTACTGTCGGGGAGGGGATAGAAACCGAAGAAATGACCATCGCTGGAAAGATTGTCAGAAGCGATTCGACAGGGGTCGGCATCCACTTTTTAGACAATCCGCTCCAAAACAGACTGCAACTGGAAAAATTAATCAGCCAGAAGACAAAAGAATCACCTTTGATGGCGTCGTAAAAACCCCCCAAAGCGGATAGCAATACCCAAAGGGCACTCATTTTAGTCCCCCCTTGAGGGGGATAGAAATCTTCATCTTCTTCTTTTCAGTCCCCGCCCTGCAGATCACCGTTGGCCCCTGTATGGCTGGGCTGTGTAGCTAAAGGATACACCCTTTGCCTTTGTTGGCACAATAAAGGTATGCTGAAAAGTGCGATCAGACATTTGTCTGCTGGAGTCGCGATATCCGGAAGAATATATTATCTTCTGCACGAGAACGGTGCCGGCACCATCAACGAACAGAAGATAGACATTAAGCGAATCAGCACGACCGGAAAAACTCGACCTGGCCCTCCAGATTTATATTGCCTCCGCTCAGCCGATAACTGTAGTCAACAGTCAATGCTCCCTGGGTGAAAATACCCTGTTTTTTGTCTTCGTTACCAAAGAGAATCTGATTGTCCACCTGAGTGACCTGACCGACCAGTGCACACCCCGCAAGAGTTAATGCCATCACGATAACCAGAGACACAACAGCCATTTTTCCAGCTGAAACCTGCACTATTTTTCCCATGACTCCCCCGCTTCCCGAGTTGTCTCACCGAGACTCCGGGAACAATGTATAACTGAAAAAGAAAAGCCGCCTAACTGTCAGAATTATATTTTGCATTGAGCAACTAATTATAATCATTTCCCAGTCAGTCGCAATTCAAGGAGTCCGGGAAAGTGTGATCAGAGCGATCCCTCAAAAAATCAACAAGCCCCCTCCGTAGAGACACGCCCCTGCCCTCCGGGAATTCTTCCGCACTATTGATCGGAATTCCCAGGACCAAAGAGAGATGAGACAAATTAATCCGGGTTTTCGTAAAAAATATAGGAAGTCGAATAATCACTGAACTCAAAATAGACTTTTTTCTCTCCCGGATCGACAATACCGTTCAAATTAGCATCCAGTATCCCATAACCAAAACGATACGGACGTTCGGTCTTGCCATTGGTCGCGGTTGCTGTTGATAATTTGTCAATCTTCACGAACCGTTTAACCAGTTTATCTCCTGCGTATACTTCCAGGATTCCATCTGTTCCCGTCCAGTTTTGCACGGCCCGGCCGATCTCATTCTGGGTTTCCTGCGTACATCCAGTAAAGCCGAGAATAATAGCTGCGCATAAAATCAACGTTTTCATAGTCTGTTCCTTCGGATTTGATTCCAAGATATCCAAGCCTCTTCCAAACTCCGTGCATTGTTTCTGAAAAGATGACACAAAGTTTAAGAGGAATGGATGCTTCGGGTTAAAAATGTGTGGCCAATGTTACAACTGAGCATTACCAGTGTCAATAGAGTAAAGTCAACAACTCCTATTGACTATAAAACTGTCGCTTTATCCCTAAAAACTGTTACAGCCACAGCAAGCACAGATTTATTGCATACAATTTTCCGCTCCGACATGCAACAGTTACCTCCCCTGCCTCATCCTTTCGGGAAAGGTCGAGAAAGCCGGGGTTATCTTTACTCCCCTTTTGCCGAGGGATAAATATCTTTTCAGGAGAGTGATGATGAGAACGATGCAGGCTCTGGTCAAAGCAAAAAGAGAGAAAGGTCTCTGGCTTGAAGAGGTTCCGGTTCCGGTTCCGGATAAGAATGAAGTGTTGATCAAGATATCCCGAACCGCTATCTGCGGCACAGACGTGCACATTTTCAACTGGGACAGCTGGGCCCAGGAGACCATCCCGGTACCCATGCCCATCGGGCATGAATTCGTCGGGGTCGTCGCCGAGGTGGGAGAAAATGTCGTCGACTTCAAACCGGGCGATATTGTCTCCGGCGAAGGACACCTGGTATGCGGACACTGCCGCAACTGTCTGGCCGGTCGACGCCACCTCTGCATGAACACCAGCGGGGTCGGGGTTAATCGCCAGGGTGCCTATGCCGAATATCTCTCCATCCCGGTGACCAATGTCTGGTTCTGCGATTCTTCCATTCCTCTTGATATCCTGGCCTGTTTTGATCCACTCGGCAACGCTGTCCATACTGCCCTCTCATTTGACATACTCGGTGAAGATGTCCTCATCACCGGAGCCGGGCCTATCGGCTGCATGGCCGCCGCCATAGCCCGACATGCCGGTGCCCGTCACGTGGTTGTCAGCGACATCAACCCCTATCGCCTTAAATCTGGCAAAAACGCTGGGCGCTACCCGTGTGGTCAATGTCAGCCAGGAAAAAATAGCTGACATCCAAAAAGAACTGAGGATGAAAGAAGGGTTCGATGTGGCCATGGAGATGTCCGGCAACCCCGCCGCCCTTGATTCGATTCTCAAGAATATCTGTCATGGCGGGAAAAATCGCTCTGCTTGGTATCATGCCGCAGCACACCCCAGTTGATTGGAATACTAGTAGTGTTCAACGGTCTGACCATCAAGGGTATTTATGGTCGGGAGATGTTTGAAACCTGGTATAAAATGACGGCAATGCTCCAGTCAGGCCTCAATATCGCACCGCTTATCACCCATAAATTTCACTTTACCGAATACCTCGAAGGCTTTGCGGTCATGCGCTCCGGACAATCGGGTAAAGTGATTCTCAACTGGGACCAGAAGGAGTAGATTATGGCACTGCAAACAATTGGATCAAACACTGAAACAGGAGCTCATTAACATAGAGCAAGAAGGTCGGGCCAAACCATCCGAGCGGATCATCACCGGTTATCTTCCGCCAACTGAATGAACATGGACCCCGCTATACTCTGAAAGGTGAAGACAAACAGTTTCTCCGGATGAATTCCAATTCCTACCTCTCGCTCTCCAACCATCCGCTAATAATCGCCGCCGCCGATGCAGCGACGCATTCCTGTGGCGTTGGTCCGGGCGCGGTTCGTTTTATCGACGGAACATTCAGTTATCATAAAGAACTGGAACTGCGGATCGCCCGTTTTGTTGACAAACCGGCGGCAAAAATTTTCAACTCCGCGTATACCTCCAACTGCGGTCTGGCTCTCACCATCGGCAACAAAACTACCCATTGGATCGGTGATCAGCTCAACCATAACTCCATCATCCGGGCCATGCGTATTGCCGGAGTTCCCAGCGCCAATAAGGGTATCTATGCCCACAACAATATGGATGAGCTGCGCCGATGTCTCGATTCTGTCGATGAAAATATTGATCGAGTCGTCGTAATTTTTGATGGAATATTCAGTATGCGGGGCGATTATGCGCCCATCGACACCATCCTGGCAATCACTGGACAATACCACCAAAAGTTTCGCGATGGAGTAATCACCGCAGTCGACGACTCCCACGGAATCGGTGCCTATGGGGCCACAGGTCGCGGCACAGCTGAATTTGCCGGAGGCAGTCCAGATATCATTATCGGTACATTCGGCAAGGCCTTCGGGGTCAATGGTGGTTTTATTGCGGCAAGCGAAACCCTCATCGAAGCAGTGAGGCAAAAGGCCGACACCTATATTTACACCAATCCATTAAGTGTAGCGGATTGTGCGGCCGCCACCAAGGCCCTCGACATCTGCGACAGCAGCGAAGGTTTGCAGCTGCTGAGAAATCTTCATCTCAGAACAAAGCAGTTCAGAGACGGGCTTGCGAAATTGCATCTTGAATCAATTCCCGGTCCCCATCCGGTGGTGCCCCTTATGGTTCGTGACACGGCAAAGACCCATTCCCTTGTCAAACGACTCTTTGACAACGGCGTTCTGGTAGTAGGGCTCACTTTCCCGGTTGTTCCGAAAGGTGACGAGTCCATCCGCTTCCAGATCAATGGTGCCCATACGAAAAAGGACATTGAATTTGTGCTGGAGATTCTGGCACAGGATAGCTGATGGTATCGTAAAAACTTGTCAAATTCGACTTTTAACGAGTTAAGTTTAGCAAAGTTGAGCAGTTCTTCAGGGGGTAATGGCGTTACAAACTTTTGCAACACGAGCAGAGTTGCTTTTAGAGGATATGCCGTCTATACTGTCACAAATTGTATACAATTAGAGAAACCCTTAGATTGAGGTCAGTTATGAAACTGGATTTCACCTATACTCCGCCGGATTTCCAACAAGCCCATTTACAAAACAGCCCCTTGGCCACCCTTGTCCCCTCACCGGCCGACGGCATTGCCCCGGCAAACTATCACGCAACATCCAACCACCCGGAATATATTAAAATAGCGCAAGACCGATGGGTTCTGGCTCCGGAAAGCCGCATGGATGCGGTTTTTGTCGTTGCCGATGGCAGGATTGAGGTGGTTGAAGCAAGAAACCTCAAAAAGGGCAGCATGGTGGTCACCGGACGGACTGAAAATGGTGAAGAAGGGATTCTCGTTCACGAAAAAGGGTTTGAGCAAAATGCAGCAAATGCCGATAAATTCGCTTTTCGTTCACGGGGCACAAGAGAGACCCCTTTTTCCCATTCCTATGATGCTCTCTACGAAATACTCAAACATGACAGAGACCATGGGCATATCGTCTGGGTGCTTGGTCCTGCCGTGGCCTTTGACAAGGATTCCAGAGCTGCCATGCAGGGGCTGATAGAAAATGGTTTCTGCCATGGCCTTATGGCCGGCAACGCCCTGGCAACCCATGACATTGAAGCTGCTGTCTACAACACCGGGCTGGGACAAAATATCTACACCCAGATGCTCCAGCCCATGGGCCATTACAACCATCTCGATATTCTCAACGAAGTGCGCAAAGCCGGCTCCATTGCCAAGGCCATCAAAACCCTTGAGATTAAAGACGGCATCATGTACGCCTGCGAGAAAAACAACATCCCTTATGTGCTTGCCGGCTCTATCCGCGACGATGGCCCGCTGCCGGAAACCATCGGGAATGTCTACGAATCGCAGGATAAGATGCGTGTCCACGCGCGCAAGGCCACTACCGTCATCACCATGGCCACCCAGCTCCACTCCATCGCCTTTGGCAACATGACCCCAGGTTACAAGGTGCAGAACGACGGCTCGGTCCGACCGGTCTACTTTTATGTCGTGGACATGTCGGAATTCAGTGCCGACAAGCTGGCTAACCGGGGTTCCGCCCAGGCTCAGGCTATCCTCACCAATGTCCAGGATTTCATCGTCAACTTGTGGAATAATCTGAAAAAAGGCTACGGTATGAAGAAGTCAGTCCGCATTATCGGAGTACCCATGGATCTCGGCCAGAATCACCGGGGCGTCGACATGGGGCCCAGTGCCGTCCGCTACGCTAACCTGGCCAGAAGCCTCAGATTGCTCGGTTACGCGACCTTTGACAGCGGTGACATCACCATCCCGGGCCACTATGCCCTGACCAACACCAGCCTGGAGGAACGGCTCCCCCTCATCTGCAAAGGCTGCCTCAGTGCCTATGAGCTTGGCAGAAAGGCTGTTGCGGCCGGAGAAATCCCTATCTTTCTTGGCGGCGATCATTCTGCCGCCATCGGCACAGTGGGAGGAGTAACCCACGACACCGAAATCGGCCTGATCTGGATTGATGCCCATGGAGATTTCAACACCCCGGCAACCTCCGAAAGTCAAAACGTGCATGGCATGGCTCTCGCAGTACTGCTGGGCCTCGGGCCGCAAGAGCTTGTCGACCTCGGCCGGCCCGGCCCCAAGGTAAAACCGGAAAACGTGGCGCTGATTGGCATCAGGGATCTCGACGACAAGGAAAAGGTTTTAATCAGAAACTCCGGCTGCACAGTTTTCACCATGCGGGAGGTGGATGAAATTGGCGTCCGCGCGAGTGCTGACGAAGACCCTGAAAAAATTCAGTCATCTTGGATAAAATTCACATCAGTCTTGATCTCGACGTCATGGATCCTTTAGATGCCCCGGGAGTCGGCACCCCTTCCCAGGGCGGTCTGACCTACCGGGAAGGGCAACTGATCATGGAAATCCTGGCCGACACCAAGAAGCTGCACTCCATGGATATCATGGAGATAAACCCCATCCTCGATATCCAGAACCGCACAGCACAGATGGCGGTAAATCTTGCCTCCTCACTCTTTGGCAAGAAAATCTCTAGTAAGACAATATTCTAATAGGACACTTGACAAATAAACGGTGATCTACTTCATGTTGTTTTCAGATTAAAAATAATTGATGTTATCGAGAAGTTGCGTTATTTTCTTCATATTAAATATGACGTTGGTAAATTACTCCGCCAGACAGCATCAGGTTGACCCCTTAACCTGGTGAAACAACATTCAATTAAGTGGAGGAAGGAATGAGACTTTTGGGAAAATCCTCTGTGTGCTGGAGCACTGATGCTGGTGGCCTCACCCGCCCTAGCAGCCGAAAAACAGTCAAATGGAAACTGGCAATGACCTGGTCAAGCACGTTTGACCCCGCTTGCTTCACCGGTTGAAAGACTTGCCAAGTTGGTCAGCGAAATGACCGGTGGAAATTTGAAATCAGGGTGGAAGGCGCGGAAAAACACAAAGCAGCCCTGGGAATTCTCGACATGGTCAAAGGCGGCCAGTATGAAATGGGCCACAGTGCTTCCTATTACTGGAAAGGAAAAGATATCACCTCTGTATTTTTTACCACAGTACCCTTCGGCATGACGTTGACGAGCAAAATGCCTGGCTCTACTATGGCGACGGCATGGAACTGATGCAGAAAATGTATGACAAATTTGACGTCCTATCCTTTCCCGGCGGCAACACCGGCGTTCAGATGGGTGGCTGGTTTAGAAAAGAGATCAAGTCTCTTGAGGACCTTAAGGGTCTGAAAATGCGTATTCCCGGACTTGCCGGAGAAGTATTTGCGAAACTCGGTGTAAACGTAACCAATATCGCCGCTGGGAGAACTCTACACTTCACTTGACCGCGGCACCATTGATGCCCTGGAATGGGTAGGGCCGGGAATGGATATCAAAATGGGCTTCCATAAAATAGCTCCGTACTATTATGCCGGTTGGCATGAGCCGGCCTCCGACATGCAATTTTTGATCAACAAGAGGGCATTCGACAAATTGCCTCCGGAATATCAGGCATGCTGCAAACTAGCCATGCAGGCCGTATCTGCAGATATGTACAGTGAGAACTTTGATGCCAGTGCCAGGGCCTGGGAAAAGATGAAGACAGAATTTCCAGATATCAAGGTTAAGATCTTTCCCGACCTGACGTCTTAAAGCGATGAAAAAGGCCAACGACGAAGTTATGGAAGGATATGCCTAAGGAAAATCCAGAATTCAAAGAAGTGTATGATTCGCAGAAAGCCTATATGGCCAAGGCCCGAGAATGGACCAAGATGTCAGAATACTTTTATATCCGGGCTATGGAAGACGTCGAATAGAAAAATGCAGTTGGTACAGACATAATAAACCGCCCCTTCTTTTGAATGGGCGGTTTTTCTATTTGGATACGATATGTTTTTTTAGTAGGATAGAAGGTGTTTTCCGAATGATTTGACCTTCTGAGACGACCTAAAAAATTTGCTTCTAAGGTGAGATAAAACAGTGCTGGCGATATGTTTGGTGTGACAGAACTTGATGTTGAGGAGTAAGAACTACAGGAAATTACATGTTGTTAAAAATCGAAAACATTATTCAAACGGTGATGGATATCAGGCAAGATACCTCGATCCTTCTTTTACTGATGACATTCAACGTCTTTTTTGATGTTGTTATGCGCTATTTTTTTCGTAACAGCTCCGTAGGGATGCAGGAGATGGAATGGCATCTGTTTTCCATCGTCATCCTCTTTGGTGTGTCAGTCGCCCTGCAAGACGAGGCCCATGTGCGGGTCGATTTTCTTTATGAGAAATTCTCCATCCGAAAAAAAGCAATAATAAATATCATCGGAACTATTTTTTTTCTGCTTCCTCTTGCCTTACTGATCCTGTTGGTTCCTGGGATTTGTCAATGGATTCTTTTCAGATCAATGAAATATCCGAAGATCCGGGTGGTCTGACCCATCGCTGGATAATCAAGGCAATGATTCCCTTCTCTTTTGTTTTTCTGATCTTTAGTGCTGTCGGCTATATCGTGAAAAACATAAATATATATAGGGCTGGAAATGATCGGTATCGTAATGTTTTTTGCCGCTCTCTGATATGCTGACAATTGGCTACCCGGTGGCATTTACCTTTGGTTCTGTCTCTATTTTTTTTGGAATTGCCGCTGCGCTCATCGAACTGCTGCCCGACTCAACATTGTCGCCGTCTCAGAGGAATTTTACCAGATGTTTTCCATGATGCCTTTTCGGATCTACTCCATCATGAATAACACCATCCTCATGGCGATTCCTCTCTTTATCTTTATGGGCATTATCCTCCAGAAATCGCAATTGGCCGAACGACTTCTGGAGGCCATGGGATCCTTTTTGGAAAAGTACGTGGCGGCGTTGGCTGTCAGTACCGTCCTGGTTGGTACGCTCCTGGCCGCTTCGACCGGAGTAGTTGGTGCATCGGTTGTCGCCATGGGTGTAATTTCTCTGCCGGTAATGCTGAAATATGGCTATTCCAAAAAACTTGCAACAGGTACCATCTGTGCCTCCGGAACACTTGGCCAGATCATTCCGCCATCAATCGTCCTTATAATTCTTGGCGACGTGTTCCAACTGCCCGTTGGCGACCTGTTCCAGGCTGCTCTTATGCCCGGGCTGATACTGGTCGGATTGTATATCATCTATATCCTCGTTATTGCGTTTATCAATAAAGAGGTCGCACCGCCCATAAAAGACACTTCAGGAGAGAGCCGGGCGACAGGCATCAAAAAGGCAATTATTGCTATTATTCCCCCACTGACTCTAATAATTTTAGTTTTCGGATCGATATTCGAAGGCATCGCCACCCCGACCGAATCGGCCTCTGTCGGAGCAGTATCGGGGCTATGGTCCTTGCCGCGATGTATCAGAAAGCTCAACTGGCAAATCGTAGAAGAGTCGCTGCATGAAACAGTAAAAATCACCGCCATGGTCTTCGCCATTCTGATTGGCGCCACGGCTTTTTCCATGGTATTTGTCTACAGCGGTGCTGACTATATCGTCGAGGAATTTTTGACCAACCTTCCCGGCGAAAAATGGACTTTTCTGATTCTCTCCATGCTGGCCATAATGGCCCTTGGCTTTTTTATTGATTTTATCGAGATATCTTATATTGTCGTGCCAATCATTCTGCCCATAGCCGATATTATCGGTCTGAACCCACTCTGGTTTGCCATACTCATTGCCATGAATCTGCAAACCTCATTTCTCACCCCGCCCTTTGGTTTTTCTCTCTTCTACCTTAAAGGCGTTTCGCCACCTGAGGTGAAGACAACTGATATCTATCGCGGTGTCCTGCCCTTTATATTTATCCAGATCGCCGTGTTAATCTCGATTGTTGTTTTCCCTGGAGTGTATGGTTTTTAGTCCAACCAACCAAGGAGCGTTCTGTGCACTTGAATGCTCCCTGAAAACCTGCATATCAGTTGTCAATTTATCAGTCTCGACTGCACATCACACCGGAGATCAAAGAGGAAAACTTTCGATTGAGTGTCGAGTACGGCTGCTTGAAAGGAAAAAGAAAGTGAAGCGACTCTGTGAAAGAATGAACTTATAACGTAAACGTACCAGGGCGATGTCCTTGTACGGCATCACCCTGGCGTTATTGGCATCAGAAAAGACTATTTTTGAACTGCCGCCGAAGTTTCCAAGATAGTAAAATTCCGACATGGTGGTCCATGCCCGGGCATCGGCCATGAATTTTCGCTGGGAATCCAAAACCTCCTTGAAGAAAGGATCCTGGGCAGCGTAACCTTCAAGCACGTTATCGGTTTCCTCCTTCATTTTTTGCAAGACCTCTTTAGGAAAAGATTTTACCTCGATTCCAGGGAATTCTTTTTTCATTTGGGCCCAGGCCATGGCACTGTCAGCAAAATTTTCGGCAAACATATCCGCACTGACCGCCTGCATGGCAACTTTCAGCGCAGTTTGGTAAGCCTTTGGCAGTTTTTCGAACGCTTTTTTGTTGATGAGGAACTGCATATCAGAGGCGGGTTCATGCCAACCGGTGTAGTAGTAAGGCGCAACTTTATGAAAGCCCATTTTAATATCCATACCAGGCCCAACCCACTCCAGGGCATCAATAGTGCCGCGGTCCAGTGAAGTGTAGAGCTCACCCGCCGGGATATTGGTGACGTTTACCCCCAGTCTGGCAAAGACCTCACCGGCGAGGCCGGGAATGCGCATTTTCAGACCGTCGAGATCGGCCAGGCTTTTGATTTCTTTTCTGAACCAGCCGCCCATCTGAACACCGGTGTTGCCGCCCGGGAAGGCATATACATTGAATTTATCATAGCATCGCTGCATCAGTTCCATCCCGCCGCCGTAATACAGCCAGGCGTTTTGCTCTGACGCCGTCATACCGAAAGGGACTGTGGTGAAGATGGTGGTGCTGATATCTTTGCCTTTCCAGTAATAGGAGGCACTGTGACCCATTTCATACTGCCCGCCCTTGACCATATCCAGGATACCAAGGGCAGCTTTGTGTTTCTCTGCGCCATCCACCTTGATGATAAAATTGCCCTCGGTCATCTCACTGACCATCTCTGCCAGTTTGATAGGCGGCGAGGCCAGCGGTGCGAGGGTGCTCGGCCAGGTCATGGCCAACTTCCACTTAATCTGCTTTTCTGCTGCAGCAGGTGTTGCCAGCAAAAGCCCTGCAACAAGAACATAGAAGTACTTTACCCAACATTTCATCGTTTTCTCCCTGTAAAAATTATGTATAAAACCAGCGACCTCGTTTTATTTACTGAAGTCATCTGTGTTTTTCAACTCTTTGTTGGAGCCATGCACGCCTGACCAGGTTTTTTATTCCTCTGGCGAGCTAAAGAGATGATAGGCAAAAAGATTACTCAACGGGTCCTTAAATACTCTTGAACATAGTGAATATGGGTACGCATCGCCTCAAAGGCATCCTGGGATGAGCGTCTTCGGATGGCGTCAAATATTGTCTCGGTGGTGAACGATTACATCCTCCAGAGATGTTCGGTCCATATACATATGGGTCAGATTCTTTTTGATCCCGATAAACAGAAAATCATAGAAGTTGCGCATCAGGTGGATGAGAACCGGATTTTTTGTCGAAAAGGTTACCGCCATATGAAAAGCGGCATCGGATTCAGTGCCGATTTTATCAGTTGACTCCAGATCCTGTTCCATTTCCTCCAGACTTTTCTCGATTGCCTTGAGATCAGTATCAGTGGCCCTTTGCGCCGCCAGCATCGCCGCGTTGCACTCCAACCCCATCCGCACTTCCAGCAAATCAGCAAAGGTTGCCTCATCAGTTGCCATGGCTGCTGCCAGAGGATTACCCTGTCCGATTGCCGGGGGAGCTGACAAAGGTTCCCTGTCCCTGACGATGTTCAAGAAGCCCCATGGTGACAAGTTTATTGATGGCGTTTCTCACCGAAGTTCGACTGACAGCCATCGACTAAGGCCAGGTCCCTTTCCGGAAGAATCTGCTGCCCGGCTTTGAAATCACCTTTGAAAATCAATTCACGGATCTGTTCAAAGACCTGATCGGAAATACGTTTTGGCTTAATAGGTTTGAGATTCATATTCTCTTTTAAATGATAGTAGTACATAGAGCGCTATGTTCACCCACTTTGTGACAATCCATTACATGTTACAAAATACCTACAATCTCATAAATTTGACAGTCAACCTGTACAAGTCTTTCCAATATTGGTACTACCATTGCCTGATTATGACGAGACAAGAAAGTGGCTTTCAAGTATCGATTACTTAGACGCTAAGTCCAATGAATATTATCTATCAAAGATAGAGATGCGTATCAAGTTTTTTCTTGACTAGTTTTTTTTATATGATAAATAATTGGTACTACCAATTTCAAATTTTGCCTTGCCGAAATGCCAAATCAGAGCGTAGACGGTCTGAGAGTGGACAGCGCAATAAAGAGAATTATAGTCTCAACTTACCCTGACACCGACAAGGGGAAGTTCTCGGGAAACGATTGAAAATTCTTGTGGCACAATAAATGCAACAGCTTTTCACGATAGAGATAGTGTTCACCTGCTGTTAGCTTGAAAACAGAGCAGTCGACTGCACAAAGTTGCTGACTGTTCGAAGCGCAGGATCATGCCGATCAATGTGCGGTTGTTCGAGTATATATGGGGGATCCCCCTGGTTAAACCACTTAACCTAAGTAGAGGGAGGAAAGAATGAAAAAGTTTAGATTGTTAATCGGTCTTGCGTTGATCTCGACCTTGACCATGGCGCCTAACGCCTTTTCAGCAAAACGGGAAAAATTCGGTGCCGATAAACGCCATGATGAAGTAAAAAAAGAACTGCGTACTATCAAACCCTCCACTGAAGAATTTAAGTGGAAAATGGTTATGCCATGGTCCAAAGGATTGTTGTTTTACGATCTGGCCCAACACTTTGCTGATTCTGTAGCTCTCGCATCAGGTGGTCGTCTTGAAATCAAGCTTTTTTCTGCCGGTGAATTGGTTGGCGCCATGGAAAGTTTTGATGCAGTTTCAAAAGGTCAGGCTGAAATCGGCCATGACTGGCCAGGTTACTGGAAAGGCAAGAATGAGGCCTTTCGTCGCTTTTGCTTCCGTTCCTTTCGGTCTTGACGCAGAAGGCTATAACATCTGGCTCTATGAGCGAGGTGGTTTGGAGATGATGCAGGAACTCTATGGCCGTTACAATCTCTTCGCCCTGCCCGGCGGTAATGTCGGCCAGGAACTCGGTCTTTTCTCCAATATAAAAGCCACTAAAATGAAAGATTTCAAAGGTATGCGCCTCAGAACTCCAGGCTGGTACATGGACATCATGACCAATCTTGGTGCCAGCGTCACCCCTCTACCAGGTGGTGAGGTGTATCTCGCCCTTGAACGTGGAGTAATCGATGCCGCCGAATTCAGTACTCCTGCCATCAACTATCCTATGGGTTTTGACGAAATCACCAAGTTTGTTATCGAACCTGGCGTTCATCAGCCTTCTTGCCAGAGTGCTTTCTTTATCAATAAAGACGCCTACGCCAAACTTCCTGCTGATCTGAAGTGGATCATCGATATTGCTGCAAAAGAGACCCAGCTCTGGTCCACTGCCTGGCAGGAAAATCTCAATGCCCAAGCAGTCAAAATGTTCAAAGAGAAAGTCGAATTTGTTCGTATGGATGACGAAACATTGAATGCCTTTGCCAAAGCCTCCCATGACTATATTGAAGGTTTGAAAGCCAAGTATCCGGATGTAAAAAAAGTTATGGATTCCCAGGACGAGTTCAAGCAAGATTTTGCTGACTGGCGCTTTGAACGCGGTGGCGTTGCTCCCTGGCCATACGAAGATGTATGTAAAAGGTAAGCATCTGCAATAAATAAATAAAGATGCGGGGACTCTGGAAAGTCCCCGCATCTTTCAACCCGAATTGCACAAGCCACATTAAAGTTTTTAAGAGGTTTTTATGATTAAGCTAGACAGTGCGATCGACACTCTCAACGAAAAGATCGGTTTTTATGGATCGTACCTGGTATTGCCACTGATTGCCGTCGTGGGCTGGGAGGTCATGATGCGCTATGGATTTAACGCGCCGACATCCTGGGCTTTTGAACTGACGGTTTTCATTTATGGTGTTCATTACAGTTTGGCTCTGGCCTATGCCCACAAACACGATACCCATGTTGCTATTGATGTCTTTGAATCTCGCCTGTCGGAAAAATCGCGTACGATTTTACGCATTTTCACCAACATAGTTCTGTTTATTCCTACGATTGGCCTGCTGGCTATTTACACCAGCCAACTGGCCTTTTTCTCATGGCGGCAGTGGGAACATGCTTCAAGCTCTTGGGCACCGGCTATCTATCCATACAAGACACTCATGGCGATTGGCTTTATCCTCTTCTTCCTGCAAGGGATTGCCAAGCTGATCCAAGATTCTTCGTAAACTGAAAAAAATCCAATAAAAACCTTTTGATCCTGGAGAAAAGACACCAATGAGCGTAGAAGCCATCACCATACTGATGTTCCTCACCCTAATGGGTTCCATTGCCATGGGACACCCCTTAGCGGTAACGCTTGCCGCCGTTGCTACTTTCTTCGGCCTGCTGACTAACGGATTTGATGTTCCCGGTTTAATTGGCCTTTTTGCCAACAATGCCTGGGGAATTTTTTTAAACTATACCCTGGTTGCCATCCCTCTGTTTATTTTCATGGCCCAGATTCTTGATCGGTCCAAGGTTTCCGAAGGGCTTTTTGAAGCCCTGTATATTGTTCTCGGCGGGTTACGTGGCGGTCTAGGGATGGCGGTCATCGTTGTTTCAACAGTTTTTGCCGCAACGACCGGCATCGTCGGTGCTTCTGTTGTCGCCATGGGTTTAATGGCAGGACCTGCCTTACTGAAACGGGGCTACGACAAATCTTTGTCCGCAGGTATCATCTGTTCTTCCGGGACTCTTGGCATTTTGATTCCTCCGTCTATCATGCTCGTTGTCTATGGTGGTCTGACTGGCCAAAAAGAGACCTCCGTCGGTAATCTTTTTGCCGCTGCCATCCTTCCGGGTCTGCTTGTTATCAGGTTTATACCTGTTGTATGTCGGCGTGCGTTGTTATCTCAACCCCAAAGTCGGTCCACCGATCCCGGCAGCAGATCGCACCGCAACCGGCATGCAAAAGTTACCATGACATTGAAGAACTTTGTTCCTCCTTTCGGTTTGATCCTGACCGTCATGGGAACCATTCTGGCAGGGGTAGCAACCCCTACCGAAGCTGCCGCTCTTGGTTGCGTTGGCGCTTTGGCCCTTGCCCTTGTCACCCGTAAACTGAATTGGGATGTCATTACCCAGGCGTGCATTTCAACAGCCCGAACAACTGCCATGATAATGGCCCTGTTCATCGGCGGTAAATTTTTCTCCGTTGTTTTCCTCAGCATGGGCGGCGGTGATGTTGTCGCCGACGTTCTTCTGGGAATGGATGTCAGCCCCTATGTTGTATTTGCCATCATGATGGCGGTAGTTTTCTTCATGGGAATGTTTATCGACTGGGCTGCCATCCTGCTGGTAGTCGTGCCCATATTCACTCCAATTGCCATGGATCTTGACTTCAATCCGCTCTGGTTTGCCATGATGGTGTGTATCAACCTGCAGACATCTTTTCTAACTCCGCCTTTTGGATATTCCCTGTTTTATTTCAAGGGCGTGGCGCCACCGGAGTACACCATGGGCGATGTCTATAAAGGAATAATTCCTTTTGTTACCATTCAGGTCATTGGCCTGGCCGTGCTTGTTGTCTTCCCGCAGATTATCACCTACCTGCCCGATATATTCTTCGGCAGATAGCCGCTCATCGCGCGAAATAAACTGAAAAAGGTATTTGTTGCTCGATCTGACAAATACCTTTTTTGTTGAAACCCTCACATTAATCGCCACTCCCCTTTTACATGGCTCAGGCAGACGCTCCAGCAGATGCAGCTGTTTTGTCGGCGGAAAACAGCACATTCCGCCGCTCAGGGAACGCGGGGAGGACATTGTTTGCCTGGCCGGGAAACGTTCGGGAGTTGAATAATGTCATTGAGCGGACAATGGTTACCCTAGAGGGTGATTGTATCAACTCTGCCGATCTGCCATTTTACCTGCACCGGGATCCAGAGAGTCGCGGCAGCGGCCAGAGTTCACTCCTCAAAGAGGTGGTCGCCAAGGCCGAAAAGAGTGCAATCCAGGATGCCCTGAAAGTGACCGCATACAATAAGGTCAAAGCAGCAGAACTACTGGGTATCCATCGCACCTTGCTGTACAAGAAAATAACCAGGTATAACATATCACTCTTACCCCGCTGACCTTCAAACGGCACCAATACGTGCGGGCCTCAGTAAGAGTGAACGTGGGAAACCGTCCCACGTTCACTTCAGTCTAGTATCTCCCGGATTTTCACGGACAGTTGGGAAATGCTGAACGGTTTTTGAATAAAGCCATCACAGCCCCGGTTAAGTATTTCACGGGCCTGGCCGTCAATACTGTAGCCACTGGAGAGCAGCACTTTGACGGATGGATTGATCTTTTTTAACCTGTCAAAGAGATCGCTGCCACCCATATGGGGCATTATCATATCAATGATAAACAAATCAATCTCATCCTGGTTGTCGCTATACGCGTCAATAGCTTCCTGCCCTGATGCTGCTGTCAGCACATCATAGCCAAGAGCCGCAAGAATTTCCTGCCCCACTTCAAGAATCATTGACTCATCATCAACCAGCAGAATAGTCTCAGAGCCTTTTTCCACCGTTTGGACCGTTTCGGTTTGATGGAAGACTTCTTTGTCCGTCGCCGGCAGGAGAATGGTAAAGATAGTTCCCTTGTGCAATTCACTTTTCACCGAGATCGCCCCGGCGTGGTTGAGGATAATACCGTATACCATTGCCAGACCAAGTCCGGTTCCATGACCAATGGCTTTTGTGGTGAAGAAGGGATCAAAGATCTTCTTCATTGTCTCACTATCCATGCCTTCACCGGTATCAGAAAGAGTGATCTCCGCATATTTCCCAGGAGAAATACCATACAGTCGGGCAGCAGTTTCCTCCAGCATGATCCGACTGGTGGTAATTGAAATGACTCCCCCTCCGGGCATAGCCTGTCCGGCATTGACGAGCAGGTTGAGCAGAACCTGTTCAATTTGATTGGTGTCAACTTCGACCGGCCACAGATCACTCTGCAAGTGAGGTACAGATGGTGATTTCTCTCTTGGTCCGGCCAAACATATGAATAGTTTTTTCAATCAGTGCGTTCAGTTCAACAGGTCGGACCTCATATTTTCCACCCCGGGCGAAGCCAAGCAGTCTGGTTGTCAAATTTGCCGCACTTTCAACATATTCTTCAATATTTCTGAGTTGTGCATGGTGGGGATGAGGACGGGAAGATCATTGAGCATGAGCGTTGTTCTGCCCTGAATGCCCATGAGCAGATTGTTGAAATCGTGAGCAATACCACCGGCAAGCGTACCCAGCGACTCCAGGCGCTGGGCTTGCTGGAGTTGTTCTTCCAGAGCTTTGCGGGATTGCTCAGCAGCTTTGCGCTCGGTTATGTCCCGGGCAATACCTCTGAAACCAAGAGGTTCATCATCTTCATTACGAATGACGGAGACGACTGTCTCAGCGTATCGGGTATTGCCGTCTTTACGATAAAATTCAAGTTCCAGTGTTTTTCCGGGAAGTCCATTCTTTAGGACAGCATTGAACTCTTTATCGATTCTCTGGGCTGTCTTCATGCTCATATAACCAACAGTATTCATACCCAGAAGATCATTTTCGTCATAGCCAAGCATTTTACACATCGCCTGGTTGACCAGAGTCAGGTTGCCATGCAAGTCAATTTCATAATATCCATCTTCGATACTTTCGATGATATTGCGATATTTTCTTTCACTGGCAACTATGACCTGTTCATATCTTTTTCGTTCGATAGCCAGAGCGACCTGGGCGGAAACAGAGTTCAGGACATCAAGGTCAATGATATCAAAATGATGCGGATCTTCATAACTCTGGGTGGCCATAACCCGATAACTTCCTCCTTTATTTTTAACGGGACACCTAGCCAGATCTTTGGCGCTGTGCCGATAATGCGTTTTTCGACAACTCTTTGTTGCAGGTCGGACTGGTTAAGGAAAACGGGCTTTTGGGCGAGAAGAACTTCCCCGGTCAGGGAATTTTCTTCGCTGAACCGATCAGAGTATTCGAGTATCCGAGTCAAACTGGTCAACGAAATATGGAAATGAAATTCTCCGGGCATGTTTGTGATACAGGGCAATATAAAAATTTCTCAGATCGATAATCTCCCCAAGTATACGATGAATAGAGGTGTAAAGCTCACTCAGATTCTTTGCCGTGTTGACCGCGTTTGAGATGCGAAAAAGCGTGCGGGTTATCTGCTCGGCACGCTTTCGCTCACCAATTTCCCGCTTAAGTTGTTGATTTGCTTCAAGAAGCTGACGTCGTGCGCAGGTGGATCTGTCGTTCAAGATCATCGACGATTTTCCTGCGAAATTGCTTGATCACTACTCGTTTGATCGTCCGGATTAATCATTACTGTTATTACTTTGTTCTCATGATGAAAAAATTCATTTTCAGCCGACACTCTGGTTTTTTTATAATAAGAAACACTTGGGACAAAATCACCACCCTGCCGGCAAATACAAAATAATACATTATATCAGCTTTTAGCTTACTTATAAGTTTTGCTGTTTGCAAGCCACAGCGGGAAGATGGTGCACGCACGTTCAGATAGTTCCGGGTAAGGGTATTACCGGAATATGCAGTGATATTCAGCAAAGCATGTGGTTTGAAAGATGACTATCATTCCCCTCGGTCCATTGCAAAGATTTATCCCGACAGTAACCCGCCATAGTTTTTTCCCTGCCGGAGAGCCCTTCCGCAAAGGTTATGTTTTTTCCTGTTTCGATCCCTTCATTGTACGTGGTCCCGTAGACTTTGACCCCACTTTTAGCTGCCTTTCTGAGTCGGGGAGAAGCATGTTCCGACAAAAATTTCCAGCCGTTTCTCTTCGGCGACAATCAGATTGCCCAGCTGAGAATCAGTACCGGGATCTTTTTTATCCTTTCTCTGCTCCTGCAGTTTTTGGTGAAAACCACGCAGCAATCCGAGATAGTAGCTGTTTTTTTCAGTTCTCAGTCGAACCTTTAAACCGATGCTTGTTCAGCTTCCAGAGTAAAGCCAGCCGATTTTCAAGGAAATGATAGCAATATTCAGCAATGGTTACATTCTCTTTCGTACCTAGGAGTTCAATTGTTTTATAGGTGTCGTGGCGAAGCGGGTCGTAGAGGTTGGACAAAACCACCCTGACAAGAAAAAAGTCATGCAAGATGGTACAGATACGCCTTTGATAGCTCTCTATCCTTTTTCTTTTTCGATCAATTACAGCACAACCATAGCGACACTCCTGATCCAGTGCCGAGTTCCCGGATATGGTATTTTTCAATCAACTCTTTGGCCTTCTGCATGGCCAGCGCGGCCTCATGTTCATTGTTTGACTGGGAAAGTGCCAGGAGCTTTTCGCACTCTGGCCAGACATTCCCGGCCACTCGCAGAGATTTTTGATCTGCCGCCTGCCTGTTCAATAATATCAACGACTATGGTCCCGGCCCGCCGAAACTCCGGCAGGACCCCCAGCAGTTCACAGGCCTGCTGAAAAGCTGCACCGTGGGGAGTACCTGCGCTGCGCAACTGTTCGGTGCAGAGCTGGTGGGCCATTTCATGCTTGAGCACCTGAATGGTAATCGTCCAGGAGTGATTAATGATCAGATGCCGGCTTATGCGCAGGGTCCTGGTTTCTGGATGCCATGCACCAAGCTCTCTTTCACCATCAGAAATTTCAAAGACAGGCAGCGATAAATGCACTCCATATGTCACGCAGATTTCCTCGAACTCAAGCTGCAATTGATGCAGCCAGAGATGCTGCAGTTTGTCGATATTGGGATTGGAAGTCATTGATCTTTTGTTCGTTTGGCTAATTATTTTTTTGCAATAGTGATGGCGTCGTAAAATTTATGTTTTGACACGTCCATCAAGAGTAACCGGCACCATAGCGGCTATTACGGATCATGGCAAGTCCGGCTCTGCCGATTACTGCACACAGGTCTGCTATTACTCTTGTCGCCTGGTGATTTGACGTTTATAATTACCTATTATCGGGTGACTTCATTTCCTGAAAGCATCCCTCGATTAAACCTGTTATGACCTATAGGTTCCACCAATGAAAAAACTATTCATACTCTTTCTGCTGATGAGTCTCTCAGCCTGTGCCACCAGTCCCACTGGCCGCTCACAGTTGATGCTCGTTTCTCCGCAACAGGCTATTGACGCGTCCCGTGAGGCCTATGTCCAAACCCTTCTTCCCCTGCAAAAGGAGGGTAAAATCGACTCCAATCCAGCCACCGCCAGACGCATAAAAGAGATCACCGGCCGGATCGTCGCTCAAGCGATACAGCTCTATCCACAAACCAGGAGCTGGGACTGGAGCGTCAAGGTTATTGATGATCCGGAGATGGTCAATGCCTGGTGCATGGCCGGAGGAAAGATGGCCATCTATACCGGACTGATTAACAAACTCAATGCCACCGACGATGAAATTGCCCAGGTCATGGGTCATGAAATTTCCCACGCCCTGGCTAATCATACTGCGGAACGGATGTCCATAGCACTGGCTACTCAACTCGGTCTTTCCGGGGTGGCCATAGCTGCGGGAGATAATGCCTATAAAGGCGCTATCCTCAGTGGCAGCTCACTGGCTGCGGCAACAGCCATAACCCTGCCAAACAGCAGAACCTCGGAATCCGAAGCTGATCAGATGGGCATTGAACTGGCCGCACGGGCCGGTTATGACCCCGGAGCGGCGGTAACACTTTGGCAAAAGATGGCCAAAGTGGGTGGTGGAGGTCCGCCGCAGTTTCTCAGTACCCACCCTTCCCCTGCCAATCGTCAGGAAAAGCTCAGCGAACTCGCCAATCAGATGATGGGCTACTATCTGGACAAATCGCCCCGTCCGGTTTATCCGCTGCAGTAGCATCAGCTCCAGACTTCCTTCACCTGTGACAAGCCTGTGTAATGCTTATAGCAACGACCCATAAAAACACTGACTTTGATGGACTGGCCTCGGTTATTGCGGCAACCCTCCTCTACCCGGATTGTGTTGGGGTGGTGCCGAAAATGACCAACAAGAATGTCGAACAGTTTCTCTCAACCCATAAAACGGCTTTTAACCTGATCCTTACCCCATGAGGTCACGCCACGAAACGGTGACAAAGTTAATCGTCGTTGACACCGACCAGTGGCAAAGGCTGGACCGGATGGAAAAACTTGCCACAAAGAAGGATCTGGAGATTGATCTCTGGGATCACCATATGACCGGAACCGGCGACATCGTGCCGACCTGGTCCTGCAAAGAGCAGATAGGTTCAACGGTGACACTGTTCGTTCGCGAAATGCGCAAGAGGCAGATGGACCTCACCCCGCTCGACTCCACTGTTATGCTGATAGGGCTTTATGAGGACACCGGTCACCTGTCCTACCCATCGACCACGGCTGAAGATGCCCGGGCGGCAGCGTATCTCCTCGACAACCGCGCCGATCTCAATGTGGCCGCTTTTTTCCTCAACCCGCCCTATGAAGAGAACCAGAAAGAGATTCTCTTTGAAATGATGAAAGAGACCGAAAAAATTCGATCATTAACGGCAGCACCATCGGTTTCAACACGATACGTCTGGATAAGAAAGTAACCAACCTGGCGGCCGTCGTCAGTATGTACCGAAAAATTGTCAATGTCGATGCTCTTTTTGTTATTTTCACCAGTGACGACAGGAATACCGTGATCGGTCGCAGCGGTGTGGAAAACATCCACATCGGCCAGGCAATGGCCATTATCGGGGGTGGCGGACACGCGGGAGCCGGTTCAGCGGCGGTAAAAAATAGTACTATGTCTCCTCAACAGATCAAGGAAACGATTGTTGCCGCGCTCTACGGCAAACCGCACAGAGAGTGCCCGCATCTCCGACATCATGTCTTTTCCGGTCATCTCTGTGACGCCATCGACGCCCATGCGCGAGGTCCAGGCCCTGATGGCATGCAGAAAAAGTCAGAGGCATAATGGTCATGGAAGACGATGAGATCCAAGGAATCATCGTCCTTTGGGACCTGAAACGCGTTAAAAAAGAACAGCATTGGGACAGCCCGGTCAAGGCATTCATGGCCAGAGATATCATTACCATCGAACCGGCTGCCCAACCTTCGATTGCCGCCCGAATAATGATTGAAAACGATGTCGGCTATCTTCCTGTGATCGAAAATGACAAGGTAATAGGCATAGTTACCCGAACCGACATCCTCACCTACTATTACGATCTTCTGCCGGATTAGCGCCTTACTCCATAGAACCGACAATGGAAAACAAGAAATTATAAAATTTTATTGACTTCAGAGGGTCGTTCTGATAAAAAAACCTCCTCTTCTGAAAATAAATGAGCGGGAATAACTCAGTGGTAGAGTGCAACCTTGCCAAGGTTGACGTCGCGAGTTCGAATCTCGTTTCCCGCTCCATTTTCATCCTTGACCTATTTCGTAACGTCTCAACTTCCCTGCTTAAAACAGATTCGTTTAACCTCATCAAAGGTCGAAACAAAATACGGGGTTATGCCCTCTTTGATATGATCCGGGAGCATCTCAAAATCCTCCTGATTATCCTTTGGCAGGATAACCTCCTGTACTTTTGCCCTTTTTGAGGCAATCATCTTTTCCTTTACCCCGCCAATCGGCATAACCAGACCGGTGAGCGTTAATTCTCCGGTCATGGCCAGGTTCGGGCGAATTGCCTGATTCATGGCTATTGAATAGATTGAGCAGGCCATGGTAATTCCGGCTGACGGCCCATCTTTAGGGGTTGCCCCGGCCGGCACATGCAGATGCACAAGGTTCTTATTGAAAAATTCCGTGCCATTGCTATTTCCCCGCATCAAAGACCGGACATAATTATAGGCAATTTCCGACGATTCAACCATCACCTTGCCCAACTGACCGGTCTGTTTAAAACCGGGTTGACCAGTGGGAATGGGAACCGATTCAATATGCAGCGTAGCCCCGCCCATACTGGTATAGGCGAGTCCGGTAATAACGCCGACCCGGGGCTTTTTGAAGGCCTGTTCTTCGGAAAAGTATCGTTTCCCGAGCAAATCCTTCAGTTCGTCTTTCTTAATGCGGATATTCTGGTCTGGATTTTCAATGATCTCTATTCACCGATTTCCTGAGAATTTTCTTGATACAGTTCTCCAGGCCACGCACCCCGGCTTCACGGGCATAACCATCAACGATCTCTGCTATCACCGCTTTTGACAGAGTAATCTGTTTCGAGGTTAATCCATGGGCCTTGAGCTGCTTCGGGATCAAATGCCTTCTGGCGATTTCGACTTTTTCTTCGAGGATATACCCAGGCAGCTGGATTGTCTCCATCCTGTCCATAAGCGGACCGGGAATGGTGTCAAGCTGGTTGGCCGTACAGATAAAGAAAATTTTTGACAGATCAAAACGAACGTCCAGATAGTGATCAAGAAAATCCCGGTTCTGTTCCGGATCCAACACTTCAAGCAGGGCGGAAGCGGGATCACCGTGGAAACTGGCACCAATCTTATCAATCTCATCGAGCATGATTACCGGATTGGCCGTCTTGCAGGTTTTGATCGCCTGGATGAATTTTCCCGGCATTGCCCCGATATAGGTACGGCGATGGCCTTTTATTTCTGCTTCATCCCGCATGCCGCCAAGAGAAAAACGAAAAAATTCCCTGCCGAGGCTTTGGGCCACCGATCTGCCTATCGAGGTCTTGCCGACACCTGGCGGGCCCTGTAAGAGCAGATATTGTGCCGGACAGGTCGCCTTTGATAACCCCAACAGATATCAACTCCAGGATCCGGTTTTTCACATCCTCGAGACCGTAATGATCCCTGTCCAGAATCCGTGCCGCTTTCTTCTGATCATAACTGTCTTTTGAATAGACACCCCAGGGAAGAATGGTCAGCCAGTCGAGATAGGTCCGGGTGACGTTGAATTCGGGGGAAGACGCACCAAGAAGTTTGAGCTTTTCCATCTCCTCTTTAACCTTCTCCCGCGCCTCATTCGGAGAGCACCAGTTTTTTTAGCCGTTTTTGATATTTTTCTATCTCGGTCTGGGTATCATCTTTGGCGAGCCCCAGCTCTTTTTTAATTTCCTGCAGCTGCTGTTTCAAGAAAAACTCACGCTGCTGCTTGGACAGCTGTTCCTCGATCCGCTTGGAAATTTTGGCTTTGAGTTTGGAGATCTCCACTTCGTTTTTCAGGAGAATCAACACCATCTCGAGCCGCTTGCGGACATCGAAGGTTTCCAGAACTTTTTGAATCTCGGTGCCGGAAGAGGTGGTCATGGACGCGGCAAAATCGGCCAAAGAGCCTGGATCACTGAGATTGATTCGCTCAATAAGCAGACTCAATCCCTCTTTGAACAAGGGGTTCATATTGACCAGTTCTTTTATACAGTCAATTATTGCCACCGAATAGGCTTTCAGCTCTTCGGTATTTTCCTGAATACTCTCATACCAGTATTTCACGTCGGCGAAAAAGCCGGTTTCCTTTTTCAGCAGAGCAACGACATCAAATCTTTCCAGAGCCTGAACCAGTACCTGAAGCGGTTCCCCCGGCTTATAAGGCGACACCTGAATGACCCGGGCAACCGTGCCAACTTTAAAAAAATCTTCCGCATTCTCTGCCGCATGGGCCAAGCCCATCTTCTTTGGGCTTTTGCAGGACAAGACCAAAATAGAGTGGCGCATTCTGGTTGACATGTTTCATGACCGCCTGCTGCAGAACCGCATCATCAACGATGATCGGCCCCATCATTTTGGGAAACATCGGACGATCATGCAAAGGAATTACCATTAAACTATCCGGCAGCAGATCTTTAGCCACCACCAGTGATTTTCCAGATTCTTTTTCTTTCTCATCCCCTGGAGATTCTATTCCGTCAGGGGTTAAAACAGTTGTTTCTTCCGCCATTCTTTTCCTCCTATCGTTTTAACTCTAGAGTATGAACCAATCTTACAATTCCTGGGATTTTTATTCCAAAGCACATATGACAGGTAATTGGTTGTCAAGACATAATTCCTCAACCCAAAAACAATCTCTTATTGATATAGATAATCATCTGCAACAAAAAGCAAACAGTTTTCCCATCTGTCATAAAATAATCATTTGAGCCAGTTACCAGGTAAAGCAACCGCTGACTCTGCGGGTTGTGCAGTTATTTGTAAAGGTTTGAAGACGGCCGGCGATAACTATTTCCTCACTGATGTTATTGATCTCTCGGGAACAGGTATTATTTTCTCTCCTGATTAATTTTTTTTCAGGTCTTACATTCATCTCATCTTAGCACCCTCTTGAGGGAGTAAAATTTCACAAAGATAACTATTGAGGATTTTTATGGCATACCAAATCCACCCGGTAAAATTGGAAAATGAATTTAAAACTTGCCCTCTTTGCAGCTATAAAGATGGCTTTCATTCAATGCTGAAGCGAGATGGAGACAAAATCAAATGGCTGTTTATCTGCCCTGCCTGCCACGAAGTATTCGATGTCGGCCAAACCCTGGAATGATGCATAAATTCATAACACTCTCTGAACAATGCATGCCATTGGCCATGCAATATCACCTATAGATAATCATGAATATTACTGAAGCACTCTGTCAGCGAAAATCCGTCCGCGCTTTTCTGGATAAACCGGTTCCCAAAGAAAAAATTGTCAGTATTCTTCAGAGCCGCACGCCATGCACCATCGGGAACCAATGCCCAACCCTGGCAGGTGGCAGTTGTCACCGGAAAAACAAAGGATAGATTGACCACGGCAATGGAGGCCGCCTTCCGCAAAGACGGTATCGGCACCATGGATTACACCTATTATCCCCTTGAATGGCATGAACCTTATAAGAAGCGTCGGGTCTCCTGTGGCGCCCAACTCTACGGCGCCCTCAACATCGACCGGCGGGACAGGGCAAGGACGGATTGAGCAATGGGTTGCCAATTATCGCGCCTTCGAACGCACCGGTCATTCTCTTTTTCTTTCTTGATTCGGTAATGCAAAAAGGCTCTTTCCTGGATTATGGGATGTTTATTCAATCTGTGATGCTGGCGGCCCTCGAAGAAGGTCTGGCCACGTGCCCTCAAGCTGCCCTTGGCCAATATCCGGAACTGGTCAAAGACGCTCTTGGCTACAGCCACGACACTGTCCTTATCTGCGGAATGGCACTTGGCTATGAAGATAAAGATGCCCCGGTCAATAGCTACCGGACCCCTCGCGAGGAGGTGGAGGTCTTCACCAAATTCTTTACATAAAAGGGTGTTCTGTGCTCAAAAAACCTGTACAATGAGTAGACATTACCCTCTTAACACAAGGTTAATACACAAAAAGCAGGAGAGATCAATGTTCACCATTGAGGATATACGCAACATTGCCATACAAATTGAAAGAAACGGGGAAGAAACATACCGCAATGCCAGTAAAGCTGCCAAAGACCCTGAGGTGGCAAAAATGCTTGCCTGGATGGCAGATGAAGAGAAACATCATGCTCAATGGTTTAGTGGCCTCAAGTCAAATAAAAGGTTGACCCCGGAACAGCAGGAGATGGAAATCATGGGTCGCACCCTGCTGCAGGACATGATCAAAGGGAATAACTTTTTGATCGACGAGAATGAGCTGCAGAATGCCAAAACTGTCGAAGAGGTTATTGCCAGATCGAAAACCCTTGAGTTGGATACAATTTTATTCTATGAATTTCTGATTAATTTTCTTGATGACCAGGAAGCCATTGTTCAACTGAAAAGAATAATTGAAGAAGAGCGCAACCACATCAAGCAGCTTGAACGTATCGACACCCCGAAGAGCTGTGAGTCCTGCTCATGTCCATAACAACTCCTCTTAAATAAAGGGAAAGGCATAACCATGTTTTTGTGTAAATATGCACAATTTTACTTTTTGTTGACGTTTTTGCTGGTTTTCGGCCAGCCACCAACACTTTTCGCAACCGAACCTCTGCCGCTTACAACAGGCCAAACGGTTTATATTCCAGCGTATTCACATATCTACCACGGTAACAAGGAGACTCCGCTGCTGCTTTCAGTCACCCTCAGTATTCGCAATATCGACCCCAACCACTCACTTACCATCAGCGCCGTTAACTACCATGAAACCGAAGGGGCACTGGTAAAAAAATACATCAAAGAACCCCTTAGTCTCGGCCCCCTTGGTTCAGAACGTTTTGTCGTACCGCAAAAAGATAACACCGGGGGCTCCGGGGCAAATTTTATCGTCGAATGGCATTCTGCAAAACCGATAAATCCACCGATTATCGAGTCGGTCATGATCGGCACCCAGTCGCAACTCGGCATCTCGTTCACCTCTAGAGGGCAGGCGATCCAGTAATACCGCGGAGGCACTCTCATTTCTGGACAGTCAGTGGCTCGTGCCTATTATAAATCACTGGTATTATTTCTTTTCTATTAAGGCAAAAAAACCAATATGAGGAAACCATGATTAGTCAGGATTTCGTTAAAGAATTGCAAATTGACGGGTAAATCCTACAGTTATTTTGACATAGGGGAGCTGTCGAAACAAGGACTTGGAAAAGTTGACCGGCTGCCTTATTCCATCCGCATTCTGGTAGAAAATCTACTCAGAAAACTTGATGGAAAAATAGTCGATGAAAAAGATTTGCGGGCCATAACTGCATGGCAAAAAAGTTACAGTGCACCGGTTGAAATACCGTATCACCCGGCCCGGGTTCTGATGCAGGATTTTACGGGAGTTCCGGCTGTGGTCGATCTTGCCGCCATGCGGGATGCAGTAAAAAGCCTCGGCGGCGACCCGGCCAAGGTCAATCCGAGAGTACCGGTTGAACTGGTTGCCGACCATTCTGTTCAAGTTGATTTTTCCGGAACCAGTCTCAGTTTAACCAATAATGTCGCCATGGAATATGAGCGGAACAGTGAACGTTACTCCCTGCTCAAATGGGCCCAGAAATGTTTTAACAATTTCAGGGTGGTCCCACCCAATTCCGGCATCTGTCATCAGGTAAATCTGGAGCATCTGGGCCGGGTAACGATCACTGAAAAAATTGGTGACGCTCACATTACGCTTACCCGGACACCGTCGTCGGCCTCGATTCGCACACGCCGATGATCAACGGTATCGGCGTCATGGGCTGGGGGGTTGGAGGTATTGAAGCGGAAGCCGTCATGCTTGGCCAGCCTTACTATATGTCTATTCCGGAAGTTATCGGGGTGCGACTCACCGGCAAACTGCGGCCCGGCATCACCGCCACCGATTTGGTTCTTACCCTGACAGAATTGCTCAGAAAACACAAAGTTGTTGAAAAATTTGTCGAATACTTCGGTCCCGGGATGCAGAGTCTCACTATTCCTGACCGTGCCACCATCTCCAACATGACCCCGGAATATGGTGCAACTCTCGGTTTTTTCCCCATCGACGAAAAAACAATTGCCTATCTCAAACTGACCGGGCGGGACAGAGAGGCCGAAATCACCGAAGCCATTGCCAAGGCAAGTAGTCTTTTTTACAGCGAAAACGACAGCATCGAATATACCACCGTTATCGACTTTGATCTGGACAGTGTCGAACCTTCTCTCGCCGGACCGGCTCGCCCCCAGGACAGGATCCCTCTCGGCGGAATGCGTTCCGCCTTTGCCAACATCCTCGGCTGCAACTTCGAGCGCGACAGCAATCAGGAAGAGGTCTCAACATTCATAGATGAATCAGGCTCTGAGACCCATCGTGATGATTCCTGTCATGCCGTCGCCAAAAGAGATATCGAGATCGTCTTTAATGGCAAGCCAGTTAAAATCAGCGACGGCACGGTGGTTATCGCCGCCATTACCTCCTGCACCAACACCTCAAATCCCCACGTCCTCATTGGTGCAGGCCTAATGGCCAAGAGAGGCAGTAAAACGAGGATTAAAAGTTCCAGGCTTTGTCAAGACATCCTTTGCCCCAGGCTCAAAGGTCGTCAGCAATTATCTCGGTGAAACCGGACTTATGCCATATTTCGAGGCACTTGGTTTCCATATCGCCGCCTTTGGCTGCACCACCTGCATCGGCAACAGCGGTCCTTTAAATCCGGCGCTCGAAAAGGTTATTAAAGAAAACGATCTGAATGTTGCCGCAGTTCTTTCCGGCAACAGAAACTTCGAAGCACGAATTCACCAGCAGATCAAATCCAACTTTCTTGCCTCTCCGATGCTGGTCCTGGCCTTTGCCCTGGCCGGCAGAGTGGATATCGATCTGACGTCTGACCCTCTGGCCATGGATCCAAACGATCAGCCTGTTTACCTGAAAGATCTCTGGCCGACTAATGAAGCCATAGATGCCCTGGTGAAAGAGCATGTCACCCAGGAAGCCTTCACCCAGGAATACGCCCAGATATTTGAGGGCGACGCCTTCTGGAAAGGCCTCAAGGTCGAAGAAAGTACCACCTACAACTGGGACGAAAAATCGACGTATATTAAGAATCCACCCTACTTCGATAATTTTACGGATATCCCCGCCCCACCTGCCGACATTATAGGGGCAAGAACATTTCTCCTCCTGGGCGACTCGGTTACCACCGACCATATTTCTCCCGCAGGTGCTATCCCAAAAGAGTATCCTGCCGGCCGTTATCTCATCGATCAGGGCATCGAACCAGCCCAGTTCAATTCCTACGGCTCCAGAAGGGGCAACCACGAGGTGATGATGCGGGGCACTTTTGGTAATATCCGCATTAAAAACAAGATGGTGGCACCCAAGGAAGGTGCGTATACCTTCAAATTGCCGGAAAACACTGAAATGTTTAACTATGACGCGGCGATGAAGTATCTCGAAGAAGGTACTCCCCTCATCGTCCTTGGCGGTAAGGAGTACGGCACCGGCTCTTCCCGCGATTGGGCGGCCAAAGGTACCAACCTTCTCGGCATCAAAGCCGTCATTGCCGAATCCTTTGAACGAATCCACCGCAACAATCTGGTGGGGATGGGAGCCTTGCCCCTTGTCTTTAAAAAGGGCGAAAATATTGATTCTCTGGGTTTGGACGGCACAGAGATATACTCAATTTCGGGATTGGCGGACATTACTCCCGGCAAAGCATTGCAGGTTACCGCGAAAAAAAAGGATGGCAGCAGCTTCAGCTTTGAGGTTATCGCCCGCCTTGATACCGAGGTAGATGTCACCTATTTCCGGCATGGTGGTATTCTCCCCTATGTGCTGCGTCAGATGATGAAGGAATAGCAAAGGGTTCCATCCATCTGGCCGATTGATAAAGAAATCCCCGAATCAATAAATTGATTCGGGGATTTCTTTATTGTGGTGTCGTAAAAACTACGCCTCGACTATGAAGTTTTTTTACTTAACCGTCAGATATTTAAGGTTTTTACGAGTTCGTCTTTATTGAATATGTGCAGGAATCCGGAGTGTTCCGCCAGCTGTCATTCTCCGAGATCAAAGAGCTTTTTTAACTCAGGCTTACGCTCAAGAATCATTTTCTTCAAATCTGCAGCTTTGGCGTGATCAGGATGCATTCTCGCGAAATCATAGGCCTTAACGTAGTTGTTTTCAACAAAGACCTCTATCATTTCAGACATTTTCGGATGATCCGGCGCCACATCGAGAATGAAGATTATGCTATTCGGAGTTAACTTCTTAATGTCTGATTTTTTTGTGATATTATAGATACCTTCAAAAATACTCTCTACCTGAGGATGATCCAATTTTTCCTGAAGCAGCAGCAGGGCAACATTCGGATCCCTGTCAAACATTGCTTTGATTATTTTTTTAGAATAGGCATTTTCCGGATTGGCAGTGATAAAATCATAGGCATTGGTGAGATTTTTCACAGCAAGAGCGGTAGTCAGTTCCTCGGCGAGGGGGTGATCGGGGATAATTTTTAACATATGGGCGATCACATCCGACCGCAGTTCCTGGATGTAATCTTTTTCAAGTGCATACATGCCTTTGATAATAGATTTGGTGCCGGCATGGCCAGGCATTCGATCAAGAACCTTCACAGCGCTGGCATAGCTCAAACCTTTGAGGGTCTGACCGCTCGTCGCATACATCTGACCGATCAGAATTTCTGCCTGGGGAGTATCGGGATAACGCTCGATAAAGTCAAATGCTCGATCAAAATCCCACCCGGTTAAGTGACCGGGATTTTTTTTCACAGCTTCGAATTCTTTTATCATCTGATGCTTCTCATCATCAGATATCAACTCTTCGGCAGCCTCGACCTTGACCTGCTTATTAGCTATCTTTTTGCGAAACTTGCCGAAGAGGCCGCCACTCGATTTTTCTTTTTTCATATCATCAATCCATTTCAGATAGGTATCCCATCCACAACGCACCCGACCCCAGGTGAAAAAACTTTCCTCCTGAGGTCTCCAAACGCACATCACTGTATACTACAATCAGAGATGAGTTGCAAACTCCGGTTTATCCGGGATTGTATGAATTTGAAGTATATTATTGAACCTTGACAAACGTCCCGCCTCCAGTCAACATGTCTTAATGAAGGCAGATCCCGCTATAGCATCAGAAGTTTCCCACACCTTATTTATAAAAAGGTTGCGCATGGACAACAACATCCTCTTTAATTTATTGCAAACATACTCCCAACAACGTAGTCGTCCCGACAATTCCTTATACAGGACAATTGTCTTTGACGATGCATGTAAAATCGCCCAAGAAACCGGGCTGCCCCTGCGGGCAATAGAATGTGCCGCACTGGAAGCAGATATTGTTCCCGAACGGTACAGCCGCAATCAGAAATCTCTCTCCAATACTGATCAGCTCGCCTTATTACGTTCCCATGTGGCAATCATAGGACTTGGTGGTTTGGGTGGAACTGTCACAGAAATCCTCGCTCGAATCGGTATTGGCCAACTCACTCTTGTCGATGGCGACTGTTTTGATGAAAGTAATCTGAACCGGCAGTTGTTGAGCAGTCTTGCCAATGTCGGCAAATCGAAGGTTCAAACGGCTAAACTTCGGGTAAAAGAGATCAATCCTGCCGTTGACGTACACACGGTAACGGAATTTTTTACAGAAAAAAACGGCCAGGAAATTCTCCATGGCACCCAGCTGGCAATCGATTGCCTTGACACCATTGCCGACCGTTTCATTTTAGAGGAGGCATGCAGAAAGACTTTGATTCCGATTATTTCAGCGGCTATCGGTGGCAGCTGCGGTCAGGCAACAGTCATTTACCCGGAGGATCCCGGGTTAAAAGATATTTACGGCCCACCGGGAAGTGCGCCTAAAAGAGGCATGGAAGTCTCAACAGGCACTTTACCTTTTGGTGCCGTGTATATGGCCGCGGTGGAATGTGCCGAAGCTACGACCATACTCCTTGGCCGTCCCTCCGAACTGAGAAATAAACTGTTTTTGGCAGAAGTGGCCGACCACACCACAGAGCTCTTCAGTTTACCTGGGCAAACTGAAGACTCTTTAGAATAAATACGACACCATCATTTGATGTCCAGATTATAAAAGGTGTTGATGTGATCTTTTTTTGCCTTGACCGGCTTGGCAAAGATCACATCTTTCAGTCCGTGAGCCTGGATAAGCCTCTCTGCGGTTTTCCGGCGCAATTCCCCGTCATTTTTCAGGCCGCCATTGAGGTTGCCGAGGGTAATCACCCCGTCATCGATATCAACCGTTGCCCGCGGCGAGATGTTAACGATCTTGGCATGGATACTGGCGATCAATGCCTTTTCCTGAAGCAACGCGAGTGATTCCGGCGACGCATTGAATCGTCCCTTTTCAACCATACCGACCAGAACATCAACAACATCCTCGACCGTCATGGCATCGATATGCAGGACCATGTCGTAGAGGTTACAGTTCCAGGTATCTTTGCCATAGAGTGCCAGGCTCCATCTGTGCCGTTCATCGTCATCTTTTTTTAGCCGATACCTGGCTTCTTCCGCGGAACAGTTCTCCCGCTTCATCTCTTCTTTGACCCTATCCTCCATATTGGCGATTATCCTCACTTTGCAGACATGGGCAATGTCCTGCAGGAAGAAATGCCCTGCCAGGCCATGATACACAACATTATCCTTGGCCATATGATTGAGAAAGGCCGCCCGAAAATAGCTTATATAGCGCTCCTTGCCATGACTGAACCGCTCAAGGATAGAAGGTGCATCGTGAAGTGCTTTTACCAGCTTGATTTCCGGGATGGAAAATTCCTCGCAGGTCTCGAGAAGTATATCCCGGGAAACGCATGAATATCCCAGGCGTTTAGCCAAAGCTTCCGCTACTTCCTTGCCTCGGCTGTAAGATCCTCTTGAAATGGTTATAATGGCCACACTTGACTCCCTGTAATAATATTTGCTTGGTTACTGAGGTGGAGGTTAATACAATTCGTTGACAATACCCCACAAGAGGCACGAGACAAGGCACCTCTCCTACGAACCCCTTAGTCCGATTACTTTGTACACTTATTCGATGGAAGTAAACATAACCTTGCAACTTTTATTTAAAATAATTTAACAAGGCATGAAGAGTTGTCAACGGATGGGGGGGGCATCCGGGAATATAGAGATCAACAGGGATAATACTGTTCAGGTCGCCGATTATCTCACTGCTCCCAAAAAATGGTCCACCGGAAATAGAACAGGCCCCACTGGCAATAACCACCTTAGGAGAAGGGACTGCCTCGTAGGTCGTAACAAGGGCCGCTCTCATGTTCTTTGAAATCGGCCCGGTAACGTGTATGCCGTCTGCGTGCCGGGGGGAAGCGACAAAATCAATACCAAACCTGGCCAGATCGAAAAATGGCGTGCCCAGCACATTGGTGTCTGCTTCGCAGGCATTACAGCCGGCTGCCGACACCTGGCGCAGCTGGAGAGATCTGCCAAATAGTTTTCGAAAGTGTTGTTTTGCATGCTCGGCAAGAATTGGCAATGTTCCGTCGCAGACCAGTGCCTCCCTGGTGGCAGTTCCCATCCCGAAATCCTGACTGAAAGTGACAAAAGCTCCTTCCGAAACATTTTCACAGCGACCACAGAAGGTACACTTCCCGAGGTCAATCTTTGCCTCCTTGCCAATTATTGCATCCTGAGGGCAGGCGGCCTCGCAAAGACTGATAATCGATGGATCACAGTCACTCTTGATCAGCGGAAGCCCCCTGTACCGTTTATAGAGGTCTATCGGTTCTTTCGGATATTTGGTGGTCTTGCAACCCTGCTCGATCCTGTTTCTGATAACTTTCAGCATATGGTTTTACCTGTTTATTCCTGATGGAGGGTTTTTACGACACCATCAAGATAAGGTCGTAAAAACCTCAATTTCCGATGGATAAGTAAAAAGCTTCATATTAAAGGCGTGCAATTTTTCTATTATTTCGGCGTACATACGGTACGTCGCAATCATATAAAGATTGTAACAACGAAGAAGATGAAGAATTTTTACGACGCCATCAAAGATCAAAACCGCAATAAGAGAGATTAAAGCTCTTATTACAGAGAGGGAAATCAGATATTTCCTGATTCCTCAAAGACATTGCCAGCCCCGTCCAGTTGTGAAAGGACGGATCCTTCACCTTGTAGCGCATGATTTTTCCGTTCTCATCGGTCATGAGACAATGCGATAACTCACCCCGCCACCCCTCGTTGAGGGTTACCACAAAAGCATCCGGCTCAAGATTTATCTCCTGCATTGTGCTCTTCGAACTCGGTTCACCGGTCCTGGCCAGAAGTGTCTTGATCAGATGCATCGAATGCATGATCTCTTCCCGACGCACGGTCGCCCTGCTGTATACATCACCATTGACCATTTCATTTCGGTTGGCGGGCAGTGGTCCATAGGCCTCAGTAGGAAAAGAGACCCGTGCATCGTATTCAATTCCCGACGCACGGCCACTGTATCCGACCAGGCCAAGATCTTCGGCCATCTGCTTTGAGACTGTTCCGGTATGTTCAAACCGGGCCTGGACAGTATGGGCGGTGAAAAGCAGGTCACAGACATGCCGTATCTCAGGCTCTAATTCTTTGAGTTTCTCATCGATTATTTTCACCTGCTCCGCGTTCATGATCTTCGACACCCCCCCGGGCAACACCAGACTTTTGCCAAACCGGTTACCGCAGAGTACCTGCAGGAGATTAAGAAACTCACCTCGGATTCTGCCAAAATAAGCGGCAGGGGGATTAAAAGCGACATCACCACTCAAGGCACCGAGGTCGCCAATATGGTTGGCAATACGTTCAAGCTCCAGGGCGATCGAGCGAACCACCCTGGCCCCGGGATCAACGGCAAGACCGGCCAGCGACTCCAGGGCCTGACAGCAGCAGAGATTATGGCCGACACTGGTGTCGCCGGCAATTCCCTCACAGATAATCGGCAGCCGTTTGAAGGGAACCCCGGTCAACAGGTTTTCAACACCACGATGCTGATAGCCCAGCTGAATCTCAAGGGAAAATACTTCTTCTCCGGCACATTGAAAACGAAAGTGTCCCGGCTCGATAATCCCGGCATGAACCGGACCAACAGCTACTTCGTGAATCGCCTCACCCTCAACCTGAAAATAGGGGTAATTACCGGGAATATCTTCCTGATAATTATTACCGAAGACATCCGGAACATGACGATAATTGGCATGATAGCGAACCATTTTCAGCCATGGATGGTTGAGCGGGGTAATGCCATACTGCTCGGCAATCTCCCGTTCAAACATATGAAATTTTTCACTGCAGGATGCGGTAAACGATCCAAACTCTTCCCCCACCTCGGTACTCAGCACATAGAGATTTTTGTTACGGACAACGGCGAGCAGCCTGTTTTTGTCATCTTCAACAAAGGCAAAAAACTGGACGATAAAACCATCTTTTCTGATAAATTCAGCGAGCAATTTGGCAAAACGATCAAAGGCAACACAAGGGATTGCGGACCTTTTTACCAATTCGCCATTTTGTATCTGCAGGAGGTTATCCATGAAGAGTGCCTCCGATTATTTTTATGGTATTCATTATAGTGTTGTACATCGATACTCGGCATCCAGACACAGAGAGTAATAGAAGCAAGTAATAAAACATAGGGTGGGACAAGACGCAGCAGCTTTTCCTTGCCAAAGGTTTCCTGCCCGCTCCCGCCAAAGGACATATCAGTGACAATCTGAGCGGCACCCGCCAAAACCAGCAGCGAGACTGAACATAAAAAGAACAGCGCTGATTGGATGCCCGGTCTGAAAGGCACCGATCAGAATAAACAATTCGCTGATAAAGATACCAAACGGCGGCAAACCGGAGATCCCGACAAAACCGGCAAAAAAAGAGAGAAAGGTTTTCGGAAAATATTTGATCAAACCGCCGATCCGATCGACAAATTTGGTATGAAAACCAAGCAGGATATTGCCGGCGGAGAGGAAGAGCGAGGACTTGATGAGCGAATGATGGATCATATGCAGAATCGCCCCATAAAGCGCAAAACCACCAATGCCTACCCCAAAGGCAATGATCCCCATATTTTCGATACTCGAATAGGCCAGCATTCTTTTATAATCAGGTTGCCTCAGGATAAAGATTCCGGCAACAAACATGGAGAAGCAGACCAAAGCCAATCAGGATGTTGCCGGAAAACTCTCCAAGTCCTGCCAGATACATCAGGGTATGCACCTTATAGATCCCAAGAAAAGCACAGTTGAGCAGTGCCCCGGACAACAGGGCGGATGCCGGACTCGGCGCCTGGCTGTGGGCATCGGGGAGCCAGGTATGCATTGGAGCAAGGCCCATTTTGGTGCCAAAACCAATCACCACGAAGATGAAACCCACTTTCAGCCACATGGGGTCCAGCTGCGTGGCAACCTGATTGAGAGAAGTAAAGCTGAGAGAAATATCTACTTCAGCAATATCAATCGACAGGGTGATAAAAAAGCAGCCGAGCAGGGCCAGGGCAATCCCCACAGAGCAGATCAGCACATATTTCCAGGTGGCTTCGAGCGCCTCTTTAGATCGGTGCATGAAAATAAGCGGCGCACTCACCAGAGTGGTTGCCTCGATGGCAATCCACAGGACAATCGGATGGTCGGCGAGGGTGACCATACTCATGGTGCCAAGAAAGAGCAGCATGCATCCCGGAAACACCGGTTCGTTGCTCATCTCTGTTTCCTGCATATAACTTACGGCATAGAAGGAGATGCAGAGAAAGATAAACGAGGTCACCAGGAGGACCAGCATCCCTTCAGGGGTCTGAGCAAAAAATGTGTCGGCATACACCGGCAATTTCCCGAGCCAGGCCATGACAGTGAGCTGAAGGTGGAGTAAGGCCGTAACGACCAGCACTCCCCGCCCGAGATATGCGGGTACAACCAGCGTCACAAGACCGGTCAACATCGGCAGTAAAAAAATAAGCTCTAGCATTTTCTCAGTCCTTTAATCGATTGAGGAGATCGGTATCTATATCATCAAAAGCATGATTAATATTGTGCAGAATAATTCCCATGACCATGACCCCGACGAGCAGATCGAGCAGCACGCCGAATTCGACGACATAGATGGTGTGAGAATGTTTGGTCAGAGCTGTACCAATCAGATAGATGCCGTTTTCCAGCATCAGGTAGCCGATAACCTGGGTTATGGCCTTTCTGCGACTCATCATCAGAAAAAAACCGGCTGACATGGTGGTAATGGCCGTCGTCAGCAGCAGTTCATGTCCGCGGGGCAGGGACAGATGCAGCCTGTCGGTTATGAATACCGACAGCAAAATGATGATCAGTCCGGCAAACAGCGAGGCGTGATAGCCAATGATCGGCTCTATCTCCCGCTTGATTGCAATACGCTTCAGGGCGACATAGAGCAGCCCTGGAATGAGAACGCCTTTAATCAGGATCATCACCTGGAAAAAAATCAGGCCGCCGCTGCCCATACTGCTGTGATGCTCAAGCAGCAGGGGAAGGAGAGAGACCATAATTCCCTGCACCGCCATGATCTTAACCAGAGAAACAAGCCGGTTGGACGCCAGTGACAAGAGCACGGAGAGCAGGATAACGACCATGATTATGTCATTTATATTGTTCATTTAATAAATCCCATGGTTAAGAATTGCCGCGAAAACAACCAGCACACTGGAGGTCAGGACAAACTTTGGCACCAGGTTCATCTTGAATCTGGCCATGATCGACTCAACCAGACCAATGGCCATATAAACCAGCACCATTACCCCGTAAAAAATCGGCAGATTCAACAGTCCGCTGGAAGGATTAAGCGGGCAGACAATCGAGGGAAGAAAGGCCGAATAAAAAAACAGTTTATAAAAAGACCCAAGTTCTATAAGGGCAAGATCCGGACCGCTGTGATCAAGGATCATCACTTCATGAATCATGGTCAGTTCCAGGTGGGTGGCCGGATCATCAACTGGAACTCTTGAGTTTTCAGTAAGCAGCACCATAAACAGGGCAACAATGACCAGCAACAGCAGAGCTCCAGCCGGCCCCGTCAGACTGATCGGGGTTGCACCGGTAAAATATTCGCCAAAACTGAGCGCACCGGTCATTCGATAAAAGAGGATCAGGATGGCAAAAATAGAGGCTTCGGCCAGGGTGCCGAAAAAGGCTTCACGGGCAGCCCCCATGCCCTCAAAGGGCGATCCGGTGTCAAGGGCTGCGGCGATGGTAAAGAATCGTCCCGTGGCCAGAACATAAAACAGCACCAGAACATCCCCATGAAAGGAGACGACCGGAGCAATACCCGCCAGCGGGAAAAACAACAGAATCATGATTCCCCCGGTACAGGAGACAAGGGGTCCCAGTTTAAAAACAAAACTGGTGGTGGTGCTATAGACAGATCCTTTACGGAAGAGCTTCATCAAGGTGTAATACTTGATCAACAGCGGCGGACCTTTCTTCCCGGCAAAAAAGGCCTTTACCTTTAAAATAATTCCCGGAAACAAAGGCGCTGACAAAAGAGCTATACCAAGTGATAAAAAAGATTCCATACTCATTCCTTTGAACATCAGACCAAGATTTCAGGTCTGTTATATAAACAAGAGCAGCAACAGAATCAGAATCGCCACAATGATATAGCCAATATAGAGCTGGACATTTCCATGCTGTATCCAGCGGAAGTTTCCCCAAGAGAGCAAGAAGAGGCAGAGCAATCCCCTGGTTCATGCCGACCTCGGCGATATCATCGACCCGGCTCTCATATCTGGTCCGCTCCGGAAAGATCTTCTTCAGGCGAACATCAGTCTCCCTAATCAAGACAAAGGGACGGAAAAAATCGACCACACTCCTGGCATAGGAGGTACCGGTATACTGCATTCTCGTGGTGGGTCTGGTGAAGCCGCAGCCCCAGGTGGGTCCTGCAGTGATTTCCTTGCGCCAATAGAGGAGTTTTCTGCAAAGAACGACAAAAAAGAAAATCGCCAGAAAAAGGCGGGAGCCGAGTGCCAAGATTTGCACCGATCGTCTCAACCAGCTGCAGTATCGACCTGACCAAGAAGAGTGATATCCGCCAAACCTCCAAAGGCGAGCTTGATAAAACTTGCGGGAAAGATACCGATAACAAGACATGCACCGGCCAGAAGAACCATCGGCACCATCATGGCCAAGCCTCCCTCGGTTGCCTGCTGCGCCATTTCGGTACGAGGCTCACCCAAGAAAGACAATGCCCACAACCTTGGTAAAACAAAATGAGGCCAAGCCCACCGATCACCGCCAGGGAGATGATCGCCATCATCGCCAGCAACAAGGTCGAATGGGTGTATTGCAAACCCTGGAAGGCGGCAAAATAGACCAAAAATTCACTGACAAAGCCATTAAAAGGCGGAAGACCGGAGATGGACACGGAACCAACCAGAAAGGTTTTCCCGGTAACGGGCATCCTTTTCATCAGGCCACCCAGCTGATCAACATGACTGGTTCCGGTCTTCTTGATGACCGCCCCCGCTCCAAGAAACAGCAGTGATTTAAAGATGGAGTGATTCAGCACATGCAGCAGACAACCGGCGAAACCAAAACCGGCCATGACCGTGTTTTCCTCGGCAACGCCAATCATGCCGAGCCCGGCTCCCATAAGAATGATGCCGATATTTTCGACACTGTGATAGGCAAGCAGTCTTTTTATATTGTGTTTGCCAAGAGCATACAGAACACCGAGCAGTCCTGAAACCATGCCAAAAACAAGCACCGCCTGACCGATGCGAATGTCTGTTGCGGCAAGGAGGAAATAGATCCTGAGAATTCCATAAATGCCCATTTTGATCATGACCCCCGACATGATTGCCGAAATATGGCTCGGTGCGGCGGGATGGGCATGGGGCAGCCAGATATGAAGAGGGAAAATACCAGCCTTTGAACCAAAACCAAAAAAGGCCAGACAAGAAGACAACCAATTTGGCGGATTCCGGGATGGCAGCAATCTGGCTGAAATCAAGACTGCCGGTATGGCTGAAGATAACCCCGAAGGCGGCAAATATGAGCAAAGCCCCCGCCTGGGCAAACAGAAAATAGAGATAGCCGGCAGTTCTGGTCGTCGATCTTCTCATAGTCATACATCACAAGGAAATAGGAAGAAATCGACATAATCTCCCAGACCAGAGCAAAAGCCAGCATGTTCGCTGCGGCCGTGACCAGGGCCATGGAGACGATAAGAAGATTGGTAAAGAAGTAACTGATTGCCGTCCTGAAGCGAATTCTCACGCGCGCTCGAAATAGCAGAAACTGTACAAAGCCGCCAGAGGACAGATGAGAAAAATTGGCAGCAGAAAAAAGAAGGTGAGCGAATCAAAGGTAAAGGAAAGAGTGAACGAATGCAGCCATGACCAGGACCAGGCCAGACTCTCTGGATCAGCAATGGCAGAAAGGATGGCATACAATCCAAAGAGACAGCCAAGTGTCGTTACACCGATATAGATACACTTGGTCAGCACAAACTGACGATACGTCAGAAGGGGCAATGCTCCCCCCGCGACAATAATTGCAAGGGATAATAGAAAAGAATTCATCGGTTCTTGTTAGTAGTTTTTCTTGTTGTCCGCGGTATCTGGCAAACCAATTTACACCGAAATTGCTGTTCCCAGACGGGTTTTCACACCGGGCGCAATGCTCCACAACATCTACAATACTCATTTTTACAAACGTTCTTCAACAGTCACCAAAAACACTGTTCGCTGACTTAAACCAGACACTGTTTTTCCTGCGCCATCAGGGCGACAAACAGATCATCCTGTTCCAGCTGCCTTGCGTCCTCTTGTTGTGTTCCGACCCTGTTGCCAATAGGCAGCCCACGGTACAAAATAGCGTTTCCCTCTTCCTTTGAAAGCCGCCACATCGATATCTAATCCGGCAATACAAAGCAGATTCTCAGAGTCTTTCTGCCTGTCGGTGCTCTGCACATCATCGACGGTCCGGGAAAATTCATTCTGCAGATGGAAAAGCGCCGCCTGCAGTTGGGGATTTTCATTTGTTACTATGTGATTCATAACCGGCAGAAGTGTTTCGACAAATTCACTTTGGCTGCTGTTTTCTTTTTTCTCCTCGGCAAATTCGAACAAATCTTCGGTAAGGAATTTACCGATTCTCTGACCCCTTCCGCTCATCCAGGAAAAACGTTTCTCGCTGAGAAGCTGGAGAAATTGATCTGAAATCCTGAAAGGAAATCGAGGTATCGGAAATGCCGAGAGGGGAAAAGTGACCGTCCCCATCGGCCTCAACAATTTTATCCAGAAGGATCTTCAGATTCTTGCCATCATGCTCTTTCCCGCTTTTTATAAGGTCTGATGGCAGGGTAATGAGATACTGGTCTTCTTCTTTGCAGGCAAGGTAAATATGTTTCTGGGCAAACTGATACTGCTGGAGATATGGAGCAATAAAATTTGATGTCGTCCCTTCCAGATGATGCTCGGTTCTTTCATGAATGAGTGGACGGGGTAATCCTCCGTACACTCCCCAACTCGGTTCATAAGGAACCTTGGTCGAAAGGATTATCGACGTGCAAGTCGTTTTTCGAGCAAAAAGTAGCTCTGAATGCTGTCGGCAAGTATTCTGACCGTCGACGATTCAGGATCTGACAATCGGCTTTATAAAGCCAAGGGAAAGACAATAATTTTTCAGCCGGGGAAGAAACTCCTTGAAGGGAATCATCCGCCCTCTGATGTGACAGGATGGTGTTGCTCCATTGGCAAGGAAGGGGAAAAACGAATCTTTTACTGAAAGATACGATGACATTTTTAATCAACTCCCATGGTAAATGTGAGGATTTTTCTCATTCCTCAAAGGTAAATCCATACCACTTCAACTGGTTATCTCCACTTTCAGGAATATGGGCGACTTCACTGTTCTCAATTTGGCTGTGCAGTTCCTTCATCCAGGAAAGAGCCTGATTTTTCGAAAAAAACGGCCCAACTTCCGTAAGCGAGGTAATATCGAGCATTCGATATCTGTGGAATCTGGTCACATCCTCTTTGTTTTGAAAAATTCCGATTATTATTCTCACCGTGGATATCCCGGAAAATTGCTCTATTTTCTTGATCCTGTTCATCCCAGGCCGCTATCATCTTGACTCGGGATAGCATATGGTGTGCCATTTAAGAACTGACTAGAAATAATCTAAGGTATCGCATTGATAACATTACAATAATAATTTTCACTCAGAGACAGCGACAGGATGAAAAGAGAAGAGATACTCTATAAAGAGGCTCTTCTTGCTGGGGCATAATGCCCACATGGGCATATGTGCCCCAGCAAGAAGAGGCTGGGGAGTGGAGGGATGAAGATGAAATGATAGGAGCGGTTTAATCGTTCAGTTTTTGCAGTTTCCGATACAGGGTTTTGCGATCAATTTGCAGAATCTGCGCCGCAACAGACTGGTTGCCCTTTGCCTTTTTAAGGACATGGGCAATATAGCGCCTGCTCATCTCCTCAAGAGATATCAACTCCACCGGGTTGTCCGTTTCAAGAAAAAGGGCGTTCCCGGTATGACTCACGTATTTTCTGCGGCAGATCTTCCGGAACAATCTTATCAAACAGGGTCATGGCCACCCCATGCTCCATTGCGTTGCGGAGTTCCCTGACGTTACCCGGCCACTCATAGCCCAGCAATCTTTTTGCTGTAGATTCAGCCAGCCCGGTCACCTTCTTGCCCTGTTTAGCGGCAAAATCCCTGACAAATTTTCCAGCCAGCAGGAGAATATCCGCCCCTCGCGTCCGCAATGGGGGAATATCCAGGGTAATCACATTAAGTCGATAGTATAAATCTTCACGAAACAAGCCCTCGGCGACGGCCCGATCAATGTCAATATTGGTGGCGGCTATCACCCGCACATCAACCCTTATTTCATCGTTGCCGCCCACTGGTCGCACAATGCGCTCTTCGAGAACCCGCAGCAGTTTAGGCTGCAGGGCCAGGGGAATGTCGCCGATTTCATCGAGAAAGAGCGTCCCGCCATCCGCCTCCAGCAATAAACCTTTGCGGTCCTGCCAGGCATCAGTAAAAGCTCCTTTGACATGACCAAAAAGCTCACTTTCCAGCAGGTTGTCGGGAAGCGCCGAACAGTTTATCGCCACAAAGGGCTTATCTCTTTCTCCGGCTGTACTCATGCAGGGCCCTGGCGGTGAGCTCCTTGCCCGACCCACTCTCTCCGGTGATGAGCACCGAGGTTTCGGTATCGGCAATTCGCTCCAGCCGGGAAAACAGATCTTTCATGACCTTGCTCTCGCCGAGCAAGCCCGGAGAAGGAATGAATCCGTTCAAAAGCCTCGCTCAGCACCTGCACCTGCTGCTTCAGATTGCGGTGATCCACCGCCCGCTGTAAAGCAACAGCCAGGATATCCATATCCAGCGGTTTGGTAATAAAGTCATAGGCGCCGACCCGGATAGCCTCGATGGCCGTTTCCATGGAGCCAAAAGCAGTCATCATTATTACCGGAATTTCCTGCCACTTCGCCACCACCTCGCGGCAAACCTGCATGCCGCTGACATCCGGCAGATTAATATCGGTCAGAATAACATCCGGCTGCTCAAGATCGATCGCGGCCACACCCTCCAGCCCGCTCACATAAGAACAGGTGGTGAAACCACGTCTGGACAGACCGACATCCAGCATCTCGCACATATCCCGATCATCTTCAACAATGAGGATGTGTCCAATCATTGTTCTGTCTCCTCAAGTCGCAGAAAGATGGAAAATCGGGCCCCCCTGGGCCGACGGTTCTCAACTTCAATCCATCCGCCATGTTCTTCAAGAAGTTCCCGGGCGATGGAGAGACCGAGCCCCGTTCCCAGGCCTATCTGTTTTGTCGTGAAAAACGGGGTGAAAATTTCCTGCAGCTGATCTTCAGCAATGCCTTCTCCTTCATCGATCACATCGATTCGAATAAATTTTCCCATCTGATCGTCGGTATGCATCATCGATTTAAGCCTGGTGTTGGAGATGTCAACCTGCACATTCTTTCCCTTCGGTGTTGCCTGAATTGAGTTCATGATAACATTCATAAACACCTGCTGGATCTGTTGCCCATCCATGCGGCAGCCCATCTTTGTTGCCGGGGCAATGTTTAGACCACCAGAGAAATGCCCTGTTTGGCCGCAATGGGTGAAAGGAGATGAAAAACCTGGTTAACAACAGCGTCTACATTCTCCAGGGTTTTTGGGTGAGATTTTTTCTTTCTGGAATAATCAAGCAACTGCCGAATGATCAGCGTCATTCGTTCAGCCTGGGTTTTGATGATTCTGGCACAATTGACTATTTCATCAGTGCTCCAGCGGCTCGGAAATAATCATTTTTGCCCTTCCATCAACCACATTAAGCGGCGTGCCTATTTCATGGGCAATTCCAGCGGCTATCTGGCCGACTGTTGATAATTTCTCGGTATGCCGCAGCTGTTCCAGGGTTTTCAGCCGGGCGAGATGCTCAAAATGAATTTTTTCCTTGGCTATAAGCAATCTGGTACACATATCATTCATGATTCTGGCCAGGCCGACCAGCTCGTCCTCTCCTTTAATCTCCAGATCCGGCGTCAGATTACCCTTGCCTATCTCAATCGCCTTTCGGGAAAGTTTTTCCAAGGGACCCCGTATTTTTATATGAATAAAAAAATAGATAATAATACCACTGACAAGGGCAAGCAAGCGTGGTAATTAACAGCGAACGAAGAAGCATTCTCTGGGTAAATTTGGCCCGCGGCTGAAGAGACTGGGTGAGCTGGATTGCCCCGGACCGGTCCCCCGGAATGGCTACGGGCATTAAAGTATAGCGCTGTTTCTGTCGGTGATGATCAAGGGCGATAAATGAAACCTGCTGCCCTGGTTGAGCCGTCTTAAGATTTTCCAGCTCGGGAATCGCCTTCCCATGCAGCTGCTGCAATTCATCCAGCCACACCCAATCAATAGTGATTAAATGGTCGGCCCGGTTGGCATCTTCAATAAGCTGGATGGCCTTTTCGGGACCGCTCTCCTTCCAGGTATGCGAAATCATCCCAGAGACAATCCAGCCTATCTGCCTGGCATTATCAGCCATATCAATATCAAACTGTTCCAGTTCAGCCTCATAATTTAAATTGCCATCGATAATCAACATGCTGATGATGCCCAAAAGCAGGTAGATATATATCTTCGAAAACAATTTCATGGTAGAATAAGCTAGGCGTTACATGGAGAAATCAGAAGGTATCAGGGGCTTTTGCATCCCAGACTTTTTGCCACCTTAGGATAAATTGCCGCCAAGAGATCCTCACGTCCGAGATAGGGGCAGGGATCATCATACGGAAAATCCCGGCACTGCTGTGGCCGCGCCATATGGATCGAACAGCGCTTGCTCAGTTTGCCGTCGAGCAGAAAAATACAGGAACCATCCTTTTTTACCTTGAAGGTATTCCTTTTTTCAATAAATCTCTTCCGCACCTCTCCGTCACTGAGATGGAAATGGCGGGCTATCCTGTTGATATCGATGGCGGTAACAAAGAGAATCGAGCCGGGGAGCCGATAACAGCAAAAGCCTGGGCAATAATTGCAAAACACTTTATTTGTAGCTTCTGCTGCATTTTGTAGCATAAATTGTGCATTCCTAGATGTCTTGGCAAAAAATAGCCGAACTCGTGTAAACGAAAGCTATCTCTGATTTAGAAAGTCAAAAGATTCGTCCCCTTCCCCTCCAGAGGCTCTGTGCCGGCGACCTTGGCAACAATTTTCCCGGGCCGGGCAAAACGGTCGGCACAGCGGGCAAAAAGGACGCCGGTTGTTTTGCTGGTAATTGTCTGTCTTTCTCCCTTACCATCATTTTTCAATGGGTTCGTCACCTCGGCAATAATCTCACCTTTGGTTACCATATCCCCGGGCCGCTTAACAAAAGACAGAACTCCCGGTGCTGTTGCAGTGACATAATCAACCCCTTCCAGGGGGGTTGCCTCGGCCATAAGCGGTGGCAGAGGAGGGGCTGCACCAGCGATCATACCTCGCCTCTGCAAAAAGAGATAGAGATTGCTGGCATCCTGTTCCGTCATATCCGTTTCCGTATCGGCGACTCCGCGCAGCTCTACAGTTGCCGCGAGACAGGCGGGCGGAATAGGAAAGCCAGGGAATTTCTCGGCGAGTTCCCACCAGACTTTACTGTTCGCTTCGTCAAAAGGTGTATCACCGGAATCCTTGGCCAGAAGCGTCGCACCGGCCCCCATCTGAGCGGACAGATCAGCACCGCCGGGCCACAAAGCTGTTCCCATGTAGACATGCAGCAAGGCCTGGTGATCGCAGTGCAGATCAAGAACAATGTCTGCATCATGGGAGAGCGTCAGTAGCAGGTGTTTTAAAGCCTCAGCCTCGGTTGTCGGCTGTCTGGCAACAAGGATTTCTCCGATGCATTTCCTGATAAGAGCGATGTTTTTTTCGGCGTCACCACCAAGCAGATCCTTCAATTTTCTTGGCTATCTCGTCGCTCAGATCATAGTAACGTCGATTGAAATTGATATTATTGCTCTCATCAAAACGGCCCTGGATTGTATCGGTTCCCCATTGCGACAGCCCTATGGGGTTTGCTGCCGGAACGACGATAATCTGCTCCAGAATTTTCCCTGCCTCATCAGCCTGATCAAGCAGGTCAAGCAGGCGGTTGGCCACCAGATATCCCGGTGCTTCATCGGCATGGAGCCCGGCCTGAATATAGACCTTGCGCCTGCTCTTCTCCGGTCCGAAATGAACACTGATCATTTTCCTCTCTGTGCCCACAGCGGAATCCGGCAGCAGATGCTGCTGTACTCGTCTTGTTGTCATACCGGCGCCTCAATTTTACTCACACTCTGATCGGCGGGCAATAAATGTCCGTGCCAGCGTTTTTCCAACCGCCTTACCAGAAACACGATGGTAAAGGTGATCGCCATGTAGAAAGCGGCAGCGGTGAGAAAAGCTTCATAGGGACTGTAATACCTTGAGTTGACGATCCTTGCCGCCCCGGTTATATCAATAATAGTGATGACACTGGCCAGAGCGCTGCCATGGAGCATAAATATGATTTCATTGGAATAGGCAGGCAGCGCACGCCTGAAAGCACTGGGCAGCACAATCCTCCGCAGCATCAGAAAGGTGGACATCCCGGCTGCTCTGGCCGCCTCAATCTCCCCATGGGGGGTTGCCACAATGGCACCCCGGAAAATCTCGGTGGTATAGGCGCAGGTATTTAAAGAAAAAGTGAAAAGTGCACAAAAATATGCCTCTTTAAAAAGGGGCCAGAGAAAACTTTCTTTCATGAAATCGAACTGACCGAAGCCATAATAGATAAGAAACATCTGGACGAGAAGCGGGGTTCCCCGAAAAAAAAAGACAAAAGCCCTGATGGGGGCCTGGATATAAATATTTCCTGAAGCTCTGAGCACTGCCAGGGGAATGGCAAAGAGCAGACCCAAAAAGAGGGAGATGGACACCAGGATCAGGGTATTTTTCAAGCCCTGCAAATAAATATCGATATTGCCGGTAATAATTGAAAAATCCACGCTCTATTCCCTCCTCACGCCGACACTGTAGCGGTTTTCCAGATACTTCAGCAGATAAATGGAAACAGTGGTGATGAGCAAATAATTAATGGCGACCACAACATAAAAAGTAAACGGCATACGCGTCGCCCCGGCGGCCATGCCTGCCTTGCGCACCATGTCATCGAGGCCGATAATCGACACAAGAGCAGTGGTTTTCACCAGCACCAGCCAGTTATTGCCAAAACCGGGAATAGCGTGCCGCACCATCTGCGGCAGCAGGATTCGGACAAAAACCTGACCACCGCTCATACCGTAGGCATATCCCGCTTCGAACTGGCCCCGATTGACGGCGAGAATTGCTCCCCGAAAGGTCTCGGTCATATAGGCGCCGAAGATAAACCCGATAGTCGAAACCCCGGCAATAAAGGGATTGATATCAATATACTGATCGTAACCAACCAGAGGTGCGAGCTTATTGATCAACACCTGCCCGCCAAAAAAAACCAGCAACATCAGGACCAGATCGGGAATACCGCGTATAACGGTGGTGTAGGTTTTGGCCAGGCTGCTCAGCACCAATGAACGCGAGAGCTTGGCCATCGCGCCGGCTGCACCCAGAAGTATCGCCACAAAAAGAGAGGCAATCGAAACCTCAAGGGTCAGAAGAGTTCCTTCAAATATACTTGGTCCATAGCCATGCAGTGAGAACATAGTCACCTGGTTGAGAAAAGAGCTGCAAACAGCCTCTCCCTGTCGGACCAGAGCCGACAGGGAAAGACAATTTAGCGTGTATTTCTATTCACCATAGACATTGAAATCGAAGTATTTGTCCTGAATAGCCTTGTAGGTTCCGTCTGCCCGAATAGTATCAATGGCTTTATTAAACATTTCAGCCAATTCTTTGTCTTCCTTGCGGATGGCAATACCGGCACCTTCTCCGAACCATTTAGGGTCACTGAGATCAGGCCCGATAAACATATAGTCCTTGCCCTCTTCCTTCTGCAAGAAACCATCCGAAAGAGCGACACTGTCGGCAAGCAGCAGATCCACGCGACCGGCGGTGAGATCCAGGTAGGCCTCATCCTGGGTGCCATACCGCTTGATTTCTACGTCATTGCCGTAATTGTCGGTGAGATATTTATCGTGAATGGTGGCCCGCTGGACACCAACGGACTTTCCTTTGATCGCCTCGCGGGAGAAGGTGTCCATCACCCCTTTCTTGACAACAAATTTAGCTGGGGTCTGATAGTATTTGTCGGTGAAGGCAACCTTCTTCAGTCGTTCCTCGGTTATCGACATGGAGGCAATGATCGCATCATATTTTTTAGCGAGAAGACCGGGAATAATACCATCCCAATCCTGGGCAACCAGAGTCACTTCCACGCCCATAGCTTTGCCGAGGGCCTTGGCGATATCGATATCAAAACCAGCCAATTCGCCATCCGGCTGCACATAGCTGAACGGGGGATAGGCACCTTCCACGCCAATGCGCACTTTCGTCCAGTCTTTTGCCAGAGCCGAACCACTCGCCGCCAGAAAACATACACATTACAGACAACAGCCAGTATCCTTTTCATTTTTCCCTCTCCCAAATAATTTTTTTTAACAACCAATGATTCAATTACATCATGGCAGCAACAAACGCCTTAAACCGTTCAGTCTTTGGCGACCAAAGACCTCAGCCGGGGTGCCATTTTCAATGATCAGCCCCTGATCAAGGAAAATAATCCGGGAACTGACTTCCTTTGCAAAACCCATCTCATGAGTGACAACTATCATCGTCCGCCCCTCAAAGGCCAGATCCCGCATGACCTGCAGCACCTCGCCCACAAGTTCCGGGTCAAGGGCGGAGGTGGGTTCATCAAACAGAATAACCTCCGGCTCCATGGCAAGGGCCCTGGCAATTGCGGCCCGCTGCTGCTGCCCTCCGGAGAGATGAACGGGATAGGCATCAAGCTTATCGCCGATTCCCACCTTTTCAAGATAGTGGATGGCCCTCTCCCGGGCCACCTTACGCGCCTGTTTAAGCACATGAACAGGGGCTTCCATGACGTTTTCAAGGATGGTCATATGCGACCAGAGGTTGAACTGCTGAAAGACCATGGCCAGCTTCGCCCGGATTCGTTCCACCTGTCTCTTATCGGCTGGCTGATTCTCTCCCCGCCGATTTTTTTTCATCAGGACCTCTTCACCCGCCACCCTGATGATGCCGCTGTTGGGTATTTCCAGCAGATTTATGCAGCGCAAAAGCGTACTTTTGCCCGACCCTGACGACCCGAGCACAGAAATAACTTCCCCGCCCGTAGCAGTGAGATCAACACCTTTCAGGACCTCATTTACACCAAAGCTTTTATGGAGATTCTCGACCGAGATCGCTTGCCGGCTGCTGTTCATATTGCCCTTTCCGGTATGGTGTTGAGAAAATCGATGAACGGTGCAGTGCCTAGTAGATGATATAATAAACAATTCCGGACCTTGTCAAACCGAAAGCACCGGTTGGGATCTTTTTATCCCGCAAAAGACCTCAATCTGGCATTTTTAGACTTTTTTCGGCCAGTAGAGAAGGATAATTTGACACCACACTATCCAGATGTCCACAGCCGGACAATATTTTACAGAATTATTCTGGAAGTTCATTTTTTTCATGGCTATAATCAGTCGCGATTGCAAAGGTAAAAAGAGCGGTTTTGAGAAGTCAACAGGCCTGAACACCAGGCAGCACAAATGAACAGAAGCGATTATATTTTTACTTCAGCCACACTGGCCGATGTCGATCAGCTTGTTGTCCTTGAACAGGGTCTTTTCATGACCGATCACTCTTCAAGGAAAAATTTACGGTACCTGGTTCAGCGGGCGACTGTCATCGTAGCGAAAATGCATGAAAACAGATGAAATAGTTGGCTTTGCTATCTTGCTCGGCAGAAAGAACAGTTGTAAAAAAAGAATTTACGCCCTGGGTGTCACCGCTTCAACCAGAAATAGTGGTATTGGTTCGCAGCTCGTCGCGATTCTGGAGAACGCTGCCGACAAGGCAAACTGTACCACCCTCACTCTGGAAGTAAGCGACAGGAATAAAGCGGCGATTACTTTTTACCAAAAGTGTGGCTTCAAGCAGCATGGTTTCCGTTATGGTTATTACCAGGACGGCGGTCATGCACTGCTGATGCACAAAAACCTGACCAAATAGCCAGAGGAAAAGAACCGTTCCGGGTGGCGTTATGGTGCGAAATAGGCAGGTAGCCTCTATTCGGGCTCAGTCGCTCCCCATCCATATCGAGGTGCTGGCGGATTCTTTCTACATCCATCCGCCCGAGGGAAAAATATTTTACAATGTGCCTTACTCCTCCAGGATTTCCCTGATTAATTGTTCCAGCTGTCTCTTTTCAAAAGGTTTATTGAGGTATTTTCTGATACCGAGCCTTTGGGCATCTTTTTTAGTGAGTTTTTTACTATGGCCGGTGCACAGAATAATCGGAATATCCGGTCTGATTTTCAACAGTTCCATTGACAATTCCGCACCTGACATATTCGGCATACTCTGATCAGTTATTACCAGATCAAACGCCTCAGGATCAGACCTAAAATTTTCCAACGCATCAATACTGCTTGTTTTCACTGTTACCATATAGCCCAGACGATCAAGCATGCTGCCGCCCACCGTGGTTATCATATCTTCATCATCGACAAAAAGAATCCGGCCATTTTTCGGTGAATATTGTTCAGAGATTTTCTCTACACTCTCCATCGGTTCAATTTCAATTAACGGAAAATATATGGCAAACGTTGTCCCTTCACCCTGCGCACTGTTAACCCGAATAAAACCGCCATGACTTTCCACGATCCCAAGGACGATGGACAGCCCATTCCGGTACCTTCCTGAACACCTTTCGTGGTGTAGAAAGGATCAAATATTCGATCCTTAATTTCCTCGGCGATACCGCAGCCCGTATCGCTCACACTGAGTTTGACATATTGTCCGGGCTGCAAACCGGGTTGACCGGCGAGGTCCTCTGCTGCAAGGTCGACCAGTACACCGGCAACTTCGAGTGTTCCTTTTTCATCCATGGCATGAACAGCATTGGTACACAGGTTCATAAGTAGCTGATGGAGCTGGGGCGCATCAGCCATTATCGTATCGTTGTCTGCACTGAAATTGTGAACGATATTGACCGTTGTTGGAATAGTTGAACGAAGCAGTCTCAATGATTCCTCAATAACCGAAAACGATTTTACTGGGAGTAGTTTCTGATTAGTTTGCCGGCTAAACGTAAGGATTTGCTTAACAAGTTCTTTAACCCTTTGGGATGCAAGAATAATCTGGTCGACACAATGCCTTCCCGGATTCTCTTTGGGAATATCCAGCAAAGCCATCTCTGCATTACCGATAATCACTGCCAGCATATTATTAAAGTCATGGGCTATGCCACCTGCCATGGTGCCAATCGCTTCCATCTTTTGCGAGTGCATATACTTGACTTCAAGTTCGTGTTTTTCTTTTTCGATTTTTTTGAGGTGTGAGATATCTTTTGTAACGGCGAGGATATGCGGCTCTCCATTTAGTGTGACAATATTCGCCGACAACAGGCCGATCTTTTTGGTACCATCCTTCATACGGAATCTGAATTCCAAACTCCTGATCTGGCCGTCTTTTTGCAATCTTTCCACAAAAAGCTGGCGGTCTTCCGGATTGTCCCAAACATGAATATCGACAGAAGATCTGCCGATGGCCTCCTCCCGGGAATATCCGATTAATTCAGTAAAGCCCTGATTAATATCGACATATGTTCCATCCATTTTGTTAATATTGATGCAGTCCGGACTTGTGATAAAAGCCAGGCGAAAACGTTCTTCAACTTCGCGCAGGGCCTTTTCCTGCTGAATACGTTCAGTGATGTCAGAGAAAATCGATTGATATGTGCCATCAGGCATCATTTTGGTCCGCATTTCAACAGATACTTCAGATCCGTCAGGACGAACAAGCACCCGTTCCCTTATTACTGCTCCTGCCTTTCTTGAGCAAATCAAAGCGCATTGGGAAGCGTTCCATACTCTCTTTCGTGAAATGTAACTCACTGATATACTTACCAGTCAGTTTCTCACGAGGTATGCCACTTAATTTGCACATGTTCTTGTTGGCTTCAATGATAAGACCTTCACTTGAACTGAGCAGCATTCCGTCTATGGCAAGATCAACAATTGTTCGAAATCTGCCTTCACTTGCCCTTAACGATTCTTCCGCTGTTATATTTTCAATCGCAATAGAGACCAGATCGGCCACTGAAACCAGGAGATCAAGGTCCAGTTGATCATAACAATGCGGATCAGTGTAACTTTGCACAGCCAGTACACCGAGAATTTTTTCTTTACTCAACAAAGGAACTCCCAGCCATATTTCCGAAGTTGTACAGGTGGGAATTGCCAGATGACTCCTGGATCGGCGAAGCAATATTTCCGCTTTAGTCATCAGGAGAGGATTTCTGGTGCGGATGACCTCTGCAGTTAATGATTCAGTTTTGCTGATCTCAATAACCGGCGGATAACATCCATCTACAGAGTCAACGATGTATGGAAAGGTAACACTGTCATTGGTTGGATTATATAAAGCGATAAAAAAATTGCTCGTATCAATAACTGAACTCAGAGCGACATGGAGTCTCTTGAAAAATTCGTCAAGGCTGGATGAGGTGTTTATAGCATTGGAAATTTTTAACAGCGTGCAGTTAAATTGTTCGAAACGTATTCGTTTTGATGATTCGTTTTCCAGAAATGCTACTCTCTTCTCCAACTCTTCATAGCTGGGTTTTTTCGTCATAAATATATTCTCTTTTGGATGCCAAGGTATCGATAACAGTCAGCCTGAAATGACATTGCCCACCAGAATACATACAATCGGCCTAAGAGCCCATAAAAAATATCCAGAACCGGATTAATTCACCGAATAACTCGCCGAAGCCAGCAAACTTGTCAATAGACTGCAGTCATAGGATATAATTTCGTTTTATTTAAGCAAATTTTATTTTATACATACAACACTACCCCTAGACCAGGAACCTGGAGGTGCACTCTGGCCGACTGCGCGACGTCTTATCCGCTCCTCTCCTCTGAGGTGCAGGTTGCAAGCGTTGTCAAGGCCTTGAACTTAGCGGCACAGGAGTCCGTCATGAATAAATACACCACCTTAGACATCGACGGTTACGAAGAGGTCGTCAGGTGTGATAATCAGGAGATCGGCTTTACTGCCTGGATTGCCATTCACAATTCCAACCGTGGGCCGGCTCTGGGAGGCTGCAGGGTTTGGCATTACGAAAATGAACAGGCAGCGCTGACAGATGCGTTCGGTTGAGCAAAGGAATGACCTATAAAAACGCGCTCGCCAGACTGCCTTTAGGCGGTGGCAAGAGCGTCGTACACACCGACCTGGAGCTCGAAAGCCAATCGCGTCGCCCTGTTCGAAGAAATCGGCAATTTTGTTGAGTTCCTCGACGGACGATATATCACCGCTGAAGATGTCAACTCAACATTGAGGACATGGTGGTGTTCAAGCGAAAAACAGATCATGTTGCCACCGTCGGCGCCAGCGGCAACCCTAGCCCTTTTACTGCCTACGGCGTCTACTGCGCCATCAGGGCCAGCGTTCGGCATAAACTGAAAAGAGAAGCAGCTGGACGGACTTACCGTTGCCATCCAGGGTGTCGGTGAAACCGGGGGCAGACTGGCCGAACTCGTTAAAACGAGACAACTGCCGGATAATCGCCACCGATATTAATGAGGATCACATTGCAAATCTCAGGAATAAAGATCGATTTCAAGTTGGTAAACCTGAGGAAATATACTAGTGTTCGCTGCGACATCTTCGCCCCATGCGCTCTCGGCGGCATTCTCAACAATCGGACAATTCCCCTTCTGCTCTGTCAGATTATCGCCGGCAGTGCCAACAACCAGTTACTCACCGAAGAAGACGGAGAGCGACTCCACCAGAGAGGCATCCTCTATGCTCCGGATTATGCTGCAAACGCCGGAGGCGTTATTAATATCAGCTGCGAAATAGGCCAGCGCTACGATAAAAAAAAGCCATGCGGCTGATCGCCAAGATTGAAAAGACCCTCCTGGAAATTTATCGCCTGGCAGGTGCAGCAGAAGACTGCCGACTAATGTCATCGCCGATGCCCTGGCCAAAGAACGTTTTGGGGTCAGCACAGCAGTCTGTTAAGATCGAGCCAGGTAATCGTCCGGCATAAACTCTTTACCGCTTCGTTCCGGTCTGGGGCCATTCCAGATCAAGCTCGAAAGGACGAAGTTACTCTATTACTGCATAATTTTGATCTTGCCAGCCAAAATAAACATCTTTGGCTGAGTTTGACTTGACGAAGAAAAAACACAGAGAGGTCATTGACATTGAGCCAAAGAACAGACAATATAGCTGACTGAAGTGATGTGAACATTCAGAAAATACTGATTGGCTGTCTACGTTCATGCTCCACGCAGAGTGAAAATTTTTCTTTTTTTTCACATCCAAACGAAAAAAAAGTATTGCTCAAGCAACATAAATAATGTATGTACGCAAAATGAACATAACTTACATGCATTGCCATACGGCGCATGAGTACTCACCTCTGAGTAAGCATTCCCACAATTCATTTATTGTCACATAAAGACAAGAAATCTCCAACACACATAAAGACAGAAAATTATTGATAGAGTTTCATGGCATAGAGATTCTTGTCAAGTTGTAACATATCAATCTCAACTTTATTAAAAGGTCATTATTATGAAAGTTCAAAAAGTTTTGGTCGAGGAGCAAGAAGAACCTCCAGACAGTAAGAAAAATTCAATCTCCCTCCCTTCTGCCCAACAAGAGATTTACTCCTTCCGTCAACGCTATTTCCCCAACGCTACCGAAGAAAACTGGAACGACTGGCGCTGGCAACTCCGCCACCGTATAACCACTCTCAAACAACTGGAAACAATGTTCCAGCTGTCTGACAATGAACGAAAAGGATTTCAGTTCCAAAATACAGCCCTGCCGCTGGCCATTACTCCTTATTATGCCAGCCTGATTGACCCAGACAACCCTGACCAAGCCAATCAGGCGTGGAATGATCCCTGTTGCCAGTGAGCTTCTGGTTTCGCCCGGAGAGGCGCGGGATCCACTGGGCGAGGACGGCCATAGCCCGGTCAAAGGAATAGTCCACCGATATCCCGACCGGGTACTCTTTCTGGTAACCGACTACTGCTCAAGCTACTGCCGTTACTGCACCCGTTCACGAATGGTCGGCAAACGAAAAAAAGGCGGAATGAAACAATGGCAGCAGGCTATCAATTATATAGCCCGCAACAAAGAAATCAGGGATGTCCTTATTTCCGGCGGCGACCCCCTCACTCTTGCCGATGAACAGCTGGACTGGATGCTCAGCAAACTGCGGGAGATTGCCTCATGTTGAGGTGATTCGTATCGGCACCAAGGCCCCTTTGGTCCTGCCCCAGCGGATTACTGCCCGAACTGGTGGCTATCCTGAAAAAACACCATCCTCTCTGGATGAGCATCCACTGCATGCATCCGGATGAATTGACGACAGAATCACGCCAGGCCTGTACCATGCTGGCCGATGCAGGGATTCCACTGGGCAGCCAAACTGTCCTGCTGGCAGGAATCAATGACTCCGTTGAAACGATGCGCAGCCTGATGCATGGTCTGATGAAAATACGGGTCAAGCCGTATTACCTGTACCAATGCGATCCGATTATGGGTTCGTCACATTTCAGAACTCCGGTTTCCAAAGGTCTTGAAATATATCAAGGTCTGCGTGGCCACACAACCGGTTACGCCGTCCCGACCTATGTCATTGATGCCCCCGGAGGAGGAGGAAAGATTCCGCTCATCCCGGAGACAGTGGTTGGACGCGACGGCGACGATCTGCTGATCAGAAACTATGAAGGCAATGTGTACCGTTATCCCGATATGCCGGCTTGCGACTCAGGATCGGAAAAGTGTGAGGAGTCCCAATGCGAATAGGTATGACCTACGATCTGCGTGATGATTACCTTGCCGCAGGCATGAGCGAAGAAGAGACCGCAGAATTTGACAAGATCAGCACGATAGAGGCTATTGAAAATGCCATCCAGACAATGGGTCATGAACACGGTACGAATCGGCAACGTCACAAGCCTGGTTCAGCATCTTGCCAAAAGCGAACGCTGGGACCTGGTCTTTAATATTGCAGAAGGATTGTATGGTTTTGGCCGGGAAGCACAGGTCCCTGCCCTGCTCGATGCCTATCAGATCCCCTATGTCTTTTCCGGACCACTGGTCCAGGCAGTAACCCTGCACAAAGGGATCGCCAAGCACGTGGTGCGGGACAGCGGCTTGCCCACCCCGGCCTTTGCGGTGATCAACTGTGAAAGTGATATCGCAGGCCGTCGATCTGCCCTATCCGCTTTTTGCCAAACCAGTGGCCGAAGGCACAGGAAAAGGGGTCACGGCCGCTTCCAAAATCACTGACCAGAAGATGCTGCAGGCGACCTGCAAAGAGCTTGCTGGCAACTTTTAAACAGCCGGTACTGGTGGAAACCTTTTTGCCGGGCAGGGAGTTTACTGTGGGCATCGTCGGCAACGGTGCCGAGGCCCGGTCAATCGGCGTCTTGGAGGTGGTTCTGCTGGAAAACTCTGAGCCGGATGTCTACTCCTATCACAACAAGGCATTTTTTGAAGAATCTGGTAGAATACCGGGTAGTTGATGATCCCGAGGCGCAAAAAGGCAATAGAGGTCGCCCTCGCCTGCTATAGTGGCGCTTGGCTGCAATGATGCCGGTCGGGTCGATCTTACGCTCGGATGGCAAAGGTCTGCCAAATTTTATCGAGATCAATTCCCTGGCTGGCCTGAATCCGGAAATTTCCGATCTCAGCATCATGGCCAGCAGACATGGGATCGGCTATCAACAACTGATCAATCGATTATCGGTGCTGCCATGAAAAGGTTGGGGATGAGAGTGAAAAAAACTAATAGGGCTCGTTCACAACGAGCCGATCCCCGAAGGGGCAGGCCAACTGGGAGTCATCCGCCGATGTCATGGCTCAGGTCGAGGCGATTGAAACATCTCTTGCCGATCTTGGCTATCAGGCGGTCCGTATTCCATTTACCAGGGATCTGGGCCGCTTTGTCCGCCAGACGGAAGAAGCCGGGATTTCAATGGCTTTCAACCTCTGCGAATCGGTGGATGACAATCCGCAGTTTGTCGCCCATCCTGCGGCAGTCATGGAACTGCTGAACATTCCGTTTACCGGCTCCCCCGCCGCTGCACTTGATGTCCACCACAGACAAACATCTGGTAAAGCTGGCCCTGCGGGCAGCCGGCCTGAACACACCGAGAGTCCTTTCTCTTTTCGGGAGAGGAGCATGGTCACTTTCAGCCATCATGCAGTTTCCGGTGATTCTCAAACCACAGTTTCAGGACGCCAGTATCGGCATAGACCAGGAATCGGTGATATCCGACCCCAGCCATTCTGGTTAAAACCTTGCGGGAATTCTATGAAATGTACGGACCGATTATCGTTGAAGAGTATATTGACGGACGGGAATTCAATATTTCCCTGATCGGTTCACAGACCACCCCGAGGTACTGCCTGTGGCGGAAATTGATTTTTCCGGATTTCCTGACAACTTGTTCAAAATTGTCGGCTATCGGGCTAAATGGGAACCTGATTCCATCGAATATCAGGAGACGAGGAGAACGTTTCCCATACCTGCCGGATACGATGATCGCCAGAAAAATGTCAGCGGTCTCAGTCCAGTGCTATCAACTCTTTGGCCTGCGTGATTACGGTCGGGTTGACCTGCGGCTGGACAAGAACGGCAAAGTATATGTTCTGGAAATCAATGCCAACCCCTGCCTCAGTCCGGATGCCGGTTTTCCTGCGGCAGTGCAGAAGAGTGGGCTTGATTACACGGCTATGGTTGAAAAATTTGTGTCATTTGTCAAAGCCAGGAGTATCTAATTATGTTGGTTCGTCCCATCATGCCCGAGGACCGGGAGCACCTTGTCCGGATTATCAAGCAGCAAAAGAATTTTCTCCAATGTGAAATCGATATAGCCATCGAAGTGATTGATGCCACCTTTAACCCGGTGGAGGATTACCAGACACTTGCCGCATTTGATCAGCAACAGCAGCTGCTTGGCTTTATCAGTTTTGGCCCGATTCCCCTCACCGTCAACCGTTTTGATATCTACTGGATTGCCGTCGATCCGGAAAACGGCAGGCACGGAATCGGCACAGTGCTTATCCTGGAAATGGAGAAGAGACTGAAGAAACAGTGGCTCCGGCCATATCTATGTTGAAACGTCATCAACTGAAGGATATGCCCCGGCCAGGTTGTTCTATGAAAAAAATCACTACCAGCTGGTGAGCCATGTGAAAGATTTCTATCGGGACGGTGACGACAGAATGATCTACCGGAAAATTTACTGACATGTTTCGAATCAGACGCATATATGACAACGCCCTGGCCATTGATCAGGATGCGATCACCGAAGTGCAGCGGATTCTCCGCCTGCAGTTTGCTGATTTACCGGAAGAAGCGGTCTCCAGCCTGTTACGCAAACTGGCTGATCCCCTCAAATACCGGCTCAGAACCATCCTTTTCGTCGCCAACGACCATCGAGGCCGGATAAAGGGGTTTGCCATACTGAACCATGCTCCGGACCTGCATTTCTGCTACCTGGATTTCATTTCGGTTGATCTGATAACTTCAGGCGGGGTCGGCGGTGCTTTATATACCCGCGTGCGTGATGAAGCAAAACGACTGCAGACCGTAGGCATTTTCCTTGAATGTCTGCCGGATGATCCGGCTTTATGCAGTGATAAGGCGATACTCAAACAAAACAAGGCCCGCCTCCGTTTTTACGAGAGTTTTGGCGTCCTGCCGATCATCAATACCGCATATGAAACTCCGTTGAAAGAAGGTGGTGAAAACCCGCCATATCTTCTCTTTGACGGCCTGGGTCTGACCAAAACACTGGAGCGCGACTATGCAAAAAAAGTGGTCCATGCAATACTCACCAGAAAATACGGCAAGCTCTGTTCGGAAGAATACAATACCAGGGTTATAGAGTCTTTTCAGGATGATCCCGTCAAATTCAGGCCTCCCCGGTACATCAAAAACAGTGAAAAAGATAGAACATCCGCCGGCTGTATCTATTGACCAACGAATCGCCCTGATTGTCAATGAGGGACACGACATCCATCATATCCATGAACGTGGCTATGTTGAGGCTCCGGTGCGGATTTCGTCTATCCTGAAAGGCATCATTCCGACCGGGCTGTTCGATACTATGCCGGCGCATCAATTCCCCGATAAACATATTAAAGCAGTGCACCGATCAGACTTTGTCGAATATCTCAAACGGATGTGCCAGACCCTGGAAATTGGCAAGATCGCTCTATCCTTATGTCTTCCCGATCAGAAACGCGACAAAGCCGCCAAAGGAAATGCCGGTCCGGGCCGGTTATTACTGCATTGACACCTTTACCCCGCTCAACCGGAATGCCTACACAGCAGCGAAGGGAGCTGTTGATTGTGCCTTGACTGCTGCCAGCCAGATTTTGACAGGATACCGCATCAGTTATGCCCTGGTCCGTCCTCCCGGACACCATGCTGAGAGCAAGGTTTTCGGCGGCTTCTGTTATTTCAACTCCAGCGCCATGGCTGCCAATTACCTGAGTGTGCATGGCCGAGTCGCAGTGCTTGATGTGGATTATCACCATGGCAACGGTACCCAGGATATCTTTTACCAGCGCGATGATGTCCTGACTGTTTCAATCCATGGTCACCCAAGTTTTGCCTATCCGTACTTCAGCGGATTTTCTGAAGAAACCGGAGAAGAGAAAGGGCTTGGGCTTTAACCGGAATTACCCAATGCCGGAAACACTCGACGGGGAGGGGTACCGCCGGGTACTGGAACGGGCGCTGAAACGAATACGAAAATTCAATCCTCAGTTCCTCGTTCTGGCTCTTGGTCTGGATACCGTGCGCAAAGACCCGACCGGGACATGGTCTTTATCAGCGGCCGACCTGAAACTGAACGGCCGGATGATTGGTGGCCTGCAGCTCCCGACGGTGGTTGTCCAGGAAGGGGGCTATCGTTCCCGGTCACTCGGCGCCAATGCCCGTAATTTCTTCCTCGGTCTCTGGACCGGCATGCATGGTGAAAGATGAAACTGATCAAGGCGAGAATACGAGGACTCTGGCACACTCCCGGAAAGCCGGTGGTTTGACCTGAGCCCTCACCTGAACCTGTTTCAGTTTGCCGATTCCCAAATACGGCAGGAATTTCTTGCGGATTCTGCAAACCATCAATCCAAGCTATGACATTTGCGCGGTCAAACCGTTTGCCGACTTCCCGACAATTACTGAGAAAAACGGCTACACCCGACATGTCAATCCAAGCAAGCGAACGGTAGCCCTTAGCTGTTTTCAGTGCCACCCCGGAGCTGGTGCAGGAACTCGCGACCGCAGGTGACTGGCTCTATGAAACGGATCGCATTGAAGTTGGCAGACGACTCGATTACTCCAGATGGATCAATTTCGTCGAACTCGCCTCTTCGACTCGCTGGAGCGAAATTTCCACCGAGATAGCAACCTTAAGGGACCGGGCGCACCAACTCGACCCAGAGCTTGCGGCAACGCTCGGCCGACATCATCGAAACATGTACAACCAACAGATCGGGTAAAAAACGAACTGCAGGACAAACTGTGAAATGTGGCTGCAAAATCTGCCATCTGAACTGCAAAAAAACTCCAGGCAACTCATTGAAACGACGATGACCGCCGTCAAGACGAGCCGATCATTTCCAGACCGCACGAGATATTGTCCGGACCAGGCTGCCACTCTTTGTTATCATTGACAGTTCTTGTCCGGCTTCTACCGCGCTCTGACAGTCTTTTGCATCTGGTCTCCGACAAAGCCGAATGCTTGGACAAGACATCAAGCGGCGACCGGCTGACATTTCTCGACGAACTGAACGACCAGCTGGAAAAATTACCATTTTCCGGCATGAAGCTCCGAATCGACAATTCTCCGGCAGGGTTATCGCTCTCCTGCGAGGGAAAGCCGGAGAAAACATCAACAATCGAATCCCCTAGATCTGTTCAGGCCAGATACAGGCAAAAGTCATTCTGGCCACCGCCTTCAGTCGTGTTGTTTACAAAACCGAACCAATCTTGCTCTTTACCGGTCCTGAACAGAGCCTGCCAAAAACAACCCACTCTAAATTTGCCGATTTTGTTATCAATGTGGCCGATACCTGCCAATGTCTCTTCAGCTCTAGTGATGTCGATATATTCCCGGGTGATATCTCAGCCAGGCGATATAGTGCTGCCGATTTAAACATGACCTGAAAGCAGAAAGTCCAATCATCTCCAATGCTGCTGGACGGGAATATTCGAACACGGCTATAGTGGCTTGCACAACATTCCAAATCAACAATCCATCTGGGGCTGACCACCGATGTCCGATTTTCTGCTGTCTCAAATCCTTATTGGCATCGCCATCTGCACCGATACAATCTCCTTTCAGTTTAAGGAACGGAAGAAAATTGTCGCATGCCTGCTGGTTTCCTGTACCTTAATCTCTGCCCATTTCATGCTCCTCGGCCACTGGACCGCTGCCGGTCTCGGGCTGATTGCCGCGGCTCGCTTTACAACCAGTCTGTTTTCCACCTCGAAAAAACTGATGGGGCTTTTTTTTGTGGCCACAGTTGCTGTATCGATAGTCACCTATTCAGGACTGCTGTCAATCCTCGGCTGCGCCGGAGGCCTTTTCGGGACTGCCGCCTCATTTTGTAAAGAAGATAAACCCCTCAGGCAGCTGATGCTGATCGGTACAAGTATATGGATCGTGCACAATTTTCTCGCCGGCTCTCCGGGAGCAGTTCTGATGGAGGCCATCTTTATCAGCAGTAATCTCGTCGGTTACTTTCGTTTCTATATACGTCCTAAGGGTCAGACACTTTCTCCATAAGCCGATGGTGTCGTAAAAACTACCCAAAGGGTATAACAATCTCCATATTATTCGTTGTTGTGAATCTCACTATCATTACGACGTACCCTAGTACGCTGGAATAAAGGTAAAATTAACACGCCTCAAAGATGAAGTTTTTTACTTAACCATCACTGATTTTAGGTTTTTACAAGTTCATCATAAGACAAAAGTTCTCGACACTGCCCTAAAAATTGCTGCATATCCTTGCGCCCGGTCCTGCCATCAATTATTGATAATGAAAAGATGTAAACCGTCAGCGAAAAAATATAACGATAGTAAATAAGTGGAAATTGAATGGAGCGATTTATACGGACAAAACGACTGCTCGGGGAGGAACGTTTCCAGCTCCTTCAGGAGAAAAAGGTGACGGTGGTAGGACTCGGAGCAGTGGGAGGCTATGTGGTGGAGGGATTGGTTCGCGCCGGAGTCTGCCACCTGCGGCTCATTGACCACGACACTATCCAGCCCAGTAATCTGAATCGCCAGATCATCGCTCTTGAAACGACGCTCGGCAGACCCAAAGCTGAAGTTGCCAGGGAGAGATCTCTGGCAATCAATTCGGAGTGTACTATTGACGCCAGACAACTTTTTGCCTGCGATGAAACTCTTGGTCAGATTCTTGATCCCGCACCGGATCTGCTGATCGACGCCATCGACTCCCTTAACCCCAAAACGCAACTTTTACAGCAGGCATATCTGCGTCAAATCCCCATCATCAGTTCGATGGGTGCCGCCCTGCGCACCGACCCGGCGTGCATTCGCACCGGGGATCTTTTTGCCACCTCCGGCTGCCCTTTAGCGAAACACCTGCGTAAACGGCTGAGAAGAAGAGGCATTGGCGAGGGTATCTCCTGCGTGTACTCGACTGAAACGATCGATTTTGATTACCGGTTGCCTAAAGAAGAAGCACAGGTCGATGACGCCCCCTCTACCGACCGAGGACGACCACGAAACGTTCTGGGCAGCCTGCCGACCATTACCGGAATTTTTGGCCTGACCATCGCCAATCTGGCGATTATGCGACTTTCGGAAAACAGTTAAAGCCGCAAAACGGCAGAGTGAACCATCCAAACAGGCAGCCATTGAGACACTTTTAAAGCACAAAGGAACAGAAAATGACTGGCGGTTTTTTTGCAATACTGGACGATATAGCACTACTCCTTGATGATGCGGCGGTAATGAGCAAAGTGGCCGCAAAGAAAACTGCAGGCATCCTCGGCGATGATCTGGCGGTCAATGCGGAAAAAGCCACAGGCTTTCTGGCTTCACGGGAATTACCTGTACTCTGGGCAATCACCAAAGGCTCTTTTATCAACAAGCTGATTATTCTGCCCATAGCCTTTTTACTGAGCGCCTATGCGCCGTGGCTGATTGTGCCGATATTGCTGTTTGGTGGGGCTTACCTCAGTTACGAGGGTGTTGAAAAAATTTATCATGTCCTCACCCATCGGTCACATGAGGTGGTGGCAGCAGAGATTGTCAGCGACAAAGCAGAGCTTCTCAGGATTGAAAAATCAAAAATTAAATCAGCAATATTTACCGACTTTATCCTGTCGATAGAGATTGTCATGATTGCTCTCGGCACCGTGATGGAAAAGTCACTCCTGCTGCAGATAATAGTGGTGAGCCTTATTGCCATGATTGCAACGCTTGGGGTGTATGGGATAGTGGCAATCCTGGTGCGTATGGATGATGCCGGCTTTTTCCTGATTGCCCGGGGTAAAAAGATGCGGGGTTGGCTGGCACAAATGTTGACAATGGACAGGCTCGTTCCTTGTTGCCGCACTGCCCAGGGTGATCCGCGCTCTGGGCATCATTGGCACCATAGCGATGCTTCTTGTCGGGGGTGGGATCTTCAGTCACAATCTGACACTGTTGCATCATGTCATTGAAAATATGCCGCCATTACTTGTCAATTTAGGTATTGGCCTGGTGGTTGGAGCAACTCTCCTGGCTATCCAGTTGATAGTGAAGGCGGTGAAAAAAATATTTTTAAAACAAAAGCTCAACTCTTAAGAAAATTTCTGCAATTCTCTTTCATCGTAGAAAGCTCTCTCAAAAAACAGACCAGCCGGTGGCGCGGTATGATTAAACGGCACCTTTGAAGGGTTATGCAAAAAGCTTTGGATATCAGCATCAGTCAGCCTGTGACATCCGACCTCGACCAGGATACCGACCATCCGGCGTACCATCCGCCAGAGAAAATGTGCACCGACCACCCTGACAGTAAGAACATCCCCATCCTCAGCCAGCTGCACCGTATGGACCAGCACCTCGGTTGATTTTTTCAGTTCCGGCTTTTCGGCAAAGGCGGCGAAATCGTGCCTGCCGACCATTATTTCTCCGGCACGCTGCATAGCGGCAACATCAAGCGCCTCCCGAATCCACCAGTTATAGCGTTTGGCAAAGGCCGACTTGCGTCGCTGCAGCTGGTAGATATAGCTTCTGGCAATACAGTTATGCCGGGCATGAAAACGCGGATCGACGGACTCTGCGGTCCGGACGGCAAGATCCTTGGGCAGGGTGTCGTTGAGCATGCGAACCACCTTCTCCGGTTCCAGCTCGCTCATCACCTCCAGATGGGCCGCATACTCCAGGGCATGGACCCCCGCGTCGGTACGTCCACATCCCTGAACATCTATGGCGAGCTTTACCGAAAACTCTTTCCGCACCTTTCAGCAGATCCCCCTGAACAGTCCGGGCATCGTTTTGTTTCTGCCAGCCGCTGAAATTTGTGCCGTCGTATTCAAGGATCAGTTTATAACGGCGAACTGTTTTTTTCCAGATCATGGTACATTCTTAGCCGATTTTATTTAGTTTCCGTCCTGAAACGACATTTTGGCCGATCTCATCGTTGCACAAGATTTTTTATCCTCGGAATATCAAATATATGCCTGTGGTAAAAAATATCGTACGCCTCGATCTCGATCAAAATACTTAGTTTCAGGACGGAAACTAATTAGCTCGCCGTTGCCTTCTTTATTGGCAAACGGCAAAGCGATAGTTACATTGCAGATGAAATTACGATTCCTGTAAGGGGAAACAGGCAAGCCGAGATACTGTAACCATGATTCGCTTATTCGTTGCTATAGATATTCCCGAAAGCATCCAGAAAGAGGTGCAGGGAATGGGGAGAGCAATCCCTAATGCCCGACCTGTTCCCGCCGACCAGCTCCATCTTACTTTAAAATTTATCGGAGAGGTCGAGGGCAGCAGCTTTCTTGATATTCAGGAAAGTCTCAAAGAAATTGTTCACCCCAAATTTTTGCTGGCATTAAAAGGTGTCGGCACCTTCCCGCCCCGTGGCATACCCCGCATTCTCTGGGCAGGAGTCGAACCCGCTGCAGGGATAGTTGCCCTGCGCAACACCATCGAAAAAACTCTTGCCGCAGTCGGTATTGCCCGGGAGAAAAAAAAATATACTCCCCATCTCACCCTGGCCAGACTAAATAACTGCCCGATCCGTCACCTGCAAAATTATCTGGCCGGCAATGCATTTTTGCAGACCCCGGAATTTACCGTGGATAATTTTCACCTCTACAGCAGCCAGCTGTCGCCGAAAGGCGCCCTGCATACTCTGGAAAGCTCCTATCCCCTCGCCTAAATCTGGTCAGCCAGCTCCGTCCCCTGCTCTATAGCCCGCTGGGCATCCAGTTCTCCGGCTTTTAAAGCACCGCCTATAAGATGGTAGCGAATGCCCAGTTGGTCAAGTTCACCAGCCAGTTCCAGCTCCGAGAGCTGACCGGCGCAGACGACCACATCATCGACCTCCAGCAACTGCTCCTGGTCGTTATGACGGATAAGCAAGCCCTTATCGTTTATGGCCAGATAGTCGACTCCATTGAGCATTTTCACCATGTTCTTCTTCAGCACCGACCGATGAATCCATCCGGTTGTTTTGCCCAACCCCGCACCCGGCTTGGTTTTTTTCCGCTGGAGCAGGTATATCTGCCTGGCCGGAACCGCCTGTTGGACGTCACCCAACCCACCATCACCGTCGTAATCCATATCAACGCCCCACTCTGCCATGAATTTTTCTACGCTGTCCGGACCGGACTGTCCATGCAGCAGGTAGGTGGCCATGTCAAAGCCAATACCACCGGCGCCAATGATGGCAACCCTTGCACCGATTCTCTTTTCTCCGGTAAGCACTTCATTATACAGGGAAACGTTGTCACCTTCGCTTCCTGCAATGTTTATTTTCCTGGGTACCACCCCGGTGCTGAGCACAATCTCGTCAAAATCCTGCAAATCTGACGGTTTGGGTTTTGTCTGCAGCTGGACATCGACACCATGCAGCTGCAACTGGTGGTGATAATACCTGAGGGTCTCTTCGAATTCATCTTTGCCTGGAATCTGTCTGGCCAGTCGAAACTGTCCGCCGATCTCGGCGCTGGCTTCATAAAGGGTCACAGCATGACCTCTGGCCGCCGCAGTTGTGGCACAGGCAAGACCTGCCGGACCACCGCCAACGACGGCAACCCTCTTTTTCTGCTCTGTTTTGACAAAGGGTTTTATGGTCTCCCGACAGGCCCTCGGGTTAACCAGACAGGTAGCGGTCTGCCGGGCAAAGATCTGATCCAGGCAGGCCTGATTGCAGCCGATGCAGGTATTGATCTCTTCAACCCGTCCCTCTTGAGCTTTCTTCACCCATTCCGGGTCGGCAAGAAATGGCCTGGCCATACTGACCATGTCACAGCAGCCTTCAGCCAGAACCGATTCGGCCACTGTGGGCATGTTGATGCGATTAGTGGTTACCAGTGGGATCCCCACCTCGCCCATCAACCGCTTGGTCACCCAGGCAAACCCCGCCCTGGGCACCATGGTGGCAATGGTCGGCACTCTCGCTTCATGCCAGCCTATGCCGGTATTGATAATGGTCGCCCCTGCCCGTTCAATTTCTTTGGCGAGTTGGACTATTTCGTCCCAGGTCGATCCACCTTTCACCAGGTCAAGCATGGACAGCCGGAATATGATGATAAAATCCTCCCCCACGGTTTTTCGTACCCCACGGATAATTTCCAGAGGGAACTTGATCCGATTGGCAAAAGACCCACCCCACTGGTCTTCCCGGTGATTGGTCTTTCGGACAATAAACTGGTTGATGAGATAGCCCTCCGAGCCCATGATCTCTACCCCGTCGTAGCCGGCTTCTCTGGCAAGGCCGGCGCATTTGACAAAATCACCAATGGTTGCGATGATGCCGCGGTTGCTCAACGCCCTCGGTTTAAACCTGTTTATCGGCGCTTTGATCGAAGTGGGCGCAACACACAGCGGATGATAGCCATACCGTCCGGCATGCAGTATCTGCAGGCAGATCCTGCCGTCGGCTGCGTGCACCGCATCGGTGATCAGCCGATGTTCTTTCACCTGTGAACGGCTGGCCAGACGCAGAGAAAAGGGCGCAACCCAACCGGCCCTGTTCGGCGCAACCCCGCCGGTGACGATAAGACCAACCCCTCCTTTGGCGCGGGCCTCAAAGTAGGCTGCCATACGGCGAAAACCGTCTTTTTCTTCTTCGAGTCCAGTATGCATGGATCCCATCAACACTCTGTTTTTCAGGGTCACGAACCCCAAATCAAGGGGCTGCAGCAGATGCGGATAAAGTGAATGAGAATCTTTCATTGTCAAATACGCTCTCTATTGAGTATTCTCTATGGATAAAATTTTCTGTTGCCTGGCATATCTTCTGCGTTTTGTAAAGACATGCTGTAATTTTTTTATCAACCTTGAGCCAAAACCCGACCATGCATTATCAAGGAAATATTTTCCGGCCTCCCAGTGAAGCGTCCTCCATTTTACTGCAGATAACCACCGGCTGCTCCCATAACAAATGCACTTTCTGCGGGATGTACAAGGGAAGCCGATTTTCCATCAAAGACGACCGGACCATCATGGCGGATATCGATTTCGCCGCCGCTCATTGTCGACATCAGGATCGACTTTTCCTTTGTGACGGCGATGCTCTCATCATCTCCCAGGAACGTCTCTTGAATATCCTGTCGGCGATCCGCGAAAAGCTCCCCTGGGTAAAGAGAATCGGCACCTATGCCAACACCAAATCCATTAAACGCAAGAGCCCTGAACAGCTCCTTGAACTCCGGGAAAATGGCTTGCAGATCGCCTACATGGGCCTCGAATCAGGCGACGATGTTACCCTGCAAAATATCCATAAGGGTGCCGATGCTGCCCGGATGATAGCAATGGGCAAAAAAATCCGCGCCGCCGGGGTTAAACTCTCCATCACCGTGTTGCTTGGCATCGGCGGCAAAGAACGTTCTCATATCCATGCCCGGGAGACCGGCCGGGTACTCAGCGCAATTGATCCGGAATATGTCGGCGCTTTAAGCCTTATGCTCACGCCCGGCACCCCTCTATTTGACGCCGCTGACCGGGGTGAATTTATCCTGCCGTCGCCAAACCAGATGCTTGAAGAACTGGGGATCATGATCGTCCATACCGAGCTGTCAAATGGTTATTTCCATGCCAATCACGCCTCGAACTACCTGCCGATTAAAGCCAAATTGCCAAAAGATAAAGCGGCAACCTTAGATCTCATCGAAAGAGCCCTGCAGGGAAAAGTCAGTCTTAAGCCGGAGTATCTTCGCGGTCTTTAGTGACTTAGAAATTTTTTCCCCGCTTTTTGGGAAAAAAATTTCGTGAAGGAACTTACCCCCGCAAAGCACGAGGACTGAAAAGAGCACCCCTCAAGGGGGTACTAAACTGAGTCCCGTGCTTTGCGGGGGGTAAGCGACTTCGAAAAATAAAACCCCTTGCTGCCAATAACACAACAAGGGGTTCTGGAGTTCAACTGCCAGCATCTTTAAAACTTGTAATTCATACCAACGGTAATGAGAAACGCTGAAGCATTAGTAAATTCGCCATCGACTTGCCCATTATCGCTCGTTTCTTTGCGAGACTCTTTGTAGTCATAAAGAGCTGCAATACCAAGATCCAACTGCTCATTGACTTTATACTGCGCTCCAAGGGAATAGATCCAAGCATCGGAATCAGGCAACTCAAATCCAATAGTATCTCCCGGAACCGGGGTTTCATCATAAGCAAAACCACCCATCAGAGTCAGGTAATCGTTCACCCCATACGTCAAGCCAATACGAAAGGCATTGGTATCTTTCCAGTCTTTGTCGATAGGAGTCTTCAAATGGATTGTCCAGGAATATCTGGGTCGAAAAATCAAAATCAAGCTCCTTATACTTTGACCAAAAAGTTCTGTCCCAGGTAAGTTCCACATTCAAATTATCCAACACATCGTAAGCAACGGAGAGAGCAAATACAGCCGGGACAGGAACAGAGACTTTAGCATGTATAACGGTGTTTTAGGCAATGGTACCAAAAGCCAGAATCAGCAGTGTCATCTAAAATCAAGATCGACTTTAGAACGATAGGTCGCGGAGATATTCAATTTCTCGACAGGTTTGACCGCCAGAGCCACATTCCAGCCCCATTCTGTCGTATCTGCCTTCCATGTTCCTGGACAGAGGTATAACTAAGATAGTGTCATATCTATCACTTTTTACTTTGGCATGGGCATACAACATCCGCGGACCGGCAGCGATGGATACCATATCGCCAAAGCTGTAGGAGACGGTGGGATTGACCTCGATGACCTCCAGAGTGAATTCTTCGGCAAACGATTTCGGATAATGGATCCTTCCATTGCTTGATAAACCGGCGGGGGCAGTTATGGAAAGACCAAAACGGGCGCCACCATAGGAGGGCGTAACAACAAAACCGGTGGGTACAAAGAAATTTTCTGCTTCTGAACTACCATCAACAGCTAGAAGACTGCGGTAATCATCATAATCGATTTCAGATAGATAAATGTAGGTAGCATCGAGCTGTACATGCCAGGTATCCTCCATCCAGGCCATATTGGCAGGGTTATAATAAGAGGCGTCAGCCCTGGTGGATGACGCGATGTTGGCACCGGCCTTGGCCGTTGAATCAACCGACTGCTCCGGAATACGCCACCCGGATGCCAAAGCCGAGCCAGCCGCAAACATTGACGCCAGCGCTAATACAGAAATCTTTTTTCTCATCCCTACTCTCCTCCCGTCTCGAAATCCCTCGAGCCTGCCGACAACGTCGACAGACCATTCTTGACCATCTATCCACAGAATGACTCTGGAATAGCCCCCCCTCTCCTCTAAAACGACAACATTCCCTTTACGTTTAAGTTAAACACTGCAACGAATTTTATTCTTCCCTGCCTATCATGGGTTGTATTATATAACCACAATGAATGTCAATCATAAACCATGCTAACAAACCCCAGTTTGACGCAAATTCTCAATTTCCCGCAGCATCTCGCCATCCATTGTTACAGCTCTGCCACTTTTATCGGCTATGACAAAGGTGATTAAAGCATCGGCGGCAACTTCCTTCGATTCTTTCAGAAGGATTTTCTGCGCCAGAACAACACTTCTATTGCCGATTTTTTCAATATTGGTGGTAACGATCAACTTCTCACCAACTGGCACAGCCAGGCGATAATTGACATTGATATTTACCACCAGAAAAATGAGACCCTGCTGCGCCCATTTTTTGAGATCGATTTTCGACTCGAGATATGCCCATCTGTCTTCTTCAAAAAACTCCAGATACCTGGCGTTGTTGACATGGCCATAAAAATCGGCATGGTAGCCCCGCACCTGTATTTCTGTCAAATATTCCATAGCTCCCACCACTGTATTCTTTTGGTTGTTGCAGCTTGGTTTATCAACAACCTCACCCACCTTCTTTACCAAAACAACGTAAAAAATCCTGCAGTGCACCCGGATTATTCGACTTGATGGTTCCGGTCATAAAATCCTTCATTCCGGGACGATAGTTGTCCTCCCATATCTTAAGGAAAAATTTCTGACTGGTTTTGCATACACAGTCGGCATTTTCAACAGTTCGCCCATCGCTGACCGTGCAGCTGTCAGCAGTACATTGTACGGTTTTTTTTACATCCTCTAAGGAGAAGTAGAAACTTGTCGGTTTCGCAATGGTTCCCGCAACAAAAGAGTCCGGAAGATTGGAAAAAATTGTATCCAGCATAGTTCAACCCTTTGCGCCTACAGCGATTCAATTTTTGCGGTAAGGGCGGGGACAAACTGCTTCAGATCGGCCACGACCAGAACATCCGCGACATCGCCGATAGGGGCATCTTTGTCGGTATTCACCGCGACGATAAATTCTGATTTCTTCATGCCGGCCAAATGCTGGATAGCCCCGGAGATGCCGCAGGCAACATACAATTTGGGGGCAACGGTCTGTCCCGTTGTGCCGACCTGACGATTATGCTCGACCCATTCAGAGTCAACCACCGGCCGGCTGGCACCATACTCACCGCCCAGGGCTTTGGCCAGATCGGCAATCATCGCTACATTCTCCGGTTTGCCGATACCTCGCCCTGCGCTGACGATGATCTTGGCTTTGCCTAAATCAACCCCACCACTTTCCGCCTGCTCGTAACCGGTAAACTGCACCTTGCCACTGCTTTCGCCGGTTACCGCTTCGACTGTTGGAGTAGCACTTGGCTCTTCGGTCAGACCAAAAGCTCCAGCCTGCAGGGTTACGACAGTCTTCGAGGTTTTGACGGTAATTTCACGGCGCAGTTTGGCATTGCAAACAGGTACCACCATTTTTCCCTCGACCACATCAACCACCTCGGAAACCTGGGCAGCCTGGAGGGGAAAGGCAATGCGCGGAGCAAGGTCCCAGCCATAAGACGAATGGGAAAACACCACCAGGTCCGGCTGCTCTTTGGCCACTACATCGAGAATAAGCTGTCTATGTACATCTGGATTATATTCGCCAAAAACACCTGAATCAGCAAGATAGAGCGTGCCGCCGTACTGCGGTAATGCGCTGTCACTGCCAACCAGAAACATGGCGCTCTCACCACTCATTTTTTCAGCAAAGGCCATCAGCTCATAACAGCTGCCAAGCAGCTTTCCTTCTCTACTTTCAGCAATCAGCAATAGTTTCATTTTCGTCTCCTCCTATCCCAGAACACCAGTTTTTTCTTTCAGGATCCTGACTAATTGATCAGCCAGATCAGCAGCGTCTCCCTCCAGAACCAGGCCGCCGCCTTTCTTTTCGGGGAAATACATTTTGGTAGTTTCCTGACGGGGTTCGACCTTCAGCAGATCCGCAACAGGTATCGACAGCAGCTCTTTTTTCTTTGCCTTCATAATATTGGGCAGAGTCGGATAGCGCGGGGTATTGAGGCCGAGTTGACAGGTTATGACCACCGGTGACGCAACTTTAACGCAGGCCTTGGCACCACCCTCGAGTTCACGTTTTGCTTCGACGACACCATCGTTGTAGGCAAAGTGCACAACGGTTGTAATACCTGGCATACCGAGCATTTCAGCGACTAAAATGCCAACCTGGCCGCTGCCCCGGTCCTGGGATTGCATTCCGGTAAAAATGAGGTCAAAACTCTTATCTTTTGCATACTCGGCGACGATGCCTGCAATCTGATACGGTTCTTTTTCGCTGGCCTCCTCATCGGCGATATGGGCACCTCGATCACAGCCCATGGCCAGGGCCTTTTTCATGGTTTCCTTTACCTTATCGGAACCGATGCACAATACTGTCAGGTCAGCATCTTTCACCTGTTCTTTCAACTGAACAGCCTGCTCAACGGCGTATTCGTCATATTCATTCATTCGCCAGGCCAGATCGGTTTTCGCATACCAGGTCCCGCCGGTGTCGACCTTGAATTTTGATTCCATATCCGGAACCTGCTTTATGCACACCAGAATTTTCATATTTTCTCCTCCAGTTAGTGACGAATAATTCTTGTTTCGTTTATCGTTTATCAGGTAATCCTTTCGGCGAGGATTTCGGCAATATCTTTTGGCCTGAGCGATTCTTCCACCTCAGCACCCTTCACTCCATCTTCAAACATCGTTAAACAGAATGGACAGTTGGAAAGCAGTGTTGCAGCACCCGTTGCGGCAGCCATATTAACCCGTTTGATATTCATCCGTTCGCCGATTTTTTCCTCGGCAAGAATTCTGCCGCCGCCGGCGCTGCAGCAAAACGCCTCGGCCCGGTTTTTCTCCATCTCAACCAGCTTACCGCCGGCGGCGGTGATAAGCGCCCTCGGTGCATCATAGATATCATTGTGACGGCCAAGATAACAGGAATCGTGGTAGGTGCAGGAGAGTTCCTGCGCGTTTATTTGCAGCCTCCCTGAAGCAAGCAGTTTTTCCAGGAACACGGTGTAGGTTTCCACTTCAATTCCAAAGCCCAGATCGCGATAATCTTTTGCAAGGGTATTGAAGCAGTGCGGACAGGTGGTAACAATTTTTTTGACGCCATAGGACTTTATCAGTTCGATATTCTCCACGGCCAAACTCTGGTAGAGATATTCGTTGCCCATTTTGCGCATCGGCTCGCCGCAGCATTTTTCTTCTTTGCCGAGAATACCGACCTTCACTCCAGCAGCCTGACAAAGCTTGATAAAACTCTTGGCGACAGAGATATTTCTCTTATCAAAAGAGCCATAACAGCCAACAAAGTAGAGGATATCGATTTCAGCATCCTCGGATAACGGTTTGATATCCAACTCCTTCAGCCCAGTCGCCACGCTCGGCATAACCGATCCCGAGGGGATTGCCGTTCACTTCGGTTGCTTCCATGGCCGTCATCACCTCTTCGCCGGGGAATTCCCCTTCCATGAGAACCATCGCCCGACGACAGTCGATGATCTTATTCACATGTTCAATGGCCGCAGGACAGATCTCCTGGCAGGCACGACAGGTGGTACAGGCCCAGAGGACGTCCTTGCCTATGGTCTCTATGAGGTTGGCGTCAGGATTATTAAAGGCGATCTCCCCCAGTTGATTAACAACTTTCATAGGGGAGAGCGGTTTTCCGGTATTAAAGGCCGGACAGCGGTTCTGGCAGCGCATGCAGAGAGTGCAGGCGTCGGCATCAAAAATGTCTTTCCAGGTCATTTCCCTCAGGTTTGTAACACCAAAGGTCTCGGCCTCTTCGTCTTCCAGGTCCAGGTTGACAAGTTTTCCTTTCGGGCCAAGATCATCAAAGAAATAATTGGTGCTTGACGTGAAGATATGTCTGAATTTGGTTAACGGAATTAAAACAAAAAAGCCCATAACCAGAAGAAGATGAACCCACCAGGTCACCTTGTGCAGGGCACGCAGACCACCTTCCCCCATGCCGGAGATTCCATGCGCCAGCAGCAACCCAACCGGCGACCAGAAAGAGAGAGGTGTACCTAGTTCGGTAACTGCAATCCGGGCACCTTCGATAAGAAAACCGGTGATGAGTATCGCGAGCAGCAGTCCGTGCATAATTGCGTCGTCTTGTTTCGTCTCCAACCCTTCCGGAGCAAAGAAATATCGCCGCACCAGCAGACCACCCAGCATAAAGATGCAGACCAGGCCGGCAACATCGAGGATGATGGAAAACAATAAATAGAAAGTGCCTTTTAGAAACTTATAATCAAAGAAAAGATCGGTAAAATCAGCCTGAATAACAATAAGGGTGGTGCCGATAAACAGCAGGCCAAATCCCCAAAAAAAGAGTCCATGCAGAAGACCCGGCCAGCGCACTTCAGCCACCTTTTTTTGCAGCAGGACATCTTTGATCATACGACCTATCCGTTTACCCGGCTGATCAGACCGGTTCAGCGGCAGTCCCTGCTTATAAATGGCAATTCTTCGCAAAAATCCTCTCACCAGCAGTCCGATTGCCAGAAACGCCAATAAATACATGGGCACCAGAGTCTCTGCACTATGACCGACATTCCAATAGATCTCTCTAGTAAATTCCATTTTCCTCTCCAGTTATACCAACCAAATGAACCCTGTTTTTTTTATTGATGGCGTCGTAAAAACTACCCAAAGGGCACTCATTTTAGTCCCCCCTTGAGGGGGATAGAAATCTTCATCTTGTTCGTATTACGCCCAAAGGAAGTGCCCTTGGGGTGCAATTTTTCTATCATTAAGACGTACCGTATGTACTGCGAAATAATAGAAAAATTACAGGCCTCCAATATGAATCTTTTTACTTATCCATCTAAACTTAAGGTTTTTACGAGTTTGTCTTTATTTTTTTTCAGAAGTTTCAAAACCATTTCTCTTATCGAGTGAGTGCACTGCCAATAACCAGGCGCTGGACTTCGCTGGTTCCTTCATAGATCTCGGTAATCTTGGCGTCCCGCATCATCCGTTCTACTGGAAAATCCCTGGTATAGCCATACCCTCCGAGAATCTGTACCGCCTGGGTCGTAACCTTCATTGCCGTCTCACTGGCCATGAGTTTGGCCATGGCCGATTGTTGGGAATAAGAGAGTCCATTACTTGCTCTGTAGGCAGCATTGTAGACCAGCAGTCGGGAGGCTTCAATCTGGGTCGCCATGTCGGCCAACTGAAACTGTACCCCCTGAAAGCGACCGATCGGGATATCGAACTGTTTACGCTCTCTGGCATAGTTGACAGCAGTGTCAAGTGCTCCCTGGGCAATTCCCAAAGCCTGGGAGGCTATACCGATGCGACCGCCATCCAGGGTCTTCATGGCGACTTTAAATCCTTCGCCTTCTCCCCCAGCAAATTTCCGCATGGGATCCGGCAATCCTGGAAGATCAGTTCCATCGTCGGAGAAGAGCGGATACCCATCTTCTTTTCTTTTTTCCCGAAGGAAAAGCCTGCTGTGCCTTTTTCAACAATAAAAGCACTGATTCCGTAATGCTTCTCGGCATCTCTATCAGTCCTGGCAAAGACAATATACACCTCTGCCTCTCCGGCATTGGTGATAAAGATTTTCGTGCCGTTTAGGATCCAGTCAGCACCTTCCTTTACCGCTATGTTTTGGTGCCACCGGCATCCGAACCGGCCGAGGGTTCCGTCAGTCCAAAGGCGCCCATTTTCTCGACCTTCGGCCAAAGGGGTGAGAAACTGTTTTTTTTGCTTCTCGGTGCCAAAGAGATAGATGGGATTGGAACCAAGGGAGAGATGGGCGGAAAGAGTGACCCCCGTTGAAGCGCAGACCCTTGACAATTCCTCAACAGCGATGGCGTAACTGATATAATCGGCTCCGGCCCCGCCATATTCTTCCGGAAAAACAATTCCGGTAAGGCCAAGTTCGGCAAGTCTATCAAACATCTGGGCGATCAAACCGCTCCTCCTCATCCCGTTCATCGGCAGAAGGAGCGACTTCTTTCTCAGCAAACTCCCTCACCATATCGCGAATAAGACTCTGTTCTTCAGAATGTTCAAAATTCATAGCATCTCCCCCAAGAGAGGCCGAAGTTTACATATCAATCATCAAGCATAATTTCCATCTCCTCCTTTATAAAGAATGCTTACGTAAAGGTCAAGTTTTTTCAGTTTATTTTTCAGGCCTGCAAAAAGCTAGGCGAAACAGCATAGGTATAGTGCTTTTTCATTTGACAGACAGAGGGGCAGTCATGATACCTTTCCCGAAACATATTACGTAAAGGTAAATAGTACTTATGTTCTATCGGAAGAAGCCATATTCAGTGGAAAACGAATTGCAAGATTGACCGGAATCACGGATAGCCACAGGCACCAACTGCCGCATTCGCGGTTCTTTTATAAAGGACAACAAGATGAGCAACCCAGAGCCCAAACTGGTACAAATTGGAGAATTAGCCAAGAACCTGGGTATTACCACCCGGACGATTCGCTACTACGAAGAGATAGGCCTTATGGGCAAGAATGAACGGCTCGGAGGCAGCACGCGAACATACAACAAGGACGACATACTCCGGTTGAAATTTATCCTGAAATTGAAAACCATGGGAATATCTCTGAAAGAGATCGAACAACTCTCTGATATTTTTGACATTAATGCCAAGAGACTTCAACAAGATCACGCCAAAACTTATTGAAATCCTGGACAACCATATAGCCAAAGTCGACGAAAAAATGGCCAACCTCTCCTCACTGCGCAAAGATATCGTCGAATACCGGATCCGCATGACTGAGTTTCTCGCCCACAACGGCAGCGAGGAATAAACACAAAAGGGCAAAACGAGTCTTTCGTTTTGCCCTCTGGCCCTGAATCAATTAAACCTAATCCACTCTGCAACCCTTAACGGTCAATCGTTTGTATCATCATTGCTTATAGATAAAAGTTCCGACATGCTCCCCGTTAAGCGCTTTGGTAAGATTGCCGGGAATCAACCATTGATGACCTGAACCTTTTCCAGCACCTCACTGTTTTGAATTATTTCCAGACAGGGCCGCTCTATCACTAAATCATCTTGACCACTGTCCAGCAGTTCCTGTGGCACCAATCTCGGCGATAAACTTGGCCTCCGGATTTTTTTTCGGGTCCTCGGTATAGAGGCCGTTTTCATCTTTGACAAAGATGACGGTTCTGGAACCTATGAGATCAGCAAGGATGACAAGACCGACATCGGTCCGATGAATTGGAATCCTGCCCACCTTGGGTTTAATGGCAAAATAGTCATAGGGCGGCATACCATGCATGACCGGAATGATCTTCTCGGCAAAATATGTTGGCAGCTTAACGATATCGGCATGGGAAATTTTCACCCCACCCCAGGGAGACAGCAGGGTTGCTATCATCAGGGCATTCTGTTCGGAAACCATGCTGCCGAATTTGGCGATTACCCCGGTGGGCATACCCATCTCCAGGCCGATGGTATAAATGTGTCGGCTTCGGGTGCCGCCGCCGGTTGTCAGCAACATCTTATGGGCAGGCCTGTTGGCCACAATTTCCTTCAAAATACCTGGTAAGGCTTTAACTCCGCGGTCACAGATAGACTGGCCGCCGATTTTCATGATTTTAACGTCCGGATACAGCCGCTCCTGGGGCGCAATATCAAGATTGTCAATAAATTCCTTGCTGACCAGGCTCTCGCCCATAAGAGCGCTCTTGACATGCAACCGCTTCCCATCCTTTTCCCGCACCAGTGCCATATTGTTTTCCCCTTTTGCAGTACAATGAATACGATTTAATTATTTCATTTTTTTGGCGTCTTTATCACGTTCAAGAGCTATCAGCTCCGCGCCCGTCGCCTTGGCTATCTGTTCGAGTTCTTTTTTACGAAAATGATTGCCATATACTTTCAAATCGATGCCACTGACGGCGATTACTCTGAAACGGGGGTGCGTGAGCCCTCTTTCGCTTTTACTCGTTCACGATAAAATATCTGTCCGGCCATATCAATTATCCTCCTGGATTAGTAATTACATCTGTATAATGCAACGGTTTTCACCGCATGCGTAAAACCGTCGATACACCATATGGCTTCTCAACCAAGAAGGCAAGACAGGGGCAAAAGGTAAGGCTTCTGCAATCGACTGCGGACCTTGTTATTTTTGGTAATCTTTGGTTCGATTTTGACTTTTTTGCGGGATTTAGCAATGCATACTTGACACTATCGGCTGCGAAAGCTCTAGTGCTGCTCCGAGGCGCAACCCATTATTTTGTTTGCCAAGCCAACCCAAGGAGCAGAAAATTGCATATTTATCTCAGCATCGATGATACCGATAACCTCGACAGTCCCGGTTCCGGACAACTCGCAGAAGCTTTAGCCGGAGAACTGCAACAAGAGAGACTCGCTCTGACATGTTCAAACATTTCCAGGCACCAGCTCTTTGTTCATGAGACTATCCCCTTTACTTCACACAACAGTTCCATGTGTTTCTTAGCTGACACCGATGATGAGAAACTGGCTGATATCATAGAGTTTGCCAGACAATTCCTGCGCCGGGCTTCCGCTCCGGGATCCGATCCTGGTCTCTGCGTTGCAGTTGAAAGCAAATTTCTCGACCGCGAAGCGCTCACGGCCTTTGGACTCAAAGCAAAAAAAACCGTCCTCAGCAAACAGGATGCCTATTGGCTGGCCAATAAGACAGGGGTTCATCTGTCCGAACACGGGGGCACCGGAGACGGAATAATCGGAGCACTTGCCGGAACCGGCCTCAGACTACAGGGAAACGACGGCAGATTTCGAGGCTGGCTTGACCTGGGAGAAAGAGGAACAATCACCAATCCCCAATCTCTCTGCAGGCACTCCTTCGTTGATGGTGTTGTCGACGACAATGGCAGGGTTCTTTCTGACGAGACTCCGGTGTTTTTGGCGGACAGCAGAATTAAAACAATACTCTGCAACCACCGCCAGGTCATCCCGGTGACTCCGGCCACCAGCGAATGCGGCGCAGCCTGGCAGACGTTGACCAAAAACAACGTCAAACGATTTTAATCAGCCACTCCCGAGATGCCGGGTTAAGAATTTATCGAGCTGGTTGGCAAAGTTTTGCCGATCGCTTTTATTTAAAGTCGGCGGTCCCCCGGTATCTACTCCGCTTGCCCGCAGGGTTTCCATAAAATCTCTTACACTTAAACGGGAGTTAATACTGTCCGCGGAATACATCTCCCCTCGGGGATTAAGGGCAGAACCTCCCTTGCCGATCACCTTGGCGGCCAGAGGGATATCCGCAGTAATAACCAGATCACCTGCATCAAGCCGCCGTACGATCTCATGGTCGGCAACATCCAGACCGGATGCAACCTGAACGAAATTAATGCAGTGTGCCAAGGGAATACGCACAGGCCGGTTAGCAACAAGTGTCAACTGCACCTTGGTCCGTTCAGCCGCTTTAAACAAAATATCTTTAATCACCACCGGACAGGCATCCCCATCCACCCATATTTTCATGGACGTAACTTTAAACGTTTTCCAACACTTTCAGGGTCACTTTATCAACAATATCCTTAACTTTTTCTTTATACTCCAGCATATGCGGTGCCGCCAGATGCACCCGTAAATCTTCCAGGCTCTCCCATTTTTCAACGATTGTGACAACACTGCCATTCAGTTCCTGAGGGGGCAAACCTGAAGGGACATCGATGGTTGGCACATACTCAAGGCACCCCTTCTCTTTTAAAACAGCTGGCATATTGGCCTTAAAAATCTCTATAAATTCTGACACTCGATCTTTCTTAATGTGAATCGATGCGATGACGTGGATCATTTGATGATTTCCTCCGGATCTGAAGAGTGCGTGCATTTGAGCGGCCGCCAAGGCAAGGCCGTCAGTTTAAGAATGATGCAAAAATATTTTTACCGACTGATGGTCACTTCAAATTTATCAAACTGGATAGATGAATCGCGGCCCTCTCCGACCAGATGAAATGAAAATGCCTGCCTGGCCTGGGGGTTTTGAAAATCAAACTGGATATGGCCCTCTTCTCCGGCACGCAAAAGCGGAAAAGGGGGATGCTCAATGGTCGTTATCTCCTTTTCAAACTGACGGAGCGTCAGTTTCATCTGCACCCCGTCTTCCGGAGCACTCACGGCCTTGAGTCGGATATCGACATGGACTCTCGAATTTTCCGGAAAATCAAGATACTGTGCGCCAATAAGGTTGTCCGTCCACTCATTTTTAACCTTTTCCGGCAGTTTGCGGATTTCACCGCTGGCAAACTGAAGCACCTGCTTCTGCTGCCCGTTCGAAATTTTGTGATCTAGGACAGTCGCCAGGCCGAACAACCGTTCTGCACTGTTTTCCGTATCCTGCTCAAAGAGTGCCGGCCGTGGGCCGATAAGACTTTGCGCTTTCATCTTTCGGCAGGTACCGTCTCTACCGCATTCGTAAAGAAAGCCATCAGCGGTATGCCAGCGCAATTTACTGCTGGTGTAGGAAACCATATCCCGAGACGTGTTGTAGTCACGGAACATGCTTCTGCCAATAATTGACGGAGGCATCGGCAGGTTAAAATAATCGAGTACTGTCGCTTCAATATCAACCAGTCCGTAACTGCCTGTTTTGACCCGCGGCAAACTGTCCCGCTCAGGAGCCAGAATGATGGCAAAACCCCAGCTGCTGTACCAGTCCGCACCTTCTGCACCGTGGGATTCGTCTGAGGTAATAACCACCAGCGTATCGTCAAGAACGCCATCCTGTCGCAGCCCTTTAATAAAAGCTGCGACCGCCTCATCAAGAAGAGCAACCGTGGCAATTTTGCGCGAACCATATTTTTTTGCCTGCTCATCGCTGGCGGCAAACGGCTGATGGGTGGCGACGGTCAGTAGGGACAACAGCCATGGTTCTTTTCCAGCCTGCAGCTCACCAATGTATTTTCTCGCCCCGACAAAAAAATCCTCATCGGTCGTCCCCCAGATAAAATCAGTCTGGGTCCTCTCGGTAAACCATTCAACCCCATGGACATGCTCAAAGCCCATGGCCGGCATGGCCCGATCTTTATTCATAAACTGCAGACCAGCCCCCTGCAGATAATGGCTCTGCCATCCGTGCCTGCTCATTTGCGCAGGCAAACAGTCGGCGGCTCTGTCCGGGTTGTTCTGTAACTCCATGGCCTTGGTCATCTCGTAGGAAAACTTGCTGAAATCGCCGCAATGTATAGCGTACAGGCCACGAATGGTCTGATGGCTATGATCGACAAAGTCCGGCACAAGCATGCCCTTCTGAGTACTGTCTGAAAGTTTCTCCATCTGGTACATCCCCTGGCCGACACCCATTTTCTGCCGAATCTCAGGGAGATAAATTCCGGAGACGCCCTCAAGAATAACAATGAGAACATTTTTTGCCCTGCCTGCCGTAGACGGCTTGGGCAAGATTTTCTGTCCATCCAGATCAACAACTCTGAGACTTTGCGGCAGATCCGCTGCACTAAACCTCTGTACCTCGGCAGAAGACAGTTTTGCCGACGCATCGGTTACGAACCAGTGTAGTGGATTATAACGGGCGGCAACACTCTGGTTGGCAAAGGAGTTGCTGACAGGATGATGTAACCCGAGAAGCAGGGTGCCCGCAAGCAGGCAGACCATCACTTTTATCCATCCCGGGCGGCGGTGCGGGACCAGTACGGCCAGAACTGTCCACACCAGGAAAGACAGGACAAAACCGGGATATGCAAGATGAAAACCCGCCGTGGTGTTCCTGACAAAGGTGGGATCAAAGAGATATTGCAGGTCCTGCCAGGATGGCAAGCGCTGCAGGGCCGCCAGAAGTTCCTGGGACATGATCTGGCTGAGGGCCCAGAAGAGAAGCAGGAAAGCTTTTAACCAACGGGGACTTGGCCAAATCAAGCCATAGAGGATCAAGGCAAGACCTATGTCCGACAGAAGTCCGGCTGGTTCGGTGAAGCTATGGTTAACTACTCGCCAGCAGACCGGAAAAAAGCATGGAATGGCAAGAAAAATTGAGAATAGTATAGACTTCAAGGTACTCTACTCCGAGCGGAAAAAATAAGGGTGCACAAGAGCCACAACATACCACATCGCCTGTTTCTTGCCAACGAGCTCAACCTTTCTCAAAACTTACTATCTCCGGCGCCGCAGTCCAAATCCGGTAGCGCACCTCTACGCCTTCCGGCACATAGACAACGGTGGGCAATCGGCTGTTATATCTGATAAAATAAGGATCGCCGCCAAGACTTACAAACCTGGAGACTTTCGCCGCATTGGGATCGACCGCCATGAGCGTCCCGCCCATTGGCCCAAGGTCGGTGAGCCTGTATTGGTAGAATCCCCAGCCCTCGACCACCTCCTCTTGCAACTGGCCGCCGAAGAAGTATCTGTTCTTTTCATCAACCTGGACCATTTTACCGACAATCAGCTCCACCCTGAAATCTGCTTCTTCATTTTCAGCGGGGAGCTGCAGAACATAGCGAACCATTCCGTCTTCGGCAGGATCAAATGCCTTTAAATTGTCTGCTGCCTGCAATGCCGGCGCGACAAGCAAAAGGAATGCTAATACGGCTAACCATACGGCTCTCATCTTGTCTCCTTAATTTTCAAAAATCTTGACTGTTTTTCATGCGATCAGTACGGCACCAGCCTGTCGAGATTAAGGACCCAGCCCGCCTCGCCGCGGGTGAGCTGGTACTGAAGCTGATGCGTGCCTCCGGTAGGTTTACTATTGGTGTCAGCTTCGTGGTAAACGGGAAAACATCGAACCAGATAATTGTCAACCACAGAAAATACATCGTGGCCCATATAGCCCATGGCTGCCACTTCCTCCTCTGCCAGAGGAGGAAGGTAGATCTCGCTGAGCGATTTGCGCCGGTTCGCCGAATACGCGACCAGTGAACCATACGATCCACTGCCGGCCGACGTAACATAGACATAGATTTCCGGCGAGCCATCCCCGTTCAGGTCTGCCACTTCGGCACCGGTGACAGTACCGTTGATCTTCCGCACAATAGCCGAGTTATCAATGTCGAGACCAGCCGGAACAATGCGCAGGGTGTTGATCGAACTGTCATTTGTACTGGCAACATGGAATCGAATACCTTGCAGATCAAATATCCTGTCAAAGGATGCACCACTCACGGGGAGAGATGCCAGAGCTACGATAAAAGCAGCCAGCATGTATGCTGCAAGTATTTTCATCTATTATTTCATGATGTTAATTCCACAAAACCGTCCAATATAAAAACGACAGCCTAAAAACGACAGCCGTTCAGCCACTAACACCTACTCACCCAGACACCCACATCGAGACTCGATTGCGCAGCACCGACAAAAGATCCGGCTATTGGCGGCACCGCCTCGGACAATCTTGCGACCGCCGCGGCGATGTGATCAGAGCCGGCGATTTTGCCAATAGTTGGATCAAATCCCTTCCATCCTGCACCTGGCAGGTAAACCTCGGCCCAGGCATGCGTTGATCCAATCGTGTCAACCATGAGCGGCGCATGGAGATACCCACTGACAAAGCGTGAGGCTAATCCCAGGCACCTCGCTGTCTGGATAAAAAGCTCGGCAAAATCACGGCAGGATCCGGTTCCATAGGACAGTGTTTGCCGGGCAGCCTGGACGCCTGGTTCTTCTCTCACCTGATATTTAAGTGTCTGATAAATATGCGCGGCAAGACGCTGTAATAAGGTATATGTCTGAATCTTTTCACTGGGCTGCCAGAAGGTGGCAATCCAGCTATTCAGCTCATTCAGTTCCTCCTGCTCTGGTAATTCCATGTAGGGAGATAATAATATTTTATCATCTGCTTGATAGGCAAAGGGATACTGTACTGCATAATCAGCCACCATAAAATCGAGGGGCGCTTCATTATATTGCTGGATTATAACTTCAGTCTCAATGACCAGCTGGGTAGTCGAGACATCGAAATTGGCAACGGCGACAGAATTATCCTCGACATCCCTATGCCAGAGGAGGCTGGCCGGGGGAGTGGTCTTTAGGGTGAAGGACTCAATGCGCAGTTCATGGTCTTCCCTTGGCCGCAGGAGCAAGGTATGCGGGCCAAGGGTAACATCTTTAGAATAATTATAGTAGGTTCGGTGAATAATTTTATAGCGCTGCATATTTCCTTCCTGTTTCCTGCACCAAAGAGCGTTGCACCCCCTTCTGTTTGATTTTAGTTGGCCTGGAGTTTGACTGCCAACTTTGACCGGGGCATTCAAGCAATATCAATAAGAACTAAGTTCAGGATAGACAACAAAAAGGATATATTTTTACTCAGGATCGCTGCTGTATTCTCAGCACACTGTTAAATGTAAAGCGGCGGTCGCAACAACCAGGCTGCAGGGCGAAGACCAGCTAAAAGACATAGCGTCTTGGGCTGTCGCGAAGCCCGAGACGCTATTAAGGGCGGGTAAACCCCATTTGTCACCTACCCCAGTTTGAGTGTGCTGCGGATCTTTTTTTTAATGCTGCTAATCACAAAAGGTGTCAATCGTTTCTTTTCTTTCAGGATCTGCTTAAAAAGATCCTTCTTTTTCTCGGGTATTTCCGGGCGGGTGACCGGAATCAGAGATAATGATTTTGTCGGGCATGAGCTGATACAGGCCCCACACCCCAGACAGTTATCAACCAATACCTGCATCTGCTTTTTTTTCCTGCCGTTTTCAACATCCAGCAACTGAAGAGCCGTGACGTTGCAGGCCTTCTGGCAGAGACCGCAGCCCACACAGGTTTCACTATTCACCTGCAAGGTAAAATTGGTCTTGGCGACCCCCATGGGAAAACCCTGGTTCACCCCACCGAGCAGCTCGCAGCAGCAGGAGCAGCAATTGCAGATAAACGAGGGCTTGTGCCGGATATTATCGGTGATATGGGTCAGGTTCAGATCTCTCGCCTGGGCAAGTATTGCCAGCAGCTGTTCCTTGCTGCGCTGTTCGGCAAAACCTCGGCGCACCATAAATCTGGCGGCGGTACCAAGTGAGATGCAGATCTCTTTGGTAGGCGCCTTCTTATCACAACTCTGATCGAGATGTTCTTTCTTGTGGCGGCAGTAGCACATGCCGATAGCGCCATAACTGGAGGTTTTTACGATTTCCCGGGCACTTTCATAGGTCGCGACCTGGGAGCTGACAGGAATATGTTCTTCATATGGCAGAGCGCGAGTAAGAGGGGTCTTGCTGGCAAAGAATTCCCTCCCCATCTTCTGCTCGGGGTCGCCAAAGAGATACTCGGTCATCAGTTGAGCCAGTTCGGCCACCGGCAGATCATTGCGCTGCTTCATAAAGCTGAACTCAAAAAAACCGATAAGCCCCGGCATCAGAAGATAATAAGTTTTGCCACCGTAGGTGGTGTCCATCACCAGCCCTTTGTCCGCCATTGCCTCAAGCTGTTTGGCCAGCCTTTCGGTTTCCCAGCCGGTGGCTTTGACCAGCTCTTTTAATGTCGCTTCTGTGAGCGGAAAGCGGGATGCGACATAGGCGTCATCTTCTGAAAACAGAATTGCCAGGATACGGCGCAACTTGTCAGTATCCGGCAGACCGATCGGATATTTATTCAAGCGGTCGATCAATGGTACGATGCTGCTTTTTCCGTCAAGATGATGCCCCATATCTACTCCTTATTCATGATATACTGATCTTTCAGCCCATAGACACTATCCCATACCCGGCCAAATCCTTCTTTATCCTGCACAGGTTTTTTGATCATTTGGTGAAAGATTTCTTCCTGCTCCATAGAATTTTCATGGCCGAGAATCATCTGCAGGGCAAAGGCTGAATAATCTTTTACCAGAAAAGTAAATATCTGTTCCAGTAGATCTTTGTCCGTGGTGTAGATTTTACTGTTTTCCAGGATCAGCTGGGCATAGACGATGAGGGTAAAAAGTTCACCGGCGGCCAGCATATAATCAATATTTTTTGTCTGCTCCTTACTGGGTGGAGCACTTATCAGCAGAGCGCGAAACAACTCCATCTGCTCTCTAAACATTTGAACATTTGGCAAATCAATATCCCTATAGGCCAGCCGGTAATCGGGGAAACGAATACTCGCCAGGCGGCCAGTCTTCTGCCGGAAGAGGTACGCGTCATCTCCGGCCTCATTTCTGTGCGGGATCTCCGGATAATCAGCCGGGTCAAAAAAGTAGTTCCGGACGAATTTTATGATGAGAGCCATATTGACATGTTCGGTACCCTCCAACTTGGGCAGCATGCCGATATCTCTTAGAGCCATTTCGAAATAGGTGTCCTGCTCATAGCCCTTGGCGGCAACAATCTCATGCAGGAGCGCCACCACCTTCTCCCCCTGGCCGGTCACCTTCATCTTGACCACCGGGTTAAAGAGCAGATAGCGCCGATCATCATCGCCGGCACTGCGCATATAATCCGCAGCCCGGAAGGCAAAGAGTTTCATGGCAATAAGCCGGGCATAGCTCTCGGAAAAGAGTTTTTTCACATGAGGAAAATCAGTCACATAACGGCCATAGAGGTTACGGCCTGCGGCATGGTTCAACGCCTCATAAAAACAATGGGTGGCGATGCCAATGGAGGCACAACCCAACTCGAATTTGCCGATATTGATGGTATTCAGCGAAGAATTCCAGGCATGTTCCCCCCGGGAGAGGATATCGTTATCGCTAATGGGATAGTCGTGGAGAGAGTACTCCGCCACATAGGCCTGGCGCACCCCGGAGGTATCGATTTTTTTGACGCACTCATACTTCTCATGCTTGGGGTCCACCACAAAAAAGACATACTCCCCCGTCCCGTCAATCTTACCAAAAGTGGCAACCAGCGCCGCACAGTTGCCGTTGCCGATATAGTACTTCGAGCCTCTGGCCAGATAGGTTCCGTCATTCTGGGGGATGAGCTGCATCTCACTGGAATAAAGGTCGGCCCCATGGTTTTTCTCCGAGAGCCCGAAGGCAAAGACTCCACCTTCTGCCAACAGCTTAGCACTCTTTTCTTTCACCGCTTCGTTGGTGCCCATCCAGATCGGGCCAAGTCCGAGAATAGTCACCTGCCAGGCATACCAGTAGCACAGTCCATAAAAACCAAGGATTTCATTGAATTCACTGATTCGGTACATATCCCAGCGCCCGTTGTCCGGGCTGTATTTTTCCGGCGTAAGAAAGTCAGCAAAAATCTTCTCTTTTTTAATAAAATCGAGAAAATCCTGGTACCAGACCATTGATTGATCATCTTCTTTGATCTTTTTCAGCCCCTTTTTTTCAAAAAACTGAATGGTTTTCAGGACCAACTCCCGCGACCGGGCATCGGCATGGAATCTCTCATATTTTTTGGGATTGAGCAGCGTCATTGCATGCGCCATGATGACTTCCTCTCACTCATTAATAACTGCAGAATTGAATAACTCGGCAACATCGTCAAACAAACCAATTTCCTGAAGCGACCGGTAGAGCAAGTCCGGCTGCTCGAGAAAATCCTTCATAAATACAATTTCCGAAGCCTTGAGATAGATCTGAAAGATATCCAGCGTCCGTCCATTGAGGACCTTATCTATCAGCAGCATGATATTTTTTTCTTTTTTGTACGGCCGCAGCTGGCCGGCTCTCTGCAGCAGTTTTCCGATATAATAGAGCAGGACGTTCCTAATACTCCTGACATGATACCGATGGGCCGGCAGCACCTTCTTATCCGTCAGTCCGGCAAGTTTGACAAGCGTTCGACAGTAGGCTTCATAATTTTTAAAGCGGCCGCCGCTCTCCAGGTCCACATCGAGAAGCGGCGACTGGAAAACCCCCCGCAACAGGGTATCACCGGTAACGGCCCAGTCTTCACCGACATAGACAAGATCACTCTGTGAGTGCCCCGGGCAGGATAACACCTCAATTCCCAAGCGATCAGGAAGATCCTTTTCCGCCATCAGAAAGTGTTTGGGGAAGGGCGGAAACAGAGCGCCACTATCAAAAATCTGCCGCATCTCATCAAGATATGCCGCATCAAACCCTAAGCCTGCAAGTAAACTGGTCATCTCCTCTATCCGCTGGTCATGTTTTGCAATCTTCAAACCATCGCGATAGGGCAGGTACAGAGCTGCATCACAATTTTTCTCAAGCCAATGGGCCTGACCGTAATGGTCGATATGGCAATGGGTGATCAGTATATGTTTGAGGTTATCCAGATCAACATTCTCCTGCAGATATCGCCGCCCCTCCGGGGTAGGCGGGCCGGTATCGAAAAGTACCAGTTCGCCATCCAGCCGGCCGGTGTAACAGTGGACAGGACCAATCATATAGGGCGTACTGATGGTATGTTGGGTTAACATAATAATGATGAAGATCCGGGATTACTGTGTTCCTGAGCCCGCCCGTGCTTCATAAAAAGTGTTTTTAAAATTTTCGGATGGTTCTGGAAAAAGCCTGATATACTAGGCGTAGTGTTTTTTGAAGTTTCTCGACCATACAAGTATTATGTCGTGAGGCTTCAAAAAACTACGCCCTTGAGGAAGTGCCCTTGGGGTACAACGAAGTAGATCAGGCTTTTTATGACGCCATCAAGATTAAAATAGATATTTTTCAGCATCACAGGCCGCCTTGGCCAGCGTCCGCTTGGCTGCAAGAAGGCCGGTGGCATCATACTTGGCAAAACGTCTGACACCGGACAGAATCATGGTCAGGGTGTCTCCTTCCTCAATAAAAAAGGCACCCTTTCTGGCGGCACTGCCGGCACTCTCAGAGGCTTCAAAGGCAAAAATCTTGACGATGGCATTAAGCAGTTCCTGTTTCGCCTCACTTACTTTGCCATAGCTCTTTTCGGCACGCAGTACCGTGCTTTCCAACGCAAAAATCTGAATGGCAATATCAGCAGCAGCCATCAATATTTCCTGCTCATTGGCCAGCTTGTCCATGAACTTTTGCACGCCGGCTCCAGCCAGGATCAAAAACAGGGTCTTCAGATTTTTGATCAGGGCCTTTTCCTTGACAAAAAGGATCGAGTCATCGAGTTCATCAAAGCTTGGGGTCATCAGCGATTCAAAAGCCTTCATGGCCTCGGCCTGCAGGGGAAGTTCACCCTTCATGGCCTTGCGAAGAATCATTCCGGGAATGAGCAGACGGTTGATTTCGTTTGTTCCCTCAAAAATGCGGTTGATCCGCTCGTCGCGGTAGAAGCGCTCCGCCGGATAATCGGCGACAAACCCATAGCCGCCATGAATCTGCAATACCTCATCGACGGTCTTAGCCAAAACTTCACTGCAGAACACCTTGGAGATACCGCACTCAGAGGCATATTCCTCGATACCACGCAGATACTCTTCGTAATAGTTATCGATGCCCTTTTCGATGGTGGCAATTTTATCGTCAAGAAGCCCGGCTAGGCGGTAAACCAGAGACTCCGAGGCATAGATATAGGCGGTGAGATCGGCAATTTTCTGAGAAATTGCACCAAACTGACTGATCGGGGTGTTGAACTGCTTCCGCTCGTTGGCATATTTAATACCAACGCCGAGGGCCATTTTCGAGGCACCGGTGACACCGGCGCCCAGTTTAAAACGGCCGATATTGAGGACGTTAAAGGCGATCTTATGGCCTTTACCCTTCTCCCCCAGCAGGTTTTCTACCGGAACTTTACAATTATCGAGAATAATCTGGGTGGTTGATGACCCTTTGATGCCGAGTTTTTTTTCCTCGGCTCCAACAATCAAACCTGGGAAACTTTTTTCCACCAGAAAGGCGGTAAAATGTTCTTTGTCGATCTTGGCAAAGATGGTGAACAGCTCGGCGAAACCACCGTTGGTGATAAACTGTTTGGTGCCGTTGAGAATATAGTGTTTGCCGTCCTCGGAAAGGGTTGCCGTAGCCTGGGCCCCCAGGGCGTCACTCCCCGAACCCGGTTCGGTCAGGCAGTAGGCCGCACACCACTCGCCGGAAGTGATCTTTTCCAGATACTGATCTTTTTGTGCCGGTGTTCCGTAGTAGACAAGAGGCAGAGTTCCTATACCGGAGTGGGCAGAATAGGCCACGGAAAAAGAACCACCGAAGGATATCTTCTCACTGACCAGCATGGAGGAGGCTTTATCCAGCTCCAGTCCGCCATACTCTTCCGGGGTGTCCATCATCAACAGCCCCAACTCCCCGCATTTTTTCATGCCCTCGACAACGATGTCAAAGTTCTGCTTGTCGATCTCTTCAATGTTGGGAACGATCTCATTGGCGACAAACTGCTCTGTGGTCTCGCCCATCTGTCGCTGTTCGTCGGTAAAATCCTCCGGGGTGAAGACATCTTCACAGGGGGTCTCCGCAATGAGATATTCGCCGCCACTCAGTATTTTTTCAGCCATTATTGTCACCTAATGTTTTGTAAATATTATTGATTATAATTTTTCAAAGATTCCGGCAGCACCCATCCCACCGCCAATACACATGGAAACCATGCCATAGCGCAGCTTTCGTCGGCCCATTTCATGCAGCAGGGTGGTGGTCAGTTTCGCACCGGTACATCCCAGCGGATGGCCAAGGGCAATAGCACCGCCATTGACATTGATGATATCCGGGTTGAGCCCGAGGGTTTTGATAACGGCCAGAGCCTGGGCGGCAAAGGCTTCGTTCAGTTCAATCAGCTCGATATCTTCCTGTTTCAGTCCGGCCAGTTTCAGGGCGGAAGGGATAGCAGTGATCGGCCCGATACCCATAACTTCGGGGCCGCATCCGGTGGCGGAAAAAGCCAGAAAACGGGCCATCGGACCTTTGCCAATTTTTTCCAGATACTCCTCAGAGACCACCAGGGCAACAGCGGCACCGTCGGTCATCTGGGAAGAGTTTCCAGCGGTTACCGGGCCACCAATTTTGAAGGCTGGGCGCAGTTTGGCCAGGGATTCAACGGTCGTTCCAGGTCTGACGCCGTCATCTACGGTGACCAGTTCTTTTATTTTTTTGATCTTGCCGTCCACCAGGACATCCTTTTCTATTTCAACCGGGATAATCTCATCGGTGAATCGTCCCTCTTTGATAGCGGCGGCAGCTTTAGCGTTGCTCGCAGCAGCAAAAGTATCCATCGCCAGCCGGTCAATTCCATACTGCTCGGCGACCAGCTCGGCGGTGATCCCCATGGAGGAGAATGCCTCCGGCCAATCAACCATTATATCCGGATTGGCGCTATATTTCAGGCCACCCAGGGGTACACAGGACATCGACTCGACACCGCCGGCGACGATGCAGTCGGCAAAACCGCACATAACCCGTTCGGCGGCCAGGGCAATTGACTGCAGGCCGGAGGAACAGAAGCGATTAATAGTCTGGCCCGGAACCTCGATAGGCAAACCAGCCCGCATGCCCGCAACCCGGCCAATGTTCATTCCCTGTTCGGCTTCAGGAAAAGAGCAGCCAAGATAAACATCATTGATCGTTGCCGGTTCTATGTCGGTACGCTCAAGCAGCCCTTTTATCGCCAAAGCTGCCAGATCATCCGGCCGGGTGTCTTTAAATTTCCCTTTATTTGCCCGACAGCCAGGAGTCCTGTAACTTGCCAGTATATATGCTTTTTTCATATCTATTCTCCAATCTATGGGTACGTTTTCGTAGTTAATGTCCAGCCAGATACGAGAATTTTTCTTTTAAATCGAGGCGCTCGATAAATTTTACCGCAGGCGCCCCGCAGGAAGTGCCCTTGGGGTGCATATAACTAATATTCCGAGGATAAAATTTTGAGAGCACCAAAGAGTTTGGAGAAAAAGGCCGTTTCTGGACGGACACTAGTTAGTTGCGCAGCGGCTTACCGGTCTTCAGCATATGCTGGATGCGCTCGGCAGTCTTCTTATTGCCGCAGAGTTTCAGAAAACCCTCCCTTTCCAGCTGCAGCAGGTATTCTTCAGTGATCAGAGTGCCGGGATTAACATCGCCGCCGCACATAATCTGGGCGATCAGTGTACCCATCTCTGCCTCATACTCGGAAATAAAATTCCCCTTCTGCATATTCCACAGCTGGCTCTTGATAGCCGCGGCAATGCCCCTCCCGGGAGCCGGTATATTTTCAACCGGACGTTTCGGGCGATAATTGACCGCCAGTGCCAGCACCTTCTGTTTGGCATCTCCGATCAGCCTGTCTATATCCATGGTCATCGCATCACCGTGACGCATATAATCCATACCGTAGAGTTCAGCCGCGCCCATGGAGACCTTGGCTTTAGCCAACTGCTCAAAGTTCTTGATGATAAACGGCTGGACGTCGGTTTTATTCTGTGCCGCCAGCTGAATAGCCCGAAGACTCATCTCCTTGGTGCCGCCGCCTGCAGGAAGCAGACCGACCCCGATTTCGACCAACCCCATATAGGTCTCGGCATGGGCATTGATGGCAGCTGAGTGGAGGCAGAACTCCGCGGCTCCGCCCAGGGTCATGCCAAAGGGTGCGCTCACGACCGGCACCTTGGCATATTTCACTGCCATGGTCGCCTTCTGGAAGGCCCGGACAGCCATAGCGATATCGTCATAGGCCCCCTCGGCGAGAGCCACCGCCACCATCATGAGATTGGCACCGACTGAAAAATTGGTGCCATGGTTGCCGATGACCAGACCGACACCCTCTTCTTCAGCGCGCTTGATGGCCTTATGGGTCATGGCCAGAATGTCGCCGCTGATCGAATTCATCTTGGAGTGGAATTCAAAACCGAAGACCCCGTCACCCAGGTCGATGACCGAACAATTGGCGTTTTTCTCGACAACTCTGCCTGCTTTTTTGAGGATCTGCAGCTGGATCTGCCCTTCTTTGACAGGAACGACGGTGTATTTTTTTTCAACGAGATCAAAGTATTCTTTCTGGCCATCATCGTTGAAGCGATAGAAACTCTCGATGCCAAGAAGACTCTCCGGCACATTGACGCCATCCTTTTTCGCCCGTTTAACAAAGGCCTGCACACCTATCGCATCTAACATCTCAAACGGACCTATTTCCCAGTTAAAACCCCAGCGCATGGCATTATCGATGTTGACCACATCGTCGGCGATCTCGGGGATACGGTTGACGGTATAGATCAAGGTGTCCCGGATACTCTTCCAGGCAAACTCGGCGCCCTTATCTTTTGCACCAACAACCATCTTCACCTTCTGACCAGGGTCGTCGACCTGCTTGACCATCTGCACCGAGGCAAACTTGGGTTTAGCAAGGGGTTTATACTCATCGCTGGTATAGTCGTAGTAGAAAATCTGTTTCTTTCCATCAACCATATCCTTTTTATAAAATCCCTGTTTGGTCTTGTTGCCGAGCTGACCACCATCGATCATCTTCTTCATAAACTCCGGCAACTTGAACACTTCACGCTCTTCATCATCCGGCAGGAGATCGTAGGAGTTGGTCCCGACATGGGCCAGGGTATCAAGCCCCACCAGATCTGCAGTCCTGAACGCCGCGCTCTTTGGTCTGGCGGTAGCAGGACCGGCAACAGCATCGACTTCTTCCACCGTCATGCCCATCTCGACCATATGCTGGATTCCCTTATAGATGGCATAGGTGCCGATTCTGTTGGCAATGAAATTGGTGGTGTCTTTGGCGTAGACGATCCCTTTGCCAAGCCTTTTGCTGATAAAATCAGCCAGCGCTTCCATGACTGCCGGATCGGTATCCCGGCAGGGGACGATTTCCATCAGCCGCATATAACGCGGCGGGTTAAAGAAATGGGTAGCCAGAAAGTTCTTGCGGACTTCGGCGGGTAATACCGCAGCCATTTCATTGACCGAAAGGCCACTGGTGTTGGTTGTCAATATGGCTCCGGGGGCAAGGTCTGGTACAATTTTTTTCAGCAGATCAAGTTTGATCGGCATGTACTCAACAACAACCTCAATAACCCAGTCACAGGTTTTCAGTTTGTCAAGATCATCCCCCAGGTTACCAATCTGGATCTGACTGGCATATTGCTGCAGATAGAACGGGGCAGGCTTCATCTTCAGTAAACCCTGCAAACCATTCTGGGCAATGCGGTTGCGAACGACAGGGCTGTCAAGAGTTAAGCCTTTTGCCTCTTCCTGCTTGTCCAATTCTTTAGGAACGATATCAAGCAAAAGAATTTCCAATCCCGCATTGGCCAGATGGGCGGCAATGGTCGCCCCCATAACTCCGGCACCGAGTACGGCTACTTTATTAATTTGCCTCATCTTGTCTCTCCATTAATTTTTTATCTGTGGGGCAATTATCCCATTGCCTTTCGATACATACAAATCCTCGATAATACCTCGATATTTATCGAGAATAAACTTACGTCTCAATTTCAGCGTGGGAGTAAGTTCTCCCCCTTCGATCGAGAAGTCATTGAGCACAAGAGCAAAATATTTTACCGTCTTATAAGGCGGATAGCTCTTGTTGAGCTCCTTGATCCGATTGGCGTAAAGCTCTTTGATCTGAGCATTGACGACCAACTCCTCGGTGTCGATGTAGCTGATATTCTGTTCCCGGGCAAAATCGATAAGCCGTTCAATATTGGGGGTGATAATTGCCACCAGATAGGGTTTTCGATCGCCAAAAACAATGGCCTGGGAAATGTACTTATCGAGTTTCAGTTCGTTTTCAATCGGTTGGGGAGCAATGTTTTTACCGCCGGCGGTGACGATCAATTCTTTTTTCCGATCAACGATATAAACAAAGCCCTCTTCATCAATTCTGGCAATATCTCCGGTCTTAAACCAACCATCTTCAAAGGTCTCCATGGTCGCTGCATCGTCTTTATAATAGCCAAGCATCACCTGAGGTCCCTTGACGAGGAGTTCTCCATCTTCGGCAAGCTTCAGCTCCGTCTCACGCAGGGCTTTGCCAACGGAATCGAACCGCACCATCCCGACGCCGCTGATGGCAACTCCGGGACTCGTTTCGGTCAAGCCATAGCCGTTATAAACCGGCAGCCCGACAATCCACATAAATTCATTGATAGTCTTATCAAGAGGCGCTCCCCCGCACAGGAAATAGACGAGCCTGCCGCCGAATCGCTCCCGAATTTTCTTAAAGACCAGCCGGTCGTACAACTTGTATTTTAGCTGGAGCATACCGAGGGGTTCTTTGGTTATATATCTCTTATTGACATACTCCCTGCCTATCTCCATCGCATCATGGAATATTTTCTGCCGCGCCGGCGGCAATTGCTGTACGCTTTCGTGAACCTTGGCGTATATCTTTTCAAACAGCCGGGGCACACTGACCATGGTAGTCGGCCGCACCTCCAGCATATTCTCCATAACCGCGGCGGCATTTTCGGCAAAGGCAATATGGTTGCCGTTCATCAAGGTGACATAATAGCCGGCGGTTCGCTCCAGCACGTGGCTGAGCGGCAGAAAACTGAGGGTTACCTCGTTTTTTTTCGGCATCCCAAGCTGCTTAAGGCCGTACTCAGCATTGATCATGATGTTTCGCTGGGAAAGCAGTACACCCTTGGGCACCCCTGTTGTTCCTGAGGTGTAAATTATGGTGATAATATCGTCTTGGGTGATCTTATCTATCTGCTCTTCGAGCAGCTGCTTGTCCTCATCGGACACAGGAGTTTCGACCTCAGACAACTGATACAGGGTGTAGACAGGAAAATCCCGGTGCCCAAGAAACCGTTCGAAGGAGACAACCAGATCAATATCAGGAATCTGATCTTTTACTGCATAGAGCTTTTCAAACTGGCCCTTGGTTGAGCAAAAAACGATTTTTGCCTCCGAATGGTTGAGAACATAAGCCGCCTGCTTGCCGGTGTTGGTCGCATAGATCGGTACGGTGATACCGCCGATGGCCTGGATGCCAAAATCCGAGATGGCCCAACCAAGACGATTTTCCGAAAAAATTGCGACTTTATCGCCAGGCATCACTCCATATTTGCGCAATCCCCGGGCGAGCATCATGATCCGCTCATAAAACTCTTCATATGTCAGTGATACATACACACCCTTCTTTTTGTAACTGATCGCCGTCCTCTTGCCGTACTTGCGGGCATTATCTTTAAGAATTGCCGGGATCGACTGATATGACATTATATTCATACTCTCCTTTCTCCCCAAGAACCGACTGTTCATGCCGAAGCACCCTGCATGACGTTTACGTTAAATAACACCATTTAGCACTTTTATACATTACCTTAACGTTTAAGTCAATATCAAATGGAGACATTTCCTACGTCAGCAATCCTGATCACCTTAAAGAACGGACCAGCACATCCTGTGCACTGGAAAAAGGTCCTTTATGGCACTATAACAACATGTTAAACAAAAAGACAGGGTACCCCCTCTCTTTTCGAACCGTTCTCTATTCTCTCCTTGTGATTGCTCTGACAACCTGGAAAAATTAACTGTTCTTTTACGTAAGGTTTATTTTTTTGCTGACAGTGTTTTTGACCTTTTTGCTTTTACAGATCCCGGTAAATGGGCTAGTATTTTTCGTTAAAGGCTCAAGAGGTTGAGGGAACAGGAAAACCGTAAGGCAGACACTAAATACCGGACAGAGCTAAAAAATTCAGGGTAGCGCAGTATCGAAATTCGCCAACCCCTCATTTTAAAGGATAAAAACGATAACCATGACCCATTTTTTTATAGCAATCGGCGCCATATTGGCTCTATGTGGTGTTGTAGCCAGATCATTAAGTGCTCACGCCTTACTGCATCTCCTGAAGGAGCGAGGTAAACTGGAAAATTTTAATCTCGCGGCAGATTATTTATTATTCCACGGACTGGCACTGATCGGCATCGCCATTCTCTGCCACCTTTTTCCCGATGGAAAATACCACCGGGCCGGATGGGCATTATTCATCGGCTCCATCTTCTTCCAGGGAACGGTTCTCATCAAGAGCTTTGTCCCCATCCAGCCATTTGGTTTTCTTACCCCAGTGGGCGGTTTTATTCTGATGGTGGGATGGGGTCTGCTGATTGTCGCTGCTTTTCATAGCCTTTATATTGCTCGGGGGTAGGTCCAACAGGGTATGGGTACCCCAATAGTAGATGTCTTTTGGTGCAGCCAGAGATCTTTTCACTACCCGAACTTGGCTTTGTGAAAAGTTATGGAATAGGGATATTCCAGAATTGATGCGAGCCTAAAAACCTTCCTTTATCAACAGCCAAAGTGTAGCATTAATTACCCATAATCGTTGTTTGGCTGGGAGTCTTATTATGCTGATGAAGTATGAGACTGAATCGTTAGACAAGAGTTGTGATTCTAATTTCTGATTACCCCTCAAACTCAGCCGGGAAAAAAGCGGAAGGGTGTGATTGTTCATTTTACGGGTCTCTGTAGCCATGGACGGCTACTGCGAAGCCCCCAGGGATGGATTCACGGCGTCCCGGAAAACGAACAGTCCACACCTTGGTTTAATAGCTGAACATTAGGGGCAATCGGATTCTAATTTGATCACCAAAAAGCAATGGTCCAAGAAGAAAATACAGCAACAGCAACTATCGGAAGCAAGAGACAGGAAAAAAGTGAAAGAACCAACCACCAAGGAACGACGCTCCGATAAGGATCGCCGAAAACATCTTAACAGCTTTTCTAACGGTCTTTTTTATTTTCAGGAAAGCGAAAGAATTTACGACGTACCGAAGACTCCAAAAAAATTACCAATGTAGATTGGTACCATCCCACTTTATTGATCCACATATTAATAATATTGAGTTTGAGTCTCCTGGATGCAGCTTTAACCCTAACATTATTGAACAAAGGGGCCGTGGAACTTAACCCAGTGATGCGATATTATATCAATCATGGCCCTAGTACTTTTGTGATGGTTAAGTATGGTCTTACGGCATTGGCATTAATGATCATGGTTGCGCTTCATACAAGCATATCTGTGAGATACCGTACTCTAGCGTCATTGATGTTCCCATCCTGCATATTATTGTTTGGGTCAGTCATCGTATGGGAGCTATATTTGCTGACGAAATTAACCCCAGTGTAATCAATTATTTTTTTGCAAACAGACATCTGGAGAAGGAGGAGGGAGTCGAACCCACAACCAACCAGTAAAGATAGCCTTTCACAGATTCCCGTTGAACCATAAAACTTGTCACGTGTCTTATACCCTAATAGGGATCGTATGCTCATGCGAATATTCTTTCAGTCATTCATAATTCTTCTGTTACATTTTATGACTTTAGCTTTGCCTAAGCAAGCTATTAGTAATGAAAAAATAGTTGCCGAGGCGACCTATCAAGATATGATGGTGCGTTCTCGATAAAGAGGCTAATTTTTTAAGCTATAACGACTTGCTTAAAATTTATGAAACGAGTAACCACCTCAGAAGATCATATCCCTGGCATGGAAAAAATTCTTTTTCGCCTATTGGAAGAAAGAAATGAACATCCCAGGGTAGACCAGATGATTCTGATTTTCACTGCAAAATTAATTGGAGGGTCAAAATATGAAATTACACATGTTTCCAAAATGTTTGAGGACTTGACACAGAATAAGCGGGCAAATTTATGGACGGTTAGTTTTGTAGCCGCGGCCTTCGGAGATTATTTTATTGATCTTAAAGATGGTGACTATTTAGCAGATCTGATTGATAGGAAGATTGAAAGTTTAATTGAAAAAGAGAGCAGCTCTCCTGATGAACTTTATGGTTTTCATTTCTTGCCACCACCAACTACTGAATATATCAAAAATATCATTTCGCGCCCTAAAGAGCAAAAAAGAAGAGAACTTACAAGGCATTATTACTATATGCTGAGGTTACAAAACAGTGAAGAGGAAATCAAAAGTTACTTATTGTTTCTAGATAAACACGGTCAAATCGACACCAAAAGAAACATCGATTTTAGCATGAAATATCTTTTTAACAATATTGAGTTAATACAAGCTGCCATAGCTAAAGAACAAAAAGGTGAACTCTCTTCGAATAATCGTTTAGATCTGCAATAGCAAGATTATCTAGAATATTAACCTCTCCTAACTCCTTCTCATAAGGTACAGCTTTATTATACCTGAAACCATTCCCTCGACTCACTTGACCTATTGAAAAATATATATTTCCATCATCACTTGAACGGCAAACGTGAATTTGGAAAAATTTGGTTGAGGCCCATTATTCCAAACTACCTCCTATTTCATCAGACTGCTGTACTTGGGTAAGCTCCTTATAATTTGTACATGAGATTTGCTTATTTCCAAACCATCCTTGTTAGACAAAGCCTCTTCATATTTTTCAAATTCCTGCTGGTAATTCTGATCCAGACTTAAAAATTCTTCGTACAATGCTTTAATTGAACTGCTATCGCCATTATTGCCATATACTGCATCTCCTCAATAAGTTCTTCTCTGCTTGTCAAGCATGTCCAACAAGAGCATCTTTCCATAGCTCTCTGTCACAGGACCCACTTTTTTCAGTGACTGTGGTGTCTGAAATATTTTTCACAAAATCGGCAAAAGTGTCACAGCCGGACAGCATCAATGGTTGGGAAGCGATGAAAAAAAAAGGGCAACATTTTCCGAAAATTTCATAGCCAAGTTTCTCTGCTTTCGTTGTTTATCGAAACTGTAGAATTTTCCGTAAGAAAAATTGAACAACCCAGTATAAAATTTTCAGCTGCGGCAGGTGTCACTTGAATGACAATATTTGTCACACCTTGTCTATATTGTCATTCTGAGGTTTTTGTAATCGCAACATATCCGGCAAGTAGCATTAGGCAAAAACAGCTTTTTGCCGTTTAAAGACAACAGAGTCACAATAACAAATGATATTCTTTCATCTGGTAAAAATGCCTACCATTGGTCTTCCATTTGCATGGTGCTGGAACTTAAACACAAAATATGAGACAAGAAGCATGAATCGCAAAAACTTTATAAAACGCATTACCACCAGAACAAGCCTGGTAAGAATTCTATTATCAATTGCTGTTATCGGGATACTTGTAGAAATTCTTGATTCAGCAACTTCCAAATTTCACTGATGGCTCCATATAATTGCAGCCTGACAAGCTCCGATTGACGATCATGCGCTAACTACTTGTCTAAAAAGACATTTTACCTCTTTTTACTCGTGGCACCACCACCTGTTCAAGGGTGAGCATGTTGTCTCAATTGCGAACGAGGCTCGGATAGTACGGCTGCGGTTTTCCCGGTACAGCCGCGATATCAGGTTCGGTTCAACTAATACAGTGTAGCCGCCGACGGTCTCACCAACCTCGGCGACTCAATTGAGAATAGCGGGATTAATTTTGTAGGCCGGCTGATATTTCATAATATCTCCCCAGCGGTTTGCAATAGGAGCAATCCGTGTCGCGATTTATTGCGGTACATTTTAATACTTAAGATATACTCACGATTTTCGCAAGAATTCAATCTGCAAAATACTTATAACCCTTGTGGGTGTCAGCTTAAGCGATCGAATCCGTGGCGACAATTTTACCCTAAACTGATCCATCGATTTGTCGACCGGCTACATTTTCCAAATCCGATTCCTTCGAATCATGCAGATAGCCAATATCTGACAATCGAAGTAGTTGCCGATACGTCTGATCGCCCTTGAATAGGCCTCGATAGTCTTGGGCTGCAAGCCGTTAAGTTTCAAGCATTTGAGATGCTTCTGGTAAGACTTGGTAAATTGAAGATCGGTTGGCATGTTGCAATTCTTAGTAACCTCCTTAGAATGGAAATTGATACGCCCGGCAAAGCTTTCTTGCATTGCCGGCTTGGCTTTATTAATAAAAAACCAAGAGGTAACTTTTGACAACAGGAGCTGGTTAGGGGTTGTCTGCCGCGTAGCGGCTTGTCGAACAATTGTATCAGACCTACATCCCCATTGCCGATAATTTGTTTGCAGAGCATTTAAAAGGGTTAAAAAAGAAGGAGGACTGAAAATATGGCAAACGCATTTACCATTTTAAAAGACAAACTGTCTGTAGAGAGCCAAACCGATACGTACCTCTCTACCACGAGAAAATACATAGAAGCCATGGGGGGAAAATTAGAAATCGTTGCCAAATTTCCAGAAGGAAATGTCAAAGTAGGAAAATTTGAGGGCTTGGAAATCTAACAATAAATTAGATTAATAAATCACTCGTGATTCATTATTATTACTTGTATCCTCGGCGTTTCCATTAACTTCATAACCTTCAGATTGGTCATTAACACATTCAAGTCACCGAGTTAATTGCTTGCATAACAGCTTCATCCGGAAGAATCTCCATGGAAATCAGGTGAGCCAACAACAATGCGTCGATCTCATTAGCAGCGGCAGTGTGGTGTCACTCTTTTTTGACTTTATGTCGTTTGATCTACCAAAGTGTCTAACATACTTACATGTAATGAAGTGAACATATAACAGTTTTAGTGAAAATATTTCCAAATCCCTACAAACAACAATCGCCAAAAATAATGCATACAAATGCCAAAAAACACCAGCAGGAGTTAGATTGGTTCGAAAGAGACATTTAACTCTTGATAAAATAAATGATGGTAAATTTAAGTCACCTACTGTTTGATTTTCAGATGCTGAATTCATTCACTTCTCCTCAATAAATTAATTTCACAGCAGTAAATCAGGCAAAAGGAAGTGACATAAGAAGAAAACTTGTGAGACCCGCTACCGTATTTTCCCTTAGGCCGGAGACTTTGCGCCATATTTTTCAATATGTTTGCCAAGTATAAAAAATGTTATCATAACATAATGGTAGTGTCAAAAAAAATATATGCCCAACCGTCTACCCGGCCTGACATTTAATTAGCAAGCAATGGTTAGTGCTTAAGGAACCTTCAATAGACCCATTTCAAGCCACTAAGGTCAATCCCATTCATGCTTGGTCAGTAGTCCGTTTGCTTCCGCAGCAATAAAATCGTGGTCTTGGTCACGTAGCCACCGCTGACCGAGATATCGAGAGACTCAAAAGCTTCCATTTAACCCATGTGTGAGCCACCAGTGACATAGAATTCATCACCCATTATGTGCTCACCAAGTGCTCGACACTTCTCGTCATCATCAGGTGTCTGCCTGATGTACTCCCGCCCCCCCAGTGGTTCTTTGGTTATTGTGGCAATAAGGCGGACAAAAAGTGAATTTTGCTTTTCAGGGTAACCATATTATCAGGTAACCTCATAACATTGTGCCGAAAATTATCTATCCATTTTTTAAAATAGTTTCCGAAATGATCCTTTTTCTCTTCCCCCCAATTGAAACAAATCTTCAATTATTACAGCAAACTTTCTTGCCTGCCTTACTGCATAGCGATGGTTTGTGGTTTTAAGAGATCGACGTATTTCTCTCTTGCCTAAAGCTGGTCTGAGGTGCTTTGGTATCACCTTGGAGGCAAATCTCAGAGATACACATCCGCACGATCTCTTTTCGATATAATTGCATCTACTACTTGTTCCACATTCTGACATGGAAATGTTTTAGTTAATATTCCGTTTCGATTTAGGTCCTTAAAACAAATATTTAAAAAAGCTTCTGTTTCTACCTCCCGGTACAGAGCTTGTAGAAACAATGTTATTATCGTTTTGAATTTTTCACTTTTCATAATTTTTTCTCAAAAATTTCTAGGTTCACCTGTCATATTTGTCGTTGGTCGAGCGTGGGTAAATTTTCAAAAACATCCTCCTTGTATTGAAGGCCAAATCACGCCCGAAACCTGGCCTTATTCTTTTACTCATTACTTTTTCTAGATACTCACCTTCATACACATACATAAACTTCATTAAATATATAATATAATTAACTTTTTTCTAATCTCAGGATACTCGAAAATGCCTATTGAGTACAAGTATTTTTTTTGGAACAGGTCTGTAAGAAGCGGTCAGGATGAATATGCTGGCGGAATAGAAAGCAAAAAAAAAGGACCTACTTCGTGCTGAAGTAAGTCCTTTTGAATTCAAAAATGTTTCCGCTAGTCTTCCTACCGAAAAAACTGAGTTAACTACTTGAATTTATTGGTGGAGGCGG
>CAWDYJ010000005.1:0-77821 GCA_963806525.1 uncultured delta proteobacterium
AGCATAGGGCGCGACCACCATTGGTTGTCGGCAGCTCTATGAAAGCTGACCAAAAAGAAAGAAGACAAATGGTGAACAAAAGTATATGGGGGAATCTTTTCTTCCCCTTCTCGTTACATTTGGCATGTGGATTTTCAATAGAATAGGAACACAACAAATCTTTTAACAACGCTCACTACACTCTATCGGGCACCGTGAACCGCGCCGGATAACTAATCATTAATATTGCCATATCTAATGCACGATCCTTTTATCAAGCTCCTAACTTAATAGAACTACTGTGCAGATCCTGAAGTAATTGTTCTATAACCTATCAACATAAAAAGGTGTTTTTGAACTTCCGGAAGTCAACGACATCCTGACAAGCAAAAATCATTTTTATATCTCATATTTTTCCAAAAAATAAATAATTATTCAATTTGCTAAGACTGCTTTTATAGGTTTTAAAGTATGAGGATCTATCTTAGAAAGAAGCTTATTTTCTGGCTTCATCGCCGGGAGGACCAGAACCTATGATACACACAAAAGGTAATATCCTGCTAATCCTGTCACGGCTTGCGACCGCCTACGCAGACATTATCAATGCTGCCGGGCTGCCGGATCTAAAAATCATTGCCCTTGAGACTGTGGAAGAAGCCATCTCCAGAGCAGGGGAGGCTAATATCCTTTTGGGAGCCCCAGATCAGCTACGAAAGATTCTGCCCGCAACGTATCGTCTCGAGTGGGTTCAGTCCACATGGGCGGGGGTGACCCCTCTGATGGGGAAGGATCGTAGAAGGGATTACATATTGACAGGCGTCAAGGATGTATTTGGCCCTATCATGGCAGAGTATGCGATCTGTTACATGCTGATGCATGAGCGAAACGTGCTCCAATGCTTTGCATTACAACAGAGGAAGCAGTGGAAGATGCCAAAGCCTGGTCTGTTGCGGGGTAAACGGGTGGGAATCATGGGCGCGGGGTCCATCGGTACTGCCATTGCCGGAGCGGCAAAGTTTTTCAAAATGCTCACCAGCGGCTATTCTCGAATTCCCTCTCCCCGTACATCCATCGATCAGATGTTTGGGCCGGATCAGCTGTTGGAATTTGTCGAGGATCTGGATTATCTAATATCCGTACTTCCCGATACGCCATACACCACACATCTGATTGATGCCACCGTATTTAATGCCATGAAGCCGGAGGCAGTATTAATTAACGTGGGGCGAGGCAATGCTGTGGATGAAACCGCCCTTGTAAATGCCCTTAACCGCAAAGAGATTGCCGGAGCTGTATTGGATGTTTTCCAACAGGAACCGTTGCCGAAATCCCATCCCTTTTGGGAAACAGCGGGGTTGATTATCACCTCACACAAATCAGCTTTAACCTACCCTGAAGATATAGCGCCCCTGTTCATTGACAACTATCGTCGCTTTGCGGCAGGAAACCCATTGAAATACCAAATCGATTTCGCCAGGGGGTATTAACTTCTTTTAAATCTTAATAAAGTAGATATTAAGGCGTTTAAATGACACCTGTTCGCTGGTCTAGTTCGACCAAGTTCGTTCGTCTCTAAAGAAGACTATTCCAAAGCATTGATGGTTGTGAAAAATCAATAATTCCAAAAGCTCCATTTTTATCGGGTTTCTGGATAGAATCTAGGATTATTAAAAGAGAAATAATGCTCCTTTTCTTGCAAGATTTTCAGGTAGGATCAAATTAATACATATCAGGCAGATAAAGGCGCTGCCGCTCTCCTTGTTACGTGAAGTCTTTGGTAAGCTTTGCCTTGCAAATACACCATTTCTGATCAATTCTCCGTGGTAATCAGGGTCTATCCTCTCAGGAACCCCTTAACCTGTAAAATTTACGTATCCTTTTAAGTTTGTAGTGCAAACCTTCAATATAAGCCTGTACGATACTTTTGGGGTAGCAGGGAGATTCCTACACTTTACCGCTGATGCGGGGCATTAAGCCTTCAAGGGAGAAAGCATTAACCTTATCATTTTCATGCTGTTTTGTGGAACGATTATCCTAAAAACCGGATCAAAAACCAATTCATCCGTAATACCCGTGTATTGAACCTAATATCAGCGATAGGCCGCGATCCCCGTCACTTTTTCACCGATGATCAGGGTATGCATATCGTGGGTACCCTCGTAGGTGTAAACTGATTCAAGGTTGTTGGCATGACGCATGATCGGGTATTCCCCCATGATACCGTTGGCCCCCAGCATGGTCCTTGCAGTCCTGGCGATATCCATGGCAATTTTCACATTATTCATCTTGGCCATGGATACCTGGGCCGGAGTAAACGTGCCCTGATCCTTTAACCTGCCAAGCTGCAAAACCAGCAATTGTCCCTTGGTGAGTTCCGTCACCATTTCGGCCAGTTTCCTCTGCTGCAGCTGGAAGCTGGCTATGGGTTTGTCGAACTGTATCCTCTGTAGGGCATATTCCAGGGCTGTCTGGTAGCAGTTGTCGGCCGCACCGAGTGCTCCCCAGGCGATACCGTAGCGAGCCTGGGTAAGGCAGCCAAGTGGTGCTTTAAACCCTTTCCCTCCGGCAGCAGGCTTTCTTTTTCGTCAACAACGACATTTTCCAGGATCAGCTCGGAAGTAACGGAAGCTCGAAGGCTCCATTTGCCCTTCATCCGTACCGTAGTAAAGCCGGGGGTGTCTTTTTCTACCAAAAACCACGTACGCCTTCATCTGTTGCTGCCCAGACGACAGCCACATCAGCGATACTGCCGTTGGTAATCCACATCTTTGTCCCGTTCAATGTCCAGGTTCCGTCATCATTGCGAGTGGCCCGGGTTCGCATGCCGGAGGGGTTGGAACCAAAATCCGGTTCGGTAAGGCCAAAGCAGCCAATGGCTTCACCCGCCGCCATCTTCGGCAGCCAGTACTGTTTCTGTTCTTTGCTGCCATAGGCAAATATCGGGTACATGACCAGAGATCCCTGGACTGAGGCAAAACTGCGGATGGCCGAATCCCCACGTTCCAGTTCATACATCAAAATGCCATAGGCAACATTTGACAGTCCGGCACAATTATACTCTTCCGGCAGGGTGGGGCCGAGAAAGCCAAGATTGCCCATGATCTTGACCAAATGGGCGGGAAATTTTTCTTCCTGGGCATAGCTATCGATAATAGGGATCACTTCCTTGTTGACAAACTCCCTGGCGGTTTGCTGCACGAGTTTTTCCTCGTCGCTGAGAAGTTCGCGCAGTCCCATATAATCGGTAATTTCAGTCGTCATACTCATTTTTTATTAGCCTTTGTTTTTTTGAGATTTTTTGACAATGTAAACGAGGGTCCAAATAGCAGCTATGTCGTTTCATAGTGCTGTTTGCGATAATACTCCCGTTTCGTTTTTATTCAATGTCAAAACGGATTCCCTGTGCAAGCGGCAGGTCAGTGCCATAGTTGACGGTTACCGTTTGTCTGCGCATATATACTTTCCAGGCGTCAGACCCACATTCCCGACCACCACCAGTGTCTTTTTCGCCACCAAAAGCCCCGCCAATCTCAGCCCCGGAAGTTCCTATATTGACGTTGGCAATACCGCAGTCAGACCCTTTTGCTGAAAGAAATCCTTCAATCTGAGTGATGGTTGGTACTGAAAATAGCCGAGCTAAGACCTTGATCAACCTCATTGTTCATGACAATTGCATTTTCCACCAAACCCTCATATTTGATCAGATAGAGAATTGGTGCAAAGGTTTCCTCCCTGACAATCGGCAATTGATTTTGTCGCTTCGACCAGGGTCGGCTCAACGTAACATTGTGATGCGTATTCCTGCTCTTTCAGAACATTACCGCCAAAAAAATTTTTCCGCCCTGTTTGCTAATGGTGTTCATCGCTTTTTGATAGGCTTTCACGGCATTTTTGTCGATAAGCGGCCCCATATGATTTGCTTCAAGCAGGGGGTTACCGATTTTGAGGCTGGCATAAGCCCTGCAGAGATGATCTTTCACTGGTCATAACAAGACTCATGGATGAACAGTCGTCGTGTTGTCGTGCAGCGTTGTCCGCTTGTCCCAACAGCCCCGAAAACCACCGCCGGTACCGCCAGCTTCAGATCGGCAAATTCGGTAATGATAATACTGTTATTGCCACCAAGTTCCAGGATAGTTTTTCCCAGTCGCTGGGCTACTTTACCGGCGGCTAGTCCGTCCGGCGGTAACCGATCCGGTAAAAGAGACAAGAGGGAATCTTTTATCTTCAGAATCTTCTCTCCAATGGTTTCACGGTCACCAATCATCAAAGAAAAAATACCTTCAGGAAGATCAAATTGATCAAGCACTCTGGCGATTACCTTTTGTAAGGCGATGGCAGTTGCCGGAGCTTTGGAGGAGGGTTTCCAGATGGAGACATCTCCGCAGATAGCGGCGATCATGGCATTCCAACCCCAGACAGCTACCGGAAAGTTAAAGGCGGTGATGATACCGACGATACCTAAAGGATGATACTGCTCAAAAAGTCGATGGTTTGGCCTTTCCGATACTGTTGTCATGCCATAGAGCATTCGCGATTGGCCGACACAGTAGTCGCAAATGTCAATAACCTCCTGGACTTCACCAAGACCTTCCTGGAGAGGTTTACCTGTTTCATAGGCTACGAGAGTGCCAAGCGGGAGTTTGAAGTCTCTCAGACGAAGACCAATCTGTCGAACTATTTCACCCCGTTTAGGGGCGGGGATTGACCGCCATACCGGAAATGCCTTTTGCGCCTGTTCCAGTACCGTGTCATAATTCTTTACGGTGGCCTTACTGATATGGGCAAAGATTTCACCATCTACTGGTGAAGAAACTTTAAGCCGTTTTCTGTTTTTATCCGTGAGCCATGTCGACCCGGTCGATGTGCCGGACATCTGTTTTTCTAGGTAGAGTTCGTCGAGAAAGTTCATACTGCCCCCATCTATGTTTTGAGTTAAAAAAGAGAGAGCTTATCTCACATCTTATGACATTTACAAAGAGCTGAGTTAAGATCACCTTAGTTCCACTCACTTGACAAAATAAAGCACAAAGATACGAGGTGCAAAGACTGCAGGGAGAACTATGCCGGATGAAAAAAACTGATGATCTCTTTGGCAAGTTCTTCGCCGATACCCTTTACTTCCATGAGTTGCTGGAAGAGTTGCGGTTTTGATCCGTTTCAAGCTGCCCATATGTTGCAATAATTGTTTCTTTTTTTCGGCGCCGATACCGGCAATTTTATCCAGGTCGGAGGTAAGGGTGGCTTTGTTGCTGAGTTTTCGATGAAAAGTGACGCCATACCGATGGGATTCATCACGTATTCGCATGAGATAGAGCAGGATCGGGTTGTGGGAGGGGAGAATAATTGGATTTTTTCGGTGTGGTTTATAAAGCTTTTCTCCCTCGTCCTGTCGTTCTTTGGCGATGCCGATCCAGTCAATTTTATCTGTGATTCCCAGTTCTCCGGCAACAGCCAGGGCTATTCCCAGTTGTCCTTTGCCGCCGTCAACGACAAAGAGGTCGGGCAGATTGTCTTCTTCCATGCCGCGACCCAGCCTGCGTTCAAGTACTTCTTTCATCATCGCGTAGTCGTTTGGTCCCTCGACTGTTCTAATCTTATAATGACGAAAATTGTTCTTGTCGGGTTCGCCCTGGGTAAAACAGACCAGAGAGCCTACCGCCTGCTTGCCGCTGATATTGGAGATATCGAGGCATTCAATCCGGTTTGGCGGACGATTCAAACGGAGCGTTTTTTCCATCGACTGGCAGAGGTTCTGCCATGATTGTTTCTTTTTCTCTTTTTCTTCAAAAATCTGCAGGGCATTGGCATTGGCCATGGAGACAAGTTGTTGATTGTCACCTCGCTGCGGTATTTTTAGGTGCACTTTGAACCCGGCGCTGTCATTGAGATACTCTTCGTGCAAATCAAGGTCGGCTGGTTCAAAAGGCAGAAGGATTTCCTTTGGGATACTGCTGTCAGCATCGTAAAACTGGCTCAAGCGCCTGGGAGAGAATCGTCCCGTCTTCACCGAAGGGATCGGCTAAAAAAAATGTTCGTTTGCCATTGATCAGGCCGTTTCTGATAAAAAGAATGGCAATGGTCACGGCGGCATCTTTTCTGGCAAAACCGAAGACATCCTGATCTTTGCTGTGACTTGCAGAAATCACCTGTTTTTCCAGGGTCCGGGTCAGGGCAGAAATCTGATCTCGTATTGCTGCAGCCTTTTCAAAATCAAGCGCTTCGGAAGCGGTCAGCATCTGATCTTTAAGGGTGCCGACGAGGTCTCGATTGCGTCCTTCAAGCAGCATAATAATTTTGCCGACATGCTCCAGATACAAGTTTCGGTCGGCATTGCCCGCACAGGGAGCAAGGCATTTACCTATCTGTCTGTTGAGGCAGGGCCGGTCTCTTTTTTTTAGTTTGCTGCCCTTGCAGTTGCGCAAAGGAAAGAGATGATGAAATGAGCCGCAGAGTCGACCACATGGCACCGGCAGATGAGTACGGGCCGAAATAGCGAGCCTTGTCCCGACTTTTTCTTCTGGCCATAAAAACCCGTGGCCATTCTTCCTGAACGGTTACTTTAATATAGGGGTAATTTTTATCATCGCGGAGGATGATATTATACTTTGGCTTATGTTTTTTGATCAGGGAGGCTTCAAGAATGAGGCTTCTTTTTCGGTGTTGGTGATGATGGTGTCGACTTTCCGAATCTTTTCCAGCATCACCGCGGTTTTATTATATTCGGCCCCTGAAAAATGGGCGTAGGAGGAAAGCCGTTTAAACAGATCTTTGGCCTTGCCCACATACACCACGGACTGATTTGGCGTCGAGCATCATATAGACGCCGGGGGCATGGGGGGCAGATGAAAGTGTTGATTCTGGAAACATAAGGAAATTGATTTGAACCTAAGTAGTAAAAGAAGATGTGTATGGTCAACAACATATATCATCTTCGCCTGTCGTCATCCGTCGATTGAGTAAAAATAATTCTACTAATTTACTTTTTGATTTTTTTCGGTACTATGGCTTCCGCAGTTTATAAATATCTACCAGGTGCTGTCGGAGTTTTTAACCCGGCGGTGAAAAGGGAATACGGTGAAAATCCGTAACGTTGGGCCAGCGCTGTAAGCGGGGACGACGACTGCTTTTAACCACTGCTCTTGTTTGAAGGCGGGAAGGTGCAGTCGGAGGAAGATCCGCAAGTCAGAAGACCTGCCTGGGAGAAAAAGACTTTCTTGTCCATAATAAGTCCGTGCAGCGGTGTAAACCGTGGCACGGACTTTTTTTTTGCCCGCACGACAGGGATTATAAAATGGAGAAATTGACGCAATGAAAACACAGATTGAATTGGCAAGGGAAGGGGTCACTACCAGCCAGATGGAGCAGGTTGCAAAAGAAGAAAACATTGCCGCGGAGGTGATCAGAAAAGGTGTGGCTGCGGGCCATATCGTCATACCCTGCAATCCGAACAGACCGGACCAGAAAATATGCGGTATAGGCAAAGGGCTGCGACCAAAGTCAATGCCTCCATCGGTACATCTTCGGATATCTCTGATGTTGGCCTTGGAATTACGCAAGGCCAAAATTGCCGAACAGGAACATGCCGATACCCTGATGGAGCTGTCCACCGGCGGTGATCTTGACGCTATTCGTCGGGCAGTGCTGGACGGCTGCTCTCTGCCGGTTGGTAACGTTCCCGCTTTATCAGGCTTTTGCCGAGGCGAGCAGAAAATATCATAATCCCAATAAACTTGATCCGGAATATCTCTTTGAACTGATAGAACGGCAATTGGCCGACGGGCTGTCTTTTATGGCCATCCATTGCGGCATTAACCAGTTTTCCGTCGAGAGACTGCGAAAACAGGGGTTTCGCTATGGTGGACTGGTGTCAAAAGGCGGAACCTTTATGGTCTCCTGGATGGAATATCATAAGCGTGAAAACCCTCTGTATGAGCAGTTCGACCGGGTCTGTGATTTGATGAAAAAATATGATGCGGTGCTGTCGCTTGGCAATGGCATTCGGGCCGGTGCAATTCATGACAGCCATGACAGGGCGCAGATGGCGGAGATGATCATTAACTGCGAACTGGCCGAACTCGGGCGGGAAATGGGCTGCCAGATGATGGTCGAGGGCCCGGGCCATGTGCCTCTTGATGAAATCGCCGGCAATATCATGCTGGAAAAACGAATGAGCGGTGAGGCTCCTTACTATGTGCTCGGGACCGCTGCCTGCCGATTCCGGAGCAGGGTACGACCATATTACCGCAGCCATCGGTGCGGCCCAGTCAGCCTGGCATGGGGCAGACCTCATCTGTTATATAACCCCCGCCGAGCATCTGGCGCTGCCCAATGAAGACGATGTGCGGGAAGGAGTCAGGGCGACGCGCCTTGCGGCACGGATCGGTGATATCGCCAAATATCCGGAAAGGCGGGAGCTGGAAAAACGGGTGGCCCTCGCCAGACGGGACAGTGATTTTGCCGAATATTTCAAGCTGTCCATGTTTCCGGAGAAGATGAGCGAGGTGCGCAACAGCAGAAAACCCGACAACGAAGCCACCTGTACAATGTGCGGTGATTTCTGTGCAATGGAGCGTGGGTTTACCCTCTTTAAAGATGATATCGCCGGTGATAAATGCCGGGCAGGCAAATGCAAGCAGCCGGTGCTCGCCGAGTAAAGTAACGGTCAACTTCTACAGCGCGGCGGCAAACAGCCTTTTGGTATATGGCTGCCCGGGAGAATTGAAAATCTCCCGGGCAGGCCCTGCTTCGACTATTTGGCCATGCTGCATAACGGCAACATAGTCGGCCAGCGCCCGGACCACCCGGAGATCATGGGATATGAACATATAGGTCATCTGCATATTTTTTCTGCAGATCGAGAAGCAGTTTGATTATCTGCCCCTGGATGGTCACATCAAGGGCTGACGTCGGTTCATCGAGGATAAGAAATTTTGGTTTGAGGACGATGGCCCTGGCGATGGCTATCCTCTGCCGCTGTCCTCCGGAAAATTCATGGGGAAAGCGAAAAGCCATTTCTTCTTCAAGGCCCACTTCAAGAAGAGTCTCCAGCACCCGTTCATATCGCTGCTCTCTTGTGGCGTTTGGCAGATGAATTTTCAACCCTTCTTCAATAAGTTCATGAACAGTGAATCTGGGCGAAAGTGATGAAAATGGATCTTGAAAAATAATCTGCATATCACTGCGCAGAGGACGCAGTCGGCGGGTGGTAAAGTGGCGAATATTGTGTCCTTCGAAGAAGATATCGCCGCTGCTGTGCACCAGTTTTAAAATGGCCATGCCGAGAGTGGTTTTTCCCGAGCCGGACTCACCGACAATTCCGCAGGTTGTCCCTTTGCGCAGGTCAAGGCTAACCTTGTCAACCGCATTGATAACCTTTTTTTTCCGTTTGAAAGGGTGTACCCAGCCGCAGTTTCTCTCAAACCGGCAATGGAGGTTCTCGGTCCTGAGGAGCACTGGCCCTGGGGACGAAGATTCTTTTATGGTTTTGGGGATAGCCGACATCAGACACCTGGTATATTGGTCGGATGGATTGGTAAATATTTTTTCTGTTGTGCCGCTCTCCACTATTCGGCCATTCTGCATGATGTAAATCCTGGCCGCTTGTTTTCGGACCATGTCGAGATCGTGGGTGATGAGGAGCAAACCCATCCCGAACTCTTTTTGGATGTCTTTGATCAGTTCGAGTATCTGGGCCTGGATGGTGACATCAAGAGCGGTGGTTGGTTCGTCGGCAATGAGCAATGTCGGTTTGCAGGCCAGGGCCATGGCGATCATCACCCGCTGCCGCTGACCACCTGACAGCTGATGGGGAAACGATTGCAAACGACCGGCAGGGTCGTCAATTCCTGTTCGGGTGAGGAGTTTTATAGCTTCCTGTTCCGCCTCTTTTTTCCCCATGCTGCGATGGAGCTTCAGCGGTTCCACAAGCTGATTGCCGATGGGGTAAACCGGGTTGAGGGAGGTCATCGGCTCCTGGAAAATCATGGCGATTTTGTTGCCGCGAATTCTGCGAATCTCTTCTTTTGAGAGGTCAAAAACGTTCTGGCCCTGGAACCGAATTTCGCCTCGGTGTGAGATATCGCTGCTATCTTCCAGGAGGCGAAGGATGGAAAGTGCGGTAATCGATTTGCCGGATCCGGACTCGCCGACGAGGGCGACGGTTTCCCCCTGGGCAAGTGTTAGGGAAACATCAAAGATGACCTGATTCTGAACAGGTTGATTCTTTTCATTAAAGCTGTTGAACCAGAGGTTGAGATGGTCTATTTCTAGAGACATAACAGCTAGTAGCGAACTTCAAAGGTAGTGAAGATCCTCTTCTGAGGTGACATCACTGGTGCGAATTTTATCAACCCTCGACATCGGTGATCCCTGTTTGAGCCAGTCGAGCATTGCCGCTACATCACCCTCATCTCCTCTCAAGATAGCTTCAACCGTGCCATCGCGCCTGTTGCGCACCCAGCCGGTCAGGTTAAGCTGACGCGCCTGCCGGTTGGTATAATCTCTGAAACACACACCTTGAACCTTGCCTTCAACTATGACATGAATCGTTTGCATACCCTTGCTCCTAAGTACTTCTGGTGTTTCAATATGGCCTTAAATCGTCAGATGATAAAGAGATAATATGATAACTGGTTACCCCAGTTATGAGATTTTTCACTGGAGTAAATGCTGCCGGTTTAATCTAAAAGCAAGACAATCGTTAAAGCATGCAAATACCTGAGAGGAAAGAGTAGCAATAAAATAGCAATATGGGCAACTTTCTCGGTTAACACTGCTCGTCAGAAGTAATCATCTTGCATACTTCTTGGGAATTCCTTTGCCTTTAGAACAGGATACAGTAAACTGGTCTTCGGTTTTTTATAGTCGGTCAAAAAAGATGCAAAAACCTTTTGTCAAAAAGGTGAAGGCTACCCGACTGAAGAGGTCATTTGTCTTAGTTTCTTTAGTGATTTTGAAACAATGAGTGTTGCTTGGCGTCCACTTTCCACCTATTAAAGATGAAGTAAGGAGTTATGAGCATGGCTGATTTTACCTATCAGGATCCTTTCCCATTAGGCAAGGATGAGACGAAGTACATGAAAATTGAAGGTTCGGAAACCTTAGTGAGTACTGATCGATTTAACGATCAGGAAATTCTGAAAATAGACCCGAAAGGGCTGACAATACTTGCCAAAGAGGCAATGAAAAATGTCTCCTTTATGTTACGGGCGTCCCATAATGAGCAGGTTGCCAAGATTCTCGATGATCCGGAGTCTTCAGCCAATGAAAAAGGGGTGGCGCTGGCTTTTTTGAAAAATGCTGAAGTCGCCTCTCAATTTGAACTGCCTCTCTGTCAGGATACCGGAACGGCGATCATAATGGGGAAAAAAGGTGAGAACGTGTGGACCGGCGCCAATGACTCTGAAGCCCTTTCCCAAGGGTGTCTTTGAGACATATACCGAGGAAAACCTCGGTATTCCCAGACGGTCGCTCTTGACATGTACAAGGAAAAAAATACCGGCACAAACCTGCCCGCCCAGATCGACCTGTACGCTACTCCAGGGGCAGAATATAAGTTTCTATTCATCGCCAAAGGGGGAGGGAGTGCCAATAAAACCTACCTCTTCCAGGAAACCAAAGCCCTTCTCAACCCGAAAACTCTTGAGGCTTTTTTGATTGCGAAGATGAAAACCCTTGGTACCGCCGCCTGTCCTCCCTATCATTTAGCCTTTGTTATCGGTGGAACGAGTGCCGAAACCAACCTGAAGACCGTAAAACTTGCCTCTGCAAAATATTATGATGAACTGCCGACATCCGGCAATGAGCATGGTCGCGCTTTTCGAGATGTCGAACTGGAAGAGAAGTTGCAGAAAGCGGCGCAGAATCTTGGCATTGGTGCGCAGTTCGGCGGCAAGTATTTTACCCATGATATTCGCATCGTCCGTCTGCCGCGCCATGGTGCCTCCTGTCCTGTCGGCATGGGGGTTTCCTGCTCGGCTGATCGAAATATAAAGGCCAAGATCAATAAAGACGGGCTCTGGCTTGAAGAACTCGATACCAATCCCGGTCGTCTGATCCCGGAGAAATATCGTGCCAAGCATGATCATGGCGTCCGGCTGGATCTTAACAGACCTATGAAAGAGGTTTTGGCGGAACTGACCAAACATCCGGTTGGGACTTCCCTGCTGCTTACCGGCACCATTGTTGTCGGTCGTGATATTGCCCATGCCAAATTCAAGGAAATTCTCGATAGCGGAGCGGCTCTCCCTGAATATCTGAAGAAACATCCGATATATTATGCCGGTCCGGCCAAAACACCGCCGGGAAAACCGTCCGGATCTTTCGGACCAACCACTGCCGGACGGATGGACAGTTATGTTGATCTGCTCCAGTCACACGGCGGTTCGATGGTGATGATTGCCAAAGGCAATCGCTCCCAGCAGGTTACCGATGCCTGTAAAAAACATGGTGGCTTCTATCTTGGTTCCATTGGTGGCCCTGCGGCGATTCTTGCCGAGGAGAACATTAAAAAAGTCGAATGTATCGATTACCCGGAACTTGGCATGGAGGCGGTGTGGCAGATAGAGGTCGTCGATTTTCCGGCCTTTATTCTGGTGGATGATAAAGGAAATGATTTTTTTAGCGGCTTAATGTAGAGCCGAGTAAGCCTGCGTTTTTACGGGCTCATTAACCATACCAGGCAGACGACAGGCAGTTCCATTTACGGTGGGGCTGCCTGTTTTCGTGGCTCCCCAGCAGAACGCTATTTTGCTGATTAAATCTGCCGGGCAAGGTGCAGAAGGGAAACAATGGAAAAAAAGATCACCTTCATCTCAGATCAACTTGTCCTTGAAGGGATGTACAATAAACTGTCGGCAAGCTGCGGGGCAATTATCACCCATCCCCACCCTCTCTATGGTGGGGATATGACGAATCCTGTTGTTGAATCGATGGTGTTCAGTTTCACCAAAAAAAAATATTCCACACTCAGGTTTAATTTCCGGGGAGTGGGAGGAAGTGAAGGTGAATACGATGAGGGCATCGGGGAACAAAGAGATATCCTGGCCGCAGTTGACTATTTATGTAATCAGGGGATGACATCAATATATCTCGTCGGCTATTCCTTTGGGGCGTGGGTACTTGCCCGGATTAAGGAATTACCCGTTGAGATATCAGGTGAGATTTTTGTTTCTCCACCCCTGGCGCTTCTCCCATATGAAAAAGATCTGACACTCCCGCTGCTGAAGCTGGTCATTACCGGCGAAGAGGATGAAATCGCCCCGGCGGAACTTATTCAGAACAGTTTACCCGGTTGGAATCCTGGAGCGCAGTTTGAGATTGTTGACTTTGCCGATCACTTCTATTATGGCTGTTTTCCAGCTCTCGAGAAGATTGTCACCGATTATCTGTCATTTTTGGGGCCGTCCAGTCGACAGTAGCCGGCAGACAAAGCTGTGAGCTGATCTGGTCAGGCTGTTTAATACATTATAACTGTGTGGATCATAACGGGGTGAAGTTTTGGCTGGGTATCTTTTTATCATATTGGCTGCGACCTGCTGGGGTTTTATCGGAATTTTTTCCTCCCTCGCCTTTGCCGAAGGGCTTGGCCCCATGGAGGTCGCCTTCTGGCGGGCCATTATTGCCTGGCTTTTTTTTGGTTCCCAGGCAATCGTGCGTAAAGAGACCCTTCTGGTAAAAAAGGATATTCTCCTGCTGACTGTTTTTGGCTTTCTTGGGATCTCTCTTTTTTATATCTCATACCAGTATGCGGTAAAAACCGGGGGCGCAGCGTTTGCCTCGGTTCTTCTCTACACGGCACCGGCCTGGGTGGTTGTCTGTTCCTATTTTATCTATAAGGAGAAATTGAACGCCAATAAGATTGTCGCAGTACTCCTTGTCATTGCCGGAGTATATCTGATATCCAGGACCGGGGGCAACAGCAACGCCGCAACCACACTTGGTTTGGTCGCCATTCTCTCCGGGTTGATGGCAGGATTCTGCTATTCGCTCTACTACACCATCGGAAAATATTTTTCTTCGCGGTATTCTTCTGCCAATCTTTTTCTTTACGTTCTGCCCATAGGGGCTGTAGGTATTCTGCCATTTGTTGAATTCAGCCATAAAAGCCCAGTGGCCTGGGCCTCCCTGATTGCGGTTGCCCTGATCTCAACCTTTATCGCTAATCACTGCTACTATCTCGGCTTGAAACACCTGGAGGCCGGAAAGGCCTCCATTGTTGCGACTCTTGAACCGGTTGTCGCGGCCGTCGCTGCGTATATCATTTTGGGGGAGTACTTTTCCGGTCTTGGATATGTCGGTGCGGCAATGATTATAGTTGCTGTGATTCTAACCATATACAAAAAATAGTACAATTTATGTTTTTACGACGCCATCAATTTTGACAAACTCCTAAAAATCCTCAAATTCCGATGGATAAGTAAAAAGTTTCATATAGGAGGCGTGCAATTTTTCTATCATTTCGGCGTACATACGGTACGTCGTAATGATAAAAAAATTGTGACAACGAACAAGATGGAGTGTTTTTACGACGCCATCAATTTTTGCTGGTTTCCAGATAATGAGCCGCTGCCAAAGCGGCAGTGCAGCCGTCCGCTGCAGCGAGAACGATCTGGTTGGCGTATTTCTGTCGCAGGTCTCCGACGGCGAATATGCCTGGAATCGTCGTCTCGCATTTTTCATCGGTAATAACATAGCCAGTAGTATTGAGCTTGATTCCGGCCGGAACAAGCTGGTTGTTTGGTTTAAAGCCTACGAAAATGAAAACTCCGTCGGTATCAATTCCCCACTCTTTGCCGTTTTGCGTATCTTTCAAGGAGAGGCCGCGGACGCCTTTCTCGTCGGATTGGATCTCGGTGGCGACCGTGTTGTAGACAATCTCAATCCGCGGCTCAGCAAAAACCCGTTGCTGCAGAATCCGGCTGCCCCGAAAAGCATCCCGGCGATGAATGAGGTAGACCTTGCGGGTTATTTTGGCAAGATACAGGGCATCTTCCAGAGCCGTATCACCGCCGCCGATCACAGCAACGATCTGGTCGCGAAAAAAGAAACCATCGCAGGTTGCGCAATACGAAACTCCCTTGCCAAAATTTTCATCTTCTCCGGGGATTTTGAGTTTTTGCGCTGTTCCGCCCGCGGCAAGGATAATAACATGGCCGCGCAGGACGGTTCCATCGGCGAGACGAACGGAATGATGTTTAATTCCAGGCTCTGTCTGAACGGCTTCCTTGTCGATAATTTCAAGTTGATAATGTCGGGCATGCTGAAGAAATTTATCACAGAGCTCAAAACCGCCTATGTCAATAAAACCTGGGTAGTTCTCTACTTCCTTGGTGATGGCGACCTGGCCGCCCGGAACACCTTTTTCTATCAGGACTGTCTTTAATGCCGCCCGTTGAGCGTAGATACCTGCTGTAAGACCGGCAGGGCCTCCACCCAATATTATCACATCATACATCTCTTCTTCCGACATATCATTCTCCTAGTTCGTCTATTTATTGTATTTTGCGAGTCAGTTATTATTTTCAGGAAAAAGGGTCGACCACGATTCTATCGGACCAGCCAGCAGGCCCAGGCCGTCAGGTGAGGGCTTTTACAGGGGGGCGTTGACGGCCCTGGCCACAGCAGATGTTTTCGGAGAAAAGTAGACCTTGACCTCACAGTGGAGACGCCCCTCTGATTCATGGCGAAAAAAAACCGCCATAGTTTTTGAACTCTTGGCTTTCTCATATTCTGACAGGAAAAGTGTTTTGATATTGTCCAGTGACTCTCCCGCAAGCATAGCGTCACCAAGATTACATGAAAACCAGATGCTCATTCTTTCTGTCTCCAGAGAATGTATCGCCCAATCGTGTGGAACCCCGATCGCTAAAACTACAGTATGTTCTTTGCACTATTTTTCAAGTTAATGATGGTGCAGTATACTCACCGGTATAATGGGTAGAGACGTCCGAAAAAATAATTCATCTGTTTATACCACCAGGGCCAGTCGTGATTGACATCGTGCCCCCAGTAGTCGATCCAGACATCAATGTCTTTGTCTTGGAAGATATGGTCCAGGGCCCGGGTATCCTCCAGGGCTTCCTCGTCCCATGCCCCCTGGCCGGCACAGATGATGATGGTGCTGTTACGGTACCAGTCCAGATACCAGGGATCGGAAAGCCCGGGCAGGTAGCTCACCGGTGAGTTGAGGTACACAGCACCAATATCATCAGCACTATTGCCAAATTCGTGGCGGTCCAGCCGGTACAGACCGCTTAAGGCAATAGTTCCGGCGAACAGGTCGGGATGACGGAGAAAAAAATTAACGGCATGATAGGCCCCCATGCTGCATCCGTTAGTCATTATTCGCAGCCTGTCGTTCCGGCAATGGCTGCGCACAAAAGGAACAACTTCTTTGGTTATATACTGGTCATACGACTCATGGCGACTGTTGCGCTCTGCCGGTGACACACTGAAATCATACCAGGAAAAGGCATCAATACTGTCCACACAAAAGAGCTTGATGTGTCCTCCGTCGATAAACGGCGCGATAGCCTCAATCATGCCCAAACCTTCGTAGTCAAAATAACGCCCCCGGGAGCAGGGGAAAACGATAAAGGGCTGCCCCCAGTGGCCATATATTTTAACACTCATATCCCGGTCAAGATGAGGACTGTGCCACTGTTTTTCTTCAATATGCATCGGTGTTCCTTATTGGGTTTCCTGGATAAACCGGACTATTTCCTCTATCTGGGCCATATCAGGGGAGCGGAAGATATAGCCGAAATCTCCAAGAGCACTGCTGAAGACTCCCGGCACGCTTACTGTCTGAACCATATATGGGGCATAGTGGGCCATGACAGCTTCATGGCTGTTGCGGTATTGATAAGTATTTCTGCGACTTGCGTAGCAGCAGTGGTATTTGCGCTGATACACAAGAGGGGCAGTACCATGAACCATTGTCTGTGCCCATAAATTATAAACGTCGATGTCGCAGGCGTAGTTGAACATGTCGGTGGTAAAACCTCCGGGTGGCCGCATATTCACCTCCAGGGCCACATATATGCCGGGAGCGGTCTCAAAGAATTCGATATGAAAGAATTGCGATTGAACTTTAAACGCTCGAACACACTCTTGTCCGGCCTTTAAGAGGGCCGGCGGGATATCGCGCAGGGACGTGTAGTGGATGTGGCGGGCTTCGTTCACTGTTTCCATGATGCCCTGACTGAACTGATGGGCGGTATAAAAAACCAGCTCTCCGTTCACATCGGCAAGACCGTCAAAGGAAAAGATAGTCCCCTGAATAAATTCCTCCATTATATAGTCTGCAACAGGTTTAGCGCTGAAAAAGTCTGTCAGTTCGTTCTCGTTGTTGATGAGAAATGTACCCAGGGCGCCGACACCAATATCGGGCTTTGCCACGACCGGATAGCCGGTTGTTTCTATCAACTGTCTGGCGTCATCACCAGTTGTGACCACCCGGCCGGCAGCAACGGCTATTTCCGCAGACTGGAAACGTTCTTTCATTGCCGATTTTCGCTTGATGACGTTAATATCTCCGCCCCGCACTCCCGGGATATTAAAATCGTCCCGGATACGGGCCTCGGTACCCAGCCAATATTCGTTGAGAGATTCAAAGCGGTCGATTTTGCCGTAGCGGTGGGTGTAGTAGCCGCAGGCCCGCACCAGCCCATCGTAGTCGTGCATGTCCGTCACCTGGTAATACTCAGTCAGGGCGTCTTTTACTTCTTCAGCCAGCTCGGGGAAAGGGACGTCACCGATGCCAAGCACCATAGCTCCAAGCTGCTTCAGATTTTTACAGAACTGATAATAGTGGTGGGGAAAATGGGGGGACAGGTAAACCAGATTCATAGTGATATCCTTCAAGGTTTTGTAACGACAATTTGGGGGTGGAGAAATGTTCCAAGCTGCGGCAATCTGACAATATTAATTTCACATCGAAATTATGCAATGATGTGGTCCCGATTCTGATGATAAAAGCATTTGTCATACATCTGCTGGCTGCCGTTGATCGAAATCGTAATATTTTTTCTTGGTACTCGGCGGAGAATGCTTACCCTTTCCCTCTCAGAGCAAGTCTGCTTGATCATTATGACCAGGTGTTCAGGAAAATAATACAACGGAGAGTCTCAGATGGGAGATCTAAACCAGCGAATCCTTGATATTCTACACAAACCACAGCTTGCATCCCTGGCAACAGTAACCGCGCAAAACAATCCCTGGGTGAGATATGTGGTAGCAGTTGGCGACGGCAGTTTCGCGATTCGATGTGCAACTTTTGCAGAATCACGGAAAGTCAAACAGATAAATGATAACCCTAATGTTCATTTGACCTGCGGTGTCAACAGTCTCCAGGAGATGCGACCGTATCTGCAGATCCAGGGGCTTGCCCAGGTAAGTACAGAGAAAGAAGAACGTCATGGTTTCTGGAATGATTTACTCACGCCGCTCTTTGATGGTCCCGATGACCCGAGATATTGCGTAATTGTCGTTGAACCGTACCGGATAGAATATTGTACGCCAGGTTCTTTTGAGCCTGAGGTATGGACGAAATGATTTTTTTTAAAAATAGAGATCGTTCAGAACCGACAGATCAGATGCTCCATTAATTTTATTTTTGCACTCATTTTCGGCACTGACCCTGAACAGGTGCAAAAATAAAAATCGTGTCCCTACAGGTCTTCTCATGAGCTCTTTTGAGTCTCTACAGGTCGATTTTTTGTTGCGAGAAGATAACCGTGAGCCATAATGCTGCCCATAGCGGCCTCTCTTGACAAACAAGGTGTTAGACAGCACATTCTCTGCCTAGAAGTACTACTCAGTAGTGCGAGGGCACCGCGCCCTGCGATTTTCTCAAAGGGCCAACAGGCCTGTGGTAAGGAGGCCAGTCATGCAACTAATCACTCAATTGTACCCACGGCATTTTTTCGTCATTACACTCATCTCGTTTCTTTCCCTATTCATAGCAATGCCTGCAGCCTCAGATGAGTACGCAGCCCTGGATGGAGTCAAGGACGTAAAGGCTGTTTTTGATTTTACAGAAGGGGATCCCAAAACGGCGAATGTCGTCATCTGGGCTGTTAGAAACGTCTATGAGAATGAGAGCGTCCGTGCCCTGCCAGAACCTCCGCACATAGCTGTTGTCTTTCATGGCTACGCGGTCAAACTGATCTCATCCGATAATGAGGAGTTCAGTGATTCAGACAAAGCAGCAGTGAATGAATTTAAAGAGACGGTGCGTCAAATGAAAAAAGACGGCGTAACATTTGAGGTCTGCCTGTACGCAGCAAAAGTTTTAGACGTTGATCCTGCATCGATAATGGCTGAAGTGGACCGTGTGGGAAATGGTTTTGTTTCGGTCGTCGGCTACCAGGCACAAGGGTATTCAGTGGTAACTATTAATTAGGTTTTCGGGTGGGATTTGGATGTGGTGAGGAGTGATATCATGAAAACGATGACAGTTAGAGAAGTCAGCCGCGGCAGGAAAACAAAGATTAATGCCAGGGCAACATACCAGACGACATCAGGTGAATGGGTCGCCGAAGTGGATGGAGCAGAATTACGCCAAGCCTGTTTTTATGTGTGCCAAGGCGTTACAGATTGTCTCTGCAAAGATTTACAGATACAAGCCGATCTGGATGACGATGGAAAAGAATATAGGGCGTTGAGCAGATAATCATCTTGATATTGATTGTGATGAAGCCCGAAAAGAGAGAATCAAGAGGGGAGTTGCAAGCAATGGCATTCATGTTTTTAAAGGAGATAGTTGCCCGCCATCATCTCAATGTCCGGGTTGGAAAAGACGCTGTTTTTTTTAAATTCAAGTCCGGGAGGACTAAATGATTATTCACCAGAGAGAAATCAGATACTGTGAAGATTACGCCGCGTTTTTCGAGGCGCTAGGGAAGGTGAAGGCCTATTTTGAACAAAAAAATCCGGAAACTTCAGTTGACATTATGTACAGCCTGGCAGGGGAGAGAGGCTGGGCTGTGATTCAGACCCGCTACCCTTCACTTGCTTACTACGAGAGAATCGATGGTGAGATGGATAAAGATGAAAACTATGTAAAGCTGTTTGAGTCTGTCATGGGCAATTCAGATGAGTCGCCGGTAGATCAATTTTATCGTGTTATTGAATAGCCTGGTGGGAGAGTTGTTTTACGCCTGCTGCTTTAATCCGACGCGGAAAATTTGTTGACCAGAAAGACGACTAAGATTCGTTTAGTAAGATTTTTCATAGACGTTCCAACCGTACAAAAGGTGATGTGGAGGACAACCGATTCGCCGCTGTTCTTTTTGGTTATTCGAACTGTGTATTGTTATTGGTTTCCGGGGGGGACGAGTCGCAGTCATCGATTACTGCAGGAAGCCGTGGGGTAAGATCATGCCGGCCAGTTGGCAAAATTCTGTTTTTCAAACTGCATCGAGCCATCTGAGCCTTTGTATATATTTATCCATGCCTGCCAGTTTTTCGTATCCATTTCCGGATAATCAAGTCGATAATGGCTGCAGCGACTCTCTTTGCGCATAATCGAAGCCTTAAGCTTCATTTCAGCACTTATGATCATATTGGCGGTCTCATGGGCCAGTCTTAACTCATGAAAATCCGCGGCCCGCAGCATTGGCATATGGTGATCTCGCAATTCTTCTATGTAGGCCAGAGCGGCCTGTAATAACTTTTTTTTTTGATGTACAGAACAAAGTTGGGGATCATGATACCCTGGAGGGTCTGTGTTACCCAGGCAGGGCTGTATCCGGCTTTTCTTTCAAGAGGAGCAAGTATCTCTCTGTGCACTTCACCTATTTTTGTCGTCGGGATGTTCTGAAATGAAACAGCACTGCAGTAATCTGCTGCTGCCACACCGGCAACTGCGCCCTGTACCGCCGAACCGGCCAGCGATGACCCTATTTGGGTATATATCGCTCCTGCCATATAGGACCCCAGCGCGTCCCCCGCAGCGTAAAGACCGGGGATGTTTGATGCACATCGATCATTAACCGGCACCAGCCCTTCTGATTTATGTATCGACATACCGGCTGAGGAGCCGCCGACAAGTATCCCGCCCATTCCCGGCGGCGGTTCACCCTTTCCTGGAGGTGGGCCACAATGGTTCGGAGATTTTTCACCGCCAGGCGGTGGGCCATCGTGGGTTCGAGCAAACTCGGCAGGCGTGACTGGTCCACCTTTAACCGCAGTGTTCCCAGTCCCCGGGGGCCCCATTGCTGCAGGTCCTCCATTAATGTAGGCGATATAATTCAAATCCATACCTAAATCGTGATGCACTTCAACACCTACTGTACCCGGTTTTCTAAGAAACATGCCATGCCAGCCATCTAAGCAGGCTGCGGCATTTGTCGCCTGACCAGGGTGCCCGTCATTCCATTCCTTACCGGTTACCTTTGCGCCAATATTATAGGCCATGATCGTGCCGTCATGGGTCAGGTCACAGATCGGGAAGCCGTTAGGTTTAAACCCTCCTGCACCTGTACAAAGGATGACACTTTTGGCCCTGAAGATCTGGAGTTCGCCTGAATCTATACTGAAGCCGGCTGCCCCTGCGATGCGTCCATTCTCTTTTATAAGGTGGGTAACAACAATACGCTCCAGCACCGGTATATTTCGTTCCTTGATCGGTTTGCTGAAACATTTGTTATACAGTGGTGAATCAAAAAATCCCCACTGTCGCAACTCATTGACGCGGGCCAGTGAATGTTCGGCCATCTGCCGGGTATAGACCGGATTGTTGGTACCCAGGGCCGAGCGGGAAACCTTGGCGACAAATTCATTGAGGCTGATGTCGGCAGTAGCTGCATCGTAGGCGAAAATACCCTTGGCAAATGGCGTCTGGCCCGAGGAACCGAGTCGCCCCTTGGAGACGAGCATCACTTGCGATCCTGCATCGTGCGCCTTGACGGCGGCAAACAATCCGGCCATTCCTCCGCCAATAACTAAAACATCGGTGGTGAATTCCTTTCGGTTTACCGTATCGACATCGACTTTTGCTGGATTGGACGCCCAGCCCGTTGGAACTCCCAGGGCAGAGAGCGTTGCCATGCCGGCAACACCGCCGGCGAGTGCCATGAAATGGCGACGAGAAAGAAAAGTTTGGCTTTTCGATAAAGAAGTCATTTGGCTGTTCCTGGTTTTAAAACTACCGGTAATATAAAATCTTTTACGTGCAGAGCTATGCTGCAAAGAGCTAACAAAATGATATAAGTGGATAAAACAAGATCTGTATGACGGCCAAGGTCCAGGGCATGCCAGCAGGCGAAAACGATGAAAGCAATCGCCAGCAATTTGTGAACTGTCACCCACTTTGTATAGGAAAGGGGAATTTTTTTGCGGAAAAGCGCTGTGCCGAGCAGTATCAGCACCAGACACCAGGCCAGAATACCGGTTAAAACTCCTGGATTACTGTAAGTACCGAAGATTGTCATGAGACTATCTACCGGATCGACACCTGCTTCAAAGTATCGGGGAAGGACAATCAAGAACGGGTGGACCAGAAAGGCACATAGGAGTACATAGCCGATAGTCTTGTGAGTTGAGAGGATCTTGACCATGTTATACCTGAGCCATAGGAAATGACCGCTGCGGGTCAGAAAAAACTCGACCAGTATCAGGCACAAGCCAATGATGGTGAGGAGTGAAAAGGATTCTTTCAACAGGCTGCGCCTGGGAAAATCCCCGGTTATAAAGAACAAAATCGGCAGCCCTGTAAAAAGCATAATCACCCGCAGGAGACATAGTTTGTTTGTTTGACTCTGCATCATTACCCCCAGGATACTATTACAGGTATAGATTTTTCCGGTGATATGGTGATGGCATCAACCGGACAATATATTCGACAGAGATGACATATCTGGCAATCTTCCGGATATTTGATAATCGCCTTCTTTGTTTTGGGGTCCAGGCGTAAGACATCTGTAGGGCAGCTTGCAACGCATGTCCCGCAGCCAATGCAGCCGTTTATGAATTTTATTGTCATACCGATTCTCAATTGAACTATTTATATATATTGTAACATTACCGAGTGTTATGGCCGATCTTCTCTGACCATTCCTGAAAGGGTGGGCTTATCGGCAAGATAAAACTGGATTAAATCCAGAAGATCATGCAGCCAAACAGGCTTGCTGATGACTTTGTCGAAATACTCTTCCGCCAGCCAGGTTGATCCCGTAATTGCAATGACCGGTAGTGCTTTCCGGTGATTTTTTATATATTTGGCCAGGTCATTGCCACTTACTCCCGGCATACAGATGTCGGTCAGCACCAGATCGAAGTCTTCATTGTGCAGGAGGGTCAGGGCTTCGTGCCCGTTGCTTGCCGAAAAAAAATCATAACCGTAGAGATCCAGAAAACATTCCAGGAGCTGTTTGTTATCCTCATTGTCATCAACAACGAGGATTCTGCTGTTTGCAGATTGTGTTGATTTCTGTCTTTCGTTTATATACGGCTTCTGTTTGTTGATGCTGCTTTTTGGGGGTTTATAGAGCATTTTATGTGTTTCTTTCAATTGCAGCTGAAGGCGCTTGACCATTTCTTGCTTTGAATGAATGGCGATCTTGGCATCCGGATAATTTTCATTTTTCATATTCATTTCCTCCATGTTCTCCCGTCAAAGACGGGAGAATTGTGATTTGATAAAGGGACGCCAGGTTACTCCGGCTAGTTGCGATCACCTTCAGGCGGCCCTCCGGCAGGAACGGCAGCCAGTTGACCGTTCATTTCCTTGCAGGTTGCCTGGACTGTTTCACCTCTGCGTCCGTTGAATTCAACACTGTCCCCGGCTTGCTTGCCTTCACATGCGGAAATTGCCTCAGGTGGTGGGCCCTGACGTCGGCTATTGTCGGGTCCATCACTTGTGGCACAACCGGTAATTGGGAGCAGGATCATCATTATTGCCATGAGTAAAGCTGCTTTTTGAGGGTGATATGTATGCATGTTTTATCTCCATTGTGGTCAAGAGACCGGTTAATGATAAAAGTGCACCGTAGCCGGTTTCGCTTTTAAGGCTGCGGTACATGTTTGCAGGTAAGATTAGTATTGAATTGAGGACAAAATATGGAAGAAATAAGGAAGTTGCTCTATGTCGATTAAAAATCCATTGAACAAGTAAAACCTAGGAGCCTGTCGGATTATAGGCATTTTTTCTTAGATCGAGACGTTTTTGAAAATTAAGCACAGCCATATAGTTAATATTGCGAGCATTAATTTTCGCAAACAATGAGGATATAGGGAAAAAGGGCATAATCCTACAGGCTCCCAGAAAAAAACAAGCAGGCATCTGCAATGTCGCTCACGCTTATCTGGTCTGAAAAGACCAGGCTTCCCGGTACCAGGGGTGGGGAGGAAGGAGGGGAGGTACCGGGAGGCCTGATGTCTCAGTTTGCTGGAAGTTTGGGATGGACCATCTGGACACTAAAGCCAATGTATTATTGTTGTTCTATTTCATTTCAAGCCTGCTCTCTTAACTCAGGATGTTACGTTGACTGAGCTGTACGTGTTGCTGTCGGTATCCTTCTGGCTTTGCAATAATTCCAGCAGTTCACTCAGCATGTCATCGCCGGAATTCTGGGAATAGGCAGAAGTTACCTGTTCTGATGATGGTGGAGGCGGTGGAGGTGGCATTTCAGATGACTGGCCGTTTTCGCCGGTTGCCATCTCGGGGGGAGCAAAGCCCATACCTTCCATCATTTGAAATAATTCTTCTCCGTTTAAAGCTCCATCCTGGTCGGCGTTAAAACTATTGAGGGCGTCATCCACGTTGATCGCGTTGCCGGTGGCTTTTTCAATTCCGGAAGCAAGAATCTCAAGTTCAGTGCTGGATACCAGGCCGTTGCCATCCGTGTCAGACAGCTGAAAAACATTTTTACCCTGGGGTTGTTGCTGCATTGCACTGCTGCGCATCATTGACATGGTACTGCTGGAACTGCTTATGCTGCTGATCATTTTCATTTCCTTACATGTAGTTGTTCCTCGGCCTCAGGAAAAAAGACGGCCATCCCGTGTCATGTATCGACCGGTATAATGGGGGATTTTATGGTTCTAATATTTCACTATTGTAACAGTTTGTATCATCAATTAATTGGTATCCGATACCCCGAACTGTTTTCAGGCGGATAGCAGAGACTGGATAATTACCGAATTTTTGCCGAATACGGGAAACGTACAGATCAATGCTGCGGTCATATCCATTGTAGGTTGTTTTATACATATCTTTATGCAGCTCATCGCGGGATACGACGCGACCGGTTTTTTGAGCGAGGCACCAGAAGAGTCGAAACTCTATAGAAGACAGAGTCAACGCTTGTCCGCCGATAAAGGCATCACGTCTTTCGGCATCGATGGTTACATTGCCAAATGTCAATTGCTGTACTAGTTTTGTCGGGACAAAGCGCCGCAGCAATGCCTTGATGAGAGCGGCTATTAGTGGCACTCCATCACCGCAGGTTATTGAGGAATCAGCACCGAGGTCCAGCGCAAGTTTATGGAAGTTGTTATCTCTTTGTTCTGATATCAGCAGCAATAATCCTGAATAAAGGGTACGTATCTACTGACAGCAAGCGAGGCCACTGACGCCTTCTGTGGAACAGTTAAGAATGACCATATGTGGCTGATACAATTCAAAAATATTGCTTTCCTTTGGAAAAATATCAACGCGGTTAACCACCATATCATCCATTTTTAGATGTTGTTCCAGGGCACGGTGAAATTCTCCTTCTCCACCAATAATAAAAACAGCTGCTTCCTTCATTTGTTGTTCTTGCATTATCGAATTTGTTTGTTGTCTACTTTTTGTTAGTTTTGTCGACCGATTCTTCGGTTCTTTGGCAGAGTAGATGGAAAATGTGGAAGAATTATGGAGGCCATGGTAATTTTTTTTCTGTCTATGTTCATATTTCTTCCACATTTGGCCTGTATCCTTTTTCCCGACAAACCATTTCAGGATATCCATTTATCCTCCCGAGAAAAGTAGTAGCTAAAATGAGGCAACTTCTGTGACATTCGGAATCAGACATAAACTTTTTGCGACGCTCCTGCTGACAAGCGTCATCGTTGCTGGCAGTCTTTTTTTCTTTCTGCAATGGAACTTTGACCGTGGTTTCTTGAATTACGTCAAAGGTCAGGAACTGGAGCAGTTGGAGAGATTAGCAGTACAGTTAACCGGCTATTACGAAAGGAGTGGCAGCTGGCGATTTATTATCCAAAATCATCCGCTTTGGCAAAAGATACACAGAGACACCTCTCAGATACCGCCCGCAGAAGAAAGAGACAGCCCTGGAGAGGATATGGCATTTCCGTCTCACCGTGCTCTGCCGCCTCCGGGAATTTTACCGCCCGGATCGTCAAGGGATTTGGGACCGAGAATCGTTCTTTTCGATGCCGACAGGAATTGGGTCATTGGTGGTCCACCTGAGGAAAGAATTCACAAAAATCTTACTATGCAGCCGATCACTGTCGCCGATAAAACCATTGGTTATCTCGGATTGATTCCTTTTACGGAGCTGTCTCATTCCGGAGATCTTCTGTTTGTCGAACAACAAACAGAGTCATTTGTGCTGATAACCATTTTGATGGTGGGTTTGTCTCTTTTGCTAACTTTTCCTGTGACAATCCATCTGCTGCGCCCCATCAATTGGCTGAAAGACGGCACACGGAAACTTATTGCCGGCCATTTCAAAACAAGAATTGCCGTTACCACTGGGGATGAGCTGGGTCGTCTTTCTGATGATTTCAATATTCTGGCCATGACTCTCGAAAAAAATGAAAAAAATCGGCAACTCTGGGTTGCAGATATCTCCCATGAGCTACGCACCCCTCTTGCTGTCCTGCGTGGTGAAGTAGAGGCAATGCAGGATGGGATACGGCGCGCGGATCCGGAGACAATCGCGGCGTTGCACGGAGAAATCATTCATCTAGAAAGAATGGTCAATGATCTGTATGAATTATCAATGTCCGATATCGGTGCATTGAATTATAAAAAAGTGGAGGTCAACCCGGTCGGGATTGTCGTCGGTACAATTGAGCTGTTTGATCAGCGGCTCTGCCAAAAGGGTCTCGAATTGATAACCGATCTGGATTTAGAAAACCCTTGTTTTATTCTTGGTGATCCAGATCGGCTCCAGCAGTTGTTTTCCAATTTGTTCGAAAACTGCCTTCGATATACCAGTTCGCCGGGAACAATCAGGGTCATGGCAAAGGTTGACAATGACTTTATTTCCATCGATTTTCAGGACTCTTCGCCTGGGGTGTCTCTTGCACAGTTACCGAGACTCTTTGACCGCTTGTATCGGGTTGAAGAATCCCGTAACCGGGCAACCGGAGGTGCGGGGCTTGGCCTGGCGATCTGTAAAAATATCGTTGATGCCCATAACGGCAAAATTGTGGCAGACAGTTCGCCGCTGGGTGGAATCTTGATAAAAATTCAATTACCATTACACGGATAATCGCTGAGATAAAAACCGATGAAACAGAAAATATTGATAGTAGAAGACGAACAGCGTCTGGCGGATTTGCATCGCGATTACCTGCAGCAGACAGGGTATGCAACGGCGTGGTTGGGTGACGGGAACCTTGTTGTGCCATGGGTGAAAGAACATACGCCGGACCTTATTCTTCTTGATATCATGCTGCCGAACAAGGATGGATTGGAGATATGCAGGGAGATTCGGGCATTTTCCAATGTTCCGATTATTATGGTCACCGCACGGGTGGAAGAAATTGACCGCCTCCTTGGCCTCGAACTTGGTGCTGACGATTACATCTGCAAGCCCTTTAGCCCCCGGGAAGTAGTGGCGCGAGTCAAAGCAGTTTTACGTCGCGGTACTCAGCCGGCAGAGACAGATCAATTTCTGGTCCTCGATGAAAACTGCTACCTGGCAACCTTGCAAGGTAAGGTTCTTGATCTGACCGCAGTAGAGTTTCAGCTTCTGAATATTTTGGCCGGCAGACCCGGGCAGATATTTAGCCGGGACCAGTTAATGGATAGAATTTACAACGATCAGCGCATTGTCTGCGATCGAACCATTGACAGTCATATCAAAAAACTGCGCAAAAAAATTGCAGCAGTCACTCCCGGACTTGAATTGATCCAGTCTGTTTACAGTGTCGGCTATAGATACAGAAATCCATAAGACATGTCGCTGCAATCGGCTGCTGGATGGCAGGGCCTAATTATTTCACCAACTCAATCTCGCCAGGCTTCCAGGTCTTGTTAAACTATGGCTCAAGTGGTCCGTACAGCCGAAGAATCATAAACCACCCCTTGCCGGGAATGGTCTGAATCCAATTGTTTGCTTTGCCTTCGGCATCCTGCACACACTCTGTTGTAATCTGTATGGATTGCGCCACAAGTGAATGAACTTCAGTGGACTGGATATGCAGACCTATGATTAAACAGGGTTGTAATATTCAACTGTCCTGGTTGTTTAGGAGTTCAAGCAAATCTTCAGCGACCTCAGCGGGTTGTTTGCCGTCGGTCGCCAATTTGAAGAAAGGTTGATACCCTTTTTCCCTTTCCTGTAAAAGTTCAATTATCTGTTTTTCCGGACTCGGGGTGTCCAGTAACGGCCTGGGGTTATTTTTATCCTCTTGCAGGCGTGATGCTATCTCTTCAGGTGTGGCGACCAGACAGAAAACCCTTCCTTTCCTGCTGAGTGAGGCAACATTGCCGGGATCGAGCATCAAGCGACCTCCCGTTGAAATTATCAACTCTTCTCTTTCTCCCAATTCCAGCGCAATGTCGGCTTCCATTTGGCGAAAAGCCGACTCCCCCTGGTTGGCAAAAATGTCAGCAATAGATTGGCCTTGACGAGCTTCGATCAACTGATCCGTGTCAACGAAATCTCGGTGTAGCTTCTTGGCCAGCAATTTACCTACGGTGGTTTTGCCTGTTGCCATAAAACCAGTCAATATAATGTTTTTGTTGTCGATATTTGGCATAAAGTCTATGCGGATTACGTATTTGGATTGCCGTATCTTGAGATCTTTATTAGCAGATAGAAAGTGTTTTATATGTAGCTGTGAACCTCTAACATTACCACCATTGTCTGTTTGGGGCAATCTGTAGAGACTGCATAAAAAATAATGCCTTGCTTGAACTGCAGACTGGCAGCATCTCTGGCGAGGGTGTTTACTATGTTTTAATCCATGGGAAATGACACGGGTATTGACATTGAAAAAATGATAAAGGTAGAAGCACAATTTTGACAAGTTCGTAAAAACTCATCGAAATCATCGGGATGGACTCTGGAAAAAGTTCGATATACTAGGCGTAGTGTCTGAAACGGCGATTTGGCAGTACATATGGTACGGCGAATCGCCGTTTCAGACCTACAACGACGTAGATCGGGTTGCTATGCCCTTTGGGTGCTTTTTACGAGTCCATCACTTTTAAAATGTTTAAAAAGGAAAATTCATGAGGCAGCAAAGCAAAGTTCAAGTGAGGGTGAAAAATACGGTTCTTGGCGGACCACAGCCCCTGATATGCCTGCCATTGGTTGGCGCAAAGAAAGCTGTATTGCAAAAGGAAGCAAAAGAATTGATTGCACTGCAGCCTGATCTCCTGGAGTGGCGTATTGATGCCTATGAACACGTGGAAAATGTTCAGGACTGTCTCCTGGCCTTAAAGGAGTTGCGGGCAACCATTGGTGAAATTCCCCTGATATTTACCTGTCGAATAGATCTGGAAGGTGGCTTTAAGAAGATTGCCCAGGATAAAAGGCTCGAGCTGTTTAATGCGGTAATTGGGTCCGGTATGGTCGATATCGTCGACATCGAGCTGTGTAATGGCCAAGAATTTATTGAAGCTGTACAAGAACTGGCCAGGGCGATGGATGTCAAACTGATCCTCTCCTACCATAATTTTAGAGAAACACCTGATGAAGCGTTTCTCTGCGCAAAGCTGGCTGAGGCGCAGGCGGCAGGCGCCGATATTGCCAAACTCGCGGTAATGCCAAAAAATTACGGAGATGTGCTGGTCCTGCTGAGTGCCACCAATAAAGCCAGAAATGAAAGTGTGCAGGGGCCAATCATAACCATGTCCATGGGCCCGGAAGGTGCGATAAGCAGACTGGCAGGCGGCCTGTTCGGGTCGGATATTACTTTTGCTGTCGGCAGACAGGCTTCAGCCCCGGGACAGATACCGATACATGAGCTGAAGTTAGCCATGAACCTGCTGTACAGAGAGTAAGCACATGTATTGATAACAAGGTCTTACCTGAAAGATTTTATCCCTGGTTCCCATATTGCCACATGGGAACCACCAGTTTTTCCAGCTAAAACCAAAATTCCGGATACCTCCGGTTCTTTGAGATATTGTTGACTGAAAGGGCAACAATAAGCATTACAACCGCGCCGAGAGCGACGGGCATTATAACATAGAGGTAGCCGAGATTATGCACACTGTCGCCGCCGATAACCGCAATCAGGGCCGTCGCACCGCCTGGCGGATGGAGGGTCTTCGTAAGATGCATCACGGCAATGGCAGTAGAAACGGCAATGGCCGCAGCCAGCCAGGGGTGACTGCCCAGCCACTGGAAGGCTGTTACCCCGACAACAGCAGAAAGGATATGACCTCCGAGCAGATTTCTCGGTTGGGCTAACGGGCTGCGAATAGCACCGTAAATGAGCACCGCCGAGGCACCAAACGAGCCGATGATCAACATCAGGCCTGTCTCGTCGAGCAACCTGTAATGGATGAGGGAAACCGCCGCGAGCCCCAGAAAACTCCCTATCCAGGACCAGAGGACTTCTGTCAGACCAACCTGTGGAGGGCTTTGGCCGCCGCCTTTCATCTTCTGTAGATAGTTCATGCATTTTGTCCCTTTTCCTAAGGTCGTGGTAGGAGTGTGCCAGGTCAGTACGGGTGACCATGCCGATAGGATGCCCACTCTTATCGACAATCGGCAGGCGGTTAATCTGGTGTTCTGCAAAAAGTGTGGAGATGGTACCGATGGTTATCCCGGCATCGGCAGTTATCGGCGGTTTTGTCATGATATCGCCAACCGTTTTGTTGTGTAATCTGCCGAATCATGCAGCTCTTGCTGCTCAGGCAATGGGTGGCTAATTGCATAAAGGATGGCGTCGTGCCAAATCCCATCTCTTTTAAAAAATCTTTTTCGGAAACAACACCAACGATCTCTCCCTTGCTGTCAACGACAGGGCAGCCGGAAATCTGTTTGTCTGCCAGCAGGTCGGCAGCACCGACAAGAGTCGTATCCTGATCCACGAACAATCACCGATCTGGTCATGATTTTGTCAGCTGTGAGGCTATCGCAGGAGCCGTTCCACCGCCATAGCATAGGCCGATTGATACACTTCTTTGAAGTCGCCTGGAGTGATGTCTATATAGCCTTCGATGAGTTTCATTGCCTTGATCACATCATGCTCGGAAATATCCACTGGAATGAAGTCTGTAGTGTGTATCTGTTTCATTATTCCCTCCCTCTGTAGTGTCATAAAGATGATCCGGCTAACAAGATACATCTTGTCCCTTTGGTAAAAGGCCGTCCGAATTCATCTCATATTTTCTAGTAAAGACGATATTTCGGGTAGAGTAATTGACTTATGTCAGTATTGATGGCTATGGAAAAAGTCTGATCTACTTCGTTGTAGGTTTTTTGGAGCTTCACGACATACTACATGTATAGTCGTGAAGCTCCAAAAAACACTACGCCTCGTATATCAAATTGCTATGCCCTTTGGGTACTTTTTCCATAGCCATCCGAAAACTTCGATAACACTTTTTACCACCCCATCAGTATTGCCTGTTTATAGACAATTCTGTGATGGTGCAATCAGAAATATCCGTATTAAAGTAGCTTTTGTTAGCTAGACTTTATGGGATAGCGGAATCCTATTTTTGCAGAGATCTTAAGGAAGTTACACGAGTAAAATAGCCCCACCCAGAAAGGGGTTTTTCTCTTCTCTCTTTATTGCTCACAAGGTTTCATGCCTCGAAAGAAGCGGGCATAGCCAGACTTTGATGCACAATACACGAATGCGGTAAAAATATTATCGAATACCTCGATTTAGAAGAAAAATTTCCGAGTATGGACGGACACAAAAAAGGAGCTTCACCATGGATATAACTGAAAAAGTTTTAGAAATTATGCGTAACGAAGGGCAGCCTCTTAATGCCGGGAAAATCACAGAAATCGGCGGGTTGGACCGTAAGGCAGTCGACAAAGCAATGGCGAAACTGAAAAAAGAGGAGAAAATCGTTTCCCCAAAACGCTGTTATTGGGAACCAGCCTGAATTATATTTGGTGCAGATGAAAATAATATGGCAACCGGGGGGAGCAGTTTTTGTCGATAATGGTTGCTAATGCTTCGAAAAACCTGGGTCCGACCAGATTCCAGACCCAGGACTTCAGCACGAATGACAGAAGAACTGTCAGTGTCCGTTCGGTAACGGCCGTTTTCCTGATTTTTTGCTAGTAAAGGTACCTGGGTAATTAGTCCTTGTGGATTGTCGTTTCGAACACCTGCTCCAGAATGTCCTTGAGATCATTTCTGGAATATGGCTTGTGAAGAAAGCCCTGTGCCTGCTCCGCATGCTCACCTTCCATCGCCTTAACTTCATCATAGCCGCTGCACAGGATTGCCGGAATCTGCGGTTTAATTTCACGCAGCGCGGCAAGAGTTTGCCAACCATCCATATCCGGCATGGTCAGATCGATGAGAAAACATTCAATTGTTTCCTGATTTTTATGCAAGAGGTCTATTGCCTCTTTCCCTCCGGCTGCCGCATAAACAGAGCAGCCGAGACTTTTCAGCACGGCCTCCATTACCTCGAGCAGAACTGTATCATCGTCAATCAACAGCACTGTTTTTCCCGCCTGGGGAGTATCATTTTTTATCGACATCTCTCTTGCCTGTGTGGATGGCCCTTTCCGGTCTAATATTGCAATTCATATGCAGAAACCTAACATTTATACATGATTTTCAAATTAAGCATTTTATCGACTATAGCTACACTGCGATAAAATAATATTTGTGGTGAGCGGAGGGTTTCTTCATTTGCAAGGACCAAATGGCTGGAAAATCTCCATACTTTTTGAATAGTTGCTATTTGTTTTGATATTTACCACGTTAAATCATATGCTTTTTATGCGACAATTACGTTTTCTTAATCACCAAACAGCTCATATCTCCATATTGCTGCATTTCTTGTGTTCTTATAAAAGACAAGGTCGTAAAAACCTCAATTTTCGATGGATAAGTAAAAATTTTCATATTGGAGGCGTGCAATTATTCTATTATTTCTGAGTACATACGGTACCTGTAATGATTGAAAAATTGCACCCCAAGGGCCCTTCCTTTAGGTGCAAAGGAAGGCGGTTTAGTTATACCAGGGGAATCCCTTCTGGACTGGAACACTTACCGCCAATTGGTGGTTTTATGGCTTTGTTGATGGAGGGAGGTGCAAAGGATTGATGAATATTGAGGCTACCCCTTCCTTAAACCGAAAAAGAGCGAGGCTCCTAGCGCGTTTTTCGTAGAATTTTAAAAAGACCTGAATACCTAGGTATTCAGGTCTTTTTTGGTCTGAAAACCAAAGCAGGGTGGGGAGAAATTATCCTCCGCCAACAACCGGAAAGATAGCCAGGACATCATTTTCCATAGGGTGAGCAGCTGAACTCGGTATGGCGGGAATTCATCATCAGTACCCCCACCTCTTCCCGGTCGATGCCAAGAGCGTCGACAATATCTCCACGGTTGTTGCTTCGTCTATCTCTCTTTGCTCAATCTTGAAGCGGTTATCCCGAAAGTAGGCGAAGAGTTTAACTGTTATCTTCATGATAAAGTACATTAAATATTAAAAATTCCAGAAAGTATCAATTTCCTCACCGCTAAAATCGAAAACGACATCGTGTGGCGGCAGTTTTTCATTGTAGAAAAATTCCGGCAGCCTGTCATCAACCGAGGTGAAACCAGCGGCAGTGTTAAATGCTCTTTCCGTCTTGAGGATATATTTGCCGAGATTGACCACATCGTCTCCGGTAAGCGAAAGGCCAAACCTGGCATTGATCAGGTCGATCAGGGCCGGCAGACATTTCTCGTCGTCAAGGGCTGCAAAGGCAATAAACAGACACATGCCGGTTGAGTCAATGGCGGCGGTGGCGATCTGCAGATTTCTGCGACAATTCCACCTGGCCGTCTTTGGTCAGTGGATCAACTTTGCCGCCGACATTGAGGATGTTGGTGGCGATGGTATAGCCCATGGTATGGTCGGCCCCTTGGGTTGAGGTGGCATAGGTGATGCCCATACCTTTGATGGCCCTGGGATCATAGGCGGGGATTGCCTGATTTTTAACAACCGGAACGCGGGTAACACCATAGGCACGGCCGACGGATCCTGCACCGTTGCCGATGATTCGACCAAGCCCGGTTCCTTTGGCAACCTCTTCCTTTAATATTCTGCAGATGCCTGCGCCATCACCAAATGGAAGAACTCCTGCCTCCATGGCAACCCCCATGGCGACAGATGTCTCAATGGTATCGATACCGATATCGTCCATGATCCGGTCTGCTTCGGCGATGCGATCGAGATCATCGACACAGCAGTCGGCACCCATGGCCCAGATTGATTCATATTCGAACCCGGAGGTCAGTTTTTTGCCATCGGCGTCATTGTAGACCTGGGAGCATTGGATAACACAGCCGGGATGACAGTTATGCTTCACCTTGCCGCCCCGTTGCGACAATGAGTGTCGTGCATGGTCTCGCCGGAGATAGCCTCATGTCCTTCGAACTGGCCTTGGGTGAAGTTTTTTGTCGGCAGTCCACCGGATTCGTTGATGATATTAACCAGCACATTGGTGCCGTACTGGCCAAGCGCCTGGCTGACCGGATGGTCGACCAGTGCTTTGGCAAAGGCTCTGTTGGCTTCTTTAAACTTGTCCGGATCGGCGATGGCCACTTTACCGTCTTTGGGATCAATGGTGATAAACTTGATTTTTTTCGATCCCATTACTGCCCCAAGACCACCACGGCCATTGGACCGTAAGCCTCCGTCCGGATCCTTGATGGAGATATTGGCACCAGCTCATTTTCATCTCTCCGGCCTGGCCGATGGTGATTATCCCGGGTTTTCCTTCCAGTCTTTTAGACAGGGTTTCAACAACTTCGAAATTTCCTTTGCCGATGAGTTCGGTCTCTTCGTTGATGGTCACTCCGTCCGGGGTCAGGGCCAGACTATACCATTTATCCTCTTTGGGCAGTCCTTCGATAATCAGCGCCTTGCAACCGGCACGGGCAAGAAGCTGCGGCTGCCGTACCACCGGCATTGGACTCTTTGATGGTGCCGGTAAGCGGGCTTTTGGCGCCGATGGAAAGACGGCCGGAGTTGGCGGCTATTGTGCCGGAAAGAAGACCCGGCGCAAAAACAAGCTTGTTGTTGTGCTCCCAGCGGATGGCAGGTAGGTATTACTTCTGCTGCTACAATTGTCGAGGTAAGGCCACGGCCGCCATGACCAGCCCAGTCTGCCGGCACATCTTCTATAGAGGTGGTGAGATCTGTCATGTTTACGCGAAAAATTTTATCAGCCATAGTATTCTCCTTGTTGTTATGTTTATGAGTTTTGACGTAAGCATTATACAAGTCACAGTTAACTTCGTTACTGTTCGTACATGACTTTGCCGCAATCGCGGAGGTTGTAGCCGCCAAGAGCCAGAATCGCGTCATGGAAAGGCGTTGTTGGTCCGGATCAGTTCAATGACGGTGGTCAACCTTGCTGTCCTGCAGATGCCGACCGGGTACTATGAGGTCATACCGTTCCTCGGCAATAGGTACAAAATCAAGGTCCAGGGCATTGGCTGCGGCACGAATACCAAGTCCTGCATCAACACTGCCATTGGCAACAGAAGCGGCGACACTCATATGGGTATATTCTTCGTGGTCGTAACCGACGATCTCCGAGGTGTCTATCCCTTCGTCCTGTAAAACTTTGTCTGTCAGCAACCGGGTTCCGGCGCCGTTTTGTCTATTGATAAAGATATGTTTTTCGTTGGCAATATCCCTGAAGATCCTGGATGTTTTTAGGATTACCTTTGGCCACAATCAAGCCCTGTTCGCGATAGCAGAGGTTGATCAATTGCAGCGGGAATGTTTTTCAGAAATCGCTGGATAAAGCTGATGTTGTACTCTCCGGTCTCTTCGTCGAGAAGATGGCTGCCGGCAATATGGGCCTCGCCCCGTTTTATGGCCATGATGCCGCCCATCGAGCCGACATGGGCCGATGAGATGCGGACGATGGGCCGTTGTTTATGCAGGTGGTTGGCCAGCAGGTCGAGGATATTATCATGACTGCCGATGCAGACGAGGGTAGCGTCAACTTCGGTCTGTGGCCTCAGTAATTCAATCTGCACTTTTTCTCCGGCACCTATCCCTTCGCTGCCGGAGGGAACAGTCAGCAGCCCGTCGGCGCGAACGAGAGACATCACCGCTCCGGCTCCTTTACCTGAAGGTGTGGCCATCAGGTTGTCGCCGACCCGGCCAAGGGTAATGCGAACGAATTGATCAACACCCATGGCCGAATGTATAGGTCTGGAGAGTGTGGCCTCGACATACTGGGACTCCGGTTGCCCCTGGCCAAGAAAAATGGAGATCATTTCCCGGACAAAGATCCGCATGGTCAGAAGGGCCGATACCGGATAGCCCGGCAGGCCAATGACCGGTGTATCACCAATCATGGCCAGGATAACCGGTTTGCCGGGTTTGATGGCAACGCCATGGACTATTACTTCGCCAACTTCAGCCAGCACCTTGGCGCTGTAATCCCGGGTACCGGCCGAGGCCCCGGCATTGAGGATAACGAGATCGTTTTCAGCAGCGGCGGTCAAGAAGTGCCCTTTTTAAGAGTTCGGGATTGTCGACAACCGGTAAGCCACGGCTGGCATCGGCTCCCCATTCATTCAGATATCCGGCCAGGATACGGGAGTTGAACTCGATGATCTGACCAGGCTTTGGGCTGCTGGTGGGGTTGGATCAGTTCACTGCCGGTAGGGATGACATGGGCCCTTGGCGGCCGTTGGACCTTGACTTCAGTGACGCCGGTCGCAAGCATGGCACCCTGGTCGATGGCTCTGATTTTATGACCTTCGGGGAGGATAAGCTCGGTCGCCACAATATCTTCGCCGATGGTCCGCACATGTTGCCAGGGGGTGGCCGGCATGTGCAGCTCGACTTCGGTTTCGCTGAGATAGTGCACGTCTTCGATCATCACTACCGCATTGAAGCCTTCGGGAATGGCATTGCCGGTATTGACAGGGATAAATTTTTTCTTGCCGAGACGAAGAGGGTTGGCCTCGCTGGCTCCGGCAAGATCGTTAAAATGCACGGCAATACCGTCCATGGCCGCGGCATTGTATGAAGGTGACGAGCTCATGGCAAAAACCGGTTCGGCAGTGATTCTCCCGAGGCTGTCATCCACCTCAATTGTTTCCAGCGGATCTCTGGAATAAAAGCCATGCTGCTGAAGGGCCGCCTGCCATAGCTCTTTTGCTTCAGAGAGTGGTTTGTTGCTTACGTAAATATTTCGTTTGCTCATTGGAAGAGATATACCTTTATAACTGAATTTTCCGTTACTCCCTGGCTGTTTTCATCGATGAGAAAGTAGCCGTCGGAGCGGGAAAGAGTTGATATTGAACCCGATTTGCCAAGAACAGGCTCGGCAATCCAGGATTCATCTTCTCTGAATAATTTTTACCCGCACCACATCACGTCTGCCGGGGCGGAATTAATATTGCGGGCAAGATTGGCCATGATATATGGGGCTGGAAGGTTCCGATTGATCCTGATGACCGGAAAGTTGCCGGATTGCCGGTTTAACAAAAAAATCAAAACAGACCATGGCGGAGACCGGATGACCGGGGAGACCAAAAATCGGGGTGGTGCCACTCAGTCCGATAAGAATAGGTTTGCCTGGTTTCAGGGTAACGCCGTGGACGAGAATGCCCGGCGGACCGAGTGCCTCGACGACTTGTTCCCCAAGATCCCTGACCCCGACGGAACTGCCTCCGGAAAAAAGGACAATATCATTTTCCTTTACCGCTTTTTTGATCGCCGGCAGAAAAATATCTTTTTGGTCCGAGACGATACCGTAATCGACGCAGACTACCGCCTGCCCGGAGGACGAGTCCGGCCAGGGCAAGGGAGTTAATATTGCGAATCTGTCCCGGCAGTGGATATTCGGTGTGGGAGATGATCTCGTCACCGGTGGAGAGAATACCGACCCTGACTTTTTCTGTTACCTTCACCTTGGCAATACCAAGTCCGGCCAGCAGCCCGATATCCTGGGGACGGAGCAGGTGGCCGGCAGGCAGGGCCTGGATGCCCTTTGCTGATATCTTCGCCTTTCTGAATAAGGTTGGTGCCGGAGCCTACCCCCTTGATGATCTCGATCATGGTTTCATCGACGGGAACACTATGCTCAAGCATCACCACGCTGTCGGCTCCCGCGGGCAGAAGGCCGCCGGTGGGGATTTTATAACAGCAGCCTTTTTTTACCTCGCCGGCAGGTGCTTCACCCATCAGAACCTCTCCGGTGATATTGAGATAGCAGGGCATCGATTCACTGGCGCCAAAGGTGTCAGCCGCCCGTACGGCGTAACCATCCATGGTTGATCTCGCCTGGGCGGGGAGATCTTCCGGGGAGAGTATCGGTTCGGCCAGAACCCGATCAAAAGCCTCGGTCAGGGGAATAGATTGCAGGATTGGTTCTGATGCCTTCCAGATGACTCAGGAGAATATCCAGTGCCTCGTCTACCGGGATCAAGCTCACTGCGTCCGAGCATGTCTTTTGTCTGTTTTTTTTCAACCATCTGTGCCGACAATAGTTGAGATTAACTTTTGGCAATTCCGGGAGAACAGCGAGAAGTTCTTCGAGTTCCATCTCTTTTTCTCCTAATTGTATTTTCACAATGTATTGGCTGAGGTTTGGTCTTTTGCCAAGAAAAGTTGCCAGCAGATCAGCTCGCATACAGAAACCAGCTTTCAGTAAATCTTCTCCACGCTCTCTGGCTATGCTGTTAAATAATTTCAGAGTGACTGAGATGGAATCCTGTTGTTTCGTCTTCCGACTGTAAGGATTTTGTTTCGGTTCGCAATGCGGAATGGAAACTGTTTCTGCGGAAAATAGCTCCGGCAAGACCGGGCATAGCCGCAGAAAGGGCCAGAACCGGATTGTTTCCGGTAAGCGGCAGCGAAAGATCGTCAACGGCGGTTCCGTTAAGAAAAATGGTCTGAACGGTATCTGCCAGATATTCAGCGGTAAAGCCCGGGAAATTATTTAAAAATTTGGCCAAGGTCTCGCCATGTGTCGTCTTTACCTCTATGCCTGACTGTAAAACAGTGGTAAATAAGGGCAAAGCATCGCGGACGACTGTAAGTCGAAGACTGGGTAAAGAGAGTTGATCTTCCATATAATGGGGTTACATTGTAATTGGTTTCGATGAATTGGCTGAGTCTTGTATCTAATCATCCGCGAACTGGTAAGGGATGAAATAGCTTACTACATATGTACTCGACTATAACAAATTTTCACATTCATTGAGATAAAAAAAGTGATCTTTTGAAACTTATACTTCCCTAAAAGGATATAAAATGACAACAAAAGCATTATCGCCTTTGGCCGGATACAAGAGTTTTGATGGCCCGGTGGTAACTATTATAATGGATGGAGTCGGGATAGGTTCCAGAGATGAAAGGGATGGCGTATATGTTGCCAATACCCCCGTTCTTGATGCACTTTTTGCTGAACCGCTGATGATGAAACTGAAAGCTCACGGCAAGGCGGTTGGTTTGCCTTCCGATGGAGATATGGGCAATTCTGAGGTTGGCCACAATGCTCTTGGGGCAGGAAGGGTATTCTCCCAGGGTGCAAAACTGGTCAATGAAGCCCTTGAGTCAGGTACTGTTTTTAGCGGAGAAGCCTGGCAGGAAATCAAAAAAATAGGTCTTTCCGGTGGAACAATTCATTTCATCGGCCTGCTTTCCGACGGCAATGTGCATAGCCATATCGATCAGCTGTATGCTCCTGCTTGGATCGATGCGCAGCAGAAGGTTTCGGCAAGGTCAGGGTGCATGCCCTGCTTGATGGCCGTGATGTCGACCAGAAAAGCGCCTTGAAATATCTTGCAGCCCCTCGAAGAAAAACTGGCTGATCTTTCCGGAGATGGCCGCGACTACCGTATAGCCTCTGGGGGCGGGCGGATGGTGACGACCATGGACAGATACGGTGCCGACTGGCAGGTGGTTGAAAATGGCTGGAAGGCTCATGTCCTTGGTGTGGGGCGCAACTTTTCCAGTGCATCCGAAGCGGTACGGACCTACTATGAAGAAGATCCGGAAATGACCGATCAGTATATGGCCAGCTTTGTGGTCGTCGACGACCAGGGTCCGGTCGGAACCATAGAGGATGGCGATGGTGTGGTATTTTTTAATTTTCGTGGTGATCGGGCAATTGAAATATCCAGGGCCTTTGAAGAACCAGATTTTAAAGAGTTTGACAGGGTTCGGATACCGCAGGTATTTTATGCCGGTTTGATGCAGTATGATGGTGATGCCCTGATCCCGAAAAATTATCTGGTTGAACCGCCGGCCATTGATAACACTCTTGGTGAGTATCTCTGCAGTTCAGAAGTCACCTCCTATGCAATTTCCGAGACCCAGAAATTCGGTCATGTCACCTATTTCTGGAATGGCAACAGATCCGGTTATATTGATGAAAGTCTGGAAAAATATGAAGAAATTACTTCTGACAAGATAGCCTTTGATCTGAAACCATGGATGAAGGCAGGAGAAATTACCGATAAGGTCGTTGCTGCGATAGAGAGCGGCAGCTATAAATTCATCCGCCTTAATTATCCCAATGGTGATATGGTCGGACATACCGGGATGGTGCCGGCTATTCGAATTGCGGTTGAAACGGTTGATCTCTGCCTGAAAAGTGTTTTAAGGGCGGTGAAAAAGGCTGGTGGCATAGCGGTCATCACGGCCGATCATGGCAATGCCGACTGTATGTGGACAGAAAAAAATGGCAGGATCACTCCGATGGTTGCCCACACCCTTAATCCGGTTCCTTTTATAATTAAAGATTACAGCGGCGCCAACAGCTTCGAGTTGACCGGGGTGGAGAATCCCGGCCTATCCAATGTTGCAGCAACTCTCTGCATGCTTTTGGGCTTTGTACCACCCGAAGATTATGATCCTTCACTGGTCAAATTGACCAGCTAATAATTAATACAGGTAAAAATGACAGAAAGAATCAGCAAATCTGCCCAAAAGAGACGTTTTAAGGATGAGGAAAGCGCTGCTGCGGAATTGGCGCAGCTTTCTGATAAAGATCTGAAGAAACTGACCATTGGACAACCTTAAAGGATGAGATTATCCGCTGCCGAGGCCAGAAAGGCGGGGCATTAAAGAGACAGATTAAATATCTGGCCAAGGTCATGCGGGAGGATTCGGTCGATGATGTTTTTGATTTTCTTGCTGACCGAAAAGGATCAAAGGTGAAAGAGACCAAGCTGCACAGGGAGGTTGAGCGTTTACGTGATGTGATTATCAATGAGGCTATTGAGGATCAGCAGTCCTGCCTCCAGGCAGGAATGGTCTGGGAGCCGAATTGGTCGGGAGAGGAAATTGAATCTTTTGTCGCAACACTATCCGGTGGATGAAGGTGACTTGCGCAGGACAGTCTTTCAGTATGTCAAAACCAGGCTCCATAACCACAATCGGGAAGTTTTTCGTATTGTCAAAGCGGCAGTTGAAAAAAAAGAAATGCTGCGGAAAACTGATTCGGAAAATTTGGAGTAAGGTATGTCAATACGATCCCTGGCCAGGGAACTCTACCGGGCACAGCAGAAAGTCGATGAACTGCAGAAATCGCATGACAGTGGAACACAAAGCGAACAGGAAGCTCTGCTTCAGGAGCTGCGTCTTGCCCGGCAAGAATTACAGATGCTGCGCAGAATGCTTGATGGAGAAAAGGAGGCAGGTCCTCTGCGCCAGAAGTTCAGTGGCTTTGGCAGGTCAAAGAGATGACATTGCATCTATCGTAATCTCGTCGCTGTCCACATAGGCATAGGCGCTATGCTTATGGATCGATTCGAAGCTTTCCACCCCGGCGGAAAACCAGGTAATGTTCGGATCGGCCAGGGCCAAAACCGCGACCTTTCTGACCACATCTTCAACGAACATAGGGTTGTTGAAGGCTTTTTCGGTTACGTATTTTTCATCCGGCCGCTTGAGCAGTGCATACAGTTCGCAGGAGGCGGACTGTTCGATCATCGTTATTAAATCTTCTGCCCAGATGAAGTTGTTGAACTTGACATTGAGTGTGACTTCTGCCGCGCTGGTTATGGGCTCCTCCGGCACTGATTTCTTTCGAACAAGGGCAAAGAGTGGTTACCGGTACGGTAACGGAGAGAATAAACCCTTCGTCATCGCCGATGCCGCCTGAAAAACTACAGGCGTATTCCATGAGGCTGTGGGTGTCGCTTACTGGTGCTTTTTTGTCGATAAAATAGGGGAAGGTCATGTCAAGCCGAACGCTTCTTGGCCTGCAGGTCTTTCTTTAACCGTGCCAGAATCGATGAGAAGCTGGTGACAGAAAGTTCTCCAAGATATTCATTGAGAACTGAGGTAAATGTTTCGACACAGTTATCCCTGTTTCCCTCGGAAAGACGTGCCCGCATGGAAATGGTGGCGATGGTATTTTGCAGTTTACCGGTTTTTTCCTTAACTCGGACCGGAGTTTTAAGACCTTTCAGACCAACCGTCTGGATATGCATAGGCTCGCTCAATTAATCTATGCTCTGAAACAAAAGAAAATGTTTATTCTCAGCTACTTTAGAAAGTATTCTGTCTGCATATCTCCGGGCAACAATGAGATTGTCATTGAGACGATTGTTACTTACCCTTTTTGACTCTCTTCGACAATACTCTTTTTATGGCCAACAGCTGTGGATCCCAATTTTTCATGCGTTTCTGCAAAAATCGGTGTATTCTGTGATGTTTTCTCAGATACACGGATATTGTCAATTGTTTAAGAGCTACCAGAGGAGCGTGTTGCCGATGGATACAAATACCGAAACTATCCGACTGGATAAGTGGTTGTGGGCTGCCCGTTTTTTTAAGACTCGTTCCATGGCCGGTCAGGCGATAAACGGTGGCAAGGTACATTTAAATGGCAACCGGGTAAAGGCCGCCCGAAATGTTCCGGTGGGTGACCGGTTGCGCATCACTATTGGTTTTATGGAGTTTAATATAACGGTTTTGGCTCTGGCCAAGTTCAGACGGCCGGCCAAAGAAGCCAGCCTCTTATATATTGAATCGGACGAGAGCATTAAGGCCCGGGAAGAGCAGCGGGATATGCGGCGGATGGCCAATGCCGGGTATGCGGGTCCTGTCAAGAAACCGAGCAAACGCGATCGACGAAAAATCAAATCTTTTACCAGAAGAGATGAACAGGAGTAAGTTATGAATAAAATTGAAAGAGCATTGATCAGCCTGACCGACAAGGCAGGTATTGAGGGGTTTGCAACGGAATTGGCCAAGCCTGGGGATAGAGCTGCTTTCCACCGGCGGAACTGCAAAAAAGCTGCGTGATGCGGGACTTTCGGTTATGGATGTTTCGGAGTTTACCGGCTTTCCCGAGATGCTTGATGGCCGGGTTAAAACCCTGCATCCCAAAGTACATGGCGGTATTTTAAACCAGAGGGCAAACAGTGATCATCAGCAGCAGTGCGCGGCGCATGGCTTGAAAAACATCGATCTCATTGCCGTGAATCTTTATGCCTTTGAAAAGACAATCGCCGATCCAAATTGCAGCCTGGCCGATGCCATTGAAAATATCGATATCGGCGGCCCGACAATGTTGCGTGCGGCTGCGAAAAATTTCCACGATGTAACGGTCATTGTCGATCCTGCCGACTATCCCCAGGTCATTCGAAGAGATTAAAGAAATCTGGCAATACGACTCTAAAGACACGGTTTACATTGATGAGCAAGGTATTTGCCCTGACTTCGGTCTACGATACAGCAATTTCCAACTGGCTGGAAAAGGTTGATATGGAGACGAATAGTTATTTTTCTGGAGAATAGACGATGCTGAAGATGGCGGTTTTATTATCTGGTAGCGGACGGACCCTCGATAATTTTCATGAGCGTATTGAAAACGGGAGTCTTGCCGGTAAAATTGAGGTGGTTGTCTCCAATGTGGCGGGGGTGCTTGGGCTGAGTAAAGCCGAAAAATACGGCTATCCAGCGTTTCATATCGCCAGATAACGATTCGATCAACAGGCTGCTTAAAGAGTATGATATTGATATTGTCTGTCTCGCCGGCTACCTGAAACTCTATACGCCGCCGCCTGAGCTTGCCAGGGCGGTAATCAATATCCATCCCTCGCTCATTCCCAGTTTTTGCGGGGATGGCTTTTATGGCCACCATGTGCACGAGGCAGTCAAGGCACGAGGCTGCACGGTCAGCGGCTGTACGGTGCATTTTGCCAATGAAAATTATGATGAAGGTCCTATTATTCTGCAAAAATGTGTGGAGCTCTCCTATGAGGATGATGCTGACACCATTGCCGATAAAGTTTTTGCCATCGAATGTGAGGCTTTTCCGGAGGCGATTAACAGGGTCAATGAGCGGGGAATAGAGTTTTTCTGGAAAAGGGTGGGCATGTGAGCATGAAAAAACGCGTAATAATGTCATCCCAGGAGAAGTGATTTGGCGATTCTAAGTAATTTTCCCGCAGAGTATTGAGAGCTGATGGCTCACGATGGAATTGCTTGCACCTGCTGGAACCGTTGAAACCTTCGGCGCAGCCCTGGACGGCGGTGCCGATGCCATCTATGTCGGGGCGCCGGGCTTCAATGCGCGAAACCTGGCGAGGGATCTGCGTATTGAAGAGATAGGCGCGATGATTCGCCATTGCCACAGACTGGACAAAAAACTCTATATTGCTGCCAACAGTCTGATCCTTGAAAGAGAGCTGCCCCTGGTTATCGAAAATCTGGCCCTCCTGCAGGAACTGGGCCCCGATGCGCTCATTGTCCAGGATCTTGGCCTGATCCGTTTGGTGAGACATTATTTTCCGGAGATGAAGCTGCATGGCTCGACCCTGATGACTGTCCATAACTCGGATGGAGTCCGTTTTCAGGCTGACCTTGGCTGTGAAAGAGTCGTTCTGTCCAGAGAACTGACGCTCAAGGAAATCAGCACCATTGCCGCCAAAAGAGGCAGCACCGAGCTGGAGATATTTATTCACGGCGCCATGTGTTTTTCCTATTCCGGGCTTTGCCTGTTTTCGTCCTATCTTGGCGGAAAAAGCGGTTTGCGGGGACGATGTGTTCAGCCCTGCCGTCGCGCCTACAGCTCAGGCGGCAAGGGGGTGAGAGGAAAGGGTGGTAAGAGCACCGGGAAAAAAGGGGATTCGGGTCGTTATCTTTTTTCCATGAATGATTTAACTGGCCTGGAGCTGTGCCTTTTTTAAAGGAAGCGGGGATTTCTTCGCTGAAGATTGAGGGGCGGCTGCGATCTGCTCACTATGTGCATTCCATTGTCGGGGCCTATAGAAAGGTTCTTGATGCTGGTCCGAAAGATCAGGAGGCCGCACTGGCTGAGGCAAAGGTTCTTGCCGATCAGGCGATGAGCCGTAAGACCTCCAGCGGTTATTTTTTCTCACCTCAGCCAGCAGAAGCGATATCGCCTCATCATTCCGGCAATATGGGTATCCATCTCGGCCGATTCACTGTAACCCGCAAGGTGGGGGATCAGCTGACCTGTCGATTTGTCACCAAAGCTGACCTGGCTGTGGGGGACAGACTGCGTCTGCATGTTGAGCCATCCGGGGAAAGGACAGCCTTTCGCCTGAAATCGCTGTTTGTTCTCGGCTTGCAGGAAGAGAGTCGCCGCTGCCGGCAGCAAGGTTTCAATTGAGCTGCCTGCTGGCTTTCAGCCCGGTTCTGCAAGGACATGTGGAAGTGTACAAAGTTGACGGTGGTTCCCGGTTGGGATCTCTTGGTGATGCGCTTTGCAGCCGGCACAGATTGCTGAGGTCGGCAGGAAAATAGCTGGCAGGAAAAAGCAATTGACCGCAGCCATCAAGAGGATTGTCAGCCTGGTGTGCGACACCAGCAGCCTCTCAGATAACGAACAGCAGCCGGACATAAAAAGTCAGGGGCAGATGACCAGACGGTCATACCGTCCGCAACCGGTCAGGAAAAAAATACCAATGGACTGGTGGCTGAAAACCGATTCGCTTAAGATGCTGCTGGGTGATTTGCCGTTTTCCCCGGATCGTTATCTGCTCAGTTTCAATAAACAGACGGTGGGTCAGGCTGGGAAGATGAAAGGGGCGCTGGGGAAAAAGGCCCGGATGGTTACCTGGGCTCTTCCGCCGCTGATTATGGAAAATGATCTTGCCAGGGTTCACAAACAGATTCAGCTTCTTCTGCGCACAGGTTTCCGCAGTTTTCAGCTGGGCCATCTCAGCCAAAGATTATTTTTTAAAGGTGAGAAGGTCCACCTCTTTGCCGACTACACCGCCAATCTGTATAATAGTCAGGCTGTAGCCATGGTGGGTGAAATCGGCATCGGGGCCGCACAGGCAGGCATTGAGATGGATCGTCGGTCACTTCAAGAGCTGCTCTGCGGCTGCAGGTCAGGTGGGGATGTTCGGGGTATGAAGGAGGAGGAAAAATATTCCTGTTGGTCTTACGGTCTATGGGGCTCCGGCCCTGTATACTTCCCGGCTTGCCTCGGATCATTTGCCATACGAGAAGCAAATTCTCAGCCCCAGAGATGAACCCTATGTTATCAGAAAAAAAGAAGGCTATACCCAAACTTTTCCGGACAAGCCTTTTTCGCTTCTGCCCTATCTGGAAGAATTAAAGGAGATGGGGATAAAGTATGTTGTCGTTGACATCTCCGGTGGTACCAATTCTAAGCGGGAACTTGAGGATCTGGATGACCGGTTGCGCAACTCTGGACGGTACAGCAAACTTTCCACCTTTAACTATCTAGGGAGACTGGAATAGTATCAATTTGACATGACTGCAAAGGATGGGCTTTGCATTCGTGGATTATCGTGAATAGTTTATTGTCAGTATTTGATTATTTTTCTGCCTAGATAGTCTATCGCTTATTGCTCTTATCTCGTCTTACATGATCGTCATGATATTGTCAGAGATATGACCTGGGAAGCACACGCTTGGTCCTGCAGAAGGTCAGCAGGCGATTCGATTATGGCTGTCTGTGCAAAGAAGACTAAGCAAGGGAAATGTTTCATTGCCAGATAATACTGATGATAAATAACATTGCAGTACGGTGGTTTAATTTCAGGAAGCTAAGTAATCAACTAAGGAGGAAGAGGATGACAGAGAAAGAAGAAAACATTATTGATGTGTGCAGGGGCAATAATGGCATCACAGCTTTGCCAGGTTAACCCGGTTGATGCCAAACAGGTGATGGTGGATGCACAGCTGCTGCAGCAGCTCCAGCAGCTGGTCGCTGACCAGCAGAAACAGCTGGATCAGCCTTCAGCAACAGGTCAATCAATTCCAGCAGACTGCAGTCGCTGCCGAGTCCCAGGCCCAGGAGGCAAAAACGGTTGCCGAGGAAGCGAAAACGACAGCAGAGACTCCTGCTCCTAAAGTCGTTACCTCGGGATCGAAGAAGGTAAAACTCGCCATCTCGGGGCAGGTGGACAGGGCGATGAACGTTATTGATGATGGAGAACAACACGGATGCCTATTTCGTCGACAACGACGACTCCAACACCCGAGTCCGTTTTGTCGGCACTGCCGATGATCAATGAGGATCTGACCCTTGGTTCCCGTCTCGAGATTGCCTTCACCCCGGAGAGCATCAGCAGAAGTCAATCAGAATAATTCCGGCAGCGACAACAATAGGTATGACGAACGCTGGGCCGACTGTCCCTGGCGAGCAAAAAATATGGTACGCTCTATTTCGGTAAGGGCGATACAGCATCGAACAATACCGCCGAGGTTGATCTCTCCGGCACCTCGGTGATCGCGTACACAAGTTTTGCCGATATCGCCGGGGGAATGCAATTTTATGATTCCGACACCGATGACTTATCAAACATCAAGGTTTCCAGCGCTTTTAACAATTTCGACGGCTTGAGCCGAAAAAGCAGGGTACGATATGACACTCCCACATTTTATGGTTTTGGTCTGGCCGCCTCCGCCGTCAATAACCGGCGGTGGGACAGCGCTTTGACCTGGAGCGGTACCGGTTATGGCCTGAAGGCCGCAGCGGCCGCAGCGGCCGCCTATATCAATGGTAACGATACCAATTGGCAGTATGACGGCTCCTTTTCGGCTGCTGCATGAGGCGACCGGATTGAACTTTACCTTCTCGGCCGGAACCCAGGATGAGGATAATACTAATGATCCCTATAGCCTTTGGGGAAAACTGGGCTGGCAGACGAAATTCTGGTCTGTCGGTAAAACCTCATTTACTGTTGATTATGGGTATTCAAAGAATATTTATGCCGAGAGTTATAAAGGTGAGTCCTTTGGTATCGCAGCTGTGCAGAGTTTTGCCGATTATGGGACGGAGTTGTATTTGCAGTTCCGTCAGTATGTGCTTGATGCTCCCGGGAGTTCTGATCAAGACCTCGATAACATGAACGTGGCAACCGTTGGCGCACGGGTGAAATTCTGATGAACCTGCTGCAGCACTGCAGACGCTGGCTGATCAGGTATCATGGCTCTGATGGCGGTAATATCGGTCAGCGGCTGTTCCGGCATTACCCCGGACGGCAGCCTGAGAAATGACCGCGAAGAAGGCCCGGTACAGGGCCTCTTCAGCGGTCCCGACGGGGAATTTGTCATTGTCGCCCCCGCAACCTGCAGACAATGATAAAAATGCCGAGGGTGCAAAGAGTCAGTAGTAAGGGTGAGCCGTGACGTGATGTGTCAAAAGGGGCGCTGTAGCCTGCAATGGGGGCTTGTCTGATACCGAGGCACCCTTGCATGGTATGGTGCCCTGGAGCTGGCAAATATCTACATCCGAATTACCTGAATAAAAAACATCAATTGGTTTTTTGGGTTTTCCCTTCGTCCAGCCGGCGCATTCCTTCCATAAGCAGTTTCATGAAAAAGCCTATTTCCGGGGTACTGAAATCTTCCTGGGCGATGCCGGGGGTGAAACGGAAACGTCCGGAATTTTCTTTCAGTATTTGATAAAAAGCCATATCTCCGGTGTATTCATCGTATTTTGCCTTGATAAGTGCACCCTGCCGAAAGGAGAATCGGGCGGTACCTTTGCTGAGGTCGGAGATGGTCAGGATGCCGGTCTTGTTGTTCATGTTCAGGGTCTGGAACAGGGCTTCCGCCGGGATTTCCGAGAGGTTGCCGGTAATTCCTGAGGTGAGATCTTCAGCGCGAATTTTATTGGACTTGTTGAGTCTTGTCGGCCATGAGCCTTGAAAAATAGAGCTGGATCGCCGGATAGATATCGAGAATTTTGTGAAAATTCGGCTGATCGACATAAAGGATCGAACTCGGCTCTTTCACCTGAATGGTGGCATTGACACTGTCATTGCAAATAAGACTCATCTCACCAAAAACCTCGCCGGTGTCGAGGGTTGAGATGATAATTCCGGCATCATTCAATACATTGACGCTTCCGGAGACGATGATATAGAACCTGCCGCCCGGATCGCCTTTTTTTATGACAATGTCACCAGGTTGATATTTATTGAGCTTGAAATAGCTGATGACCGCATCAAGATTTTTTTGATCGATATTTTTGAAAAAAGGAAAGCTGCTCAACAGGTGCATGATTGAACCAAGTTCATCGGAGAGAGTATCCTGTCAGTTTCGAAGGTGTCATCCTTGCTGTGTTCGAGCCGTATTGAGCCGGTGCAGCCACTGCAGCTGATCATGCAAATGGGGATTTTGTTGCCTCGTTCATACTGAATAACGAGTTTGGAGAGATCGCCGTTAAGAATCTTGCACATCTTTTTTCCGGCGGGGTAGGTGATGATCGAGGTGGTGATAAAACTGTTTTCAGTGTCATTGGCCAGCGGGATGGCTATCCCCGGAAAGGGCAAATTTATCATTGTATTCATAGAGCGGACAGCTGCGATTTTCGACAATTTTGAAGAATACTTTTGGAAAACCCATGGAACCGGCCTTAGTTAGTGTGCACTACTTCTGGTAAAGTCAGACAAATACTTCCCGCCATATCACCTGCATTAAGAATAAAGCATATCTCATGATCATGGTGGGTGTCAAATTTCTCCGTGAAAGTATTGACTGACCAGATGGCATTGATTAACTGATGATATCTGTTGACAATGTCATTTCTTTGCATTATAAATTACTCGTTTCACAATATGGACTATTCAGGATCAGTGCGCCTTGCAGCATTACGGTCACTGATGAATTGACAATATAATTAACTCATCTATTCGAAGAGATACGATAATTACAGGAGGAATACCTACGTGGCAAATCATAAATCCGCTGAAAAGAGAAACCGTCAGGCTCAGGCAGCTCGTTTGCGCAACAAAATGAACAAAACAAAAATGAAGACAGCAATCCGCAAACTTGATGAAGCTGTGGCTGCCGGAACAGCAGATGTTGCAAAGGATGTTCTACAGGAAGCCACTTCAGTTATTGCCAGAACAGCCAGCAAGGGCACCATTCATAAGCGAAATGCATCCCGTAAGATTTCTCGTCTCGCCAAGCGGGTGAATAAAATGTCCACTGCAGCGTAAATTGCTTTGCAACCGTTCGTTAAGAAAACGGTTGATCAAGGATAAAAAGAGCCATGGAATCATACGATTTCATGGCTCTTTTTTTTATTCTTTCTTGCCTGTGCAAAGAGGCTGGACAAGACAGGCAGGCAACTGGTATGTTGCCTTTTCATGACAGGTCAATAGTAAGATATCTTTAACATTCAAGATTCTGACGATGCCAATGAGAATGTCTTACCGGATAGACAGAGATTTAAAAGTGATATGGTCGGAGCCCGACTGATTCCGGTGTGTACGGAAATAGTTGCGGATCTTGACACCCCGTTAACACTGTTTGCCAAAGTTGCCGAGGAGAACAGCCATGTTTTCCTTTTCGAGAGCATGGAAGGTGGAGAGAAATGGGGCCGGTTTTCTTTTATTGGTTACGATCCACTGGTAACCTTTACCTCCAACGCTGATACGATCAATCTGACTGAAGTGAAAAAAGGTATCAGAGAGAGCAGGAGTTTTACTTCAGATCCCCTGCTTGCCCTGAAATCCCTGATTGAAAATCTTGATGCAGCCGAATATGATCATCTTCCCAGGTTCTGCGGGGGTGCTGTTGGTTTTCTTGGCTATGATATGGTCAGGTTCATGGAGGATCTCCCGGACAGCCGGCCGGCTACAGAGTTTCCCGATTCTTCTTTTATGGTGCCGAAAATAGTTCTGGTCCATGACAGTTTCAAACAAACCGTGACCATCGTCTGCTGGGTGCAGGTGGGTGATGGGGATGATGGAGATGTTCTGTATGATGATGCTGTGGAATTGATAGATGAGAGTGATAGCTAAAATAAAGCAGCCCCGTTTCTGCTGAATTTTTTGAAGCGAGTCAGCAGCGATGGTACAGTTTCGCACGATTTTTCCTCCAATATGGCCCGGGATCAGTTTGCAGCCATGGTGGAAAAAGCCAAAGAGTATATTCGGGCTGGCGATATCATTCAAGTTGTCTTGTCCCAGCGATTTCACACCAAAACCGATTTGGACGCCAATGGTCTTGTACCGGGCCCTGAGGCATATTAATCCGAGTCCGTATCTGTTTTTTCTCCAGTTGGGTGATATTATCCAGATCGGCTCGTCACCCGAGATCCTGGTGCGAAAAGAAGGTACAAATATTGAACTGCGGCCTATAGCCGGCACGAGAAGGCGGGGAGCGACTCCGGAAGAGGATCTTGCCCTTGAACGTGAACTTCTGGCCGATCCGAAAGAGACCGCAGAACATCTGATGCTGGTCGATCTTGGCCGAAATGATGTCGGCCGGGTGGCAAAAGGCGGGCATGTCCAGGTTCAGGATCTCCTCGTTATAGAACGGTACAGCCATGTCATGCATATCGTCTCCGGTGTTCATGGCGAGATTGCTGAAGGACAAAGATCAGTTTGATGTGATGGCAGCATGTTTTCCGGCGGGCACGGTCAGCGGTGCACCGAAGATCAGGGCGATGCAGATAATTGATGAACTGGAGCTGGAAAAACGCGGGCCCTATGCTGGGGCTGTCGGTTATTTCGGCTTCTCCGGGAATATGGATTTCTGTATTACCATCAGGACCTTTGTGATGAAAGGCAAGGATTTATGGATTCAGGCCGGGGCGGGGATTGTCGCCGATTCTGAGCCGGAAAAAGAATATGAGGAAACGGTCAATAAATCAATGGGCTTGCGCCGTGCTGTTGAACTTGCAGAGAAAGGTTTTTAGAAAATGCTCGTTATAATAGATAATTACGATTCTTTCACCTACAACATCGTCCAGACTGTGGCGGCGAATGCGCTGGAAGAAGGACGAACCGAAGATATCAGGGTGTTTCGAAACGACAAGATTACGGTTCGGGAAATTGACAGCAATGCAGCCGGATCGCTTGTTGATTTCGCCTGGGCCCTGCACCCCCAAAGAGGCCGGAATTTCCATCGAGGCGATTAAATATTTTGCCGGAAAAGTGCCGATTCTCGGGGTCTGTCTTGGACATCAGGCAATAGGTGAGGCTTTTGGCGGCACTGTTGTCCGGGCTGCTCGGATAATGCACGGCAAGACCAGCCCCATGGAGCATGACGGGCAAGGGCGTTTTCACTGGGCTGCCCAATCCCTTTGACGGAATGCGCTACCATTCACTGGTTGTTCAGGAAAGTGACTTCCCGGATTGTCTGGAGGTGACCTGCGGATCCGATCAGAAGGAATTGATGGGCTTGCGGCATAAAGACACTTCCTATCGAGGGAGTGCAGTTTCATCCGGAATCGATCATGACTCCTGCTGGAATAACACTTTTGAAAAATTTTTTGGCAGCCGATTATCTCGACATGTTATGAGCTATAAAATCTGCTGACCGGAAAAACAACTCTTAGAAAAAATCATGAATATTAAAGAAGCAATCGGCAAAGTTGTTACTGGTCAAAAATCTGACCGAAACATGAAATGGTTGCGGTCATGAACGATATCATGGGTGGCAGTGCTACCGATGCCCAGATAGGTTCTTTTATCACCGCCTTGAGAATGAAGGGTGAAACCATTGACGAAATTGTTGGTGCCGTCCGGGTCATGCGGGAGAAAGCGACTTTTGTCGATTCAGGGGTCGATACCGCCGGCGGTGAAGTGTTGATGGATATTGTCGGTACTGGAGGGGATGGTTCCGGAACCTTTAATGTTTCGACAACCACAGCCTTTGTCGTGGCTGCTGCCGGTATTCCTGTGGCCAAACACGGCAACAGGGCAGTTTCATCAAAATGCGGCAGCGCCGACGTTCTCGAGGCCCTCGGTGTTGACTTAAGTCTTTCTGCTGAATCGGTATCGCAATGCGTTCGGTCAGTGGGGATAGGTTTTCTTTTTGCACCCATGCTCCATGGGGCGATGAAATATGCTATCGGACCGCGCAGGGAAATCGGTATCCGCTCCATTTTTAATATCCTTGGACCAATGACCAATCCGGCGGGGGCAAATGTGCAGCTCACCGGGGTTTTTGCCAAGGAGTTGACAACCGTTCTTGCCGAGGTACTGGTTCGGTTGGGTATGAAACGAACGCTTGTGGTCTGGGGTGAGGGGAATATGGACGAATTGACCGTGACCGGCACGTCATATGTCGCTGATGGCCATGACGGCAAGGTGACCAATTATACCATTGAACCCGAGGATGTTGGTTTGACTCGGGCTTCAATTAGAGGATATTCGTGGCGGGGCTACCGCTCTGAAGCCGCAGAACAGGTCCGGTCGGTACTGAAAGGCGAGCCTGGTGCCAAACTCGATATGGTGCTTTTGAACGCCGGAGCTGCTCTTCTTGCTGCAGGGAAGGCGGAAAACTTACATGGACGGTATTGCCCAGGCCCGGGAGATCGTCAACTCCGGAGCTGCATTTAAAAAACTTGAACAGCTGGTCAGTTTTTCCAGCTCGGCTGCAAAAGCATAGAAGGCACAGTCTCCAACAAAGAGAAGGTTTGGTGATTTATGGCCATGATTTTAGATACTATAGTTGCCAAAAAGAGAATTGAGGTTGCGCACTGCGTCAAAAAGGGATTGTAGTTCCGGCTGATTTCCGGGATAAAGCAATAGATCCGCCGCGGGGTTTTCGCAGTGCCCTCACCAACTATCAGGATGTTGCGGTAATTGCCGAAGTGAAAAAAGCCTCTCCCTCGAAAGGGTGTAATCTGTGCCGATTTTCGACCGGTTGATATCGCCGTTAACTATCAAAAAAATGGTGCTCAGGCTATTTCCGTTCTGACCGATGTCGATTTTTTTCAAGGATCTCTTCTCTATATGATGCAGGTCCGGGAGGCGGTATCACTGCCTGTTCTAAGAAAAGATTTTATCATCGACGAACTGCAGATTGAAGAGGCCCGTCTGCACGGTGCCGACGCCATTCTGCTGATAGCCGCAATCCTCGACCTGCCGCAGTTGCGGGATTATCAGGCTTGGCCTTGGAGTATGGCATGGATGTACTGGTCGAGGTGCATGATGAACGGGAAACTGAGCTGGCCCTGAAGGCAGGGAGTCAACTTATCGGGATCAACAACCGGAACCTGAAAGATTTTTCGATGGATATTGAAACGACCTTCAGGTTGAAAAAGTATATCCCCGAAGATATTCCGGTGGTGAGTGAATCAGGTCTGAAAACTGCTGAAGATTTCAGACGATTGCGAGATGAAGGTATTAGCTGCGGCCTTGGTTGGCGAGACCCTGATGCGGGCTGGAGCCGACAGTTCTCTGCTGCAGTCTTTGCGCAGCAATGAAGGGCACTGTTGTATGGAAAGAGCAGTGCACTGCAAAGAACACGGGTAAAGATGTGCGGCACCACCTGCCTGGAAGATGCCCTGGCAGCCGTCCGCTATGGTGTCGATGCTCTGGGATTTATTTTTTATGACAAAAGTCCTCGATACATCGCCGCTGACCAGGCGGCACGGATTATAAAAAAGCTTCCTCCCTTTGTTGACCGGGTCGGCGTCTTTGTCAATGCGCCGATAAAAGAAGTGGTCGCCACTGCCGGGGTGGGGCTTTCCTATCTGCAGCTGCATGGCAAGGAACCGGTGGAATATTGTCGGCAGATACGGCAGCAACTGCCTTTCTGCGGAATTATTAAGGCCTTCAGGGTTGGCGAAGAGAGTCGTCCAGAGGATTTTATTCCTTATAATGACTGCGTCGATGCCTTCCTGCTGGACACTTACGTGCAAGGTGCAAAAGGTGGAACAGGCAAAGTCTTTGACTGGTCGATAATTGAGCGATTGCAGCTGCAGCCGGCCGATACTTCTGGCCGGCGGATTATCGCCTGAAAATGTGCAGAGTGCCATCGCCGCGGTTCAATCCGTTCGCGGTGGACGTCAATTCAGGGGTAGAGTCACAACCGGGGGTGAAGGATCACGCCCGCCTCAAAGCTCTGCTGCAACTGGTTTATCAAACCACCAGACAGTCGGTTGCGAAGGTACTCGTATCAATAATCATCGAATTCTATTACCTGGCAATGATAAAGGCGCCGGAATAGCCACTTTCCAGCAGGGCTTTTTCAGCTCGTTTGGCGAGTTGCATGGTTTTTCCGACATAGACCTGCACCATGTAGAGGGTTAATGGTGATTCGAGGTCCTGCTGGATGACTGCAGTATGGCCGGCATCGGTAAATCTTTTTTGCAATCTGGAGGCATTGTTTCTTGCGTTGAAGGCGCCAATCTGGACATAAAAATTCCCAACTGATAAATCTTCATAGACCAGGGCTGGTTCTTTTCCCGATTTATTGTCAACCTCTTCGCCCAGCGCAATGACCTGCACCCTGGCATTCCTTTCTCGGCAATTCCAATAGATTTGGCTGCGGTAAAGCTGAGGTCAACAATTCTTCCCTGAACGAAAGGTCCTCGATCATTGATTCGGACAACGGTCTGCTTGCCGTTCTCAAGGTTTTTAACCAGCAGCATGGTATTCATTGGCAGGGTTTTATGGGCCGCGGTCATTGAGTGCATGTCATAAACTTCCCCGTTTGAGGTCAGCCTGCCGTGGAACACCGGGCCATACCAGGAGGCAATTCCCTGCTCACTATAGCCTTCGGCGGAAGGAATTGGATAGTATTTTTTATTGTTAATAACATAAGGTCTCTGGGTGCGGGCAGATGCGTGATTCTTGATGGCTGGAAGTGCGTTTTATCGGAGATGATTTACCGGAACAGCCACTCATCAAGCGAAAGAACAGGAGCAGGAGACAAGGCAGCAGGATCTTGATCCATCCTTTGGACACTACGTCTGATATCAAAATCATCATCGTTTTTGTTCTGTTTATGATTGCCGAATTGTCAAATTGTTCTATCGGATGTTGTTTGATGTGGAGCGGCAGAACGTTCCCTGGCCAGAAACTGTTCAAGACGTTCTTGGTGAAAAAAACCTGCCGGTCCGGTCGTATGGGGAATATAAGGTCGCAACCCTTCATTGGCGGCTTGAGAGCCTACCGAGTCAAACCGGACACGTTCCTCCTGCATCGATCCACGACAAATAAAAGTCAAGTACCGGACGCATGGTTGTGATCCTGCCTTTATCGTCGCGTCCAAGCTAGTATGGTTTCCCAGCGGCGCATGGTATATCCTTTATACCAGAGTCCGGGTTCCGGTTCACCGGTAAGTTTATCGGTCATTTGCCCGGGAAGTTCGGTTTTATCAAAATCATTATTGTTTTCCAGTATGGTTTCAATTTCAAAACTCCCCTGGATGGTGAGATTGGCCCACATTTCAAAGTTGTCGGTATCCGACCTGAGAAAATGTTTGCCTGAAATCGTTGAAGGTCCATTGGGCGTGACATGCCTGGCAGGTAACTGTATCCGCGTATTGTCTCGTGGCTTGGATGTTGGGTGAGAGGGATTGGGTGTTCTTTTCCGTTACGGCCATGGAGAATAAAAAGTCCCTGCCGGGCTTCGACCCGGGCAGGCAGAGATGTTTGCAGTTCGTCCAGCAGGTGGCATCCTTTGCAGGAAGGTTTTTCTTGTCCGGTTTCCATAAGTTCACTCCCGGTATGGCAGTCAATGCAGAGCATGCCCCGCAATTGATGAATATCCGGTATCAACTGATGAAACTCGACACCATAAGGCCGGAAGTATTTATTTTTGGTGGTGTAAGGAGTCCGGTATTCGGCATTGAAATCGTGCTCGAATCGACCATAGTAATCAAAGCCGACATAATTGCCGTAATGGCATGACAGGCACTGCTCATCTCCTGGGCTTTGCAAGCTGGTGGGATTGGAGTTTTCCTTCACTAAATACCATATGGCATGCGCCACAGCCGGTACCATGAACGACAGAAGGGTAGTTATCTCCGGAGCTGTAGGGATGGCAGCGAAAGCATCTCCGGCGCAGCAGGTCATCGGCGAGTTCCAGGGCGGTTTCCGGATCATTTTTTTGAGGTGTTTCCACAAAACTGGCCAGTTCAGTTTTGGCTCCGAATGCTTTTCTGAACATATTGGTACTGTTGTGAAGAGTAAAATGCGCTGAACTGGTTATCTGTCTGACAATCTCAGGATGACAGGCGCCGCATGTCTCAGCGAGATGATCGGGGTGGGCAGGGTAAGGGATATAGCCGCATATGGGCGATGTCCTTTTGACTCGCCTGGTTGTTGCCCTTATGGCAGCTTATGCAGGACTGTTGATGGTTGCTGTCTGTGTGCATGGCATGACAGGCAAGTACATTGCGAAAACAATCTTTCTTGTCGTCACCTGTGCAGCCGGGGAGGGCAACAAGAAAAGCGAGGAGGTAAAAGCAAATGTTCATCTTTGCATAATTTTGACAGTAAGGTATGCAGCGTTAACTAAATTGTACCATTGGCAATACAAAGTATCACCAGTGCGTTGAATAATCTTCGATTGTGTCATTTGGTAATTAATATTATGAATTGCTTATATTTCATAATAGTTGAACTTTCAATAATTACCTGATATATAGGCGTACTGTAATCGAATAGGGGGCTGAGAACCACAGAATTCATGGTTTATAGTATTCCGGCAGCATGAGAAAGAACAGCTCATTTCTTGACGAAATGATTGACCTGTAAAAACAGATAGACTTTACGGCACGAGATCATCAATGCCAGCATAGCTCAGTTGGTAGAGCGGCGCTCTCGTAAAGCGCAGGCCAGCGGTTCGATTCCGGCGCTCTCGTAAAGCGCAGGCCAGCGGTTCGATTCCGCTTGCTGGCTCCAGTATAACGGCCACTTAGAGAAAAGTTTCTAGGTGGCCGTTTTGCGTGGGCGTATGTGGGGCTACCGACGTCAGACATTAGAAACTTGTTTTGCATGGCAGCCCCTAAGGCCCTCTGATAATCAATTTTGCCGAGAAGTAGCCGAGGGTAGTGGATGTAGCCACGCGATACCTTAGATAGTGACAACCGCGGCAGCGATGATGATGTAAGTGACTGTCGTGGAGGGTGTGACCCAGGTTTCATCTGGAAGATAAGGAACAGGGTGGCAAGGCCAATGCCGGAGACGATGCAAAGAGCAACGCCGCCACGCCGTATGCCGAAGTAGAGACAAGCCAGAACAATCAGAAGCTGGAATGCTGGGGACATAATTAAATCTCCATCAAAGAGTTAGTGCTACTTGTGCTGCCAAAGAGTAGAAGGCGTCTGCCAAACTTGGTATGGAAGTAAATGAACTGCATATATACAGGAAGAAGGTAAATTTTTAGTAGTGGTATATTGAGATAGATACTATGTGGCAATATCAACCGAAGTCTCAAACGCAAGATTTGGGTAAAAATTTGATATGATATGTAAAAGTTGCATCGGCAGCTGAAGTAACTAAAGTCTCTATAAAGACTGCTCCAACAACGGTATTGCCGGTGCAAGGTTGTAACGGGAGCTTTTTTGGGGGGGGAATCAGCATGCAAGCCGTAGAGCAAAAGATACTCGCTTTCAGACAGATCCACAAAGAACTCAAAGAGATCATCAAGCATGATAAATGCCGCACCTGTTCGTGCTTTCACGGCGATGTTCTTACCAAGGTTCTAGACGCACTAAAGCGTTTCAATGAGAGCGAACCTGGATACAAGCTCAACGAAATCGGGGCGGATTTCGAGCGGTGGACAAAGGACGTTGATCTTTTGAAGGCTCACGGTTGACTGGGCTGCACACCGTGTTTGCCAGTTCCGGCATACAACAATTTCAACAAGCTGCTTGATAGCTTCAATTCCGTAGGAATCGATTCGGTCGTCCCATTCAAGGTTGAAGAGTATACAGCCAGTGACTTCCTCTCGAAAAGCTGGCCGGTGCAGCCTGGCAACTATCGTGTGGTCATTCCAACCAATCCCGTTGCGGTGGTTCTGCTGTCGGACGTATCCGTGGATGAACTCTCCAATCTTGATCTTTCTGCAGTCGCCATTGTAGGCACCATAACGACTGAAAACCTCGGCGTTGAACACCTCGTCAAAAATATCATCGCAAACCCCTGTATCCGCCATTTGATCCTGTATGGCAACGAAATCCAAGGGCACCAGCCAGGGGATGCGCTTCTTAGACTACATGAAATTGGAACAAATTCAAGTGGGCACATCCTATCCGCCAAAGGAGCAAGACCTGTTCTGAAGAACCTCACCCGGCTTGAAATCGACCACTTCAGATCGCAGGTCAAAATTACTGACTTGATCGGGAAGACCGACTTGTCCTTGCTGGAAAGGCGATTGGGGGAATTTGATGAACAGACAGCTTTGCAGGCCTACGAATCGGGATTGCGGATCGATCTGATTGAGGTCAGGAAGGCACAACCAGCTCGCCGATTGAAGTTAGACAAAGTTGGCTACTTCGTGATCATGGTCATGCCTAAAAGGGAACCGCCCATTCTGGTCGAACATTACACCAATGATGGTGTGCTCCGTAATATGATTGAGGGTGGTGATGCTGCCAGCGTGTGTGCGACCATAGTTGAGATGAAGCTCGTTTCTCAACTTGACCATGCTGCATACCTTGGCAGAGAACTCGCAAAGGCTGAACTATCGCTTGTAACGAAGAAATCCTACATTCAGGATAAGGCTCAGGGGCAATTGGCACCTTCTCAAAACTGAGTTCAATTATTTTGTGTCAGGTTTTTTGGTGAAACTGAACATGTTGGTATCACAAAAGAGATGGTCAAGATTCTTCCTGTATCTAGAAAATGATGCGTTTCCAAAAATCTAACAAAATTTCAGGAATCTGGAACGACCCCTTCTCCATGACAATTTTCAGAGAAAGATTGTCTTTGGTTCTCTACACTTTGCTGTTACTCCAGTTCGGAGCAATTCCAGACAAATAAGCAGATCTATTTGCTCAGAAAAAAACATCTTCGCTACGTCTAACCGTTGATCGATTAATATTGCCAATATCCACCTTAATCATGTCCCAATTCTGTCCAACAAAACGAATCCACCTCTCTAAATTAATTAAGCTCAGTTATACTGAGGTCCAATACAGGTATTCTAGTAGTTATTTCCATACGTCCTTGCCAATAATTGAAATTGATAGCTTTCCCTCGTTTGCCGATTTACCCATTATTTTTCTGCGAAAACCATATAAACAATTATTTAACTATCGGAAATGCCAAGTCGTTGCTCTATTTTTGATAGAAATATCCAATTGGACAAATATGAATACTCTGTGGTAATCACCTGCCAAAGCTTATTCTTCTGGAGATATACAAAATGTACCGTAGCAAGAAAATCCTCATCGTCTGCCATTGCCTGCTCAATGGCAATGCCAAGGTCTACCCGCTTGCCAACTGTGGCGGGGTGTATACGCAGGTTGTTGGCAAGAGCATCGAAGAAGGTGTCGGTCTAGTTCAGCTCCCTTGCCCGGAAACCGTCTACCTCGGGATCAATCGCTGGGGGATGACCCGAGAACAATACGATAACCCAACGTTTCGAGATTGCTGTCGTCAGATGCTCATCCCGAGCATTGCTCAGATACGCGGATTTGCCAGTGCCGGATATCAGATCATGGGTATCATCGGCATGGACGGCAGCCCTAATTGCGGAGTCAATCGCACGTGCCATGGCTTTTCCGGGGGTGAAATCGGCGCGGAGGGTATAGTCGAAGCCCAGAGGAACCGTCTGGAATTCAGGCCCGGGAAAGGCGTGTTTATGGAAGTACTCTCCACCATGCTCGACGAGGCAAATCTTGATATTTCCTTTTCCGCAGTCGATGAGGAAATGTCGCTTTCATAAATTTTTTAAGGAGATGCTCATGAAACATTACAGGCTTACACAATTCTTTTCTCTTCTGTCTATACTTTGCATCACCGCCATATGGAGTTCGGCAGCCATGGCTGATACATCATTGACCAAAGTCAAGGAAAGCAAGAAGCTGACAGTAGGATTCTGCGCTCAGTATCCGCCTTTTGAATCCAAGAACGAAAAGACCGGTAAATTCGAAGGATTCGATGTCGATCTGGCCCGTGCCCTGGCGAAGGAAATCGGGGTTGAGGTCAACCTGGTTGACGCCGAATGGCAAGGTCTTTTGGCCGGTTTAAACAAAGGCGATTACGACACCCTCATTACCTGCATGTCGAAATCAGAAGCCCGCGGTGAGAACACCAATTTCAGTGATGTCTACTACACCTTACCCGATGTTATTGTGGTCAGGAAGGATAATGAGATCGTCACCGGCAAAGACTCGCTTAGCGGCAAAACTGTCGGAGTTCAGCTTGGTTCCGGAAGCGAGCAGCTTGCCGACGCCATGAAGGACACCTTCAAAGAAATCAAGAAGTACAATTACAACCCCGAAGCATTCACTGATCTCAAGGTTGGCAGGATCGATGCCATTCTGGTGGGCTATGCTTACGCCGTTAATCAGATGAAAACCGATCCTTCATTCAAGATCATCGGTGAACCGCTGGCAGAAGCCGAGATCGTCGCAGTACTGCCCAAGGGTGCTGATGCCCTGACTGAGGAAATCAATAAGGCCCTCGAAAAGCTCAAGGCTGACGGTACCTATCAGGATATTTACGACAAGTGGCTTAAGGTTAATTGATTCGGGTGCATGATATCTATGATCGACTTCCAGTTCAATATCCTTCATGACACCTTCCCGGTTCTCTGGGAAGGTGTCATGGTCACCATTAAGATTGCGCTCGGTTCATTTGTCCTTGCAGTTATAATAGGGACCCTCGTTGGCGTGGGGAGGTCGTTTTCACCGAGGTTGTCGTGGATTTTCGCCCCGTATGTGGAGATATTCCGCGGCACGCCTCTCTTGATTCAGCTGTTTTTTATCTATTATGGCCTGCCCACGGTTGGCATCGTCATGGACAGTATGACAGCTGCCTACATCGGTTTGGGGCTAAACGGTGGTGCCTATATCTCCGAGATTGTACGCGGTTCGCTAAAGGCAGTGGATAGGGGGCAGCAGGATGCAGCCTACGCCCTCGGCCTGTCGTGGTCCCAGGCGATGGCCCTGGTAATTTTACCCCAGTCGCTCACGGTGGCTATCCCACCGCTGGTCAATGCCTTTTCATCGATGCTCAAAGACACTTCTCTGGTTTCAGTGCTTGCTATTACCGAACTGACCAGGGTCGGACAACTCATCTACACTAGAACATTCAGGGCCTTTGAGATCTACCTGGCCATTGGCATCCTCTATTTCCTGATGACCTACGCCGCCGCCAGGTGTTCCCGCTATCTCGAAGAGCGATTCCGCATCAAGGGGCACCTGTTGTGAAGGGCAATAAGGTGATGGAAAATGGAACCAGTCACAGTCGGTATTGCATCTGGACCCGCCACTACAGTTTCAACCAGCCACCCGATCGTTTTCCGGACCCTTTCTATCACCTTTTGTCACGTTATATCTATTGGTTGTGCATATGTTTTTTCTCTGATTAATCATGTTCTGTGCAGCCCTGACAACGATGACACGGTTTATAAAAGCCCCTCAGTATCACTTCATTTTTGACATTTTTTCCTCTGATCCATACCTTCTGAGTAGTAATTTCTGTATTTGGTATCTCCATCGCCAGGGCTTTTGGTGATGGCGAAAACTGTACTACAAAATATCATGAGGAGTATATTCAAATGTCCAACATCTTAAAAGATATGGCCGCATTGCTTTTTTCAATGGGTGAAGAGCTTGAAAGAAAAGCCGAGGAATACAAAAATACCAGAGAGGTACGACAGGAAGAGTTCGAACAAAAGATACGGCAGCAAAAAGAAGATCTCAAAGAAAAATATCAAGGTGATATGGAATCGATGAAGGAAAAACTCTCTGAAACCGCCGGGAAAATTGGCCTTGCCACTAAGGACGAAATCGAAGAACTGAAGACTTTAATGAAAGATCTCTCAGAAAAGATAGACAATATGAATAAATAAGTTCATGGGCTATCGACGCAGACTGATAAGAACCACCCTGGTTTTTTTTAAGATCTTTCTGAATTTTCGAAAGGAGCTCTCGTTGTACCCCAGGCTGGGGTACAAAACAACCCAGGAGAGGATGGCCGCTGCTCACAGCAAGAGGGCCAAAGAGCTGTACGATATCGCTGTTGAATCAGGCGGGGTTTTTATAAAGCTCTGCCAGTTTTTCTCTTCCAGACGAGATATTTTCCCCGAGCCCTACATCAAAATTCTCTCCCCGCTTCAGGATCAGGTACCTCCAATTGCCTTCGAGGTACTCGAGCCAGTCCTGGAGAAAGCCTTCGGAGACTACCAGACGGTCTTCCGGTCAGTAGACTCTACACCACTGGCCTCAGCCTCCCTTGGTCAAACCCATCGGGCAGAGTTGCACGACGGCACCCAGGTGGTGATCAAGATTCTCAAACCTGATGTCAAGAAAACGATAGACAGAGACTTTGCCATTCTCTTTCACGTCTTCAGTCTGCTCTCACATTTCAAGGCAGTGCGCGAGATAGTGAATTTGCTCGAACTTTTAGACGAGTTTGTCAGAGTTACGGGTGACGAGCTTAACTTTCTACGAGAAATCTATGTTCTGAAACAACTCAAAAAAGGGTTAGGGAAGTTCGATTTTCTCTATATCCCCGAGGTGCATGAAGAGCTCTGCAGCCAAGATGTGATTGTTATGGAGTACTGCAGAGGTGATAAGATCTCGGATATAGCAAAGTGGCAGGAAAGAAACAATGATCCGGTCATCCTGGCGCAGAGGCTGGTCGACATATATATGGCTCAGTTTCTCGAGCTCGACTGGATTCATTTTGACCCCCATCCCGGAAATATTTTGGTTACCTCAAACAACAGTTTTGTATTGCTCGACTTCGGCATGTCCGGTCAGATATCCGAAAAAACCAGTAAAGGAATACGTCGAGGACTGCGGGCAATCGTTCGCAAAGACTTCATGGATTTGATTGATACCTTCGATGAGCTAGGCTTTATCAGAAAAAACTATAACCGCTATAAGTTACTCCCAGTATTGGAATACTTTTTTAATGAGGTGTTTACCACCCTTAAACTTGAAAGGGAGGCTCTCCAGTCTGTCGATCTCTCTCCGGTGGTAGAGGAAATGGTGGAATTGCTCTACCGGCAGCCAGTAGTCTTACCCTCGGAATGGGCTTTTATCGGCAGAGCAGTTGGAACGCTTAGCGGCATAGTATCAACCCTCGACCCCAATTTCAGGGTTGCAAATGCCTTCGAGCCCTACTTCAAGCAGATTGTCTCCTCAAGCACTGCCGAGATTATAGAGGAGACAACATCTTATGCGAAAAATTATGGCATGCGCCTCGTCAATTTACCGCTTCGACTCTCCAATGTCGTTGAGAAAGTGGAACGGGGTGATCTCCGTTTCAAAATAGAACTGGATGAGGTTGATGACAGAATAGCCGAGTTGAAATCTCTTTTTCTCACAACATCGTGCACTTTCTGCTCAATTCTTTGCTTTGGGACCGGTTACACGCTCTACAGCGTTGGCCTCTTCAACCCAGCATACCTGTTCGCTGCATTCGGGACAGTATCCCTGCTCCTTGGCGTGGTCATGAGAAAAAAACGACAAAAGCAATATATCAGAACCCAACTGCTTGGACTTCCTGAAGAATAGTACTCTGTTCCTAAGAGACTTTTTTAATACCGCTTCTTTTCGTTCTGGTGAATATCGTATGCATGAACCTCCTGCCACCTCTTATAATAGGTTTCAGTTCATGCGGTAACTTCCCTGACACTGGGGGCTTAACTGCCCCTCATTTTTCTTCGAGAATGATTTATACCAGGGAACACCTTATCTGTGCCAGTGGAACAGATTGGTTGCGGCATTTTTTTGTAAGGTTCTCAAGGTTTCAGGGTCGTTGAATAATTTTTTACATAAGCTGCATTTACGATACGTCACAATATCTCTTGATTTCATCCCGGCATAGGAGGCGATGGGAGTGATACCCATGGTACGGATACAGTTATAGAGACTATTGTTTTCACTCTTGGTCAGCAGCTGGTCAATCGACCAGTCGTTCAGACTGCCGAGTCGGAAAAAGTTGGTGGAACTGAAATGGCTGCCCGCATCACAGCAGGCATACATGGTCAGGTCCGGGGCCAGGTAAGGGTTCATCTGGCAGCAATTGTTCTGGTAATCGGTGAAAAGAGGCTGATGGATGAAGTCCTCAGCCCGTCCTGCGTAGATAACCGGTTCTGGAAAAAACATGACGTTGTTGTCCCGCAGATACTGTTCATAAGGTTCGTCCAGTTCTGAAAAATCAGTCACAAAAGAGATAAAGAAATCAACCCCTGCCTCCTGACAGGCTTTTGCTGCATAGAGCACCTGCTGCTTCGGCACATGCTGCTGATGCCACCTGCTGTAGCTCAGGCGCAGCTGGCACAGGCCGCATTGCTTGAGCAAGTGCAATTTTTCTCTGGCCTGTTCGGGCGTTTTGGCCCAGTAGCTGTTGGTTACCACCCGGGTATATATCTTTTTTTCAGAACAGAGATCGATCAGTTCCAGGAGGTCTTCCAGGTAGATAAAGGGCTCTCCTGCGGTAAAACTGATTCCTTTTACCTCTGCCATGGCCATCTCGCGGATAATGTCTTTGGCGCGAGCAAGCTCCATTTTGCTGGTAACGGGGGTCTCTCCTGCTGCAACGCAGTGGGAGCAGCGGATGTTGCAACGGGTTGAGTAGCCGAATGCGATTTTTCTCATCAGTTTTCCGATCGTTTCATGGTTTTTTTGGTTCGTCTGGTGGCAACGGCTGTCAGGGGATCGTCCGGCCAAAAATGTTTGGGGTACCTTCCCTTGAGTTCTTTTTTTACTTCCGGGTAGGTTCGCTGCCAGAAACCGGCCAGATCATGAGTCACCTGGATGGGGCGCTGGGCGGGGGAGAGGAGGTGCAGCAGGACAGGGATCTTGCCGGCACAGATAACTGGTGTTTCCTGGGTGCCAAACATCTCCTGAATGCGAACAGCAAGCAGGGGCGGTTCATCCTGCTGGTAGCAAAGCCGTATTTTGGAACCGCTGGCCACAGTAAGAGTGGTTGGGGCCAGGCGTTCCAATTGTTGCTGCTTTGCCCATCCCAGCATGGTCATAAATATCTCCCGCAGATTGAGCTGTTTAAGCTGCTCTGCTTTACTGATACCAGTCAGGTAAGGGGTAAGCCAGGAAAGATCACCGGACAGGTGGCTGTCGCTGAGATCAGGCCACGATTCATTGGGCTGCCACGAGTGAAGACAGTTTATCCTGGCCTGGAGTTGACGTGTCTCCTGGTTCCAGGGAAGGCAGTTTATACTCATGTTGCTGATGCCGGTCAAGAGGGCTTGGGTGACCTGGTCCGGGGATACCTTTTGTGCTGGTTGTTCTTCGACTACTATGGCACCCAGGCAGAGGCGATCTGCGGCAATGACTCGTGCCGTATCGTCATCCCAGTACACGGTAGTCGTATTGGTAAACAGGCTGCTATGCTGTTCTTGAAGTTCTGTAAGCGACAATGATGCTGCAAGAAAGATCCTTCCCTGCTTGCTGCCGGCGTCCAGATGGGAGGCGACAATGTATTCACTTATCGAGAGTGGGTCAAATTCAGGGAGCATCGCACCACGGCCGGATGCCATAAGGTAATTTGCCTGCCGGCCATGACGGCGGCGGGCAACCCTGTCAGGATAGGCAAAGGCCAGCAGGATGCCCGCCATGTCCGGATCACAGGGTCTTCGTTGTTCGTGCATGCGCTGCAGCCAGATGCGGGCATTTCTGTCGACCCGGCTGCATGCTCCCGGATCACCTCCCTTCTCCATTACGGCAGCAGTTTTTTTCTGGCGCCAAAGAGAGAGGAGGTGCAGCCTGTTCTGCAGATCAGCGGTTGCAGCATCAGCGCCGTGTGTCTGGATATCCCGTTCAGAGAGGAGTGCTGCCAGGTCACAGGCCAGTGATGCCAGGCCTCTTTCTTTTCCTTTAAGCAGCATGTGGCCGAGCCGGGGATGCACACCAAGGCCAGCCAGTTGTCTGCCGGTTGCAGTTATCCTGCCGGCGTTGGTTACTGCATCCAGTGAACAGAGGAGTTGCCTCGCCTGTTGGTACCCCCCCTGCCGAGGCCGGGTGAGCCAGAGTAACTCGCCTGGATCCTGGACTCCCCATAAGGCCAGTTCAAGAGCCAGTTGCGCGAGATCAGTGTCCACTATCTCCGGCGGGTGAAAGGGTGCCAGACAGTAGTGCTCTTCTTTGGTCCAGAGTCGCAGGCAGTGACCAGGGCCCAGCCGTCCTGCCCTGCCGGCACGTTGTTCTGCCACAGCTTTTGCAACGCGAACAGTGGTCAGCCGGGACAGACCGCTGCCCGGGTGGAATTGAGGCCGTCGCGACCAGCCACTGTCAACGACGCAACGAATACCTTCAATGGTAAGGCTGGTTTCAGCGATGGAAGTAGAGAGGATGATGCGTCTGCGCCCGGAAGGATCAGGAGTGATAGCCTGGTCTTGTTCTTTTTGGGAAAGGTTGCCGTAGAGCGGTGCAATGACGGCGTTGTCGAGTGCCGGATCATTTTTTAGCTGCCTGGCGACGTCTTTAATTTCACCTGCACCGGGCAGAAACGCGAGGATGTCGCCTGGCTGTTCTCGCCAAATACGCCGTATGCCTGCAGTTGTTATGTCGGCTGGTCTTCCGGTGGCCGGCTGCGGCAGATAGTCAATACTGACCGGATGGCTCCTGCCTTCTCCTGTAACCACCGGTACCTTGCCCAATAATTCGGCAATGGGTCCGGTATCCAGGGTGGCTGACATGACCAGGATCCGCAGATCTTCCCGAAGTTGGCAAAGATCCAGGCAAAGGGCAAGGGCCAGGTCTGCGTGGACAGAGCGTTCGTGAAACTCATCAAAAATGACAAGCCCTGTGTCGTGCAGCTCATTATCCTCCTGGATTCGCCTGGTCAGTATCCCTTCGGTAACTACTTCAATCCGGGTAGCCGGGGATACTTGCCGGTCAAAGCGGATCTGGTAGCCAATGGTTCGGCCGACCGATTCTCCTAAAAGGGCCGCCATCCTCGCAGCAGCAGCCCTAGTTGCCAGCCGTCTTGGCTCGAGGATAAGTATCTTTTTGTCCTTGAGCCATGGTTCCTCAAGAAGCGTCAGGGGAACAATAGTGGTCTTGCCGGAACCAGGCGGTGCCGCCAGTACGGCTGATCCGCTGCGAAGTGCATTCCTCAACTCAGGAATAATGGTTTGAATAGGTAATTGCGGCAGATGCATTACAACACAAAGAAGGTAAGCCTCGTTGTCGGCCTCTATACAAGAGAGGGAAGCTTGGTTTGAAGTCAGTGGATACGTGCGGCCATTTTTTTTGTCGGCAAGCCCATTGTACCAGCAGAACCATACCAGGCAAATCAATTTTTATGGAACTGATGTCCGCCCAGGTGACGGGAGCATGGGTTTCAATGAAACGCATGATGTGCTCCCGGTACTGCGAGACTGTTGTCTTCGGCCAGTTCTTTGCGAGATAGAGGTAATTCCAGATTATTTTTGCGAAGAACTTCAGCGCGATTATGTTAGGTGTTGTGGTTTAAATCACGACAGTAACGTGCAGGCTCAGGTTCAATATATGCATTGCCAACGTAAAGCGATTCATAGATTCATCTGGTTAAGATATATTTCCTGATCACCTCTCTAACAGTCCAAAAAATATGAGGAGAGATGCGGACTCCCATCGCTATCAAGATCCGAAATTGATATATAGACTTCCTTAAAATACTATGTCTCCTATTTCTCGCCTAGTTTGAGACTATGCAAAGCGCTCGAAGGAAACAGCCGACAGGTTCTGCAGGCAGTAGCTAGATGTTATGATTCGCAATAGAATTAATGGTTATCGCGAGGTAAGTTTTATTTCGATACGACGGTTTTTGCGATATGCCTCCTCGGTATCAGCCGGATCGATGGGATGGAATTTGCTGAATCCGGCGGCGGCCATCCGTTCCTCCGGAATCCCCTGTTCGGCAAGATAGCGGACAACAGAAACAGCCCGGGCCATGGACAGTTCCCAGTTTGAAGCAAACTTTTCAGAATGGATCGGCACCCGGTCAGTATGTCCGTCGACCCTGAGAATCCACGGCAAATCACCTGGGATTGAAGGAATCAGCTGCAGGAGTACCGCCGCCACCTGCTTCAGCTGCACCTTCCCTTGTTCTCCCAGCTTGGCCGTCCCGGAGGGGAAAAGCAATTCGGCCTGGAGCAGAAACCTGTCGCCTTCGATACGGATAACCGGATTGTCTCCGATAATCTTCCGCAGCCGGCCGAAGAAATCGGAGCGGTAACGCTCCAGTTCGTTAACTTTCCTGGCCAGCTCGATATTGAGGCGATCACCGAGGTCACGGATTTTTTCCTGCTGCTCGGTCCGCTTCGCCTCGGACGCAGCTCAGGGCATGTGTTGATCTCCTCAAGTTGACTGTGCAGCTGTGCCAGCTGTTCCTTGAGCAGCGCCACTTCGGCTCTGGCATCGGCGGTGAGGCGCTGCTCCTTGTCGAGACTCTGCTGTTGCTCACCGATCAATGCGGACAGCGCCTGGATCCGGATGTCGCGCTGTTCGATGTTCTGCTGGGCAAGCAGGGTCTTCTCCTGCTCATCCGCCAGACTGGCTTCCAGGGCTTTGCTCCGATCCCTCAGCGACATGGTCAGCTGTTGCTCACGTTCCAGACCGGCTGCAGCCTCGGCGATCTTTTGCTCAAGCTCCCGGCGCAGGGTCTGCAGGGCGTTGATATCCTGCTGCAGGCTGGCAATGGTTCGCAACTGCTGCTTCTTCTCCTCCTTCTGCGTTTCGTTTTGGGCCGTGAGATCGTCGACTTCACCTCGCAGTTTTGTCCGGTCCAGGGTCAATATCTCAACCTGCGACGACAGCGAGGCGATCTGCTTGCCCATCTGTTCATTCCTGTTTCGTTCAAGGCCCAACAGCTCGGTTATTTCGGCTATGCGGGCATGCAAGGATTGCAGCTCAGTGTTCTGGCCGGAAAGGATATAGCTCAGGATGAACTGGGAAAAGGTAAATATCATAAGGACGAAAATCACCACCATCAGCAGGGCCGACAAGGCATCGACATAACCCGGCCATATGCTTGGCGATTGTTGGGAATATCGGTATCTGGCAGCCATAGTCTCTTATCGCCCATCGTCGTCGCAGGAGACATCAGCGGACGGAGCGGCCTTTTCCTGCTTGATCCTTGCCGCCTGAAGATCGTTCATCCGACGCAGTTCTTCCAGCAAAACCTCGAATTGCGCCTGGCCGGGAACAAGCCGGAGTCAGGTTGTCCTGGTCCTCGTACGTCGTCTTTTTCCTTCGGTCAACGAGTTGAGTCACCCCGGAAAGCCACTCCTCAAGCTCATTGAAAAAACGGTTCTGGGCATGGTTGGCCTGGATATCGAGAAAACCGAGGACCAGGGAACCTCCCAGGCCGAAGAGCGAGGAACTGAAGGCGGTGCCCATGCCCTTCAGCGGTTCCTGCAAACCGGCTTTCATCGTTTGAAACATCAGGTTGAAATCGCCGGTGCCGACTTCCAGGCCGCCGACCACCAAACTTACCGCACCGATGGTGCCAAGCAAACCCCAGAAAGTCCCAAGCAGGCCAAGAAAAACCAGCAGACTGATGACATACCTCGAGATCTCACGGGATTCATCCATCCGTCCGCGGATGCCATCAAGGACCGTCTGCAGGGACAGCACCGACAGGCTGAACCGGTCCCGGTGCATGCCTTCAAGGTGCTTAGCCAGAGGCCTCAGCAACTGCGGACTTTCAGCCACCGACAGCCCGGAAGTTCCGGTTCGAAAGATTTCAATCCAGCTTATTTCCGGCCCCAGCACCACCACCCGGCGAAAATTAAGGAAGATGCCGATGGCCAGTGCTCCGAAGATCAACGTATTAAATCCCCCAGTTGGCCAGAAAAGCCTGCCGAAGGGGAAGGTAGAGAAAGACGCATACCCCGGCAACCAGGGCGAGAAAGAAAACCATAATCAGCAGGTAATAGCGTGGTTTGCTCATGACTATTTCTCCCCGGATACGCTTGGTATCAATGGTATCCCGGTTAATTTTTTTACTCGAGTTGTCACCATAAATGCCTCTGAACCTTGCTTCTTTAAGGTCCACAGTCGAGTCGCCCAGGGGAATCTCACCCCTGGACTTTCACAGTTCCGGACGTGAGCCTCTCGGCTCATCCGGCTCCTCATGTCCCCCCGCTGAGTGAGGTTGCGTTACTCGTAGGTTACTCCCATCTCTGGTTGACCAATTTATAACTTTGGACATGTTACCCCCTTCGCTCCATCTCCATTACAGAGACTTCATCACTACTACGAGGTAATCCGCCCCTGTGCTCCGCATCGGTACTCTCATCCTCATGGGTTCTCCATTTGGATTTCTCCCTTAACATCGGAACGACAGGATCCCACGTTCCACACGAAAGCCAAAACCATGTTCACGCCACCTTTATGCCGGACGCCGATCGGACAATAAACAGGCACCCCCCCGAACATATCCTGGGATGGAAATAGCTCCCAGTTTTGACGACACCTTCTATTTTCGACACCTCATCAGTGGTTCGTTGTTACTCGTCTCCATGATCCATACCTGATAATCATATAAAAGGCACCTCCCGGAGACCAGTCCAACTGGATCTCCCGATATCACCTCAAGTGGTGATATAATGAGATAGGAGTAAAACAATAAAGGAGGTGCCTTATGAGACAATTATACACCGGAATCGACCTTCATTCAAACAACAGTCACATTGGGATTATCGATCAGGAGGATAAGAGGATCTTCCATAAACGCTTACCAAATCAGGCTGATGTTGTCCTTGCAGAATTAGAACCTTACAGAAAAGAGATGGTCAGCATCACAATTGAATCCACCTTTAACTGGTATTGGATCGTGGATTGCCTCTTGGATGTTGGTTATACAGTTCACCTGGCGAATCCTGCCGCCATGCAGCAATATAAGGGGCTTAAATTCCTTGAAGATAAACATGATGCATTCTGGTTGGCCCATATGGACAGACTTGGCATTCTGCCGCAAGGATATATCTATCCCAAAGAGGTGCGCCCGATCCGTGATTTGTTAAGAAAACGCGGACATCTAGTCAAGCTTCGGACGTCATTAATCAACAGCCTGCAGGGAATTATATCGAGAAATTGTGGATGCAGTCTCAGTGGTCAACAAATGAAGCAGATCAATGCAAACCATATAACGCCACTTCTGGCAGATAATGAAGATTTAGCGCTCTGCGGCGAAGTGTCAAAACAGAGCATTGACTATCTGAGCAGTCAGATTATCAAAATTGAAAAAACCTGCCAAGACAGGTTGAAGCTGAATCCCCAGTACACGGGGCTTCTCATCATTCCCGGTATTGGCAAGATTCTGGCGCTGACCATAATGCTGGAGACCGGACCTATCGAGAGGTTCAAGAAAGTGGGCGATTATTCTTCCTATTGCCGGAAAGTACCAACTACGTGGCTGAGTAACAATAAACAAAAGGGTTAAGGTGGTTTGGTGCCTGCTCCTGTAAGCCGACTCCGAGGGACCTACCCTCATCTTTCGTGCAGCCTCGTCGCGCACTATTTCCAATCAGTATTTCCATTTACATAGCTATCTGGACTTTGATAAAAGTGATATCCAGAAACTGTTTACACATGAGATGAGTCAAGCAAAGACTTGATCTTTTTATCACTTTCACTATCCACTCATCACTCTTCCTTCACTTTTGGCTAAATACGGGCTAATAACTCTATCTTCTTAGAATTAAAATCTTGCTCGGTTATAGCCCCTGCGTCTCGCAATTTTGCCAACTGTTCAAGTAGATTAATTATCTCATTACTCGATGTATGTGTTGGATTATTGCTTAAAGTTTGATTGTCATCAGTACTAGTTGCTGTATTGACAATGGGTCTGTTTACCGTAGGTTCAGCAAAATTGGTTTGTACCGGTGGTGCGCCTGTACCCGGGCCAGAAATAATTGGCAATTGATTTACAGACACCGTGCCAAATTGGCTGGAAAAGGTCAGCGAGGTATCGCCTCCTTGTTGCTGGCTGACGCCGCCAATATTGTGGTTAAGGGTATCGTAAACGGTCACTTGCCCGTTCTGTTCCACTGCCAATTTTCCAGGAAAAATAGCGTAGCGAATGTTATTTTGGGCGCCACTGCTAAAAGGAGTGCCGCAATGACTTGGCCACCACTGATTGCTGCCCGGAGTTCCCGCCGGTATGGTGGGAAAGATCTGCATAGTGGCAAGTGCTCTGGAAAGTTCTGAGCATAGATTATCTACGGTCATCTTAAGGCCGTGATTAAACATGTCGCCGACCATGGTCATGCCTCCACGCATCCATTGACCGGATCCGCCCAACTCTGGGCAATTAAATTGGGCCATGCTACCGCCGCCATTATTTACGGCTACTAGCATGTGGATAACTGCATCGTTACTCAAGTGGTAGCGATTAGAAATGTCACTGACAAGGTTCATTCCAGCGGGGGTAAGGTTTTGCATTGGCTGTCCAATATGTATGAAATTCTGATCATACCTTTTGCAGATAAATCAAGTTATTGCTGAGTATGTCGATTTGATGACGTGTATGAAGGCATGCTAAAGAGGGCAATTACGTTATGAGGCAGAAGGGAAAATGCCCTAGACATGTTGATCATAACACAATGCGTCTAATTAATAACAGAATATAGCTATATGGACTTTGAGGTTTGGAGGTCTTGATCCTTTTTTTCGGAAATTGCTACCCTCATCCCCGGAGAATCTGGAAATGCATGGGACGGCAAGATGCTCCATTTGGAGCAATCCTTTTGGGATGATCACGCATGACATAACAGGAAGCCTCTCAAGTAGGGGCAAGTGACAAGATTCATTACCTTCGACTTGGCAATGTTAAGCTCATAGCTCAGTTACTGGGAGTAGGTTCTCAAGGCTACGCTCAACTCCGATTTTCATAAGTTCAACTTGAAGTTGTCTTTGGTTATGGTTGGTATTGGCAGAGGTAGTATTTTCAATCCGATACAAAACACCTATCGTCGTCAATGGAGGACCGGCAGATTGGAATAGCCTTTTCGAGGGTTATTCCTCGTGTGTTAATTGGTCGTCAGTTATTTATTGGCGGGAATTAATCGATAATCTATCTAGATGCTCGCGTTGGGTTGACCTAGAAAACGAAGTCAACGCCACAGTTTCCAAAGATCGATTAATAATTCAAAACTTGGCGATGGTTGGGAGACGCTGTGTGCGCAATTATACGTTCCAGTGCCAAAGAGTAAAATCAGAATGCTACCAACGACTTCTTTGCCAAATGATGGAAACATCTAGAGTCTCACAATGCATCATTTCCTCAAGTCTATAGCCGGGCCCATGAAGAAGTTATTCAAAATGGGGAGAAATCTCTCTCCTGGAGAAGAGAGCGAAGTTTTCTACACTGGTTCGGTGGCGCCACCGAAATAAATAACTCGCAATTTCACAATCGCGCACATCAATTCTACTAGGTCGAATGGGCGAACTTAGCCACTTTTCGCACAACCTCAAGGTCTTCTCTAAGCTCCAACGCATTTTCTGCTCTGGCAAGTGCCAAGCGGGCATGATGCATTGCGACCTCCCGCATCGCTGCATCACCGGTCGATGCCAGCGAATGAAACGCTTTTTACAGCCGTCCCGCGACTTCAATGGCCCCTGCCCCGTCACGGGCAATGGCAGTGAAGGCATCATCAAACATGTCCAGTAAAGAAATATCGGGCACCTCCACACGATCAAATTCACAACTCAACCGGGCATCGTTTGCAACAGGTTCACTTCAGAGTGCAAAAAGCTGCACTAACGTCCCGATAATGCTGATAGCAGTACAGGCATCATTCGCGGCAGGCGACAACGCTCGACTGGCGATTTCAGAAAGAACGATGAGACCAAATCGGGGCTCCTCGTCGAATTTTCGGTCACTACCAATCGTAAAGGCTATTTCAATGTGATTGGCAGCGAGATAAGGCAAATTCCCTGAGTCTGGGGTGACATGGGCAAGAGCTCGACCCGGAGCAGAAAACGAACCAGGCAAGGCTATTATCGTGATTCGCACCCGTGACTTTTGCGCAAAGGCCTGCAGCTCATTGACATCTACCCGCTGGACATAGCCGATTGATCCACTATAAATAGCCTGTTCCTAATTTCGGCACCGCGCTACCGGTACACCGCGAAGGGTGGGGGCAGCTCGCCTACGCCGTAAAGCATCTACAGTCACGGCCTCAATTTTATCGACGGTCCCCCGGAGGCGCACAAGGCGTGCTATGGAATCCACCCACCGCACGAAAGTAAAAATCACCATGGCAAGAATCACTAACGTTAGGACAAATAACGCAAAACGACCTGCTTTATTGTAATAGCAGGTTTTTAAAACCATAAGCGGAACAATGCTGAAGATGAAAGCGCCAATAAAGGTCGAGAGAGCGTTCTGGGATACGTCGTCGGAGATGACCAGAGAAAAAGAGCGCGGTGTTGCGGTGTTGCTGGCCGAAGCATAGGCAGAGACCATCGATGCGACAGCGAAGGTGGCGATCACCAGCATGCTTGTGGAGATAATGGTCAGCAGGGTTTCAATCGAGTCGGGAGTGATCGTCGGAACAAACCGGCCGATTTCATAAGTATCCACTGTCTTCGCAAGGAACACCGTGGCCGTCGATAACACACACACGGCGAGTGGCCTGACCTATAGCCTTTCGCCGATGCGGTTTATAAAGAACCTGCATCGATCTCCCATTATTTAGTCTCCCCGGTAATTTCGCAAAACGGTCTGCTGTCGATCTCTTTTGCGGCCGTCAAATGCACCGTATTCGGCAGCACTAATTCCTTACCTGCGGGCTTTGTCATCGAACCCGACAATGACTTCATCGGTTCCGAGTGCCTTCACCAGGTTTTGCATGCTCTCTTTTACTGAACTACACAAGAAATGACGCACCGAGTGTCATTTCTTCGCATGAGGAAATTCTTCAAATTTCTTGCATGAAACCCTTTTTTTGACCCTTCTCATGATCTCAGAAAGCGGGGTGTTCGCGAAGCTGAAACCAGGCTATGTACTTGATCTTTGTACACAACATTAAACATTATTAGAATCTCGAAAAGCTCACGAGTATGCCGCACAATTGCACTTACTCGCATAGTAATGTCGCTTTGCAGCACATGAAAACTGTATTTTGTAACCCAAATAATTGCATTTCTGATATTTGCAAACCTGTCAGGCAGTACTAAAGTAAAAAATTAACCGCTCACAGGACAATAGTAAAGGTTGGCATATTGAATATCTGACAAAATCAGACCATTCTCCAGTACGGACCGCCTTGATCGTCGAGTATCACCCTCCGCGCCATCCCAGCTGAAAGACTCAGGAACCGTGTTAATTTGTCGGTGATCTTTCCTATCAGGTTATATCCGCAGGGGCATTATTAACAATCCCTTGTCTCGGGCTAGGTTTGCCAGGGATGGGTTATCTCATTCGACTTCTGGGGTGAAAACTCTGCCAGGAGTCGATGAAAATATTGTGTTTTAAGATATATCGTCACTTCCACTAATTATCAGTATAGGAACACCTTCTGGAGCAATGAACGGTAAATTTCTGATTCAGAGAGTTGGCTTGCAACTGGCAAAATATACCGATAATCTGTAGTTGATTTGTATTTTTCCGCTTACAGCGAAGCCAGTATGCGGTCTTTCCAACCATTGGCAAGGCCGGTTTTATAATCTGCGGCTCCTATGGGGTTGGACCGATTTATCGCGGCGGCAAGGCAACAGGGAAAACATCGGTTGTTGAGGGTTCAATAGGTTTCCAGGCGGGCGGCAAGGCGTTCAGTGAGATAATATTTTTTTAGGACAAAAGTGCCTATAATGAATTCATCAGCGGTAATTTTGAATTCGACGCTACTGCTCAGGCAATCGTAGTAACGGTCGGAGCCTAAGCCCAGGGCGGAACCACGGGGGTCAGTGCCGGTACGAGTGCCGGGCCAAAGTCTGATGTCCAGGCCAACCCCAAATATTACAAAGGAACGATTACTTTCGTGCATCCTATGGGCGGGCTCATATATGAGCTTTCCATCGGCGGACAGAAATTCACCTACGAAGCCATATGACGTTTAAAAGAAGCTTCAGCACGATTTAATCGTATACCTCATGGCCCATTGCAATATAACATGCGAGTGCAAACCTCCCCAACCAACGAATTGAGACGGTAAAAGCCAGGGGGAAAGGGTATTGAGTTTCTTCTTT
>CAWDYJ010000006.1:0-231064 GCA_963806525.1 uncultured delta proteobacterium
GTTATACAGCCAAGACTCAGGTGCTTGCCGTACCCGTAACCTTCGCCAGCTTGAAAAACGGCGATATCGATGTTTTCCTTGGATTGTGGATGCCAACCATGACGGCGGATGTCAAATCATACAAGGAAAATGGGTCGGTGGAGGTCTTGAGACCCAACCTGAAAGGAGCGAAGTACACGCTGGCCGTTCCACGTTATGTCTATGAGGCCGGGGTTCATAGTTTTGACGACCTAGCTGCCCATAAAGATAAATTTAAAGGGCGTATCTATGGCATAGAGCCGGGGAATGACGGCAACCGGTTAATCCAGAATATGATCGACACGGATGCCTTTGGCCTTAAGGGCTGGAAGCTTGTCGGAGTCCAGTGAGCAGGGGATGTTCAGCCAGGTGGGACGTGCGGTCAAGAATCAAGAGTGGATCGTCTACCTTGGTTGGGCGCCCCATCCGATGAACGCCGATATCGACATGGCATATCTGGCGGGTGGCGATGACTACTTCGGCCCGGATTTCGGAGGAGCCACGGTCTATACCGTCAGGAAGGGGTATGGAGAGGAATGCCCGAAGATTGGAACCCTGCTGAAAAATCTTGAATTCAGCCTGGCCATGGAAAATGAAGTTATGGGCCTGATCCTCAGCGACGACATGGAGCCGGACAAAGCGGCAAAAAAATGGCTTATCCAGATCCGGAGGTCCTGGCTGTATGGCTGGATGGTGTTGACACTGTCGACGGAAAACCGGGACTTGCGGCTGTTCGTACGGCGTTGGGTCTGTAAAGGGACGTTGTTTTTCCGGTGCCGCAATGGCTCCCGTACTTCCCGGCCATCTTTGTAGAACTTCGGAGAAAGAAAAAAACAGGAATGATAAGATGAATAAGATAGTAGCTCTCTGGACCCATCCCAGATCAATTTCGACTGCCTTTGGACGGGTTATTGATGAGACCGCGGGGACTTTGCAATTCTCCATGAACCGTTTTCCTACCTCTACTATGTCAAGGGAGAAGAGGCCACCATTAAACAGCAATACGTCGACCCGGATCATCCGACGGATTATACGGGGATACGGGAGCGTATCCTCGCGGCTGGCGAAAAAAAACCGACCTTCTTCAAAGATATGGGCGCCCATTGCGATGAGTTTCTCAAAAAGGACAAATCGTTTCTGGAGAAAATGGAAAACACCTTTTTAATCCGCGATCCCGCGAAGACCATAGGTTCCTATTATGCGATGAATCCCGGGGTGAGCATGAAGAGATTGGCCTGAAACAGCTTGCCGAGATCTTCATTCTTGTAAAACAGTTGACAGGGAAAGCACCAATCGTGGTTGACGCCGATGATCTGGAGGACGATCCCGACGGCACAATCAAAGCCTACTGCCGAGCCGTGGGAGTACCTTTTATTGCCGAGGCCATGAGCTGGGAGGTCGAACATAAACAGGAGTGGAAAATCTGGAAAGACTGGCACAAGGACGCTGCCCACTCAACCGGTATTGTCAAGAACATGGAACGCTTCGAGGTTACGGTGGATAACAACGAGCATCTGCGCAGCTACTACCGGGAAATGCTGCCGTTTTACCAGCAGATGTATGCTCACAAACTCACACCGGTGGCACCCTGACGAGGGCTGGATATGGATCTTACTCCAGTGTTTCTATTACAGAAAATTCCGGTGGGTCATTGGGTCAAGGATGGCGTCGAGTACCTGACCCGCAACTTCGATGGGCAGTTCAGGGTCTTTTCGGATGGGTTGGAATACCTGATTGTTGGTACGACGAATATGCTCATCGCAGTTCCACCACTTATTTTTACCGGCGGAATCATTCTTCTTGCCTATCTGCTGCACCGCAAATGGAGACCTGCGATGGGGTTGGGGCTTGCCATGCTGCTGATCCTCAACCTCGGTTACTGGCGGGAAACCATGGAGACGGTGGCCTTGGTCCTCTTCGCTACTAGCACTTCTATCCTGGCTGGGGTGCCCGTTGGTATCCTGGCTGCTCGCGAAAAAGTGGATCTTTGTCTGCCTGCGTCCGATGCTTGACCTAATGCAGACTATCCCGACCTTTGTCTACCTCATCCCGACCCTTATGCTGTTTGGTCTGGGTGTTGTGCCGGGGCTGATATCAACCGTGGTGTTTGCCATTCCCGCTCCTATCCGGTTGACCTACCTGGGAATAACCGGGGTTCCGCGAGAACTGGTGGAGGCGGGGCAGGCATTTGGCGCTTCGCCTCTTAAGCTCCTCTGCAAGGTGGGACTCCCCCACGCAATGCCCACTATTATGGCTGGGCTGACCCAGTGTATCATGCTTTCTCTGTCCATGGTAGTGATTGCGGCCCTGGTGGGAGCCGATGGACTGGGGAAACCGGTAATAAGAGCCCTCAATACGGTGAATATCGCCAAGGGTTTCGAGGCGGGGCTGGCCATCGTTATTGTCGCCATTGTGCTGGACCGTCTGCTCAAACGACCTGAACGTAGAGGAAGTCAAAAGGACAGTTAACTGAAGATACATGACCATGGAAGCAATAAGATTTGAAGATGTCTACGTTCTGTTCGGACCACCCCCCAGACAGCGCTTGATCTCCTCGACCGGGGGGCGGACAAGGACATTATATACCAGCAAACGGAAAATATCGTGGCGGTACAGGATGCGAATCTGTCCATCAGCAGGGGGGAGATCTGCGTGCTGATGGGGCTTTCCGGTTCTGGGAAGTCATCCCTGCTGCGCTGTATTAACAGGCTTAACCATGTGAATCGCGGCCGGGTATTGGTACGTAACTATGACACCATGGTTGATATGCCAGCTGGTCGAAAAGTGCTGCATTCCATCCGCACCAAAAGGATATCGATGGTTTTCCAGCAGTTTGCCCTCATGCCCTGGCGCACGGTCTGGGAAAATGTCAGCTTTGGTCTGGCTTTCCGGTGTTCCTCGAAAAGAGAAGGATGCGCAGGTCAGGTCTAACCTTGAGATGGTCAAACTTGATGAGTGGGCGGACAAATATCCCAGTGAACTCTCCGGTGGTATGCAGCAGCGGGTAGGCCTAGCGCGGGCCCTGGCCACGGATGCCGATATACTGCTGATGGATGAGCCGTTTTCGGCACTCGATCCCCTTATCCGTGAGCACCTCCAGGATGAGTTGCTTCAGCTCCAGAAAACCTTAAAAAAACCATTGTCTTTGTCAGCCATGACCTAGATGAAGCACTGAAACTCGGCAATCAGGTTTCAATCATGGAATCGGGACGCATCGTACAGACGGGAACAGCAGAAGATATAATCCTCAATCCAGCAGATGACTATGTCTGCCAGTTTGTAGGGTCCATGAATCCACTCAAGGCATTGAACTGCAACGCCCTGATGCGGCCGGTGATGGACATTACCACCAAGTCAGAATCGACGAATGCCATGATCTTTGATAGCTCGAAACAAATTGTTGGTAATCTCGATGAAGATGGACGCCTGGCACAGATTGCTTGTAAAGGTGAAGTGTGTGAAATTGTCGAGTTGGAAAGTATACGGGACATCTCTCAACTCAACGACAAAATCATCGTGACCGCTGGTCCCCAAACCTCCCTGCAGGAGGCTGTGGAGGTAAACCATCATTCCGGCATGCCGTTGGTCGTTCTTTCTGAAGATAACCGACTGATCGGATTGGTAGGCGGGGAGGAAATCATGGGCGGTATTGCAGGTGCCACCAATAAGTGATTACCTGCCTAAAATTATTACCTTTATGACAAGAAAAATTAGAACCTTCCTGAAGGACAGACCGCGGCGGCATGTTTCTTCGTCCGCTGCTGAAGCTAACGACTGGAAATTAGAGCTCTTGGGTTTAATTGGGTTTTTTATTTCTGGCGTGATTTTTATTGTATCTGGTATACGGAGTGGTGATTTCTTCACAATATTTGGAAGTGCTATCTGGACTTTCTCTTGTGCTATATGGATGATTCCATACAAAAAGTATTTCTTTGCTTCAGGTGAGCAAACGGATCATCAAAACCACAATACATGAATAAGGTCGTATGAAATATATGTTGTAATTATAGAAATTTGGAAAACAACGTATGCTCATCGTCTCCGCCTTCACTGCCTGTTTTACAACCTGCCAGATTGGTTGAGACTGAAAGGGGAGGCTCCGGTTTGTTCTTTTCCGTAATAAGCATGGGGCTTAGCTGATTGAGATTTGGTGCCGGTCTACTGAACATAATCTGGACATGATTAAGTTACGTGCTGGCAATATCAAACTACCTCAAGAAATGATTGGTCTAGATGTTTCCTGGATCTAGAAAAATAAGCCGTTCTCAAAACCTAACAATAAAAAAGCAATTTGAGAGTAGAGCTTATCCATGAAGAGGTTGCAGCAACAAGTTGTAAACTCACCTGAGCCTTAAATTTACATGATCAGGAAGAAGCTCTAGATTTACATTTTCTGAAAATCTGGAGGTGTTCGGTCGTAATTTCATCTGCCGGTTGGGATCAATCGGCAGATTTTCTATGAAATGAAAATGCTCCATTGGCTTGGTGGGTGGGCCAGATCTCAACAGTGGTCACGGTCACATGTTCGGGTTGGTTGACTACCCACCAGATGGCCTCCGCGATATCCTCTGCAGTAAGAGGGGTCATACCCTTGTAGGGGGCGTCACTTTTCTCCTCGTCCCTGTCGAATCTCACTTGCTGGAACTCGGTGCGGGTAAGCCCTGGCTCGATGCAAGACACCCGGACCATTGTACCCAGCAGGTCAGCCTTCAGATTCTGGGTAAAATGTTTAACAAAGGCCTTGGTGGCGCCGTACACGTTACCGGTCTTGTAATTGTATTCCCCGGCGATGGAGCCCAGGTTAACTATGAAGCCTTGATTTTTAGCCACCATACTGGGCAACACTGCACGGGTGCAATAGAGCAGGCCGCTGATATTGGTTTGGATCATAACATCCCAGTCATCTAGCTTGGCCTCTTGGGCCAGGTCCAGGCCTTTGCCAAGCCCGGCGCTGTTGACCAGAACATCGATATCCGCAAATTCTGGTGGCAGGGTCGTGAAGGCAGTAGCTACAGCATCCCGGTCACACACATCAAAGGCTGCTGGATAGAAAACATCGCCCAACTCGTTTTGAAGGGCCTCAAGTCGGTCAAGTCGACGAGCTACACCCACCACGCGCCAGCCATGTGTGGCAAAACGTTTAGCCGTGGTATGGCCAATGCCGGCGGAAGCGCCGGTAATGCAAATGACACCAGTCATAGGACGACTCCTTGGTTGCAGATTTACTTTCTCGTAAACTCATGGGAAGCGTCAGGCAAGCCGCTTCACTCCACTCTCGGGCCGCCAGTATTGTCACTACAACTTCCGTCTCAACCTCTGACGACTGATACAAGAATTACATTTCAGGTACTTATAAGTCAACTGATAACGTATAATATTTTTCGCACATTTTTTTGAAGCGGTGGCTTCACCGTGGTTAATTGGCAGTTGCCAAACATCCCAAAAACCACAAAAAAGATGCCACCATAGAGCATTATACAAAGAAGCTAGACAAAGTCATTGAGATTAACGAGAGCCAGATTCAGGACCACCTGGGAGAGTTGGTTCGTGGAATCGTCGAGGAAACGCTCAATGCGATGCTGGATGCAGAATCAGACAACTTATGCAATGCAGCGCGATACGAGCGGACTGAAGCTCGCAAAGATACCCGTGGCTTTCCGCCCCTACATCACGACAAGTTTGGCATCAAATTTATCAGAAGTACTAAAGAAAAGAACATCCTTATAAGAAAAAGGCTATAAGTAAATCACCTATTATTTGTTAGATTATCTGCTGCGTGGCAGTTATGATTACCTTGAATCTTTGTGGTTTTAGTTTTTTCTTAATCGTTACCTTCTTCCTGTATCTAAAAATTTACGATTTTCCCGAAACCTAGCAACAGGGCAGCAGATTGAGGTAGGACCTTATCTTTGGTTATGTTGCGAGATCAGTTATGTTATGTCTTTCTTCTGTTTTTCCGTCGATAATAACGGGAAAGTCTCATAACGGACGAAAGGCCCGAAGTTGCAACTTCGGGCCTTTCTCTAAACATCCCGTAATTTCTGAAGCCCATCAAGCTCTTTCATCTAATCACGGCTTTCGTTTTTGTTCAAGACGGAAGAATGGAGATGGCACTCCACTTGATAGTCCCCCGCAACTCGCAAACACAATTATATTGACTTGCGGCTGGATCGGGAAAGGTCACATATGACCATCGGTTGCATATGACCACCTGAGGGATACTACCGGTCATAGCCAAAAATATTGTCTGTCAAGATATTATCTTATAATATTCGATAATTACCCATTTTATCGAACTGTGCTTCAGACTGGCACAATAATTGAAATATATAGAAGCAAAGAGCAACACCGCTCTTCCTACTGACTGTCACATCGCTGCTTTTTCATCAAGACACTTGAGGTGGGTTTGGTGCCAACCGTTTCGGAGCTTCACGCAGCATATATCTTATATTTTCAAAGGAGAACTAACATGCTCGGAACAATTGCAATCATCCTCATTGTCCTCTGGCTTCTCGGTCTTGTCTCTTCGTACACCATGGGAGGGTTTATACATATCCTTCTGGTTCTTGCGGTCATCATGATTCTGGTTCGGGTGATTCAGGGCCGTCGTATCTAACTCCCGGTATACTTGAAAACCAAGGGCTTTCAGTGTCCCGGAAAATATTCTTATCGGACTAACCGGTGGCGATCATAGGTGGTATATCTGTTCAGGCTTTTGGTATTTGCTGCGGATGGTTTAATCGGCTCAATGGTAACCGCCGGCGCGGGAGCAGTGAGCTTGCTATATATAGTCCAGATGTATAAAAAGCCGAAAGAGGCTTAATATCTAAGACAGCAAGATGTAGACTTTGCGGATTATGTCACTGGAGCACGGTTAAAGAAGATCGGCGCAATATCCAGGAGAAAAGTCGAAGACGAAGTAGAGCTGAGACGGCAGAACCTGCCCTTGCCTCGACAATACATTGAGTAATAAATTACACCAAGGAGAGTATACAACATGGCAAGCACGCAAAATAATACCCAAAAAATGAGTGAAGAAATGCAGCATATCATTGACCACGCCCGAGCCCTCGTGGATGCCACATCCGGAGAGCTGGACGATCGGATCAAATCAGCCAGAGACGCGCTGAAAGAACGCCTGGATTCCAGTAAGAGCGGATATTGCAATCTTGAAAAGCAGCTTCTCGGCAAGGTTATGGACGCAGATGAGTTCATTCATGTAAAACCATATTATGCCATAGGTGGGACATTCATCGGTGGCCTGCTGCTGGGCTGGTTGATGTCAAGGAAATAGCATGACCAGACTGCCGCTGATCATTTCCAGATTTACCAGCGCTGCCGGGCGATTCAGTGGGTTAGCCGGCCAAATACTCGAAGATCGCCTCGAACTGCTGGCTTTGGAGCTGCGCGAAGCCAAGATACGTCTGGTTCAGGCATGGCTTCTGGCCTGTACTGGGGTGGTATTTTCCATGGTTGGCCTCCTGTTGCTGGTTCAGGCCGGGGTGGAGATTTTACCTCCCAATGGCGAATTTACGGACTTATCGCCGCGGCGGTTGCCAGCCTGCTGGCAGGAGTGTTCATCTTTATTGCCCTCAGCCGACACCTGGGACAAAAGCCGCTGGCTTTTGACCAGAGCCTTGCCGAACTAAAAAAGGACATGACATGTTTCTCAAGAGGAAATGAAAAAGATCCAGGAAACCAAGAGCCGCCTGACAACATGTTGTGATCTGCGTCGTCAACTGGTTCATGTCGAGGTCCATGGCATCTGGAGCGGGATGTTCAATACGGCTGCAAATCTTACCCTGGGACTAGCCGTCATTGAGCAGATTATGGAGTTTCTCCGCGAGCGAAAAGGGTAATCATCGCAGCACTCCGCTTGTCTCTTGTTGTTTTTGCAAGCAATCGATCTGTCGCAAAATATTTACCCCCTTGAGGGGTGTGTTACAAGATCTTCAATGGAAGACGTCATGCCAAACAAACGCACAACAGAACAAAAACCATATTCGATTTCGTTCTATATAGTACTGGGTGCAGCACTCCTTGCCCTCATCCGGACATTCTCACTCCTCTCTCCCATTTTGCTGTCTCTTCTGCTTGTGCTGTTGATTTCTCTCGCTGTCAATCCGGTCATCACCTGGATGAGGGCTCGAAGGGGGGGAAGAAAATTACCGACGGGACTGCTCGCGCTGGGATCGCTCGTAATTATCGGTTTGACATGCTGGGGATTCTTCGGTCCGATGAAGGCCTCGGTGGTATCCATCTCGGAGACCTTGCCCGTATACTGGGAGCGCCTCCAGAAACCTCTGATTAAAATTGAGCAGAAATCGGTAATTTTTGAGGAGAAACTCCAGACGGAAGTCAGCACTGAAATTGTTAGGGAAAGTTCTGTGCCTGGGAAACTGCAAGCCGCGTCACCAAAGAAGAAACCTATTCCACCTGCCTCTCCCAAAGAGGCGGACACGCTTCGCGCCACTTTGGGCAGAATGATCAAAGATGTTCTCGGCAGCTTCACTGCAGTGGCATTCAACGGTGCACAGATGCTGGTCGTTCTGGTAACGGTCTTTTTTGGAGTGATTTTTATGCTTATGAATCCTCGCCCGGTCTTTGCGGCGATACTTTCCCTTTTCCCTGAGCGCCACCATGACCAGGCGGTGACTATCCTGCAGCGTATTGGAAAATTTGTCCCCATTTGGGCCGGCGCGACACTGATGGGGATGATGACCATAGGTATCCTGGTTTTCATGCTGATGTGGCCAATATTTGGTTTCATGGACGCGCTGGTTCTGGGGCTGGTCGCCTGTGTTCTGGAAGCGATTCCCTTCCTGGGTCCGATACTGAGCGCCGTACCTGCGCTATTACTGGCTGTCGGCAAAGGCGGACTGACTCCGCTGTGGGTCGTGCTTGTCTATATCGCTGTTCAAGCCTTCGAAAACAACGTGATCATCCCTTACATTATGGCACGGCGCATGAAATTACACCCGTTGGCGGTAATCTTTTCCATGCTCTTCAGTATCGCCGCTTTTGGCGTACTGGGAGTTTTAATCGCCGCACCCATGGTTGCTGTCGTGACTATCCTGCACGACGAGCTTTATCGAAAGCGCTTTCTTCCCACAACAACAGACGCCGAACTGGATCATCTGGCAGGGATCGCTTTGCATGAAAAACCAGCTTTAAGCACATCTTCTTTGGCAACACAAAAGATACATCTCCAGCAGGGTGAAAAGCTGTGAAATCGTCAACCCGTTCTCCAGAAAATACTTTACTCTCCTTCGTTCCCTGATGGCAAAAGTGGCCATATATGACCAACGGTTGCATGTGACCATCCCGAGGAAGGTTTCGACGCCCCTCCTATTACCGCCGAAACCAATTATTGCCTCGTAATATCAATACATTAATCGTCATATAAGTAATCCACGAATGTCCGGCATAACGTTTGCTATATTATAATTGAAACCTCTGTCACGAATGTGATTTGGGATGTCATGATCAAGCCGAACATAAAGACCGGCAGAGCAGGGCGTCCGCCTGGGAAGATAAACGCAATAAAAATAAGCACCAAATAAAAAGGAGAAATGAAATGAAACAACTGACACTTGGTTTTCTGCTTATCGTCCTGGCTGCCACGCTGGGATGTTCCGGAATGAGTAATACCCAACAAAAAACCCTCAGCGGTGCAGGAATCGGCGCTGGTGGCGGCGCAGTACTCGGTGCCGTAACCGGTGGAAGCGCGGTTACAGGAGCCGTTGTCGGTGGGGGTGTTGGCGCTGTCACAGGTTACATTCTTGGTGAGAGTGATAAATAGAGAAACGGCGCATCAGCAACAACGAAAGTCAAGATCAATAACCATCAAACACAAAGAGGCTTATTATGAAACCACTGCAACTGTCCAAGTCATTACCACTGTTCGCAAACTTTTTTCTCATTCTTTTTATGGTTTCCTTCCTGGGTTGTGCTTCTACGGCAAAGCACGAGGGAACCGGGGAGTATATTGACGATTCCGTTATTACTGCCAAAGTCAAGGCGGAAATATTCAACGACGATACGCTGAAATCAAGCGAGATCAACGTCGAAACATTCAAGGGAGTCGTCCAGTTGAGCGGCTTTGTCAATTCCGAGGCAGACATCAACAGAGCGATTGAGGTTACACGCCAAGTTAAAGGAGTGACCGGGGTCAGAAATGATATGCGGGTTAAATAAACCCCCGCTCTGCCACTCTCGCCACGGTTTACGAGAAAGAAGAGAAAAAATTATAAAGGTCGAATCACCTGAAAATCGTATGCCGGATATTGCGCGAAACTTCCCCAAAAAAAGGAAAAAAATTCCATGAAAAAAAACCTGGTCTCCAAACGTGTGATTGACGTTCCCGGTGTCAAGATGGTGTTCAATAACATGACCATCGAGAGAATCGCACCCATGAGCAACTGCGACAGTCGGCTCGCAGCAGACTCTGCTGGAATCTGAAATAAGCTGTAGTGGATTCCTGCAGCAGTTACTTAAACCAAAATTCAACAGGAGAAACACCATGAAATCGAGCACAAAAGACAACGCGGAAGGCAAGATGCACCAAGTGAAAGGTAAGGTTAAAGAGATCGTCGGAAAAGTAGTCAAAAATCGTGACTTGGAATACGAAGGAAAAACTGAAAATTTAAAAGGGGAAGTTCAAGAAAAAATCGGCGAGATCGAGAAAGTTGCAGGCAAGTAGTCTTTGAGGTGTGCGGAAGAGAAAGCTAAATGGAAATTATGACGCAACTAAGAACCACTTTTACCTCTTTTCTCGCTGTTATCAAGGATAGATCCTGTGATTGGGTGCAAAACACTATAGCGGTATATAATAATACGAAAGAACAGATCAAGCCTCTCTCCTCTTGGCGCCTCTTTATTAGAGCAGCGGCAATTGGTCTGTGACCACTATAAACCGATTAAGGAGATCACATTATGAAAAAAAAATACATAGCCACGTTGTTGTTTATAACAACTCTTGCTTTGACACTGCTTACTTTTGGTTGTGACTCGCAGGGACCGGCAGAAAAAGCAGGTGAAAAAATTGACAACGCGGTTGAGTCCACAAAGGATGCGGCCGGCGAAGCAGCCGATAAAATAACCGGCCAGGGGCCTGCCGAAAAAGTCGGTGAAAGTATAGACGAGACTGCTGAAAAAATGCAAGATTCGGCAAAACCCAAAAATTAAATCTGGATAAATTCAGATCATACCTATCCGATTAGCACAGGCTTACTCAAACGTTTCTTAGTAGATCTTGCTCTCATTAGGGGCGGTCTTTGTAACAATAAACAACGAAAATCTTTTAAAAGGAGACTATGTGGAAAAAACTGGCATTACTGTTTGGCTTTTTGGAGTTTCTAGTTCCGCTTGTAGCATCTGGGTCAACCATTAGAGATCACCTGCCAGTCGACAAACCAGGGAACATCTTGCTTTTGCAAAGGGATAAGTTGCTCGTCGATTTTGTCGGCAAAGAAGTAACGATAACCCCGAAAGGCAAAAAGAGAGTCTTTGAAATTGCTGACATCGGAGGACATGATCTCTTGAACCCGAGCTGGGAAGATGTTCCAGGTGTCTTATCCTTTGATGTCAAGACCCAAACAGGAGAAAGGGCACCTGATAATGGTGATCTCTACAGCTTTCTTTTCAAAGGGAACAGACACCGAGATCTCAAGCTCATAGAGTTTGAAACCAACACTGCTACAAATCCTGCACCCGAACCTGCGACCATGTTACTGTTTGGTACAGGCTTAGTTGGTCTTGCTGGTTTAGCTAGAAGAAAGAGAAAGTAAAAATCCATTTATCCGGAAGATAAAAGCAGGGTCAGAAATGGCTCTGTTATTTTTATTTCTTTCGTAGAAGATAACTGCAGAGATTATGTTTACTGGTCACTTTGACAGAGAGAAGGTGATAACCGGCAAGATTAAAAGATTTTCAGATACACTCAATTGACCTTCTTCTTGATAACGTAATTTCAGCGATTGACCTTTGAATTTAACATTACAATTGCGCGATTTTCCTCCATCAATTGCTCTCCTTCCTTGTGCGAGATTCCATCCAGCTCGCCAAGTCTTGCCTTGAAATTGATATATGCCATGTCGAATTGGCGCAGGATATTAAACATGGTCGAGCTGAGCGGCGAGTTGATTTTCAGGACCCGTGATCCCCGTTCCTTGACCATATTGATCTTTTTTTCCTGAATCTCCTGCCAGGTTGGTTTTGTCTCTTTTGTCTCCGCCATTATTTTCACCTTTTTGTTATGCGGAAATGATTTTTGCGTTTCTTTTGATTCGATACCGATGCCAGAGATCCAGAAGATACACTGAACCATATGGGCAGATGGCCGCTATGATCATCAGTATGGAGCTTTTTGTAGCCACCGGCAACAAGTGCGGTTTTATCTCAAAGAACCCATTATATATTTTCTCAGCCATGGACCCAAAATGGATGACCAGCTTCCAGACATTCTCAGGTGTGCTGAGCCGATAGAGCATCAGATAAATGACGTAAATGAGGAATGCCTTGAGCAGCAGGGACATGGCCCGGCCCAGAAGCAATGAGTTGATTGCCTTTCTGGTAATGTTGCCGACATAGTAGCGACTGATATAGGTGCACATCGCGGTATTGATAAGCAGGACCAGATAGGGGATAGAGAGAATCTGTTAAAAACCGTGATCCGTAGAAATGAGGCCATTAATCAAGCGCAAATGAACAATGAACCTGTGATGGTTTTTGACCCAAGATCTTACGGTGCCGAAGATTTCAAAGAACTTACCGAGGAGATTCTGCGATATGGCAACTAAAAAAATTACAGGACAATCCAAGCTGGCTCAAACGACAGAAGCAAAAGCTGATTCCAAAGAACGTCTCGATTTGGTGACACCAAGAAAAAAACCATCATTGAAGGCATACCGACTATATAATGATGATATTGCCAGGCTTAAAGAGATCACCGCGACGATGAACAAAGAGAGTCACCGGCACATCAGCGAAACTGCTGCTATTCGTGCCTTGATTGTGTTGGGAGCGAGTGCAACTGGTGAAAGGCTTTTAAAAGCGTTACGGGAAACGATATAGTTTTGTATATTAATTTCCTTTAGGTAAATCAACAGCTTTGCCGGGTGAAAGTGGACGACCGTAAGGTTAACACCCCAGGGGGTACTGAACTGAGTGACAGACTTTTCAGGAGTATGGCGTCATTCACTCTGCCCAATACAGAGAGTTCCATATCATAAGTTATGAAATTACAATGAGGGAAAATGCCGAATTCCACGCCGTGTTATCATTTTAATTCTGCTATCGTTAGAAAACCAGCCATTTCCGTTGTCAATGGCTTACGATCCGTAGACCATGGCGATCCTGATTATGACGGAATAAGAGCAGAACATGAAGCGTATGTGACTGCCCTTGAGTCAGTCGGGATGGATGTCACCGTTCTGCCGGAACTCAAAGCTTTTCCTGATTCGATCTTCGTTGAGGATCCAGCATTAGTTTTTACCGAAGGGGCTGTGCTACTGAGGCCAGGAGCACCAACGCGTCAGGGTGAAACAGCTGAAATTTCACCAATCCTCCATGATCTTTTCGACAATGTGCTGGAATTGCCGCAACCCGGCCATGTTGATGGTGGGGACGTCCTGGTAACGCAGTCCTCCGTAATGATAGGTCTTTCTGCCAGGACAGATAGAGCCGGTGCAACCGCACTCATCGAATGCCTTAAAATTATTGGGTATAAAGGCGAGATTGTGAAAACACCTGAAGGTGTACTGCATTTTAAAACCGAATGCTCACTCTTGGATGAAGAGACTATTCTTGTTACTCGCCGTATGGAGCAATCTGGAATCTTCAGATGGATTTAAAAAGATAGTGTTGCCGAAGGGAGAGGAACCGGCGGCAAATGTCATACGAATTAACGAATCTTTACTGGTTAGTGCAAATTATCCGCGGACAATCGATCTTTTAGATCAGAGCGGATATTTAGTCGTGCCTATTAAGACGACAGAGATTCAAAAAATTGATGCGGGATTGTCCTGCATGTCTTTGCGCTGGTTTGCTGTTAAATAGCATTACCTTACTTTCCCCACCAGGGAGTATTGCCAAATCGTTCAAACCACCATTCTTCCACTGAACAGGTTTTTTTTATTTCTTCTTCAGTGAAGGAGAATTTATGCTGATTACAGTACTCAATGATGCTCTTGTACGCAGTGATTATTCTTCTTGTCATCTCGGCGCAGTTCTCACTGTCTTCCGTGCATTTGTCAGGATGCCATTTGTTCAGTAATATTATATAGTTTTCTCTTATGTCTTGCAGAGATGCTCGCTCAGGGAGGTCCAGTGTTTTCCGGGCTTCGGTAATCTCGTCGTATTTTGTCATCATAAGAAGGTGTGTCTCATCGTTGAAACATTGTATTCTCAACCAAGTTGTAAAAGCGCTTTGATCTTCTCAATAGTCCGAGGGGCAGATCCCTCGTAGTGATTATTTACATTGACGAAGACCTGATGGCGCCTTTCAAGAAGATCATTCACAACACTTTTCAGACTCAACAGCTCGCCATCCCTCGGATCAACAATCTTATCCCAGACATTATTTGTCCGCTCCTCAATTCCCTGTCGATCTAAGCCATGAAGTCTGAGCACTACCGGATCACTCAGTTGGCCTTTGAACTTCTCGTACAGTTCAAATATCGAAGGCATATAGTACCCCTGCAGGAAAACGTGTCCCAAGTGGTGTTCGGCTAGAAAATCAAAATACTCATTCTTTAAATAATTCGGATTTCGAATCTCAATACAATACTGATAACCCTCAGGAAGACCATTGTGAAAGACTTGAAACATCTCAATAAAATGGTCCATACTGGCCATTTTATTCTTGTTCAGATATTCGAACTGAAACATCAAGGGACCAATGTGATCGCCAAGTGGTTCCAATGTTTGCAGAAACTTTCCCATGAGTTCAGTGGAAAGGAAATATGGATTGGGAACCAGCGTGGCGTTTTTCTGTTTGTTGTAATGATGAGTCAGGGTGATGCTGTTCGGGACCTTGATGCTGAAGGTAAAACCTGGTGGTACTGACGTTGCATATTCACGTACAACGTTCGTTTTTGGCAGGACCACGGTATTCCCTTTAAACAGAGACCAGAACCATTGGTCAACCTCGACGGTTTGGAAATGCTCGCTGTATTCCTTGAGAAAATTTATCTCGTTATCCTGAGAATAAACGAGTCCCCGCCAGGAATCATATTTCCAACTGCATGTTCCGATTTTGAGAAGGTGTTTTGTCTCCATTTTGAGAACAATAAGATTTCTTTATGCTGAGAACAACTGTGTGGTCTGGTCCATGATATATTTTCTCGTATTTACCGAATGTTGTTTGTCATTAGAATGATTAATTGGCAAGAGCTTGACTGCATAAAATACATCTGTCTTGGCTCTGTGTTGCTGGCTTTCCGTAAGGATTGAGGGCAACAGGTGAAACACCTTAAAGGGTGTTGCGAAAAGGGACTGTATCACGTTTTGTATGTTTATTGTGCTATACAATTATATATCTAAAAAACTATATAATTATATCCCTATATAGTTTTAAAGCTGGACGTTGTGAAAGGATCAATAGAAAGAAACAAGGAAATCAAGAAATCGTCTATTGCGGTGGCTATGAAAGTTAGTTATGATGATCAGCGTTGAACATGGCTATTGTTACGATTAAATGAAATAATATTGGCCTTGGAGTAATTGCACAATGTTTAATCTGTTCAAAGGCTGGCTCGGAGAAATCGAGACTCAGTTTGGCATGTGGGCGAAGCTGGATGCTAACGATTATCGACGATTTCACAACGTTATATTTCCTACCTTTAATGGTACCACCCAGGTTGATCATGTTCTGATCTCCAGATACGGTGTTTTCGTAATCGAAACAAAAAATATCAATGGGTGGATATTTGGCAATGAAAGAGCAAAACAGTGGACGCAGTCTTTGTACGGCAAGAAGTATAAATTTCAAAACCCGATGCACCAAAACTATAGGCATACAAAGGCTATAGCCCAGTTTCTAAACATAGATCATGACAATGTTCACTCCGTAATATTCTTCATCGGAGATAGCGTGAGTTTGAAAACGGAGCTGCCACGAAATGTAATGACGAGTGGACTATCCCGTTACATTAAAAGTTTTGAGAGAAGGGTGTTCTCTGAGGATGAAGTTACTGGGTTTGTCGGTAAAGTAGAAAGACTCAAAGAAGGAAGCATCTCAGGTCAAGGGGATGATAGCAGGCTTCTATATGACACTACCATAATTCAGGTTAACCAGTTAGAAACCGCCTTCCCTAGACGATTTTGACTTGTCAAGACAGGCTAAAATATGATGATAGTAGTGTACCGAATAAATCGATGGTCATCAGGTATGCAAAAGCAATAAAGAATAGTTGTGAAACCAATAAACTCCAGCAAAATATATCCTGAGGAAAAAAATGTCGCAGGTAAAACTTAGAGGTAGCTGTTTATGTGGTGTTGTAAAATACGAAGTGACCGGTGATCTTCAGCGTTTTTATCACTGCCACTGTTCACGATGCAGGAAGTCTTCAGGAACAGGACATGCTTCCAATCTGATAATGACAAACGCAACGCTCGTGTTTACTCATGGAGAATCGCTACTCAAACAATTCAAGGTGCCTGATGCTTTACGGTTTTCCCGACAATTCTGTACTGAATGCGGTAGTCCGGTTGCACGATTTGTTCCTGAATTGAACGCAGTGGTGATCCCCGCAGGCTCATCGGATGACACCATCCCTATCAAACCTCAAGCACGCATATACTGGGACTCGCGCACGGAATGGACGTGTGACGGAGATACGTTACCGAGATTCCCTGAAGGCCCTCCGCCCTCCTGAACTGCTTCCAACGCGGTGTACCAAAGGATAGAGTGAAGTAAATAAAACGGTAACATATTAAAAAAAAGGAAAAGGTGACGGATTCAATTTCCATATCAAAATAATCCACCGGATAAACCGGTGATCATTACGTTAAACACCTATGAAACCAAATATACAGATTCGAAAAGCCAGACCGGAAGATAATGACGAGGTGACGGCTTTTGCCTTTGAGATTATGAGATCCTTAGGCATTGAACCAGACCCTGAGAATATTGACTACGCTTTGGCCACATTTGGGAAAGAGCGAGAAATCCATTCAAGTGATTTCGTCGCTGTATATGGGGAACTACTTGTAGGGTCTGTCATTATGAAAACCATCACTCCTTCTATTGCAGAAATGACCGGCTTCTATGTGAGAACTGATTTTCAGGGACAGGGAGTCGGACGTAAGCTAATTAAGACTGCGCTGTCCACTGCTATTGAGACTGGGTATGAACAGGTTGTATTGACAACAAACAGGAATATGACAGCGGCGATAAGTCTATATGAATCTTTTGGATGGGTAAAACAGCATCTGAAGCCTGATAACGGTGCGGACTACCTTTATTCGTTAAGTTTGCGAAAGAGTGTTTAACAAGCCAGTGCACCGGATTACCATTCTGCTGCGCTTCTTGGCAACCTGTGACCGGCAACATTCTCATACTCCAGATAGCTCCTATCGACCTGGAAAGACTGATTGGAAATATGTTTATTTTTGCAACTTTGAGAAAAGTCTCTAAAGTGATGTCATCTTAGTTGGGCTTCCAGGAGGCCGACATGATCGCTGATGGATCAACCCTTTATATTTTCTCTGGCCTTCCCGGAAGCGGGAAAACTACTCTTGCGCAGTTGGTCGCGCAGAAGTTACATAGTGCCTATCTGCGGATCGATACTGTTGAGCAAGGGTTGAGAGATTTGTGTTCTATCGATGTACAGGGCGAAGGCTATCGATTGGCATACCGGATTGCAGCTGACAATCTACGCTTGGGAGTGAGCGTGATCGCAGACTCCTGTAATCCAATCGAATTGACTCGTCGCGAGTGGGAGCAAGTCGCACTGGAAACACAGGTTCGCCATATCAATATCGAGGTAATTTGCTCCAATACCCATGAGCATCGTCGGAGAGTTGAGACCCGCGTGTGCGCCGTGCCGGGGATGAAGCTGCCGACGTGGAACGAAGTGGAGAATCGCGAGTATCACGATTGGACCGTAGACAGGATTGTTGTTGATACATCAAGAAGCGTGGCGGATTGCATAGATGAACTTCTATCCGAACTATCCCGAATAGAAGCCCAACCCTGAGATCAACCGGACCTGCAGCATAAAGCTGCGGCAGGTCCGATTGTCTTGAACGTTGGCTTCATGGAGTATATTATGAAAAAGGCAGATCCAATACTTAAAGAATCTATTCTTGAGGTTGTTAACAACCAGCTAAAATCAGGCAATCCACCCGAGACAAAGCTAACTTTCAATCGTTTAATCGGAGAAGGGATATCGGAAAAAGACGCGAAGATCCATATTGGGCAGGCCGTTGCTGTAGAGATCTTCAATATTATGAAACATGGTGAGACTTTTAATCTTGTAAGGTATCGCAATAATTTGTTGCGTCATCCCGGATGAAATATCAGATTAAACGCCAACAAATCAATACAGCGGTTCGCTGCGCTCCGGCTGATTTCGTCGTTATCAAAGTGCAGATATCTCCTATGTACCTGAAAGAATTATTGGAAATGGTGTGCCACGAGAGCAAATAATCTGTGTGTTTCCGGCTTGCACGCCAGGACGTAAATAGCTGTTCGACCTCGTTCAAGCTTCGTTGTTTTCTGTATTTCATCGGCCATTCTCCCTTCTGTTGTCAGAATAAATGGCTGATTCTACCTCGCACACCCAATCGTGTCACACTGGCTTACCGGAAATACACGGTTTTGAAAGATGGGAAGGTTATCAGGGGTGAAGCGTGGAAGTTGAGCCAGGGGCAACGTGGAGCAGGAGGTGGTCCCGAAAATGTATAGGTACCTACTAACTGGTGGGCACGAGGGGCCGGGTAGGGGGAGTACCCTCTACCCCCTACTAACTTAGAGTCTCTCTTGCCTGATAATAACAACATGATTTGCTCAACAGACTGCTAAAGGGGGGTGTTAAATTCAACAGTGGAAATGTATTTAGTGCCTGGAAGAAAACTGAAAAACGTCCAACAAATCAAAGCGATATCATCATAACCCACAAACGAAGAAAATGAGAGCGTAGATAGCGACGGATGTTGAATAATGATGTAACATGTTGATTATTATGGTATATTCATTTTCAGCAAAACCATTTAGCAGGGCCTCTGAACGGATAAAACGACTGCAACCGCCAAATCTTCGTCGGGTGAAAAACTCATGCGTAGAGTAATCGAACCACAAATGAAGTTGGGCGAACTGGCTATCGCCGACATAAAGCTGGATCCTAAATCACGCGATGATATCCCGCAAATCCTGCGCGGACTCCAGCATATATACACCACGCCTGAACTGCGCGGAGCGATATTTGCCATTCTGGAAGAGGTGTTGCCTGAGCGTCAAATCGAAGGAAAGACCGTCAAGGCCGACCCCAACAACGGTCGTCCCGGCATGACACAATGGCAGATTCTGGTGCTGGGGGTGCTCAGATTGGGGCTCAACGCCGATTATGATCGTATCCAGGAGTTGGCCAACGAACATAAGACCCTTCGGCAAATGCTCGGTCACAGTGATTGGGCGGACGAGAAGTATTATAATCTGCAGACCCTCAAAGATAATCTGCGGCTGTTTACTCCGGAAATTCTGGATCGGCTCAACCGGGTAATAGTCCAAGCGGGACACCGGGCATTAAAAAAAAATCCGGAAGAGGGCATCGTAGGCCGTTGTGATTCCTTTGTGGTGGAGACTGACGTCCATTTTCCCACAGATATCAACCTGCTATTGGACGCCATCCGCAAGGTCATCGAAATCAGTGCTGAACTGTCCAGCACCAACAACCTGCCGGGATGGCGGCAACACCACTACCACCAGCGTCAATTCAAAAGGCAGTACCGCAAAGTACAGCGGCTCAAGCACTCCACGTCCAAAGACGAAAGCAAACAGCAGCAAAAAGAGCAGGAGATTAAAGATGCCCATCGTGCCTACCTGGACCTGGCGGAGGGTTATCTGACACGAGCCGACCAAACCCGCCAACAGGTCAGCCCGCACGATCCTCTCTCCGTGGTCCGGCTCAGCGAATTGAATGATTTCATGCAACATGCCCGTCGGCAGATCGACCAGATTGACCGGCGGGTGCTCCGGGGCGAACGTATTCCTCACGATGAGAAGGTGTTTTCCCTGTTCCAACCGCATACCGAATGGATCAGCAAAGGGAAGGCCGGCGTTCCGGTGGAGTTGGGACTGCGGGTGTGTATTATGGAAGACCGAGACCGCTTCATTCTGCATCACCGAGTGATGGTAAAGAGCACCGATGACCAGGTGGCCTTTGCCATGGTGGGCGAAACCAAGCAGAAGTTCCCCACGTTACGTGCGGTCAGCATGGACAAAGGTTTCTATAGCCCAGCCAATCAGGAAGTACTGAAATCGCGTCTTGATTGTGTGGTGCTGCCCAAAAAGGGTAGGCTTTCGCAAGCCGACAAAGCGCGCGAAAGCGATCCTGAATTTGTCAATCTGCGCAAACAACACTCGGCGGTGGAATCGGCAATCAACGCCCTTGAAGTCCACGGACTGGACAAATGTCCCGATCACGGTCTCAACGGATTTAAGCGCTACATTGCCATGGCGGTGGTGGCACGTAACATACAGCGTCTGGGTGCGGTGTTGCGTCAGCAGGAACAAGAGGCTGCTGAACGAAAACGCGGACCTTACAAGAAAGCAGCCTGAGAAGAGCAGGCTGATGCGGCTGCAAAGTCGATGGCAGAGCTATGCCCGGCTAGTGCAATAGATGAGAATAATTATCATCTTGTAAGGCTGTGAAGACAAAAAATGCTGCCGGAAAGAAAGCCATCCGCATTAACTGTGTCTGCGCTGGTACGAGTTTTTGAAAATTTGGGGTTTTCTGCCAGGCACTAATTAAACTCATCAGGGAAATTCTACGAACTTCGTTCAGCTGAAACTGCCAAAGGTTTTCTTCCAACCTTTGGCAAAGGGGCAATACAAGGGCATGTATGAAAACCCTGATTTCAAGCTGAGTTTCATATAGAGCCACTAAACATAAAAAAGATCAGTCTACGATGGTCCCTCTACAGATCATAAATAAAATTATTATCTCTCGTCTCCTTTTACAATCATATAACTTTTACCACTACTTGTTCCTCTCCATAGGAAACAGTCCCCCTTATCGTTTGATGTATTCTTTTGATAGGCAGAACAACGTCAGGTCGTTCATCGTCTTTTTCTGTCATTGGAATACTTATTTACGGAAATTCCGTGAATGTTCCCTTTTATTTCGATGATTATGGAAATTTAACCAATCCTCCCTGCGTATTGAGGATCTTTCCTACAATTCCATTCTGCAATCTTTATCTGCAGGAGACTCTTCAAACACGCCCTGTCAGTAATTTTAGTTTTGCGATAAACTATCTCATAGATGGTTACGATGTTCAAGGGTATCATATTGTAAACATCGTACTTCATATATGCAGTTCATTTATTCTCTTTCTGTTGTTGCGAGCTACTCTTTTTCTCCCAATAAATCGTGAAAAATACGGTCGATTTTCGTCAATAGCATTCTTTACTGCCGTATTATGGCTAGTGCACCTGTTGCCACTCAATCTGTAACCTATATTGTTCAACGTATGAACAGTATGGCAGCCATGTTTTATCTACTTTCTATGCTGCTTTATGTTACAGGACGCAGGCATCAATTAATGATGGAATCACCATCCACAGAAATTGAAACCATACGCCCTGTTTATAGGGAGTGGTCTTGCCGCCATGCTGGCTATGGGGTCGAAGGAAATTGCTGCGACACTACCTGTCATGATTCTCATTTATGAATGGTATTTTTTTCAAAATCTTAGCCTGACATGGTTCAAGACGACGTTTTCCCTGGGTTATTGGTGCTGTCGCAATCATTTGCCTGTTAGCATTTTTTTATTTAAACGGCCACTTATTGCAAGTTTTTTTTAGCAATGATTGCCCAGGTCGTGACTTCACCAAAGCAGAAAGAATTCTGACCCAATTCAGAGTGATTGTCCATTATATAGGATTGCTCCTTTATCCTGCATCCTTCCAGGCTTTTTTTAGATTATAATTTTCCTCTATCCAGATCACTTTTTGAGCCGATAACCACTTTTATTTCCGCTGTATTTCTCATCAGCGCTTTAATGGCAGCGATTCTTCTCTCACGAAAGGAACGGCTCCTTTCCTTCTCCTTCTCTGGTTTTTTGGTAATTTAGCTATAGAAAGTTCGGTAATTTGTCTTGAAATCATTTTCGAACATCGGACGTATCTGCCTTCAACTTTTTTTATTTTATTTGTCACTGCAACTCTCTATCGTATCAGCAACAACAACCGGGCCATATCACTATTTCTTGTCGGGGTAACACTTTTATTTTGCTACTGGACAATTGAGAGAAATAAGGTTTGGCAAAATCCTGAAACTGTTATGGAATGATTGTGTGGTTCAATATCCCGATAAGGCCAGAATACACAACAACCTGGGATATGCACTATTTGGAAATGAAAAACTGGAAGAGGCGGAGCAGCAATTTCTTATTGCAATTGAACTTGTCCGGAAAGAGGCTGGATATCAAACGATATATCACAGTAATCTAGGCCTTGTATATTTTAAGACAGGACGAACTGCAGAAGCGATAGAACAATTTACAACAGCGATTCAGCTTGATCCTCAATATTACCCGGCATACAATCATTTATCTGACATTTATGAAAAACAAGGAAAGATAGATGAGGCAATAACAGGGTACCAGGCAGCATTGAGAATTTCTCCTGATAACATCAAGAGCAATGGAGGTCTCGGTAAAATTCTTTCCCAACAAGGCCATCCAGCTGAGGCTCTGCCATATCTGGAAAAAGCTTCACACCAAAAACCAATTGATATACCTATACACCTTCAACCTAGGAGAAGTGTTACTGCAGCTGGGAAGAAAAGATGAGGCAATTGATATCTTTCGTCAAGTCCTCGAGCAAATCCGAACTCAGCTCTGGCACGGCAGCATTTAGCTGTGCTCCTCTCAAAAAAAGAAGAAAACTCCAGGTGATTCCTCTCAAATTTTCGTTCTTGGTGTTCTCGATTCGGTGTTGTAAAGTGATTTCACGTAAAGCACTTCAATCCGTTGGCACTATTGACTTGGTTGCTGTAAAATATAATTTTACCCCTAAATCAATAACATCTTTAGCCATCTCAGGTTTTTTTTGCTCATACAAGGAAATATTGACAATCTGCTGCAGGATATCCCGGGGATAGCAGCTCCGCAGGTGGTGCTTGTTGCGGAAATATGTGTTCAGCAGGTATTCGGTGGCATTGTCGTCGTACTGGATGTTGTATTGAACGGACGCGTTTTTCAAGATCTTGACAAAATCATCCTCTGTGGGATCGCCCATGTAGATCTTGTAGGGAATTCGACGCAGGAAGGCTTCATCCATCAGTTTTTCCGGGTCTATATTGGTGCAGAAGATCAGCAGTGCGTTAAAGGGGACCTGAAATTTGATGCCGTTTGGCAGGGTCAAAAAATCGATCCGTTTTTCCAGGGGCAAGATCCAGCGGTTGAGCAGCTGCTCCGGAGTCATGCGCTGGCGGCCGAAGTCATCAATAACCAGGATGCCACAGTTGCCCTTCATCTGCACAGGGGCTTCACAGACCTTGGTCACTGGATTGTAAACGACCTCCATGGAGGCCATTTCCATCTCGCCGCCGATAATCACTGCCGGTCGCTCAACCCGCAGCCAGCGTCGATCATGGTCGGCAGGCTTATCGCTCTGCGCCATATCTACAGCCTTGTGGCACTGGGGATCATAAAATTTAACTTCCTGTCCTTCGATAAGCAGGGTTTTGGGGATAAAAATGGTGTCGGTAAAACAGTGGGGGATTCGTCTGGCAATTGAGGTCTTGCCGTTGCCTGCGGGACCGTAGAGAAACACACCTCTTCCGGAGTTAATAGCCGGCCCCAGCAGAGTATAAAACTTCTTGGGAAGCACGAGCTCTTTGAATGCCTCGTGCAATTCAACGGGACCTGGCGTTTCATTCTGAATAGTCTGGGCTGCCACGCTCTTCAGGTAATCGGCATAGGGCACAGGCGCCGAGCCAAGATAGGCCGATGCTTCCCGGGCATGTAAAGCTTTTTCCCGACCTTTTTCCGTCAGGGCATAGATAAAATCATTAATGCCGGAGGTTGACTGGTAGATGACGATGAGTCGCTGTTTCAAATCACGCAGCTGCTCCTCGACCATGGGAAACGGCAGGCAGACTTTGTTGCTGATTTCCTTGCCGGTCAATGCGCCGTGGCTCAGGAGATATTTACAGACAAGATCAGTGAGAAAAATGTCGTTGATCCCGGCTTCCTGTAAATTCGCAGGTACTTCAGGACGAAACTCTACAGAGGCGGAAGAAACTTCGCTGATGCTGCCAAGACGCTCTTCTAATGTTATAGCCACTTGCACTCTCCATTTTTAAGACCATCAAAAGATTACGAATACTCTATACAGATCTTCCTGCGGCTGAATTTTCTTACTGCCTCTCAAATAAACTTGGTGTACAATTATTGTTATTTTAGGTGCAGAGAAGTCCATCCTTGTGCTTTCCGGGTCTTTTCCAGGTTGGCATTGGCCCGCTCATAAAAACTTGGGTTGAGAGAGAGGGCTTTTTCAAAGGCCCTGATAGCCTCCTCCATACCTGTTGTCCATCATATATTCCCAGCCAAGATTGTTATAGGCCACAGCTTCACTGTCAGCCCCACGCGGAAAGCCGCCAGGGCATCATCATATTTGTCCAGTTTGCAGTAGGCCACAGCCAGATTATTAAATATTACGTTTATCTCGTTTTCCTTACGGACAGCTATTTCCAGCAGCTGCACGGACTTTGGTGTATTCCTTCCTTGATATAATATGAGATAGCCAGGTTGTTGAGGACCTCGGTATTACCGGGGCTCAGATCAAGGGCCTTCTGATATTCAACCAGAGACTTTTCAGTATCCTGCTGTTGGCTGTAGATGAGCCCCAGGTAATTGAATGACTGCCACAGGCCAGGGTCAAGGGTAACCGCCTTCCTGAATTCCGCCTCTGCAAGGGTATACTCCTTCATGCCGAAATATGCCTTGCCCAATCCTTCATGGGCAGGAGCATTGTCCGTATTCCATGGACAATATCTTCAAAAACGAATGCTCCGCTTCGGTGTACATATCACGTTTAAGCAGCAGCATACCTACTTTGTATTGTAGTCCGCTGTTGTCAGGCTCAACCTGCATGGCCTTGGCATAGTAGAGAAAGGCCTTGTTGATGTCGCCGCTCTGTAGATAACGGTCGCCAATGGCCTCATTTTCTTGCGGGTTTCTTTCCGGTAGTTTTTCGGGTTCTTCCTCGAACTGCTGCAAATATTGTCGCTTTTCCAGCTGCTTTTCCACATTAACATTCTGCTGGTCATGCATGTTCGCACCCTGCATACCGGTACAGCCGGTAAACAGGATGCCAATAGCCAAAAGTGGAATAATTTGCTGAAAATATAACATTAGTGTTTTAGGTTGAATATTCATCTCTGATGGTGTTGGAAGAAATTCTTCATCTTAGGAGGGCCTGTTTTTTTGTTGATTTATTTTCTGAGACACAGGCAAACCTCACCTGTGAGTTACTATGAGTATGCAATATTAGACAACAAATCAGCTTTTAATACAACTGTATAAAAGTGTCACAGTTCTACCCCAGCCGATAAATAAAACCTGACTTCATAGTGACTTCGAGATGATACCCAGATTTCTTTGTAATTACTCCATTGAAAATCGAAAAAAGCTTAAAATCATAGACATTTGCTAAAAAAGAAACTAAAATTCCATAATCTTGAGCCGCGATATCTACTGTAACTCATGAGTGCCTTTCTCTTGAAACAGACCTGGAAGCCCAGGTTGCCCAGGGACCTCAAGGGATTACTATTTCGATAGCGGCGACTGTCCTTTATCCTTCCGGAATCGCTCAATTGTCTGACAAAGGAAAATTCATATTGAATAAGGTTGCGGAGACACTGAAAAATCGAAACGATGTGAGGATTATAGTAGGAGGACATACTGACACTGTGCCCATTAGCGATCGGCTTGTCTCAAGGTTTCCGACAAACTGGGAGTTGGGATCCATTCGTTCTATCAATGTTGTTCATTTTCTAGCTGAAAAAGGGATAAACGAGGCGCAACTTGAATCGCGAGCTTTTTCCTATTATCAGCCCCTTGATTCTAATGATACCGAGCAGGCAGAGCAAAAAACCGCCGTATTGAACTGTTAATAGAAAAAATATCAAAAAATAGCAGTTAAATTCATTCTACCGGTCAAAAGTGGGGTTGAAGAAGAAAAAAATTATACTCAAACGATTGCTGATTGTCGCACATGAGCGCTTTAGCGAGCAATCAGCTGTTCCCGTTAAGCAGAGTCTGGCAGGGTAGTCGCCTGAAACATCTCAGCTTTATGCAGCAGACCTCACCTCTTTGCGGTATAATTGACAGAATCGCTGGGTAAGTCCTTGGATTACAGGTATATTTAGGCGATAAACGATAATTTCGGCGCACCGATTCCATACCCCTGTCCGCTTAAAAATAACAGGAATCGATCTTTGACAATATTGACCAATAGCTCGAAGTTTGATCGCTATGTCTGCAGATCCTCCTTGAGAGACCGACGCTCATGGTCGATGGCAGTAGCGCGATAGATCGTTTCCAGCAAGCGATTTTCAGAGGTAGATCAAAATCTAATTTTTCCGGTGACGGGCTTGCGTATTGATTTTTGGTTGAACTGTTTGCTTGTTGTTTTATGTCAGATTCAGGGCTTTTGGCGCCATTGCTGGCAGGTGTGTGGCATTTATTGCTTGAATCAAGCTACCAAGGTGAGTGATGATCGAATATAGCTTATTGGCATCTAAATCATCCGAGATGTTTTCCGATACATCAGAGATCATTTCCAACATTTTGTATTCACTAAAATATCTTCTTTATTCGAACCCTTTGATACTAATTGCAATCGCTGTTTCTGCTATTGTTTTTTACTATGCGGTTTGGAAATAATGGGAAACTAACAGGAATCGGTTTATTGATAAATTTTTCCAAGGAGGACTATTATCATTGCATGGCAGCTGTTATCCTTTAAAATTTTGTGCTACTATATTTAGTATTGCTATAGTTCGGACAATTTAATCCAAAAGGTGTTGCAAGTTATAAGCACTAAGTGGTGAATATGTTTACAATCCTACCCTGGCACTGGCTGGCTTTCGGCATGATTCTCATCATGTTCGAACTGGTTATTCCGAGTTTCACAATAATATGGTTTGGCTGTGGGGCGATCTTTGTCGCGGGACTTGCCTGGTTCATTCCCAGTCTAACGATAAGTCTGCAGATTTTTTTCTGGGCCCTTGCATCAATCATATTTACGGTCTTATGGTTTTTTGTCTTTAAACCGAGGATGACAGATAGAACCAAGGCGGGTATTTCTCTGGAAGCGGTCCTCGGGGAATCGGGACTGGTGATAAGGATTCCGCATGAGAATGCCCGTGGTGTGATCAAATTCACAACACCGCTGTTGGGAGCCGAAGAATGGCAGTTTATCTGTCAGGAGAGGTGGCGCTGGGTGACCGGGTGACGGTCATCAATGTTTCCGGCAATACCCTTATTGTCCAAAAAAAATAGGGAGGCGAAGATATGAATGCAGGCCTGGTTATAACCGTGATTTTTTTGGTCCTGGTTGTTTTTACTATTAGCCTTGGAGTGCGGATAGTACCTCAGGGCTATAAATTTGTCGTTCAACGTCTTGGCAAATACCATGCAACCCTGGGACCTGGCCTGAACCTGCTCATCCCCTATATGGACACCGTTGCCCATAAGGTTACAACGAAAGATATTGTCATGGATATACCCAGTCAGGAGGTTATAACCAAGGACAATGCCGTTATCATCACCAATGCTGTTGCCTATATCAATATTCTCTTCCCGGATAAGGCGGTATACGGTGTCGATGACTATGAGACAGCCATTAAAACTTTGGTTCAGACCTCTCTCAGTTCAATAGTCGGTGAGATGGATCTGGACGAAGCCCTTTCTAACAGAAATGTCATTCGGGCAAAACTTAAGGAGTCTATTTCGGATGACATTGCCGACTGGGGTATCGCTTTGAAGACCGTCGAAATACAGGATATTAATCCGTCGAAGACAATGCAGACCGCGATGGAGGAACAGGCTGCCGCAGAACGGAAACGACGGGCGACCGTTACCACCGCTGAGGGTGATAAAACAGCTGCGATTCTCCAGGCCGATGGACGGCTTGAGGCCTCGAAAAGGGATGCCGCTGCGAAAATTGTTTTGGCAGAGGCCAGTCAGACGGCCATTGAGAAGGTAACCGATGCCATTAGGGATAATGATTTCCCGATTGTCTATCTTCTGGGAGAGAAATATATTGAGGCACTCAAGGGAATATCTTCATCTCCAAATTCCAAAATTATCCTGCTGCCGGGAGATCTGCCAGCCGCTATTCGAGGAATTCTCGGCACTGTCAAATAAAAAAACCGGTGGGCAGATAAATCAACAATCGAAGCAAGCAGGCCATTCCTTACCTTTCATTCACTTTAGTCGGTTTTCGAACCTCTTTGCCGAGATCCTCGACAACAGCATTATATTTTAACCGGACATATTTTGAGCTGATCCGGATAAATGCCTTTGCATCTGCAGTATGCAGCGATTTCCTCTTCATTCAGGGAGGCGCTTTCAAGTACAGTTGCAAAATTGTTCCGGGCAGCTACCAGTACAGCTGATTCTGTCGCAATTATCGTGAATTGATGGGGCAACCGGTGGCATACATAAAGCTCAGATCTTCGGAGCAGTTGTCCTGGTGGCATATGTCCTGATAGTACTGGCAGTCGTCCAATGCCAAAATAACCGTACAGTTATTTCGGTTGATAATCTGAAGTTGTCTTTCTGCTTCCAAAACATAAAAAGGCAGAGCCATTTCTGGCCCTGCCTCAATAATTCCTTTTTTGCGGAAAAGCTATTTCTTGCGTCTGATTCTTGAGCCTATAAGGCCAACTAAGACTGCTCCAACAAGGAGAATTGTCGCCGGCTCCGGTACGGGAGCAGGACCGTTAAGTTCTGAATAGTGGCTGATACCGTTGGCTGTGTAAACCCCATTACCGTTCATAGACATGCCTGAATCTGCAAAATCGACATAGGCCCAATCGAGTGCGTCTGTGTTTTCGTATAGATAATGAGTACTTACCAGCTTTTACGAGAAACCACTCAGGGTCAGAAGACAGAGTGAAAGCCCCGTGTGACGAATCTACGAGGATCCAATCCACACCTGGAAGTTGTACTAAATCTGCAGCGGCAAACGAGGTGCCCAAAAGGCCGTTTACAAAAGCAGCTTCATTAGTTTCATTACTGGGGCCCAAACACGGCAAGGGAAAAGTTTAGGTCACCTACTTCAACCGTTGCCTATAAGTCGACAGTACCTAATGTATAGCGTAACACCGGCAATATAGAGCTTGCTGCACATATCCTTCTAGTAGCGGGAGAGGAAGCTGCTGTCTCGGAATCAACAGCAAGCCATATTGTACCCTTTCTATTACATAACAGGAGAATGCGATGATTGCAAAAATAATCACCTTGCTGCTCGCAATAACCGGGCAGGCAGCCGATGTCCTAACAACCTGGATAGTTCTTGACATGGGTGGTTTTGAGAAAAATCCGTTACTTGGATCGGATCCAAATTTGATTTTGGTGTTTGTCGTTAAACTGACCTTACTTGCTTTTGCATTCTGCTTGCTAAAAGGTATGGCGAGAATACGAATTTTAACGATTGGTGCCTTGGTTGGATTTGGTGCGGCTGGATGGAATTTATATGTTCTTCATGCTGCTATAAATAACTGGCCGCAAATTTAATAATCAGATAAAGTTAGAAGATTCACCCGGCCCGGTTCAGTTACTTCTGAATCGGATTTTTTTCTTAAAGAGGTGACACCTGATCTTGCTGTCTGACCAATGCCTGACCGGGATTTTGCCCACCAAGTCATCGTCCTTGCTGGGTCGAAATCCATTTTTTGCCTGCCAACGGGCCAGCTTTGTTCGAGGACATCACCTGTCAACCAATCCGTATTATCGGTAGAAATAATGTTTTGCGAACAGCTTCCTCTTTTCACCGGTGCGGGGTCTTGTTTCGTAACTTTGATCGCATCACCCGCAATTCTTGACGCATAAAGCTCGAGCGTATGGCCTGCAGATCGGCTCGCTCAGCCGATTCCATTTCTCTCAGCAGCGCTTGCGGGTGAGTTCATCCAGGTCGATTGGTCGAATGTGCTGGATGGCGTTCTTTAGATACAAACCAGCAAGCTTGTTCTGCGAAATCATACGATGATAATAGCCGTTACAGCATAACAGTTTTCTTGAGCTCAAGAAGAGCTAATTCCACGACCTGACGCTTGCTTTTCCCAATTGCCGCAACGACCCTTCTTTATGCACTGTCGGCTTTTGGCGATAACACGCGTTGTAATCACGTCAATATTACGCCATCGGGATCTTCCAAGGCGCGTTTCCGGTATTTTCTTTGACGTTCGGCGTTACTCTTTGCCATCGTATCAGCCTTCATTATTTTCAACGAATTCTCGGGGAGAGGTCCAGTTATTCTGGTAGAACTTAACCGCTGCACGGACTGGTGACAGGCCACTTTAGCTCTTTTTTGCACCAAACGGGGGTGATGTTCATTATTCGGAATAGATTTGACAAGTTCGCTGATTTTGGGTTTGTTGAAGCAGCAAAGGGACAATCGACCCTCATTTTACTTTGGGTACTACAAACTTGTCCTTGAGGGAAAGATGAGCAATATAGAAATTCTAAAGTCTGTGATTCAAGTTCTTCTGGGGTGTATTGGGATTGGGAGTTTTTTTGGTGCTCTCAATGCACTGCGAAAGGGAACAATACGAGGATCATTTAAGAGTAAATACCGGATGGAAACCTGGGACAAAGAAGAAAGTCCGACCGCATTTTATTTCTTCGTCTTTTGTTACGCAGCAACAAGCTTTTTCACCCTAACACTTTTGATGCTAACTCTTTTCGGAGTGGTTGATTTTAAAAGTGAAACTATCTGTCTTTAATGGCAGCAGCACTACCGCAAGTAAAGGACAGATTATAGGACTCAGGGGTAAGCTCCTAAATGAGAATTAAAGGATACGATTATGGGATGGGCAAGAACACTGCTTCTGGGCGACATCGGCAACCGACTCGATATTGAGGACACTGAACGCGAAATCACTCAGCTTAGTCGAAAGATATTCAAAGCGTCACTCACAGATATGTCTCAAGACCAGAAGATAGATACACTACTGAAAGAGAATGCAGAACTCAAACTGTACCTTGTATCTGTAATCCGGCTACTGACGGCAAAGGGAACTCTTTCCAGGGAAGAACTCACGGCAATGGTTGATGCTGTTGACGCCGAAGATGGCCGTTCGGACGGCAAATATGTAGGAAGTGTTGTTTAACAGTAATATCCGGTTAAGAAATTGCATGCGGTTTCTTTAATCGTTTAAGACGCTTTCTTCGTTTTTGATTTTGCTTCACTGTTTGCGCCACAGCTTGCTGTGTTGCTTCATTTCGAATTTGATTGCGGAGCTGCCGCACACGACGAATAGAAACAGATTCACCGTGCTGCTCTTGGCAATAGATAGCCAAAAGAAGATAGGTGATAAGACCAGAGAGGATTTGCACCATTAGGCCATTCTTACTTCTGGCAAAAAGGTGATAAACGTTAAGGTGCCGTTTCCACCATGCAAAAAAACTCTCAATATCCCAGCGGAGTTTGTAGACCAGCGCTACTTGCTCGGCTAATAAGTCAAAACGATCTGTGGCTACCCAGTAAGATTTGCCGTCAATAGTATAACCGACGAGGTGAACAGGTTTTTTGGTTTGATTAACATTGGGAGTTCCGAGCAAAACCATTGCATCAAAGAAAACATGGGAATTTTCATGCATGAACCTCCTGCCCCCTTTTATAATGGGTTTTAGTTCATGCGGCAACTTCCCTGACACTGGGGGTGCTCAGGTTTCCGTCAATTGTTATATGCAATCTGTTGTGGGCTATGTTGGCAACAACTTTTGGGACCTTGTTCGACATACTCATTACTCCACGGATATTACGATAAGAAGCTCATTCTACTGTTACTCATCATGAGTATATCATAAGGATTAGAGGAAATTATTCCCGGGCGTGAGCAACTATCCCTCGACAGCAGGATGTCATATCTTGATTACTCCAAAGTAATAAAATGAACGTATTTTAATCAATAAGTTGCTCTTGTAATTTACGAAAATATATAGGAACCAAGGCAATCCACTCTAATCGTTCCTTAAATTCAATCCCTACGCCATGTGTGTCGCAACGCTTAACGACACCAGTCAATTTATCAATGGTAAGGCGACTATTATCACCATGCAGCACAATCTCTATTTCACAATTCGAACCTGTGGGTGGACACTCAGTTGCTTCCATAAATAAACCGGAAACACTTAAATTGTTTATTTTTCCTCGAAAAATATTTTCACTCACATGACAATTTATCTCTGCATTAAATGGCATACGAAATGATTTTCGTCGCTCAGTCTTGTTCTTCATACTTTGAACTCCATGTAAAAAATAAACTTGTTGATGGCCAACAACGATAAATCCCCTTTTTAGGCCTATCAAAAACGGAACAAAATTTCCAATTATATTTTCAAACTACGATAGAGTGTCATCTCTGATCTGAGGTCTTAAGAAATCCATTCATTAAGTGGCACAGCACCTCTATGTTTTGAGGTATTCGCCAATTTTTGCGAAAATAGTTTGATTCGAGAAACGGGAGGCAGAAAGAAGATTGAATACGGTTTCACCTGGATGCCGGTAAGCATGTCGGCATCGATCATTCATTATGATGAACTTGATCAAGGTGTGCAAAAGAGTTTATTCTTGAAAGAGTTCGTTTACTGGGGTTTCAGGCTATAGAGTCAAAGGACCAAGGAGATCGTTCTTCCAGAATCTCACAGAATTTATTTGACACCCGCGTGACATATGGCTTCTGTGATGTCCCATAAAACTGATTTTATCGCCTATATTTCGAATTTTGTATTTTGATGTGCTACGTTTGACTCAACACTCTTCTATATGATACAACACCTGTAGGGAACGGCCTTCAGCAAAAAATGTTTTTGTTGCCAGATGCGTTTTGGCTTTCGCTGATCCTGAAAACCATTTCTTGACAAGGGCTTGATGTAATTAACTATTTAACACCAAAATTATTGCGATTCAGGTTTGGAAAGTACCACGCTTCCATGGCCAACGCATCTCTGTGGGACGGATATTTTAAATGGATATAGTAACAATCCATGTAGATAGCGATAATTATGCTCTTTTTTCTTGCCCTACCTGTGGAAACAAAAAAAGTCTCAGTAGAAAAGTTTAAACATAAAAACCAGAGGATTTCCACACGTTGTAAATGTAAGAGCCTTTTCAAATCCCAGCTCAATTTCAGGAGGTTTTATCGGAAGAGTGTTGCCCTCTCAGGTGAGATCATGAATTTATCGTCCAGTAGCTCCATTTGGAGAAAAATGAATGTCTGCGATCTTTCGATGAGTGGATTACGCTTCAGAATGCTTGAGCCAGCTTTCATAGAAAAAGGAGATAAACTTCGCGTCAAATTCAATTTGGAGATTAAGAATTCAACGCTCATCGATAAAGAAGTTATCGTAATATTTGTAAATGGCAATACTTTTGGATGTGAATTTACAAATTTAGCTTTTGAAGAGAAAGAATTGGGGTTCTTTCTGTTTTCTCAGTAGCAAGCAGGAATTTGAAAAAAGATAGCTAGGCAGAATTTCACCCATAAAAAGTGATATTGCTTTCATCGGCAGGAAACATACATCGTGAACAGGGTAAGGTTGTATTTAGAAATATATGATATGAATGGATTTATTAAGCGGAAACATCCCGCCACGGTTCATTTAAATTCTATTAAAATAAAGCTCTTCTAAAGAGTTAAAAAATGAAATCAAAACGGCGTGCTTTGAGATTTCCTTGCGGTCATCAACCAGTGAGCTATAAAACCGCCTATGATGCTGGTGAGGCGGTGCTGCTTAATGTCTCTACTGCAGGCTGCGCCTTTGAACAACCGAGTCTGCCATTGTCGATGCATGAAAAGATTCTCGTCTCCATTGCGTTACCTGGCGAAGATTCAGTTATCCAGGCACAGGGAGTGGTGGTGAGGATCGAGAACGGGTTTACGGCCATCCGCTTTACTCTTTTGGAGTCCGAGGATCAAGAGCAGGTAATAAAATATTTTTCAAAAATGATGCGGAAAAAAAATGACAGCGAAGCAATCTCATGTTTCACCTGCAAACCAGCTATTTCCCTTATTGCTATGGAGTATAGGGAGTTCAGGCCATAGGCCAGAGCATGGAACAGTTTATTGCCCGACAGCCAATACTGGATATCAATAAAAGACTCTATGGCTATGAGTTGCTCTACCGTGGAGGTTCCGGCAATCTACTGGGGCAGGTGAGCGGTGAGCAGGCGACTGCGAGTCTTCTTTCCAGCGCTTTTCTCACCGGCGATATAGAAATTATCTCAAATAATCGACTTTGTTTTATCAACTTCACCAAGGATCTGCTGGAAAGCAACCTGCCTCTAAACTTTCCCAAAACGAAGATCGTGGTAGAAATCCTCGAAGATGTCGAGCCGACTGCCGAGATGATTTCTGTGTGCCAAAAATCTGAAGGAAAACGGCTACACCCTTGCTCTCGATGACTTTGTTTATGACAGAAAATTTGAGCCCCTGCTCGAGTTGGTAAAGATTGTCAAGATTGATGTCCGTCTCACTCCCCTCAACACTCTGGTCCGAACCCTTAACCATCTCAAGCACCATCAGGTCAAGCTGTTGGCCGAAAAGGTTGAAACGGAGAGTGAATTTGTGCTCGCCAATCGTATGGGATTTTCTTACTTTCAGGGTTATTTTTTCTGTAGACCTGAGAAAATCAAGATCAGGGAAATATCATCGATTAAGGCAAACCTGCTTAGGCTCCTGGCGGAGATGACAAAAAAAGAATGCGATATCGAGCGCTTGCGAGATATAATATCGACGGATGTCGCGGTTACCTACAAACTGCTGCGCTTTTTGAATTCTGCCTATTTTTACCGTCTCCAGGAGGTCAAGTCGGTGATGCATGCGGTGGCCTATCTTGGCGAGAAGGAGCTGCGGCGGTTTATCATGCTGGTTGTAATTTCGGAGCTTGACCTCCGATAAACCGGAAGAACTGGTGCGGCTGGTCTTGGTTCGTGCCAAATTTTGTGAGCTGCTGGGGCATTCAGTGTCACTTTCAGAAAGCGAATGTAGTGACCTCTTCATCATAGGACTTTTCTCCCTGCTCGATGCAATGTTGGACATGCCAATGTCGGAGATCTTAGAGAAGTTGCCTATCAACGCAGGTGGTGAAGGATACCCTGCTAGGAAAAGTGAATAATTATAATGGGTTTTTGCGTTTGTCCGAGGCTTTTGAAAGAAATCGGCAAACTGAGTGCAAGAGAATTCAGAATGACTTATTGCTCACAGACGATCAATTGCGAAAAAGTTACCTCGAAGCTCTCAAATACGCCAATCACCTTTCCTGAGAGGTTTTGACTGTCTCACTAGATTTGCGCTATTTTTCAGGAACAGTCTTTCCCGAATAGGTGCTCCCATACGGAGGCTTGCCAATAGCTAACCTTATAGGTTTGAAATTATGTTCGAATCATTTTCTGTCCTAACTATTGCCCCATATCTGAACTCTCTTGGTAGCAGATTTTCCTCTTACAGCTTTTTCATTTTTTTCGATCCATTTCTTAAATCACTTAATTATTGAGAAATTGTTTTAACTTTGGTTGGTTCAATCAGCCTTTCAGTCTATAGTTTAATTCTTGGTGGTAATTGATGAAAAACGAGCAAAAAAATCAATATGGAGTAATTGTCTCACTTCTTCTAAAATCGGGAACAGTGAGTGAGAAGCAGGTAAAGCATGCAGAGCGAATAAGTCAGAAACTGGCAACGCCGACCCCTCTGATTAATGTCCTCAAAGACCTGGGATTCATTTCTGACGAATTGGTGCGAAAAGCGCTGATCGACACCAAGCTGTCCATCCGAATCGGAGAACTCCTTGTTGAGCTGGGACACCTTGCAGAAGATGACCTGACCGCCGCTTTTAATATCCAAAAAGAGCGGGAGCAGGAGCTCAAACTTGGTGAAATCCTGATCAAATACAACTTTATTGATGAAAAAATATTTAACAGAATTCTTTCAATTCAGCTCGGTTTTCCACTGATAGATGTCAATATGTCTCTTGTGGACAAGGCTCTTTTCAGTAAGATTCCCATAAAAACAATTATTGAGTATCAGTTTGTTCCTATTAAAACCACAGACGGTGCTGTTCTTGTGGCCTTTGCTGATCCGCTTGACAAAAAAAGTATCGAGGTCGCAAACAAATTTCTTGGAGGTACAGTTAGTCCGGCAATTGCCGAGAAAAAATCCTTAAGCGATACTATTAAACTGCTGACAAGTCTGGCTAGCCGGCAAAACCGTTAACGTCGATGGAAAAACGGTGGTTGGCATAGTAAACTCCCTGATTATTGCCGCTATCAAAGAGGACTGTAGTGATATTCATATAGATCCACAGTCAGATCGTCTACAGGTCCGTTTTCGTGAAGACGGTGTCCTGCGTCACTATAAAGATTTCCCTACAGATATCATACCGCCCCTGACAAGTCGAATAAAGATTATGTGTGGAGCCGATATCGCTGAAAAACGTCGGCATCAAGGCGGCCGGATTCTTTTCGACTACGATGAGGGAAGTATTGATATTCGAGTGTCGTTTTACATCACTATACATGGTGAAAAGATAGTTTTCAGGCTGTTGAAGCAGAAAAGGGAACTGCTGGATATCCATACAATCGGCATGGCACCCAATATGCTGTCCAGATTTTTGGAGGACGCAGTATATCAACCCAGCGGCGTACTGTTGGTGACAGGTCCCACAGGATCGGGTAAGACATCGACCGTCTACAGCTGTATCAATCACATAAAAAATCCACAGATAAGTATTATAACTGCTGAGGAGCCGGTAGAGTATGTCATGGACGGCATCGCCCAGTGCTCGATTGATCCTGCCATTAACTTGACCTTTGAAGAGACTTTACGGCATATCGTTCGGCAAGACCCTGATGTGATCATTATAGGCGAAATCCGGGATCATTCTTCAGCTGAAATGGCCATGCAATCGGCGTTGACCGGTCATAAGGTTTTGACCACCTTTCATACCGAGGACAGTATCGGTGGACTTATCCGTCTGTTGAATATGGATATTGCACCTTTTCTCATTTCGTCAACGGTTGTGAGCGTCCTGGCCCAACGGCTGTTACGCCGTGTATGTACGTCCTGTGCCAAGGAAGCAAAACCAACGCCGATCCAACTCCAGCAAATTGGGGCTTTAGCAGCAGATCTCCATGGAGCACGATTCAAGAAAGGCCGGGGATGTGCTGACTGCAAACAGACGGGATACAAAGGCAGAGTAGGCGTGTTTGAATTGCTGGTGCTGAATGAGCTTGTCCGGGATGCCATACTTGAACAGAAAACCAGCTACGAAATACGCCAAATAAGTATCGAGCATTCCGGCTTAATCACCTTAATGGAGGACGGCCTGGTGAAAGCCGCCGCAGGCATCACTAGTATTGAAGAAATATTACGCTGCTTACCGAAACTGAGCAAGCCAAGGCCTTTAGCCGAAATACGCCGTCTTTCTGGAGAATAATACCATGCAGAAGAACCTTTCATTTCTTGATGTGATAAAGCAGTATATTGAGGCAGGCAACGTTGTTTTACCTGTATTAAGTTCGGCGGCCATGAGAGTTCAGCAGGAGCTTGTAAAAAAAGAACCTGAAATGCAGGGTATTAAAGAATCTCATTTCCCAAGACCAGTCGCTCTCGAGTCAGGTATTGCAAATGGCTAATTCAGCATTTTATCATGGTCTTGTTGAAATTAAGACAATAGAGGCAGCGATCATCCGGCTTGGCATGCAGGAAGTTGGACGAATAACTCTATTGGCTGCCACCAAAAATCAATTCCGGAGTACAAATAAGTCGCTCAATGCTATCATGCACAAGTTGTGGCAACATTCAGTAGGCTGCGCCCTGGGAGTTCAGTGGTTGTCAAAGCGCTGCAAACTTGAAGAGTTACAAAAACATGCCTTTTTTGCCGGACTTTTTCATGACGTTGGCAAGCTGTTTGTCCTTATGATGATAGAGCAGATGAAAGAAAAACATAAAGATCTTCCTCTCACTCATGCCCTACTCATGGAAACGATGACGGTATTGCATGCGGAACAGGGATACAACCTCATGAAGCAGTGGAATCTCCCCGAAGAGTACTGTGTCATAACAAGAGATCACCACAAAACGGACCTTGACGATAAAAATCTATTGTTGCTGGTGGTCCGTATCAGCGACATGGCTTGCCTTAAACTCGGCATAGGCCTAACAAAAGAACCATCTCTGGTGTTGCCCGCATGTGAAGAGGCTCAACTGCTCAATCTTTCTGAAATTGATCTTGCCGAACTGGAAATTAGTCTCGAAGATACTGCTAGTCTTGGCTGGTTAATAAGTCAAATCGCGCTACCGAGGTGCTGGTTGTTCAAAGCGCCGGATGATCTTGTTGCTATGGCTGGCCGCCCAGGAAGGAGCAAATTTTGGTTGCCACTCGCGGGTGATGACCTCAAAGGTTTCGGTCTCTTCCGTTTCGGCTGCTTTTTGTGCTTTTGTGATGCTGCCGGGATCGATCTTATTAGCAAGCATGGCAAGAATCTGATCGCGCTTCTGCCTGATCTCAGCAAGAGATATTTGGGGGTATGTGCCTAGGGAGAGCAACTTCTCCGTACCCCCAAAACGGTATTTGAGACGCCAGAGCTTTCCCCCGGTCGGAGTGACCAAAAGAAAAAGGCCGCCACCGTCAAACAATTTCTGCGGTTTTTCAGTTGGTTTAATCGATCTGATCTTGGTATCAGAAAGCGGTGTAATCCTTCTTGGCATTGGACTTCCTCCATTTTTCGGGGTATGTCAAATTGGTCAGAGACCACATACCCTGAAATATACCCCCAAAACGGCAAGATCTTACTGTACCAAGACAGATGTTACTGGACAACAAAAAACCCGCTTTCCTTGTGGATTAGCGGGTTTATATATGAATCCGGACGTTACCGGACGATGACGTGGTGGCGATGCAGGGAATTGAACCCCGGACACTGCGGATATGAGCCGCATGCTCTAACCATCTGAGCTACATCGCCATAGGACAAGGCGAACAAAATTACCTTATTGATTTACCTCTGTCAATATTTTTATAAACAATTTTTTGTATACTGTCGGCAACTACATTGGTCTAAAAACTCTGTGTGATTTCCATTGCTGATTAATACAATAAAACCCGCAGACCATTGACGGTTGCCGGTTTTAAAGATGGTGCGAAGGTCGGATTATGACATTTTAGCGGCAAAGGACAAGAAAATCTACGTCCAATGCTGTCCAAGAATGTCAGACCTCGACACCTCTCATGCGATCCAGATTGTCGTAGAGTGAATTGATTGTCGCATCGGTCGGCACGCCGTCGAAAAACTCCAGCTCGCCGATAAATGTCTGAATCTTGTCGGGCATTGATATTGACTTCAATGTTTCCGCCGACACATCGGCCTGCACTACCTGAACACTAGCTAGAACTACTACAAGAGCGGCCAGCCAACCCTTTATGGGAATAAATTTTCCGTCCATATTCAACTCCTTCCTCTTTGCTTTTTTGCATTTACAGTCGATCATCACGGCCCCTCAATCATATACGCCGAGCCGGGATGTTTTTACTGCTCCGAATACAATGAAACCTACAGCACCAACTCGATCTCGCCTGGACGCCAGGTCTTATTGATCCATGGCTCCAGCGGGCCGTACATGCGCAGTATGGCGAACCAGCTCTTGCCCGTATTCGTCTGCAGCCAATTGCCCTCTTTGCCTTCAGGCGCTTCCGGCGCGAAATAGACGTCGTAAGAGCCATCCGCGTTCTTCTTCATTCCCTTTGGTTTGGCTGCCGACAGTCGGGAATAGCTGGCTGGTCTGTAATTGGGTGCGCGTCTGGGTGTCATAGAGCGTCACCGCCCAGAAGTCATTCACGGGAACGTTGGGCGGCAAATGCAGTTTATAAGTCTTTGATCCATGGAAAGGATTATCTTTGCTATCCAGAAAAGCGAGTGCGTAATCGGAACCGGCGCCGATATGAGTCGTCGCCATGGCCGGCGTCACGCCACCGGCGTTGTAGTAGAACAGCACTCTTGCATCGAGCCCCATTGCGCCATCCGTTTCGAAGGAAGTGTTCCTGTTCGCATAGGCCGTAACCCAATTGCTCTTCGTATCAGGGTAAATGTATACCCCGGATATGCGTGGATCATATGTGATGGAACGTCCGGCGGCGTTGCCCAGCGTTGCCGCTTCGGCCAGAATCTCCTTCATCCTGTCATCGGGATTAAATGGCTGGCAGAAAATATCCTTCCGGTATTCTGCCCTCATAGCCTGGAGGCAGCACAAGGTACTTGCCGCCTTTACCTTGGTCTGGTCCGGTAATGCCGATATTACCGACAAACCTTTGCCAGGCATCGTCCAGGAAACCAAGCATGCCGGGCGGCACCTCGATGACGGTTGGGCCATCGTTGGCCAGATCCGTGGGAGCATAGGCATACATCGTAGATGTGTTGGAGGTAATGACCGGCGTCCGGGAATCCATCAGCTGTTCCCAGATAGCGATCTTGTTCGGTGCATCGGCACCTTGCTCAGCCATACCGGCGAGTACGCTGTAGATAGATACGGCGCCGACGTTGTCAAGATAGACACCAAGCCCACGCGAGCGATCCAGGTAATCATATTCCAACTGGTTGGTGTCGCCTATCGGCACAGCATCGAAGAATTTCAGCTCACCTGCTGCCGTCCGGACAGTGTCCGGGATCGATGCAGCCTTGGTTTTCATGGATTCCCCGGAGTTTTCTGCCTGTACATTCGCGCTCGCAACAGTGAGCGTACCGGCGAGCACTAGAGCGATAATATTGCTTTTCATTATTTACATTCTCCTTAATGTTCTTTAAAAATTGCGTCTTAGCAAAAAATGAAGACATGGTGCCGATACAGTTATTTATCAATGGCCTCTTGGTTTCGGTGGTCCCGGAAAAGTCCATGTACCATCAATAATCGCTTTACTCGGTTCGTACATTCTGACGGCGTAATTCCAACCGTCCATGATCGGCAGGCAGTTCTCGGTACTCGCCGTGCAACCCCCGAAACCGTTCTAACGACAGCATCACGTTCTGTTAAGTGTGCTTGTTGCCATTGCTTTAGCTCAATGAGAATGACTGTATCCTGATTTTCCTTATCTTTGCCCGTTAGGATAAAGTCTATTCGTTTTGAAGTTTGTGGAAGATGATATTCTATGCAAACACCTGCATCATTGGGGATTCCATCGTCGTTTAATATTCGATCCATGCATTGAAGAGAGTTTATCCACGAATCTATTTCAGACCTACTGGTACTTCTCCCAGCAGCACTTTTAAACGCATCATGAATGATATTGCCAATATCATTGGTCATGACATCATCTTTAAAGTTTACTTTTGTGGAAGAATAGACAATCAACGCTCAACTCCCATATGGTAAAGGATTATCAGAAAGTCACTTCAACAAAGTGCTTTTCTGATTACTACCTCTTGCTTTCTCAACGGGGTACTTCTCTTCATTAATCTCAATTTTTCTCACTAAAGCCTGACCAAGGTCGATTTCAAATCTTTGAGAAAATCGTAGAAGAAAAAATAGAACATCCGCCAACTCCTCCTCTACTTTCTCTTTGCTATCGGGATTTGTTACAAGTTCAATCTCTTCATTTTGTGAGAGGAATCTAAACATTTCAAGAAGTTCTGATGCTTCTGTACTAACACCAATTGCCAAATCTTTAGGACCATGAAATTGATCCCAATCTCGAGCTTCACAAAATGCTTTTACGCTTGACGTTAGTTGTTTGATAGAATCCGACATTCAGAGACTCCCCGACTGTTCTTTGTACTATTCAACAGACACCACAAAGTGGTTGTAAAATTAGATAGATAACGAGCACGACAGCCACTCTAACACAGACCAAGATGCTTTTATATCAAATATGAGAATATAATTATAGTTTGGAGACAGGAAGTGCTGACCGACATTTTGGGAATTTTGAACACCCCCAAAACTTCTGACCAACATTTTTGCCCTTTTTCGCGACTCGCAACACCATTTCACTACCACATTTGGGACATGCAAGGTTATTTTTTTCGCTAGGGTTTTTCGCAAGCTCACTCTTTAACGTGGGGTTACTTATTGCGGAGAAGCTTCTATTACTGAAGATCTCATTCAAAGATTTTCCATCAATCAACTTGATATGGTTCTCACGGGCGAATTTAATTGCCTCACCAGTGAACTCTCCAGATGTAACAATGTACCCACCTGTGGCAGCACTGCTTGCCATAACACCAAGCAACTCTCAAACAGGCTTCACACCTACTTTATAGGCCTTCCAGTGTTTGCACTGGACCAGGAATTTCTCACCGGACCTTTCAAGCACGAGGTCAACACCGCCATCAGCTCCTTGTTCTGTTTCTCGGACCTTAAAGCCCTGCTGTCTAAAATGTTCACCCATGAGGATCTCAAACTGCTGCCAGCTGATACCATCGATCTGTTTACTTCCGGAAGTAACATCACTATGGAGTTGTTTACGTTTACTGCTGACGATTACAGACACCACAGAACCAAAAACAAAAACAATTGGCAAAATGTACTGCCCTATTGCTGCCAACCCATAGATCATTCCACCACGTGCAGCTTTAGCCAGATCGCCAGCGTCAGCCGCAGGCATCCCTTTATCAGCAACAGAGCGCAGAGCTATGAATGATCCTATTGCCAACAGTAATCCTACCCACCAAGGAAACCTTGATGTGATATCAATTATATCTTCAGCAACACTTTGCTTTCGTCGTGCCATCTTCACCCCGTCGATTTCTACTTCTTACACTAAAAGCCTAAGAAACTTATTCACCAAACATACTACAATACAGCACGTTCAAAATCAGAATTACACAGTAATTCCAACACATTTAACGGTATCAAAACAGACAGCTATTACAATCAAAATCTGAACAACTTCCAGTTCAAATACTATATGGAAAGGTCGTCGGTATTTGCATTTGCAAACGAAGACCGATTAATCGTGCAAGCTAAATGACACGCTCTTCGGCTGGAAGATATTTATCACGTTTCCTGATGATCCGGTCTACCCTCTTAAGCTTCAAGACTTCAACAGGATTATTTTCGATTATCTCATCTGTTCTGGCATAGTTCATAAGTGCTAACAGAATTCTCAGAGTCTACTCTAGACAAAAAGTAAATTCCACGATAGCCTTATTTAAGTTATTGAAATGACAATTCATGTGCCACAATGTGAGTGCCAGGATGGCATAGATCAACTACTTCAAGGTGTGTAAAATGCTTGCTTTTGGTATTGCCGCTTTAATTTTTTCAGTGATAGCAATCTTCGTCCCTGGTTTTGGTATTATGATATCTGGCATTTCAGGCGTGCTGGCATGGATTTCGGTTGGAAAAGCAACGCCACTTGGTGCAGCGGCAGTGATTGTGAATTTTGTGAATATATTTCTTTTATCTCCAGGTTACATGTTGGCTGCTGGGCTAGAAGCCTCTCAAAGGACACATGAAGAAAGCAAACTTTTTACCATCTGGGCTATCGTACTGTTCATTCAAATAGGTGCTGTCGTTGTTTTCATTTTCAATCTCGCATTAGACTCTGCAATTATCCCATACTTTGAAAAAAGAAAGTGTTCTGCAAGCAATCTAACTAAGCGTGCTGTATTTGAGAAAATTCAGTCTTTAGATGCGGCGGATAATTCCAGGCAAAACATTCCGGCAGTAACGAAAGTACTGATCCATAAAATTCATGGAGGTCGCAAACAAGATAGTAAGTTCTGGAGTAAAGAGAATGATATTACTGTTGGGGAACCAGAAACAATTAGCATCGTTCCAGATGAGAAAAATCACCGATTGAAAAAAGCCAGAAAAGTCGCTCAAACTTCACTATACCCGCTTATTGGTGTCCTCATCGTCGTTGTAACCTTGATCATTGCAAGACCAGATTTGATGCCCTTTCTCGATTACCACAATATTTATTCGGCAGTAAGTGGTTCGTTTCCTAATAGTTCAAAAATTGAAGCCAGAGCGTTTAGCCCCGCTCCCCAAAAAGGTATTTCATCACATGTAAATACCAAACCAATTAGTCAGAAAAGTCCTACACACGCTAAACCTCCTCACTTTTCATCAATGGATATCCCCCATACATCAGTCTCCGGGAAATTATTCTCTTGGAGAGATGAAAACGGTATACCTCATTTTTCAAACACAAATTTTCCCACTGATAATCCAACATTGCAGGTTCAGTCAGAAATTAACAGGTACAACCGTGTGACAAAAATTTCTATTGTTAATAATCAAATATACATCCCCGTGACGCTTCAACACGGTGACAAAAAAATCACTAGGAGAATGCTGCTCGATACAGGATCAAGTCATACTGTTATCCCGTACGAACATTTAAATTATCTCAATTGTAAATATGGTAAACAGGTTACTTCTACTCTCGCTGATGGTAGTAAATCTAGAGGTAGAAAAGCAAATATTGATTCGCTGAAAGTGGGCTCAGTTGTTGAACGTAATGTCACGGTAACTGGAGCTAAAATAGCAGGCTCTGATAATACTGGACTTCTTGGATTGGATTTTCTCAAGTATCATCCATTCAAGATAGATTTTGAGAATAAATTCTTAATCTGGATGTGACTATCAGTGGTTTTCTCTCCCAGAGTCTTACGAACAGATCTGCCATTATGATAGACCTCAGCAATGTACTTCATGGAGCCTGAAGGGGTTAACTTTTATAGCAAATCCCTTAACCTTCGAGTCTCTGATGAAAAATGCAACAGATTTCGGACGGGTTGTTGAGAGTGTTCTTTTAGTTATATTCGGCATTTCATCCCCTTTAGCCTAGTAGATGGCTAGTAGATGAAATGATGAGATTATAGCAGAATTAGTAGATAAAAACGTGAGCTGATACCCAGAAATAAAAAAGCTGCAATCCCTAGAATATCTAAGAATTACAGCCTATTAGACCTGGTGCCGGAGGTCGGAATCGAACCGACACGAAGTTGCCCTCGCTGGATTTTGAGTCCAGTGCGTCTACCAGTTTCACCACTCCGGCGTAAAGATCGTATATACCCCACTTTCTGCTTTACCGTCAAGGGAAAAGGTGCTAAGCCCCCACTATCTTGTGTTTCATTGGAGCAGGACGTGTAGGTTAGAGAAACAGACCACCACGAATGCAGACATCAAATTCCATCAGACCAAAAAGCAGGTGCTTACCATGTTGCTTTGTACACCTTGTACCGCTTGAGAACCTTGTTTATATACTGCAGGGTTTCGGGGATTCTAGGAACTCCTCCGGTGCGCGTCACCAGCCCGGGACCGGCATTATAGGCCGCCAGAGAAAGGATCAGATCCTCGTTGAAATTATCAAGGAGACTGCGGAAATAGCGTGTTCCTCCATCGATATTTTCCTAGGGATTAAAGGGATTGGCCACCTGTAATTCTTCCGCCGTATCCGGCATGAGCTGCATCAGACCCTGGGCACCGCACCGCGAGACCGCTTGATCGTCAAAATCGGATTCGGTATGAATTATAGCCTTGATAAGCGAAGGATCGACGTTGTAGCGCATGCCGATCCTGCGAATTTCCCGGTCATATCTGGTCGAGTCGGAACCATGCTGATATATCTTCCGACTGCATTAGAAGTTATGTTCGCCAGCTGCCGTTCTCTTTTTTCAGGTCAACTGGTTTGCAGTCGGAGCCATTCGGTACATTGGTAAAGTTCATTGCGCCGGATTGATCACTGCAGATATACATTTCTGCCTGAAGAGAGTGGGATATCAAAAACCAGCAAGACCATCACCAGAACCGTCAATATGACTGCTGACAGCCTGGTCGGGTATAAGCGTGCACGGAAGACAGATGACAACTGCATCCGGGCCGGGTTGCCTTAAGCCTGCCGGGATACTTTCTTCCGCTCAGAGAAGATATCGTTCCGCGTTCCTGCCATTTATTTGGTTCGTTTTTCCCAATCTGCAAGAAATTGTTCCATGCCGATATCAGTCAGCGGATGTTTGGCCAACTGAGTGATCACTTTTAATGGAATAGTGGCGATATCCGCACCGATAAGTGCTGCATCCATTACATGCTGGGGATTCCTGACGCTGGCCACGATAATCTCGCTCTGATAGCCGTAGTTGTCATAGACTGTTGCGATATCACTGATCAAATCCATACTGGGAGTACCGATATCGTCGAGACGCCCGACAAAGGGGCTGACAAAAGAGGCCCCCGCCTTGGCTGCCAGAAGCGCCTGGGCAGAGGAAAAGACCAGGGTAACATTGGTTTTGATTCCTTCGGCGGCAAGTTTTTTCACCGCTTTAAGCCCTTCAACGATCATCGGGATCTTGATGACGATATTATCGGCAATTTTCGCCAGCTCTTTGGCCTCAGCCAACATCCCTTCGGCCTCAAGACTTACCACTTCGGCACTTACCGGGCCATCGACCAGTTTGCAGATTTCGGCAATGATCTCTTCAAACGGCTTGTTTTCCTTGGCGACAAGCGAAGGATTGGTGGTAACGCCGTCAACCATGCCCATCTCAAGACCTTTTTTGATTTCTTCGAGATTGGCTGTATCAATAAAAAACTTCATTTATTTTCTCCTTGTTTGGTTCTGAATGTTTTGCAGCATTCCTTGCTGCAAAAATAATGTTTTTTCCCTCGGTATTCAACTGCCACGGCCTGTTGTCGAGGCACAAGTTTTTTACAGACCGGATCTTCTTCCAGGGTATCACTGGCCGGCATCTCCCTGGGCGTTTCTTTTTGCCGGCTACCGCTCAGCTGTCGGCTTCTTGCCTCCTCCTGTTATCAGCCGATAGGCAAGATAAATCAGGATGGCAATGATGATTATCCGTAAAGGGCTCAAGGTGCTTTCTCTATGATTGCCTTACAAATACAGTTTAGACCTGCAACTCAAATAAGCATCTCATCTTTCAGCGCACTTTGCAAGGTCGGTTATTCACTCCACGTACCGCGAATGATTTCCTGTTTATTGTTCTCTGCCGGGCCATTTATCTCCGCAGACGGAGTTCCATGCTGGCAATAGTCTTGTTCGCTGGGACTGTCCTGAAATCAGGTTCAAGTTCAGCAAACGGCACCAGGACGAAGAGGCGATCAGCAATGCGCGGATGGGGCAGGGTCAATTCCGGACGTATCCATGATGACGTCGCCGTAATAGAGCATGTCCAGATCCAGACTGCGATCCTGGTAGCCAAAAACCTTTTCGTTCCTGGTTCGGCCAAAAGAAGCCTCCACGGCAAGCAGGACCTCCAGCAGTTCCAGCGGCGACAGCGACACCTGCAGTCGCCCGACAGCATTGGTAAACCAATGTTGACTGGTCATACCGACAGGTGCGGTCATATAGGGGCTCGACAGCCCATCCAGAACAATGCCGTCGACATCGCCAAGAGCATGCCAGGCCGCCTGGAGAAGAGCCTTTCCATCGCCAAGATTGGACCCCATGACCAATAAATACTTTTACCGCGTTTTCCTGTGACAACCTGAAGTCCCCTATTCTCATGAATCAAAGATCCTGCAGGCCAAGCACATCGAACATGGAATAGACCCCACATTCCTTACCAACGATCCAGGCAGCGGCGGTAGCGGCGCCTTTGGCGAAATGATCGCGGCTGTGCGCCCGGTGGACCAGCTCTATCCGTTCTCCCGGTCCGGCAAAGTAGACGGTATGTTCTCCGACGATATCGGCCGCCCTGATGGTCTGAATGCCGATTTCTTTTGGTTTTCGCTCACCAATTATACCGCTGCGCTCAAGCACAACCACATCGTCGAGATTTCTCTTGACCCCTTCAGCCGCCATTTCCGCAAGCTTTAGTGCCGTGCCGCTCGGGGCATCCTTCTTCTTATTGTGATGCGCCTCAATGATCTCAATATCGTAGTCGTCTCCTAGAATTGCCGCCGTTTTTTTGACAAGCTTAAAGAGGACATTGACGCAAATCGACATATTGGGGGCCTGGACACAGGGAAAGTTTTTGGCAAGTTCCGTCAATTCAACCAGATTATCGGATGAAAGACCGGTGGTCCCGATAACCATTGCTTTGTTGTATCTGGCCGCCACCCTGGCGAATTCCATGGTCGCCTTGTGAAAGGTGAAGTCGATGATCACATCTCCCTTGTCGATGACCGACTCGATCCCTTCGCCGATAATGACCCCGTTTTCCGAACCAAGCGCCAACAGCCCGGCATCCTTGCCAATGGCCGGATTGCCTTTTGCCTCAAAGGCTGCGGCATATTCAAGCTTGGGATGACCGTTGACCATATGGCCAACTCGCTGGCCCATCCTGCCGGCCGCTCCGGCTATTATTACTTTTATCATTTGTACTCCTTTATCTGTAGTTCCTGTCAGATCCAGATGCTTGTACTTTTACAACGTAAGTCCAATTTCGTAAATGTACCTAAATGAGGTCGAGTTCAGCCATAGCCGCTTTCAGTTTTTCAAGACTTGCAGCATCCATAGGGGCCAGCGGCAGGCGAGGCAAACCGCTCTTGATCTTGCCCATCAGCTCCAGCGCCTTCTTGGCGGGAACCGGATTGGGATTGCAGAACATCAGCTTCATCAGCTCGATACATGCGGTAATGCAGTTCGTTGGCTTTTTGAGATCACCAGCCAGGGCGGCCTCCATCATCTCGGCCATTCCCTTGGGATAAACATTGGAAATAACCGAAATAACACCTCTCCCTCCGATAAGGACAGTCGGCATGGCAGTAAAATCATCACCGGACAAGACGATAAAATCCTCCGGGACATCCGGCGTAATAACATCGGTGACCTGCTCAAGGCTGCCGCTGGCCTCTTTTATGCCGATAATATTATCAATTTCTGCCAACCGGGCGACGGTTTCCGGCAACATATTGACCACCGTTCTTCCCGGCACATTGTAAAGAAACATCGGGATATCAACTTTCTCGGCAATCTCCCGGAAATGCAGATACATACCCTCCTGATTCGGCTTGTTGTAATAGGGCACGACCGACAATACCGCATCAGCACCACTGTCCTTGGCACTTTCGGTCAGTTCGATCGCTTCAAGGGTATTGTTTCCGCCAGTTCCGGCAACGACAGGAACACGGCCGTCAACCGTTTTGACGGTAAGGTCGATGACCCGTTTATGCTCAGCAAAACTGATGGTTGCCGATTCGCCGGTCGTTCCGCACGGCACAATGCCGTGGGTACCATTTTCGATCTGAAACTCGATCAGATCAACCAGTCCCTGTTCGTCCAACTTGCCATTCGATAAACGGGGTTACAAGTGCAACAAGCGCTCCATGAAATTTTTCCATGACTCCTCCTAGTTATTCACCATTGTTCATCTGCACGGTCTATCAGAGCAGCGCTTCAGCGGTCAGGTTTCCTGTACAAATCAATCTGGTGGGCCCCTGCAGGAAGACGTTTTCCGCCACAGGCCCATCATGTAAATCAAACAATATCGTTAAAACATCTCCACCGGAGGTGACAACCTCCACTGGCGAATCGATACCTTTCAGCAATAGAAGCAAAAAGGGCAGAGGCCACGGCACCGGTACCGCAGGCCATGGTCTCATCCTCGACACCACGTTCGTAGGTCCGCACCTTGAGCTTGCCGTCGGGTAACAGCTTGACGAAGTTGGCATTGGCGCCTTTCGGCTCAAAAAGTTCATGAAACCGAACTTTTCGTGCCCCATGTATTCACCGGAACATCATCTTCCTCAATAAAAATTACCACATGGGGCACGCCGGTATTGACATAGGCCACCGGCCGTTCTTCATCTCCGAGTCTCCAGAGAAATATCGAGCCGGAAATCAAAGGGCTGGGTCATTTTCACCCGGACAACATCATCCTCCTCACAGATTTCCGCCTCAACAATGCCGGCCAAGGTTTCAAGTTTCATTTTTTTCCCGGCAATTTTATGCCTGATAGGCAAAACGTGCCGCACATCTCGATCCATTGCCGCACATCTCGGCAACCGACCCGTCGGCATTGTAAAAATTCCAGCCAAAATCAGCTTTAGTCGATTCTTCTATGAAAATGAGACCATCCGCTCCAACGGAAAACATCCGCCGGCATATTTTGCGGGCAAGATCCGCCTGTTCAGCTAGAGGGATATCCGAGGTCCGGTTGTCGATGATCACGAAATCGTTGCCGGTACCACTCATTTTTTCAAAGGCGATGGGAAAGGTGAGTTCCATCACTAACGCTCCTTATATTTTTTTAGCACAGGTAATGTGCCAGTTTTAACATCAATTCGAGAAGACCGAAAGACAGACCCTCCAACCGCTTCCATTACGGCTAGAGGGCATCCTTAACCACAATAATGGATCTCTGCGGTTAATACCTGACAGTGGCTTCTTTCGATTTTTGCTCTCGTTTGGTGGTATTGCCTTGATCAATGGCAGTGACTGCATAATAATATCGTACATTGTCTCCCGCCTTGGAATCAACAAAGAGAGTATACTCCGGCATCCACCTCACCAAGCAAGTTCATAGCTGTCCTTGTTGGCGGCACGACGGTAGACCCGATACCCGCCAATATCGTCTGCATCACTCTTATCCCAGAAAATCTTGATGCCGACATCGGTCCGTACCACCGTTACTCCTGTCGGGGGCAAAGGAGGAGTCAGGTCCATCGGGGTTGCAGCACACAGCCTGGCTGATCCCGCCACTGACCAAATCGTCCTTCAAAACCATCATACTCTGGATGGTGTAAAAATACTTCATACCATTGTGTACCTGGCGGTCGACATAATTCGGTTGCTGCCACCGGCTCACCCAGCTGCTCGAAATCCTTGCCGCCGGTACTGCGCAGCACCTGGTATTTCATAGCCTTTTCAACAGCGCTCCCGTCTGTCAAGCATGGTAACCGGCTGCCATTGAAGGCTAACCTGTCGATCCCCCGGTATTGCCGTCACACCCTCCGGGGCTGCTGCCGGCTGGAACCAGACAAAAGTGATGATATTGGAATCGGCACTGTCCGCCCACCAACTGGTCCGGGAACGAACCTTGAAAAAATATTTGTACCCCGGCCTCAGCAATAGATGAGCTCGTAGCTTGCCTTTCTTCTCACTTTCCCGTCGATAGGGGAACCGCCGTCAAGTTCCAGCGGTTCGCCGAAGGGGATGGGGCAGTTGCGCGCAATAGTCTTCAATCGGTATTTCCGCCTGATACAGTTCAAAAGAAGAGATATCGTCCAGCGCCGATCCTTTAATGGTTTTCACAGGATATGACCAACTGAGCTGCACACCCTTGTCGTCCAGTCTTATACAGCAGATCGTTGATTGGCTGTGGAACAACCTTTGCCGGTGGTATCGGTGAATTCTTGTAGCCACATCCACCTACGAGGACAAGAAACACGCCAAGAAGGAATAACCACCGTTAACTTGCCGACAAAGCCGTAGTTCATTGCTTGATTCCCAGCTTTTTTTCAGCTGCAATCACCGCTTCTTCCACTCTTCGTATACCGGTTCCACCCGTGGATATCCGACTGTTTACCGAACCTTCAACACTCAATACTTCATAGACATCCTTGCCGATTACCTCGGAAAAACTGGGCCAGCTCCTGCAGATTCAGATCCGGCAGCTCACAGCCTTTTTCCAGACAGTAGGCCACAGCCCTGCCGACAATTCCGTGGGCCTCCCGGAAAGGCACATTTTTCAGCACCAGATAATCGGCAAGATCGGTGGCCGTTATGCATCCCGTTTTGGTCGCTTCAGCCATCCGCTCTGTATTAAACTTGAGATTTTCCAGCAGTTCGGCCATAATGGCCAGAGATGCCGAGACGGTATCCACGGTATCGAAAACCGGCTCCTTATCTTCCTGAAGATCCCGATTGTAGGTCAACGGCAGCCCTTTCACTCAGGGTAATAAGGGTCATCAGACTGCCGACGACCCGGCCGCTCTTGCCCCGGATCAACTCGGGAATATCCGGATTTTTCTTTTGCGGCATGATCGACGAGCCGGTGCAGAATTTGTCGGAGATATTGACAAAATTAAACTCCTGACTGGACCAGAGCACCAGCTCTTCAGAAAGCCTGGAGAGATGGAGCTGGATCATGGTGCAGTCGCTGGTAAACTCAATGGCATAGTCCCGATCCCCGGAAGTATCCATGGAATTGGCGGTAACACCATCAAAGCCAAGGGCTTCCGCGACCTGTTCACGATCAATCGGCAAACCGGTTCCGGCCATGGCCGCACAGCCGAGCGGCGAGAGATTGAGCCGCTTGCGACAGTCAACCATCCGCTCCCGATCCCGGCCAAACATCTCATAATAGGCCAGCATATGGTGGGCTATCTGTACCGGCTGAGCCCGCTGCATATGGGTATAGCCCGGCATGATCTTGCCAAGATATTTCCTGGCCAGAAGCACAAAGGCCCTGCGGATGGCATCGAGCAACTCAATGAGCGTATCACACTGATCGCGCAGATACATTTTGAAGTCGAGGGCGACCTGATCATTTCTCGACCTGGCACTATGCAGCTTTGCCCCCGCCGGACCAATCCGCTCGACCAGGGATTTTTCGATATTCATATGAATATCTTCAAGCTCGCGCCTGAATGAAAACGTTCCCTGATCGATTTCCTTTTCGATAGCCGAAAGACCATCGGTTATTGCCGCCAGCTCTTCCCTGCGTGAGAATCCCCTGGCTGGCGAGCATGGCGGCATGGGCCTTGCTGCCGGCGATATCATATTTATAGAGCCGGGAGTCATAATGGATAGAGGCGGAAAAGGCCTCCACCGAGGCGGCGGTCCCTTCACTGAAGCGCCCGCCCCACATTTTTTCCGATCCGCTCTTTTTTGGTCTCAGTCATAGTTGATCATCTCGTAAAGATGCTATAAGACCCTGATTTGCCAGGTAAATAACTTCATTTATTACATCGTCCCTGCAGCGCATTAATTTTCAACCGCAGTCCGTTGAGCCGGATAAAGCCGGTGGCATCGCCCTGATCGTAGACCTGATCTTCCTCAAAGGTGGCAAAGGTCTCCTGATACAGGGACTGGTCGGATTTACGCCCGACGGGGATGCAGTTCCCTTTATAGAGTTTCAGCCGAACGGTACCGTTGACCGTTTTCTGGGTTGCATCCATGGTCTAGCTGCAGCAATTCGCGTTCCGGAGAGAACCAGAAACCGTTATAGATGAGTTCGGCATATTTCGGGACCAGAGAGTCACGAATACGCATGACTTCCCGATCAAGGGTAATGGTCTCGAGGTCGCGATGAGCCGTGCGCAGAACGGTGCCGCCGGGGGTCTCATACACGCCATGGGACTTCATGCCGACAAACCGATTTTCCACCAGATCAAGGCGACCGATGCCATTGGCCCCGCCCAGTTTATTGAGTCTGGTAAACAGAGCCAGCGGCTCCATTTTTACGCCATCCAGGGCGACCGGGTCGCCGTTTTGAAATTCAATCTCCAGATAGGTGGCGACATCAGGTGCTTTTTCCGGAGACACGGTGAACTTGAACATATCTTCATCCGGCTCATTCCATGGATCTTCCAGGATTCCGCCTTCATAGCTGATATGCAGCAGATTTTCATCACAACTGTAGGGGTTTTTCTTGGTCACCGGAACCGGGATATTGTGCTCTTTGGCAAACTCCACCAGCTTCTGGCGGGAATTCAGATTCCAGGTTCTCCAGGGAGCAATGATCTTCAGAGTCGGGGCAAGACCGATATAGCCCAGTTCAAAACGTACCTGATCATTGCCTTTGCCGGTTGCCCCATGACTTACCGCATCCGCCCCTTCTTCCAGAGCGATGCGGACCTGCTCTTTGGCGATAAGCGGTCTGGCCAGCGAGGTGCCAAGCAGATACGATCCCTCGTAGATGGCGTTTGCCCGAAAGGCCGGGAAAATATAGTCTTCAACGAATTCTTTTTTCAGATCGGAGACAATCACCTTCTCCGCGCCGGTGGCAAGGCCTTTTTTCTTCACGGCCTCCCAGTCCTCTTCCTGCCCGATATCGGCGGAATAGGCAATCACGGAGCATTGATACTCCTTGGCCAGCCATTTCAGAATAACAGATGTATCGAGACCGCCGGAATAGGCGAGTACAATCTTATTTACACTCATAGCAAAACCTCAATATTGCTACTCTGGACGGACTAGTAAAAAATATCTGAATTAATTCTGAATTGCTCACTCAGTAAAGTTTCAAGGATCGACTCTGTGGAGAGAAAGGGGGTATCATTACATAAAAAAGGGGTGATTTGCAAAACATTTCCCCTAAAAAGAGCCTGTCGCCGCCCTTTTTCTCCTGGCTCCGACCTTAGGCGCAATACTCGCTCAGCACCTCGGCAAGCGCCGCAACAAGCAGATCAATTTCCTCTTCTGTCACAATCAGAGGTGGAACAAACCTGAGAGCCACGTTCCCGGCAAAGTTCATCAAAAAGCCACGATCAAACATTTTATTGACGATCTCGGTACCATAAGCGACACCTTGTTCGGTGAGCACTGCTCCGACCAGAAGGCCCATGCCCCGGACCGAGCTGAGCAGGTCGGAAACCGTTCGGCAAGCTTGTCCAGTTCAGCCTGAAAATAGTCTCCCTTTCTTTTTACCCCCTCCAGAAAACCATCCGCCAGCATGATCTGCAGAGTGGCCACAGCGGCGGCGAGGCCACCGGATTGCCGCCAAAAGTTGAGGCATGGGTTCCGGGAACAAATGGTGCGGCGATTTTGGCCTGGTCAGCATGCCACCAATGGGCAAGCCGTTGCCCAGCGCCTTGGCCATGGTCAGAATATCCGGCTGAATTCCCAGCTGCTCGTAGGCAAAGAGGGTTCCCGTCCGGCCCATCCCGGTCTGGATTTCATCAAAAATAAGCAGCAGACCATGTTTGTCACAGAGTGCTTTGATTCCCTGCAGGTATTCTTTTGCCAGAGGCCGCACCCCGCCCTCACCCTGCAGCGGTTCACAGAGAATGGCACAGGTTGAACTGTCGATCATCTGTTCCAGGGCCGGCAGATCGCCAAAAGGAGCATGGAGAAAGCCTTCCGGCAGAGGTTCAAAACCTTTATGGAACTTCGGCTGCCCGGTTGCCGCCACGGTGGCAAGGGTTCGACCATGGAACGAGCCTGAGAGACTGATGATCTTATACCGGCCCTCAGCCTGAATATATACGGGCCAGTTTAATTGCCGCCTCATTGGCCTCGGCACCACTGTTGCAAAGAAAGAGTTTTTCCCCGAAAGAATTATCAACGATCATCTCGGCCAGCTCAATCTGCGGCTCGGTGTAATAGAGATTTGAGACATGCACCAGTTCACCTGCCTGGCGGCAGATGGCTTCGGTAATTTTCGGGATGGCAATGACCAAGACCGCAGACAGCAATACCTGCCATAAAATCCAGATATTCCTTGCCATCAGCATCGGTCAGCCGACAGCCGGAACCCTTCACCATGGCGGCAGGGTACCTGGCGTAGGTACCAATAAATACTTTGTCGCCCCTTTCCTTTAACTGTTTATTACTATTCATAAGTATATCTCGTAAATAAGATAATAAACAGAGTGGCTAAGTAAAAACTTCGTAAGCGCGCATCGATGCTTGAGCTTTACGAGTCATCAAAATATCTCCGTCCCCACACCTTCTTTGGTAAACATCTCCAGCAGGATCGAATGCTCCACCCGTCCGTCAACGATATACGTTTTGCCAACCCCGCGCCGCAGGGCATCTTCACAGCAGCGCACTTTGGGGATCATACCGCCGACGATAGTCCCGTCATCGATCAGTCCTTCCAGTTTCTGCCGCGGCAGGGTGGTGATCAACTCACCATTCTTATCTTTTACTCCGGGAACATCGGTGAGCAGCATCAGTTTTTCGGCCGACAAGGCTCCGGCAATGGCACCGGCAACCAGATCGGCATTGATATTAAAGGCCTGGCCGTCAGCCCCGACACCCACCGGGGCAATCACCGGAATAAAATCCTTCAGATAGAGACTTTCCAGAACACCGGTGTTTATCCTGGTAACCTGGCCGACCCGGCCCAGATCGATAAGTTCCGGAGGTGCATCCTGCAGTGGATCATCACCTTTTCTGCTGTTTACTTTGAGCTTTTCGGCACAGACCAGATCACCGTCACGCCCGGAAAGCCCAACGGCCTTGCCGCCGCAATGATTGATCAGGCCGACAATCTCTTTATTCACCTTGCCCACCAGAACCATCTCCACCACATCCATGGTTTCACCATCGGTCACCCGCATCCCCTGCACATAACTGGGTTTGATGCCCAGACGATCGAGCAGGCTGTTGATCTGGGGGCCGCCGCCGTGGACGATAACGGGGTTGATGCCGATCTGCTTGAGCAGAATAACATTCAGGGCGAACTGTTTTTTCAGGTGTTCATCAACCATGGCATGACCGCCATATTTGATGACAATGGTTTTATGCCGGAATTCCTGCATATAAGGCAGAGCTTCGAGAAGCACTTTGGCCTTTTCAATACTCTCCTCGACGGTTTTTACCATAGCACTCATTTTCGATCCTCTGATCGATCCTTATATTATTCTATGAAATCAATGAGCTAACCAACTGAACCTAGCGGTTTACATATGGTGCTATTGTAATTGCTCATATAATGTAAGTAAAGCACTCTTTGTTGTGGTGCCCGGCATACCATGACTTTACATTTGCAGACCTTTACGCTACGATGGGCTCGGTATAATCACCAGATCTGGCTATCTATTTTAAACTAGGAGAGTCCTGATGAAATTCATCAATCGTTCTTCTATTATATTCAGTAGTTATTTTGTCTTTTTGCTTTTTTTTATCAATCCGCTGTCCGTTTGCTCCGCCGATGCGCCCATTCATATCGAAGCAAACAGCATGACCTCAACCGAGCGAACCAATTCAGTGGTTTTTACCGGCGATGTCGATGCCAAGCAGGGGGATGTGAGAATCCGTTCCGATGAAATGACCGTCTATTACACCCAAGAAGACAAGGACCAGAATCACTGAGAAAACAGACATCCCAGCAGGTGGAAAAACTTATCTGCATCGGTAATGTGGAGATCACCCGGGGCGAATGGCTGGGAACCTCAAAAAAAATGACCTATCTCTCCAAAGAGAGACAGGTTATACTTACTGATAATGCCAAGGCGTGGCAGAACCAGAATATGGTCAGTGGAGACAAGATCATCTACTATCTGGATGAAGGCCGATCCGAAGTCATCGGCGACAGTTCGGTAACCGCGGCTGGTGACCAGAAAACAGGTGAGAAAAAACCTTCGCGGGTAAATATGACCATTCGCCAGTAATGCTAGATCGTAACATTCATCGAAATTCAGATCACAAACGATCAGATACACTCGATGTCGACACTTGAAACACAAAATATCGTTAAAAGTTACGGCCCCCGAACGGTGGTGGACGGCGTCAGCCTGCAGGTGCAGACAGGTACTGTGGTCGGCCTGCTTGGACCGAACGGCGCCGGCAAAACAACGACATTTTATTCCATTGCCGGCTTCATTCGTCCGGACAAGGGCGACATTATTTTTGCCGGAGAGGTGATCACCAATCTGCCCATTCACAAAAGGGCTTTGAGGGGAATCTCCTACCTGGCCCAGGAACCGTCGGTTTTCAAAAAATTGACAGTGGAAGAAAACGTCCGGATCATCCTCGAACCTCTGGGGGTGTCGAAAAACGAAATTAAATACCGAATTGATGAATTACTGAGCCGACCTCAATATTGAATATCTCCGACACAACAAGGGGTATGCCCTCTCCGGGGGAGAGCGGCGCAGGGTGGAAATCATGCGCGCCCTGTCCACCAGGCCTAAATTCATTCTGCTTGACGAACCTTTTGCCGGTATCGACCCGCTGGCGGTCATCGACCTCCAGAAAATAATTTTCGACCTGAAAGAAAAAGGGTTGGGTATTCTAATTTCCGATCATAATGTAAGAGAAACTTTGCAGGTCTGTGACTTTGCCTATATTATGAATGCTGGACAAGTACTCACCAGCGGAGTCGCCGACGATATTATTGACAGTGAAGTAGCAAGAAAAATGTATCTCGGCGAAAATTTTCACATGTAAACCTTTATGGCCCTAGAACTCAGACAACAGCTCAAGCTCGCTCAAAAACTGGTTATGACGCAACAGTTGCGCCAGGCCATAAAACTCCTGCAGTTAAACAGGCTTGAACTCTCTGATGCCCTGCAGGCTGAAATTGAGCAGAATCCGGCACTCGAGGAAGATATCTCAATTCAGCGGAGGTTGCCGACAACCCGATGTCTCTTTCCTCAACCACTGAAGATACCGGCCCCCAGACAGAATCGGATGTAACTGAAAATATCAAGGTTGGCGACACACCTGGCCGACACCAACTGGGAAGACTACGCCAACAATTTCGACTCTAATTTTTCCTTTTCCCACGAAACACCTGCCGCCGACGCTCCATCCCAGTTTGAATTCATCTCGGAAAAACCTGGACTGATGGCCTATCTGCAATGGCAGCTTGGCCCATAGCGAGCTGGACGAAAAAGAGTGGGACATTGCCCGGTTTATTATCGGCAACCTGAACAGATACGGTTTTCTCGAAATTGATATTGCCAAGGTTATTGAAGAAACCGGCTGCGAACAGGACGATGCAGAATATATCCTCGAAGTTATCCAGGAGCTTGATCCACCTGGAATCGCGGCAAGGGATGTCAGTGAGTCCCTCTACCTTCAGCTCGAACGGTTGGGCAAGGCAGACTCTCTTGCCGCCGTAATAGTCCGCGACCACCTGCCTCTGCTTGAGACCCGGAACTATAAAGCTCTTTCCCGGGCAACCGGAAAGAAAAAGCCGGAAATTGAAAGGGCCATCAATTACATTGTCAGCCGAATTGACTCCCTTTCCCGGATTGTCCTATGCTCCCGAAGAGACCAATTATGTCGTCCCCGATGTCTATGTGCGAAAATTTGACGGCGAGTATGTGATCCGGCTCAATGACGATGACCTGCCGCAGCTGAAACTCTCGTCACTGTATCAGGATCTGCTGAAAAACGACACAACCCTGGAGAAAGAATCCCGCCAATATATCAGCGAAAAACTGAAAAATGCCGACTGGTTTATAAAATCGCTTTATCAGCGGCAACGGACCATCGTCAAGGTGATGGAGTCCATCCTGCGTTTCCAGATGGACTTTTTTGAGCGGGGAGCCCAATACCTGAAGCCACTCATTTTAAAAGACGTCGCCGATGATATTGAAATGCATGAGTCAACGGTCAGTCGCGTTACTTCCAACAAATATGTCCATACCCCTTTAGGGATTTACGAACTGAAGTACTTTTTCTCAACGGCCATTCCACGGGAAGGCCAGGAGGCCATGGCCTCTGAGTCGATCAAGACCATTATCAGAAAGATGATTCAGGAGGAAGATAAGGACAGCCCTCTCAGCGACAATGCCATCTCGGAAAAACTTGCTGAACGTAATATTAAAATTGCCCGGCGAACAGTTGCCAAGTACAGGGAACAACTAAAGATTCTGCCCGTCAAGCACCGCCGGCATGCCCAATAAGCCGGCGATGAGTGTTCTTGAGACGGGTATTCTATTTCCATCAGGAAATCCTCAAAGGGAACTACCCCAACTCGAGGACACTCGCCGATCATTTCGAGATGTCCATCGCGACATCAAGACGGGACATCAACTATCTCCGCGACAGGCTCTGTGCCCCTCTAGAATTCAATCCACAAAAAAACGGCTTTTGCTATCGGGACGGCTTTCATCTGCCCTTTGAAGAAAGTCCCGCGGATCATTTTTCTTCTGGCGATGCTCAGTAAGCTGGCCAATGAAGCCGGCCTTGGTGAACTACAGGAAGTCAGACAGCTGGAACAACGGCTGTCGACCATGATTTCCCGCGATTACGGGACAGTTATTGACTCTCTGCATTGCCTGTGGATTGAGATCGAATCGATTGACCACCGAATTTTTGAGATCATCATCGAAGCCGTCGTCAAAAAACAGCTCCTCGCCCTGCAGTATCGATCGATTGGGGGAGAAACAAACAGCCGAACGGTGGCTCCACTGCAAATCATCAACTACCAGGGCCGCTGGTATTTCTATGCTTTTTGCTACTCTGCGGCAGGAAAACCGGCTTTTTCATATTGGCAGGGTGCAGAGTGCCGAACTCACCGGTGAAGATATTCCGGACAACATTTCTCTTGACCGGAGCACACTCGGGCAGTCATTTGGAATTTTTCAGGGAAAACCACGCTATACTGCGGAAATTCTGTTCACCTCCATTGCCGCAGAACTGGTCAGAAAACAGCGCTGGCACAAAGACCAGAAAATGATAGCAGTGGAACAAGGCGTGCTGCTGCAGCTGCCGGTCAGTGACGATCGTGAGTTGATCATGAAAATCCTCCAATACGGCGCCATGGCTAAGGTCATCTCGCCGCCCGCATCTCATCAAACGTCTGCAAGATGAAATTATCGCCATGACCGAAAATTACCGAGTCAGCAAACAACCAGCGATAGGTCATAAAATTGGGGCAAACCAGATCCCATCATATTGATATAACAGATGTTTTCGAAAATGACCTGAATAGAGCCGCAAAAATAGTAAAAATGACAGTCAAATTTATGTTAGTATTCGGCTTCGTTTTTCCGTTGGAAGAGATGTTAGCCACTGTTATTTTAACAGATAATGAAATCCCTTTAGACATCAATATTCAAGAGGAGAGTAAACCAATGAAGTATGCTTTTATTGTATTAATTGCAATATATCTGGTTACCTATGGTTGCAGCCCCGACGAGTCCGAGAAGACCGACGTCCAGTCACGAGCCAACAGCCACTGCCGCTTTGGAAAATCCTCCTCAAAGCGAGATGGCTGCCGAACCGGCAGACCAGCACGAGCCGGCTCCACCGACCGATGCGCAGCAGCACCAGACAGCCGCAGCAGAACCAGTTGCTGATGCCCAGGAAGCTGAATCCGAGCAGGTTGTTATGCCTTGTGGTCGAACGATGGCCAAGAGCTGATGTTCCGGAAAATGCTGCCATGCCTCGAGACTGCAGGAACAGGATGACTACATGATCAGATACCCCTGACAACGACGAAGAACTCTCTGTCGCGATGCAGAGAATGGTGGAAACAACCAACAACGTCATTGTGGCAACCAGACAACTGGTCACCGCTACCTATGAAATGTTGAATGCCAGTAAGGAAGCGGCCGAAGAGGTAGACGAGCAGGCAGCAGGAACAAGAGGCCGTAGACCAGGAAGCGGAAGACAGCACCGGAACAAGAGGTTGTTGAAACGATGCAGCAATTTATTTCTGCGGCAAGAGAGGTCATCGACGCTACCAATCGGGCTATTTACTCAGTTCTTGAAGAAAAACAGCAATAAACAGATATGATCCGGCCCCCGGCAGTTCTGCACTGTTTTTCTGCAAACAGCTGGGGGGACTTTGTTACGGCGCCATTAATTTCTCCAGAACAATCCTTTCTTTTTTCCTTCCGGGCCCTTACAATAGTGGTTGACAAATCGACAACAGGGCAAGGAAATTTCTGCTTACTCCGACACCCCGGCAAGGTGGTGACGGAGACAACTGCACACCCTTAAACCAGCTTTATCAACCGGAATAATCATGTTCATTCGATTCGTTTCACGAACCTGCGTATTTTCTGATTTGCTTTAGTTTTTGCCTGTCTTCCTGTTCGAGCCTGATAACAACAACGGTCATACAACCAGCCATCGGCAACCTGCAGCAGCAGACCAATATTGATCTGGTCTGTGAAGGAGCACCAGCCTATCTGCTGATGATCGACAGCATGCTGGTCTCTTCTCCCGAAAACAGAGATCTGCTGCTGGCAGGAACACAATCCTACAGTGCCTACGCAGCGGCTCTGGAGGAATGTGACGGATTGACGACAAAGAATCGCACCAATCGCCGACAAGGCAAAACTCTACGGACTTCGGCTGCTCGGCGATTATCTCCCGTCGGTCACCGGACAGGATTATGCAGCGCTGGACCAAGAACTGGCCAGGCTTGATCGAAGTGATGTTCCCGATGTTTTCTGGGGTACCTTTGGCTGGCTGACCTGGGTGAAAGACCAGAAGGGCTCTCCGGAAGCAATTGCCGATATTGTCCTCATCGAGAAAATCATGGCCAGGCTTCTGGAACTCGACGAATCGTACCAGGGTGGTTCAATCCATCTCTTTTTTGGCAGCTTATTACGCTGCCAAACCGGCAATGTTCGGCGGCAGACCGGATCTCAGCAAAATCCATTTCGAGAAAGCTCTGCAACTTTCCAGACGCAGATTTCTCCTGACCCAGACAACCTATGCCGAAACTCTGGCCAGAGCAACACATGGATCAGGAACTGTATGACCGATTGCTGAAAGAGGTGCTGGCCTTCCCACTCGACAGCGCTCCGGAATTCGGTCTCAGTAACCAGATCGCCGTCAACAGAGCAAAACGACTGATCAAGGAAAATTATTTCGGCGAGTAAGTCATAGCACTTTATCACACATACTCATCCTCTTTCATCTGATGCACACGGAGAAACCATGCAACGTTCTGCAACCCTGACTCTGACAATTTTTTTTCTCCTTTTTTTCAGCTGCAACCTCGCTTCAGGCCGCCCCTAAATATCTCTTCAAGATAGCCAGTCTCGCTCCGGCAGGTTCAGTCTGGATTGAGCAGTTCGAAAACTTTGCCAAGGAAGTTGGAGAAAAAACCGGAGGGGAGGTGGGCTTCCGCATTTACCCTGGCGGCGTCATGGGAGACGACCAGTCTATGTACCGAAAGATGCGGGTCGGCCAACTGCACGGAGGTGGCTTCACCATGACCGGCATATCCACCGTGGTCCCCGACTTCAGGGTCCTGGCTATTCCCTTTCTGTTCGACTCCTATGAAGAGGTCGACTATGTGAAGGCAGGATTGATCCCCACCTTCAAGGAACGGTTTCAGAACAAGGACTGGAATTTATTGCCATGACCGAGGTCGGCTTTATCTACGCCATGTCAACACAGCCTATATCCAACCTTTGACAGTCTGAAAAATTCAAAAAACTGGAGCCCTTCAGGCGATCCGGTTTCCGAGATTTATCTTTCCGCCCTCGGCATTTCACCGGTGCAGCTGTCTATCCCGGATGTCCTTACTTCTCTGCAAAGCGGTCTTGTCGAAACGGTCTATAATTCATTTTATGGCTCCATTGTTCTCCAGTGGTTCACCAAGGCCCGCTATATTGCCGACATCCCTTATGGCTATGCCTACGGGGTCTTTGCTCTCGACGGTGCCAAGTTTGCCAAACTTCCCGAAACGCACCAAAAGGCAATCCAGGAGGCTGCACAAATTCACTTTCCGATCCTGCTTGAAAAAACCAGGGAAAGCAACAGTGAATCCCGCCGGGTACTCGAAGAACGGGGCAGTGAATTCCTTAAAATTGACAAGGAGACCATACAGATATTGCAGGGAAAGAGTGAGCAGGCCGTCAGATTGCTGGTTCCGGACTCACTTTCAAAAGATATCTATGACCAGGCAGTTGGCTTGCGTAAAGAATTTCGCGACAAAACAACTGCGGAGAAGGCTCATTGATTGAAACCAGTACATTATTTCAGACGCATCCGCTGCTGCGTTTGCTCGACAAAGGGGAGAGCGCTGATTCTCTGCCTGCTGCTCACAACGATGATTCTTCTTGCCTGTGTGCAGATTATCCTGCGCACCTTTTTTGCAAGCGGCCTGCTCTGGGCTGACCCGCTGCTCCGCTATCTGGTGCTCTGGTGCGGGCTTCTCGGTGCGGTTTCCGCCACCAGCCAGGGCAAGCACATTGCCCTGGACATTACCGGCAACCTACCTTCCCAAAAAAATTGAACCGTGGATCACCCTCATAACCTATCTTTTCTCTACCCTTGCCGCCGGGGGATTGACCTGGGCCGGATGGCGCTTTCTTCGCGGTGAGATCGAATTCGGCGGTTCCGGTCCCCTGTCGCTGCCGCTCTGGTTCTGGAACGGTATTTTTCCCATAGCCTTTGGCTCATTACCCTGAAATATCTTCTGCTGCTTTCTATGCAGATGAAAAACCTTTTTTCTCCAAGTCAGCAGTCACAGACCGGACAGCAATCGGCCATGAACACCCTGAAAATCGCTGATCCTCTGCCTGGCGCTGTTCAGGTCTCCGCTTTTTCTGGTTATCGGCGCTTTGGCCCTGCTCTCCTTCTATTCTGCCGATATTGATATCTCAGCGGTTATCATCGAGATGTCCCGACTGGCCGATACCCCGCTTTTAGTCTCCCTGCCGCTCTTTATTTTTGCAGGAATTTTGCTCTCGGAGAGCAAAGCACCCAGCCGAATGCTCCGTTTTTCACAGATTTTTCTCGGCTGGCTGCCGGGAGGGCTCGCGGTCATCACCCTCTGCGTCTGCGCCATTTTCACCGCTTTTACCGGTGCTTCGGGGGTCACTATCTTTGCTCTCGGCGGTCTGCTGTTGCCGGCGCTCTTAAAGATGGCTATGGGGATAAATTTTCCATGGGCCTTATCACCTCTTCAGGCAGCCTCGGCCTGCTCTTTCCCCCCAGTCTGCCGCTCATCCTCTACGGTGTCATCTCCGAATCAAGAATCGACCATCTTTTTCTGGCGGGCATTCTGCCGGGTATTCTGATGCTCCTCCTGCTCATGGGCTATGCGCTGGTGAAAAGCCCGCCCCGTAACAGTAAGACCAAGTTACAGTGCAAGAGAAATCTGGCAGGGCTTACGGGAAGTTGGCTGGGAACTGCCCCTGCCGGTGATTCTGCTCGGAGGGATTTATGGCGGGATTTTTGTTCCCGGAGAAGCGGCTGCCGTCACCGCCTTCTATGTGCTGGTAGTCGAGGTATGCATTCACCGGGACATGTACCATGCGGCAGCTGCCGGCCATCATGAGTAAATCCATGGTGCTGTTTGGCGGGATACTGGTCATCCTCGCCGCCTCCATGGCCTCAACCAATTACCTGATCGACCAGCAGGTACCGTCCCGGCTGTTTGATTTTATTCAAAGCTATATCGACAGCAAATACACATTTTTGCTGCTGTTAAATGTCTTCCTGCTCATCGTCGGGGCGATGCTCGACATCTTCTCCGCCCTGGTCCTGATCGTGCCTTTAATCCTGCCAATCGCCGAAGGCTATGGAATCAATCCCATCCATCTGGGCATTATTTTTCTCACCAATTTGCAGATCGGCTACTGCACCCCGCCGGTGGGGCTGAACCTTTTTCTCGCTTCCTACCGCTTTGAGCGACCGGTGACCGAGCTCTACCGGGCCACTTTGCCGTTTCTCGGGCTGTTGCTCGTAACTCTTCTGATCATCACCTATTTTCCCTGGCTGAGTACCGTTCTGCTGAGTTTCTGGCTAGATGGTCCAAAAGCCTGAGAAGCCGGAACAGTACTCAGAGAAACGAGCATTATGCGATGCTCTCGATATCTTTGTCCTCAAAGAACACTTCCTGCGAAGGTACTGTCAATCGCTCTACTCTCTTAGGCATGTCCTTGCTCGTTTGAAACCGTAATTACTTCACAATCAGGTTCCAGACCCCGACATAGGGGAGATGCCGATACTTTTGTGCATAGTCAAGACCATAGCCAACAGCAAATTCATCGGGAATATCCACTCCGCAGAAATCAATGTTGATATCGGCCACCCGGGCTTCAGGTTTGTTGAGAAAGGTGCAGATTTTCAGGGAACGGGGATTGCGGTTGCGCATCATCCGGATCACCTTACTGAAGGTTCTGCCGGTATCGACAATATCTTCCACCATCAGCACATCCCGATCCTCAATAGATGAGTCAAGATCCATAACAACTTTGACATCTCCACTACTTACCGTACCATCTCCATAACTTGAGAGGGTCAAAAAATCAACGACCAGAGGGATTTTGATCTGCCGCACCAGATCGGCCATGAAGATAAAAGATCCTCGCAGCAAACCGATAACTATGAGTTCCCTCTCAAGCTGCCCATAATGAGTGGTTATCTCTGCACCAAGCCGCTGAACCGTTTTTCTGCACTTCGTCTTCCGAGACGAGTATTTTGGTAATTTCATGGATTTTCAAAATATATCCTTTAATTTTCGTTTAAACTATTGTTTGGCTGGAACAATTCAATGTTTTCAATGTCACAGCCGACTGAGGAATCAGGCTCCAGAATTGTATTATCGATAAGCCTGATTTTTTCAAGAGCTACGGCAAGAGCCATAAGCGTTCTTCCTTCTATCGATTCAACAGGATCCAGGGTCACAGGATCGCAAATGGAGATATAATCAATCTGTAATTTCAGGAAATTTTGCAAATATCTGCCGCTGCCTGATCGGCAATCAATTGAGCATCGAGCGATGCCATTTTTTACCATTTTCCGAGAATTTTCCAGGGCTCGGGACAAACTCAAGGCAGCCGGCCGCATATGATCCTTCAGGTAAGCATTCCTGGAACTCATGGCCAGGCCGTCTTCTTCCCGGACAATGGGGCCGCCGACAATCTCAATATCAAATTTGAGATCTTTCACCATCTGCCGGATAATGGCCAGCTGCTGAAAATCCTTTTCTCCAAAAACTGCGACATGGGGTTTGACAATATTAAACAGCTGCGTCACCACCGTTGTCACACCTCTAAAAAAAACCGGCGTGACAGACCACACAGATGGCCCGGCAGTTTTTCCAGCTCAACATAGGTCTGGTATCCCTCCTGATAGAGCGCCTTTTCTGTCGGCACAAAGACCGCATCCACCCCCTCTTTTTCGGCCATCTCCAAATCACGCTCCAGAGACCGGGGATACGAACTGAGATCTTCGTTGGGTCCGAATTGAGCAGGATTGACAAAAATACTCAGAACCAGATCGTCCGCTTTTTGTTTACCGATTCGCAACAGAGACAGATGTCCTTCATGAAGATACCCCATGGTCGGCACAAAGGCCGTGGTTTTCCCGGAACATCTCAATTTGTCCGCCCGGGTCTGCATCTCCTGCACAGAATGAATAATCTTAATAGCTCCACCTCATATCAGCATCAGAAGATATAGCGCCGGCAGCAGATATCTTCACTTTTAAATATGAAAAAATCGTCACAGTTGCAATAACAATTTCGCAAAAATTCTTTAAAACCTGGATTGTTTCAGCCAAAGATATCAACCTCAAAGTTTGAAAACAACTGAAAAAATGCTGTTGGATAAGGAATCCTCAAGACATCAAGATTCGCCTTGCATCCGTTTTATGCACGAGAAATACAGGATCTTTTTAACGATTCACCCGAGACGGCATACTCGAATTAATCGTTTCAGGTGAAGCAACACAGAGAAACGGGGAAGGTTTTTGCAGATCGTAGTCAAATTCAAACGCACCGCTTTCAAAAAGTTCCAGGCAGGCATCAACCGCTTCGGCATCAAGCGATATCCCCCGGTGCTCCTTCAATTCGGCAAGGGCTGCCTCAATCCCCTGGGCCGGACGATAGGGCCTGAAGGAACTTGTCGCCTCGGTTACATCGGCCACTGCCAGAATCTTTGATTCAAGAAGCATCTCATCCCCCCGGAGACCAAGCGGATAACCGGAGCCATCCAAGCCGCTCATGATGCTGAAAAACCATCTGGGCGCAGGGCCAGGGAAAGGGAATATTTTTCAGGATCTCAAAACTGATCTGAGGATGGCTTTTGATGACCTCCATGCTCGGCATCCAGAAGTTGCCCCATTCTGTTCAGGATCGAAACAGGAATTCGGATTTTCCCTACATCATGAAGTATCCCGGCAATTCGAATCCCCTCGATAATCCTGGCCGAAAAACCCATCTTTGCAGCGATTGCACAGGCCAGCTGGGCCACCCGCTGCTGATGTCCGGCTGTATAGGGATCCCGGATTTCAGCCATCAAGGCCATACTGTAGATACTGCCATGGAGCATTTCCTGAAGTTCAATGGTTTTCTTTTCAACCATCTGTTCCAGCAGGGCATTCTGGGAGAGCAGCTGGACTTTCATCTCCTCCAGCGCAATATGGGTCTGCACCCTGGCCTTGACCTCCGCAGCGTGAAAAGGTTTGGTGATATAATCGACAGCCCCCATTTCAAAGGCCTTGGTCTTATCGACCGTTTCACTTCTGGCAGTGATAAATATCAGTGGAATCGATTGGGTTGCCGGATTTTTCTTTAGCCTGGCACAGACCTCATAGCCATCCATCTCCGGCATCATGATATCGAGCAGAATAAGATTAGGGTGGTATTTTGCGGCATATTCAAGGGCAGTTGTCCCTTTTTTGGCAATGCCAAGCCGATACTCTTCCTTCAGGGTGTTGACTAATAAGTCGATATTGGTTGCATTATCATCAACAATGAGGACAAGCGGTCGATGATTCATTCATCGGTTCTCCTCCATGGAATTCCGAATCTTGCCGAATTGTCTGCAGAGCCTGGTCATAGTCATAGCGACGTGTCTGGGTCTCCAGGATCCTGAGCAGAGATGGGTCGACAATTTTCCGACCGCTAAACTGTTTCTTTAATTTCAGCCATAAGAACCTTGTATTGCTTCAGGATCTGGCGCGGTCAATAGCCTCAGTCAGCGTGTCCAGAAGCACCTCGGGATCACTTTCTGACATCGTTTACCAAAGCGTCGATCGTCATCATCCTCAGCTATCTCCGCCAGTGGCTGAAGCTGTTGCAGAAGACCATCCAATTCCCGCAAAAGTCTCTGGTCAGTTCTCTGACGATATCCGGCGATTCCTCCGTGCCGCAAGCTCGTTTCCAGCTGCATCGGCAGATTTCCGCAGGTCATGGGCCCCGATATTGGCAGCGCTGCCCTTGAGCCGATGGGCAAGACGAAGAAGAGTGGCCTTGTCTTTCTCATCCTCAGCAGACCGAATCTCCCTGGCGGTCTGTTTTATTATCCTGAAAGAATCCAACTAAAATATCCCTGAAAAACTGGCCAGTCAAGACCCGTTGCTGCCAATACCCCCGCCACATCAATCCCGGGAAGTTGTAACGGAATTGCGACGTTTTATCCTATCCTGACTCGTCCATCTCTGCCGGCAACAGCATCTTGATTGAACATCCATTGGCACCATAAGACTCATCGTCAGCAGTGCTCATCAATCCTTTTCCGGTTGCGCAGAACACGCCAGAGGGTGTAAAAAAACCGATCCTGATTAATAGGTTTGGCGACATACCCATCCATTCCCGCTTCCAGACATTTTTCTTCATCGCCTTTCATCGCATGGGCGGTCATCGCGACAATCGGCAAGGTCGTCACAGCCGGGAAGTTTACGAATTTGTCTGGTCGCCTGATAGCCATTCATCTTTGGCATCTGCACATCCATCAGTACGGCATCATAGACGTCCATTCTTTACCGCCTCCACAGCTTCTTCACCATTGGCAACTATTGTGACGAGGACCCCGGCACCACCGAGGATGGCTTTGGCCACCTCCTGATTGGTAAAATTATCTTCCGCCACCAGGATTCTGCATCCCTGCAAGTGCTTTTTATACATGGAGGCTCTGGTGGTGAAATCCGTTTTGGCCCCCTTCTTCCGCAGACCTCCCTTTGCCAAAGGCATCCATGATCGCATCAAAAAGAGTCGACTGAAAAATCGGTTTGGTGAGAAAGCCGTTGGTTCCGGCCTGTTCCGCCTCAGACTTGTGCACCTCTTTGGCAAACGCCGTCATCATGATGATCGGCAGGGTGAGATGCAGCTCTTGACGGATCTTTCTGTGATGTCTCGATGCCATCCATCCCGGCCATCTTCCAGTCCATCAGCACCAGGTCCACCGGTTTCTTCTCTCCTCTGCAGGCCTTGCAGTCGCTGGAGGGCATCAATGCCGGAGGCAAGTGTTTCCACCTGTAAATCCAGGGAGGTGAGGATCTTGGCCATGATATGCCGACTGTCCGCACAATCATCGACCACCAGAACATTCATTCCCCTCAGATCAGGAGGAATATCAAACATCGAAGCCGATGGGCGTCGCCGCCCTTACCAGCCGCACGGTAAAGGAGAAGGTGCTTCCCTGGCCGAGCGCGCTGTCCACACCGATACTGCCATGCATCATGGCACAAATTTTTTACAGATGCTCAGGCCCAGGCCGGTACCTTCATATTTCCGGGTCGAGGAGGAATCCCCCTGGGTAAATGGTTCAAAGAGAGATGGCAGATAATCAGGAGATATCCCGGTGCCTGTGTCTTTAACGGCAAAGGCAAGCATCACCTGATCGTCGGTCAGCCCATCGGTTTTATCGCTCACATCCCAGACACTCACCAGAATGATGCCGTCCGGTCCGGTAAATTTGATCGAATTACCAATCAGATTGGTCAGGATCTGCTGCAGGCGCAGAGAATCGCCAAGCAGAATCCGCGGAGTATCCTGTGTCGATATCGACCAGCAGTTCGATACCTTTTTCCGCCGCCTGGTTAATGAAGACATCCATCACCCGGTCAAACATTTCATCGAGTCTGAAAACCCGATCCTTCAGCTCCAGCTGCCCTGCCTCAATTTTTGAATAGTCAAGAATATCGTTAATGATCCCCAGAAGGGAATACGAAGAGTTCTGAACAATGTGCAGATAATGTTCCACTTCCGTTGAGACGAGTCTCCGCCAGGGCCAGATCCGTTGCCCCGATAATCCCGTTCATCGGGGTACGGATCTCATGGCTCATATTGGCCAGGAACTGGCTTTTGGCAAGGGTGGCCGCCTCGGCCTGTTCCTTGGCAAGTTCCAGCTCCTTATCCATTTTTTTGTGTAACTCAATCTCGCTGGTCAGTGAACAGATGCGAGGCCTTGATTTTTCGATTGAGTTTTAAGATCAGTCCGGTAAAGACGATATGCGTGCAAAATACAATGAAACGAAAAGAGCACCCATGGCCAATAGTCACGCAGAATATTGTCGATGGTAATCTTGCCCAGATCCTTGTAGGGACCGATCCGCAAGGCCATCATGCATTCCATGACCGGCTGGTAATTCAAGGGGAATCGTCCAGCCGGCACAACCTGCTGCCAGAGCTGCCGGCGAGTCGGCCTTCATCTGCAGCAGGGCCACGGCGACCTTTTCCGCCAGGTCGTCCGGCGTCTCTTTGGTCTTGGCCATCGGCCAGTCCGGATACTCCCTCGTGGTGCAGAGATACGGGGTCTGCAGCTGCGGATCATACAGGCGGGGAAAAACAAAATAATCCTGGAAATTGATTTTACCCTCGGCACTCAGTTGCTCCAGAGTATTGGTTCGTACCGTGCCGACATCGACAAGTCCATCCCGAACGGCATAGACAACCTCATCATGGGTCTCGCCATAGAGCAACTTTTTAAAATCGTGGTAAGGATCAATGCCGTGTTCCTTCAAGTTCCCGCCAGGCCATCTGCCAGCCGCCAAGAGATCCCTCGGAGACCCCCATGAACGACTTCCCTTTAAGATCCGACAGCTTTCTGATATCAGTCCGATCCACACGACTGAAGATAACACTGCCATATTGGGAATAGATCCGGCCCAGCCGCAGCTCTTTCATGGTCGCGATCCTGTTGGCACCATATCCTTGTTCCAGCTCGACATAATATGATGGATTGGTCAGGATGAAATCGACCTCTGCATTTTGAACGCTTGCGAGTTATCCGTTCGTGGGTGAGCGGAAGAATGACAAAGATATATCCCGGGATATGACTGGTAAGATAGTCTGCTGTAGGCGACCAGCTTTTCAGGCATTGTTCCGCTCCACGCACAGCCAGCACCCCGATATTGATGATCTTTTTGCCTTTGCCGGACCAAATGTCGGGGCAGCAGTAAAAATCAGCAGCAACGATAAAAATCACAGTATTTTGTCTTTTGCTTCTATAACCAGTATGGCGAAGTCTTTTCATGCGTTCACAGTTTACCCTCACAGAATTGATGCCAAACAGCAATACATCGGGCAAATAATCAAGCCATTGGCAGGGCATCGAACACCGCATGAAGATTGTCCGGGTGTTATTTATCAGTTTCTCCCGACTGATCTCTCCACACAGCAGTTAAAAGACTAGGTTTAAAAGGATTCATGATCAATACAGGACAATGGGCCCGCTTCAGAACATGTTCCGCCACACTGCCCAGCATGATCTTCTCCAGTCCTTTAGAACCATGGGTATTCATAATTATTAAGTCTGCATCCTGGGCCTTGGCAAATTCGACTATCTCATCAACCGGATCGCCGACAACCACCTTCCCGGTACACCCTTGGCATCTTTCGCGGTTGTCTTCAACCAGCTTTGCCATCCTTATTTTCTCATCAGCAAGGAGCTGTTCTTGATACTGCTGAACATGGCAAGAGCCGTCATGGAATTGCCCAGATAGAATTCGACGGCATGGATGAAATGGATGACCGCAGAAAACTTCTCCGGCCATATACGCTGCATATTCAACAAGCTTGTCACTATGGTAAGTAAAGTCCACAGGAACAACAATTTGATTAATTTTTCTCATTTTCGCCCCCTTGTCAGATTTTTTTCTTCAGTCCAACCCCTACCCTGAAAAGCATCACATAGAATATGCCAAATTGCCTGCAATGACGAAACATTCACCTGTCATTCTGAAGTTTTATACTTATCCATCAAAAATTGAGGTTTATAACTTTATTTATTGTGCAAACAAAGTTTTCAGCCCGGAGAGATCTGCCTGTTTATTCTTTCCACTTAAAAATTCGAGAAACAGGCGACCATTATAGTTGAGAATTCGCTCTCTTGGGAAACCAATGGTTTCGGTAAAAGCGACACATTCGTCGAAAACACCTACCTTGCTGGCGATATGGGCATCACTGCCAAAGGTCAGACAGCCGTCGTGACGGGCAACAGCCTCAGCGAGGGCTGCACAATTTTTCTCGCTGCCCGGGCGGGAAGTGGTAAAAGACGAATTATTGATCTCCACCAGCACTTTATAATAGGCGGCGGCCCTTGCCACCTCATCGACATCGATGGGAAAAGCTGGATTGCCGCCATGGGCGAAGACATCAACTCTTCCGGAGGCCATGGCCTTGACCACTCCATCGGTGTGCAAAGTTCTCGTTGCCGGAGTTATTATCGGTTCATGAAGACTGGCCAAAACAATATCCAGATGGTGCTGGGTATCAATATCTATATCTATCTCACCCTTGAAATTGATGATATTGGCCTCAACTCCCCGGAGAACACCAACCCCATCAATTATCCTGGGAATAACCCGCATATTCTTAAAAAACCAAAAATGCGGTGCACCAGGCATTGCCGGGCCGTGATCGGTTATAGCGAGCAGTTTGATATTTTGTGCGGCTGCAGCCGCGACATTTTCGGCAAGAGTGCTGTAGGCATGGCCGCTGGCCACGGTATGGGTATGACTGTCGACTTCAATGGGCATCAATATTACTCCATCACTCTTTAATTTTCGTAGGATTTGTAAAACATTTTCACATCGGGACTCTCGCTCTGGCGCTGCGCATATCGCGGCGGACTCTCCTGGACAAAGCCCAGCTGCAGAAAGAGTGCCTGCAGCCGGGGATTCTTTGTCAGTGAAATAAAATGAATAAAGCCCTGATCCACCATTTTCTGCATAAAGGCATTCACCGTATATACCCCTACCCGCTGATTGCGAAAACGGGTGGAAATAGCCAATGCCCCCAACTCCACGGTCCTCTCATCGATTATCTTCTGTTCCAGACAACCGACCACAATTCCGTCAATCGCCGTAACAAAAAATCGATGCCGGTTGCGACTGAGATACCCCTTGCTTCGGGGTTTCAAAAAACCAGAACGTTTATACATAGTCAGAATCCGATGCACAATCGCCACATCCTCATCGGTCTGCACCTGCCGAAACTCCTCGATGAAGTTATCGGCGAGCATCGTTCCCGTTCCTTCTACCGTAAAAAGCTCATGTTTAATGGTGTTTTTTCCGGCTGGCAGAATATGAATACGGTCGCATTGCCCGGCCTCTATTTTTTCGCAAAGCCGGTTCATGGTGTCTCTGAAATTCACATTGGCAATGAGATCACCAAAATCGGTCGATGCCTCCCTTACCCTGTCCTGTGGTCAGGGCATTAATCTTATTGCCCCTGGTTATCAGTAAGATACTGACGTTCAAGAAAAATGAGCTTATAGATGGTATCCGGATGCTGCAAAACCGCTTCATAAAAATCAACCTCCGGAGCAATCCTGATGAGGCTGGTCTTGGGCAGCCGCAGTTCCAGCTTACGCAGCAATTTCTGATTGGCAAAGCGGTTGGGAAGGTTGTGAAACAGCGTGGTCGTCACCCCCTTTCTCACCAGAAACTTGATGTCGGCGACAATTTCATTGAAATGATCGCGCAGGATTCCCTCGCGACAGGCAATACACACCGTTCGGCCGACCAGATTTTTTATGTATTCGTTGAGATAAAGCTGTACCATAAGCAAACTTTGCGGCGGCATTACCGCTTCCAGCTCTTATCGCATGCAAATTTTGGAGTGAAGCTATCCTGCGCAGAATCCGAAAATTTCCAAAAATTTGTCGTTTACTTCGCATTTCTTGCATATTTGCAACAGCAATTGTTCCCCAAGCGCCAGAAGGGATCTTCTCTGCACAAATCAGTTAAAAATGTCGAATAGTTACCTCTAATATAACTACCTCTGCAGCTGATCACAACGAATTGTTTTTTTAGCGTCCCGGCATTGCACAATGCAAAAGTCCAGGCCGGCCCAGATGAACTTCTTACCTTGTGCCGGTAGTACCACGATCTGTATCCTGCCGGAGTTGACCGGAAAATATGATTGAAACGATTCGGCAAACACGCTACGATCGTTGTCCTGTTCTATTAACTCTTTTTATTTACAAGTGACCGTCCAGAAACGGTCTTTTTCTCCTAACCCTTCGTGGCGACCTCCCGTTGACAAACATCGTTATTGCATTGTACAATTTTGCCTGGCAACTGGCGATCCCCATCCTGAAACACTTCCCCGCGGATTGGATTCGGCTGGCAGCAGCGCACCCTGAAAGACTGGACAGAGGGCCCGTTTGATCTCTGGATTCAGGCAGCGTCAGGCGGTGAGTCGCTCCTGACCAATATGGTGCTGGAAGGTCTTGAAACTCTTTTGCCAAAGGATGAGAGACTGGCGGGTGCTGGTAACCTCAGGCACTAAACAAGGGGTCGACATTTTAAAGAACGGCCGCGCTACATATAGCCACCGCCACGGTCTTCTCGACATCACCGTTGCCTACTTTCCATTTGATGCGCCATTTCTCATGGGAAAAGCCTTTACCAGGTTCTCCCCAAAACTGGCAATTATTGTCGAGACCGAACTGTGGCCGGGGTTTCTCATAACCGCCTGGAGAAAAGATATCCCGGTGTTGTTGATTAATGGCCGGATGTCGATAAAAAGTTTTCGATCATATAAATATTTTGCCATTTTTTTCCGAAAATATGGTCCCATAAAAGGTTCTGGCTATTTCCCCGTCAGACAGCGAGAGATTTTCCACGGTGATCGGCCCTGATAAAGTCTCTCTGATGAACAACCTCAAATTTGATCGAATAGCCCCTCAGCTTAACCTGCCGGTGCACTCCCCAATCAGCGATATCTTACCGCAAAAGAGCCCATTTATCGTACTTGGCTCCATTCGCCGGGAGGAAGAGGACAAGATCCGGCAAGACGGTCACAAAGCTCCTTGCTGCCCGGCCCGATAGTGTCATCGGTCTCTTTCCCAAGCATATCGAGCGGGCAGATAACTGGCTTCTGATGCTGCAAAAAAACCAAATCACCGCCAGCAAACGTTCAAGTATCCTCGTCCGCCAAGCCCCTGGAACTGTTATTGTCTGGGATGTTTTCGGCGAACTTGCCGGAGCCTACGCTCTTGCCGGGGCTGCTTTTGTCGGCGGCTCTCTTAAAAATTTGGGTGGCCAGAATTTTCTTGAACCTTTAGTCTTCGGATTGAAACCAGTCATCGGGCCCTATTGGAAGAATTTTGCCTGGGTGGGGCAGGAAATTATTGATTGCGGACTGGTACAGGAAGTTGCTGACGAAAATGAACTGGTGACCGGCATTGCTCTGACGCCATTGATGGTGATACGGCAACTGATAAAATAATACAGCAGGCAGAAGAGTATTTTGAACCACGTAAAGGAGGCACACATCAGGTGTGTCAGCAGATTATCGAGACACTGGATTGTTCAGAGAAAAAGATAGTATGAATTCATTACCCCCTTGCTACGCAATTATTCCGGCCAGATACCAGTCCCACCGATTCCCGGGAAAGCCCCTGGCTGATATCCTCGGCAAACCCATGTTTTACTGGGTTTATGAACGTGCAATCAGTTGCCCGCTGCTCAAAAAAGTCTGTCTGGCCACGGATGACCAGCGCATTTTTGATGCAGCCAGAGACCTCGGCGTCCCGGTGGTAATGACCGACCCTGCCCATCCCAGCGGCTCCGACAGGATTATGGAGGCGGCAGAGATCCTCGGCCTGGAAGATGAAGCGGTGGTGGTTAATATCCAGGGAGATGAACCGGCTCTTGACCGGGAAATGCCGCGAAAATTAGTCGAACCCTTTGCTGATCCGGACATCCAGGTGACCACTCTGGCCCGGCTGATCGATGCCGAGCAGGCGGAAAATACTGACCGGGTGAAAGTAGTACGTTCGGAAAAAGGTTTTGCCCTCTATTTTTCCAGGGCAAAAATTCCGCACATCCGCGATGTTGATCAGACCGATACCGATTACCTGCTGCATATCGGCCTGTATGCCTACCGCCTTTTCGCCCTCAAAACCTTCACCTCACTGCCTCCCAGCCCTCTGGAAAAGATAGAGAAACTTGAACAGTTACGACTTCTTGAAGCAGGTATCAATATCTACGTCGTCATGACCGACTACCGTGGCTTTGGTGTTGACCGCCCGGAGGATCTCCAATTGATCACCCGACAGATGAAGAGAATGTAGGGAGAATTTTCTGGCTCCATACGGTTCGTCTCCCAAGTCACACTCTTTTCGCATTGATACCACGTCTCCTTTTTTCGCCCGCTCCTTGAAGTTTCATTTTTTTTATGCGACGGTTAAGTATAACTGATCCGAAATGTATTGCTGCAGGATCATGCTTAACCACATAGTTGCAGCGTACCGGTAGGCATGATCAATTGCACGCCTCCAATATGAAGCTTTTTACTTATCCATCAAATTTGAGGTTTTTACGAATTGTCAAAATTCCAGGTGAAGGAAAAAATATGACCATCACAAAAAAAATTCTTCTTGCCACTCTGCCTTTTTTTCTTCTCTTCGGCCTGGTTCTCCTCTATCTGAGCATTTCCAGCATTGAAAAACAGGGCGAGCAGAGCCTGACTATTATTCACTCCACAATGCTCAATGACAAAAAGGAAAAGCTGACAGACCTCGTTCGCAATACCTTTGAGATTCTCGCCTCCCAGTACCAGACAGCCCATGACACCCAGAAGATCGCCAAGGCGTATGAAAAAGAACTCCAGTCAGTGGTCAACCTGGCCTATTCCTCTATAGAGGCTATCTATGATGAGGAAGGGCCGTCCATCTATGAAAAGCAGGAGCAGGCGCTCAAAGTAGTCAAAAGTATGCGCTATGCCGGAGGAAACTATCTCTGGATCAATGACCTGCAGCCGGCAATGGTGATGCATCCGATAAAGCCCGCCCTGGACGGTGAGGACCTCGCCGATTTCAAAGACCCGAACGGGAAGCACCTTTTTGCGGAGATGGTCCAGGTCTGCCGGGCCGACGGCCAGGGTTTTGTTGATTATATGTGGCCCAAACCGGGAGAGGAAAAACCGGTTGCCAAGCTTTCTTTTGTGCGCTTGTTCAAACCCTGGAACTGGGTTATCGGCACCGGTGTCTATCTGGAGACGGCCGAAAAACGCTTTATGGATGAGGCCAAAACACAGATCAGCAAGCTCCGTTTTGGACCGGATGGAAAAGATTATTTTTTTATTATCGATACAGACCTCAATATGGTCATGCATCCTATCAAACCGTCGCTGAACACAACTTCCGTAAAGGATTTTCGCGATCCGGAGGGGAAGGCTCTCTTCCAGGAAATGGTCAAAATATCCCAAGACAAAGGACAAGGCTTTGTCGAATACTTATGGCCTAAACCGGGTGAAGACAAGCCGGCCGGCAAACTGTCCTACGTCCAGCTCTTTAAGGAATGGGGCTGGATAGTCGGTACCGGTATTTATATCGACGATATCGACAAGGCCATGGCTGTTCAGGAAAAAGGGATCCACACCATTCTCAATCAGCAGAAACTGCTCATTGCCTCGATTGTTGCAGCAATGATCCTGGCGGTGGGCGGACTGATCACCTTTCTCGCGACCCGTATCGCCAGGCCAATCCGTGAAGCCGATGCATTCTTCCGGGATCTCTCCGCGGGCGAAGGTGATCTCACCGGTCGCCTGCATGTGAAAAGCAAGGACGAACTTGGCGATATGGCCAACTCGTTCAATACCTTTGCCGATAAACTCCAGGGAATGATTGGCTACATTGCCAAAGAATCTGTAGAAATTAACAACTCCTCAACCACCCTGAGAGGGATATCTTCGGGCTTGACGACGGTTGCCGAGGACACGATGAATCAATCCACGACGGCGGCTTCCGCCGTTGAGGAGATGTCGACCAATATGCATCTTGTCGCCAGTTCCATGGAAGATGCCGCGGCCAACGTCAACGCAGTCGCCTCGGCGATAGAAGAGATGACCTCGACCATCAATGAGATAGCCGAAACATCGGAAAAAGCGCGAACGGTGACAGATAACGCGGTGACCCAGGCGGCCAACGCCTCGGTGAGTGTCGATGAACTGGGCTCCGCCGCCAAGGAAATAACCAAGGTACTGGAAACCATATCGGAGATTTCCCAACAGGTGGATCTTCTGGCGCTGAATGCCACCATTGAGGCCGCACGAGCCGGCGACGCCGGCAAGGGTTTTGCAGTCGTGGCCAATGAAATCAAGGATCTCGCCAAACAGACGGCCCAGGCCACGGATCAGATTAAAGAACGCATCCAGTCGATACAGACAACCACAAAAGCAACCGTTTCAGTCATTGCCGATATCGGCAATGTGGTCGGTGAAAACAGCGAAATTGTCAACACAATTGCCACTGCCGTGGAGGAACAGTCGGTAACGGCCAGAGAAATATCGCAGAATGTCGCGCAAATATCCATGGCCATTCAGGAGGTCAACAACAACGTTGCGGAAAGCTCAAATGTCTCGCAGATGGTCGCGCAGCAAATCTCCGATATAAACAATTCAACCAAGGATATGAACGACAACGCCCGGAAGGTTGACGAAAACTCCAACTCTCTCAACTCCCTGGCCCAATCTCTGGACAAACTGGTATCCAGTTATAAATATAAATAACCATAAAAACTCCCGCTCCGAATGGTATGCCGCTGAACACACTCTTCGGAACGGGATAGTAAACACAAGCCAAGGATATCAGAGCATCCGCGCCGGCGGCTTCGGAGGCTTCTGGTGATCCCTGTCCAGGTGAAAGTTAATCCACGACGAGGTATCCTTTAATTCCCAAAGCCGCGGCGGGACAAATTCACCGGTGAGTTTTTCCGCCTCGCCATGCTTTTTCATGCGCCGATATGCCCGAACCCAGACACAAAGCTTATCGGTGTGCACCTCACAGAAACCATCCTTACTGCCTCCGCAGGCACCGTTTCGGGTGTGTTTGGGACACCCCGACTCGGGGCAGAGAAACCCCACATGCTGGATCCCGCAATCCCCGCAGCTTTGGCAGGAAAGCATCAGTTTTTTAAATGGATCTTCCAGAAATACTTTCAACAGCCATGATGTTTTACTCTTATCCAGTGAGCTGGATATTTTTTTATACATCGGCGCAAGAGACGCCCGCTTGTCAAAGAAAAGATCGTGCGCGGTGCGCAGGAAGAGATAGTGAAAATTTTCCGTGACCTTTACCTTAATCCTCTCCTTTTCCGGAATAGCGGCTGCTGCCGTTGACGGTTGTTTATACAGATAAAAGCGATTGGGTTCATTCTCACGAAATTCGGCAAGGTAATCCAGCCAGTTATGTTCAATTTCCGCCATCCGATCAAGTATCTTGCCGACAGTTTCAAAGCTGTCATGTATTCCACCCAGGTGGATGCCGTTATAGCCAATCCCCTTTAACACTACGCCAAGCCGAGCAGTCCGCTCAATGGCGTGTTTCATGCCGTCGCCGGCAACTTCCCACTCCTGCATGACCCGGTTGAACAGCTTATCAGTGACGTGAACTCCGGGAACTCTGCCGTTATGCATCGGCCGGGCGGACCGTTTGTCCAGCAGATACAGAGAGGCAAGAGCCGGAGTGTCAATATTCTTATCCTTTTTAAACAGCAACAGTTCTTCATATTTGTCAATATCGTAGCCAAGCTGGGTAATGATAAACGAAGAACCCGCGTCTATTTTCCTCTCCAGTTTCTTATACTGAACCCATGCCTCTGCTTCCGTATATTTAAAGGGAGAAACGGCACAGCCGGTAACAAAGATACTGGAATGACCGGACCTTATAAGCCGTTTATTGAGATCACTGAGCATCGAGGTAAGGATTACCGAATCGAAGTCAAAGACCGGCGAACCAGCACCGCCAAAACCCTTGCCGGAATAGTCGCCGGTAAGGGCTAAAATATTCTTCATGCCCATATGGGCAAGCTGGAGAGCCCGGCTTTCCATGCCGACTCGATTGGTGTCCCGGCAGGTGAAGTGGACAATAACATCCATTCCGTCCTTGAGGATCTCATGGCCCAGGGCATCGGGACTAAGAGCCGGGTTGCCGCCAGGATTATCGGTAATTGAAACCGCCGTGATTCTCCCGTCCGCACAAGCATCTCTGGAAATTCCGGTGATCGTGTCGATGGTTCTGCCACTCGATTCACGACCTGGCACCAGTTCGAGAGTTACAACAAATTTATCCGGAGTTGAAATATCATCATTAAAATTATGAATCACCTAACTATCTCCCGTAGAGATCTGCAGGCAGCAGTAAAAATCATAGATGGCAGCCTGCTGTCAATTGAAAACCTGTAGTTAATACCTTATCCAAAAACCTATCACACCAAAGCAACAAAAAGCTCCGCACGACACACAAGACAGGTCCGGAAATGATTTGAAAAAATCCTCAACATACTATTACAATACTCATTACTGGTCGAGAAACTATTTAAATTTACAAGAAATTACGCAACATTGTCACTCTAATATTTTTATGCTTTGTTCAATTATTTTTGATACGAAAGAGACGGAAAGGAAAGTTGCAAGAGTTATGGCATCTTACATTGTGGTATACTCTTGCAGAGAGCAAAAACTGCCCCACAAAATGGTTAAAAAAAAAGGAAGGTCCCGGAAAAAGCCAGGAGTTATCCGAAGTTGAATAGGACGAGGAGTTTTCTAAAAAACTTCGTACCCCTGGGCATATAAAAGTGCGGTTAAATCTCCGTAGAGGATACTGTTTTCAATCCGTTCCTTCAGAAAACGTTTGGGATGGAAGCCAACCCCGAGCCCAGCAGCGCTGATCATCGCCAGGTCATTGGCCCCATCCCCTATGGCAAGGGTTTCTGCCGTATCCAGCCGATAGGCTTCCTGGTAGTGCTGCAGAAAGGAGAGCTTGGAGCGGTGATCGAGAATCGGTTCGCGCACTTTACCGGTCAACCGGCCTTCCCTGACCTCAAGAATATTGCCATGGCTGATATGAAACCCAAGTCTTGCCGCAACCGCTTCCGTAAAACAGCTGAATCCTCCCGAGGCCAACACACAAACGGCCCCATGGTGCCGCATTGTCGTCAGCAGTTTTTCAGCTCCGGCCATTGGCTGTATCGCCGCAAGGGTTGTCTGCAGAGCTATTTCCGGTAAGTCTTTCAGCATCGCCACCCTGACCCGTAAGGCTGTCTGAAAATCAAGCTCTCCCGCCATGGCCCGCGCGGTGATGGCGGCAATCTCTTCTTTTATTCCACACTGCGCTGCCAGTTCATCAAGGGTTTCACCGACCACCATGGTACTATCCATATCGGCGACGAGAAGTTTTTTTTGTCTGGCGGGACCATCAGCGACGACAAAAAAATCAATCCTGTCCTCGGCTAAAAAATTTTCTATTGCAGTCCGGGCATGCCTATCCGGTCGGGCCGACAGCTGCAGATCCGCCGCCTTCCCGGGAGACAGCCAGTGAGTCCCGAGAACCTTCCCGGGAAGACACTGCTCAAGCCATTGCAAATGGTTTTTAAGCAGAGGTTTCTTACTATCCGATGCAACCAGCGTGAGGATACAGTTCATAATTTCCAGACATCTCTTTTATGACAATTAAATATTGACGAGTTCGTAAAAACTTCAATTTTCGATGGATAAGTAAAAAGCTACATATTGGAGGCGTGCAATTTTTTTATTATTTCGGCGTACATACGGTACGTCGCAATGATATAAAAATTGTGACAACGAACAAGATGATGAGTTTTTACGACGCCATCAATATTCACTTCTTTACTCGGTTGTTCCGATGCCATCCCTGCCACAAACGGAGCAGCCATTTCCAGGGGAAGAACATGGAAACTCGCTGCCTGTAACGGCAATAACTGTCACCATATATGGCGACAATTTTCTTTTCTTCCAGCACCGTTCCAACCACCAGATAGACACTCATAATGCACACCGCGAGAAAAACCGGCAGAGGATACTCCGTCAGCATTGACCAGATAAAGAGCAGGGTGCCCAAATACCACGGATGCCGGGTGATCCCGAACACTCCACTTTCGGTGAATGTTTCTGTCTCACTCAGCAAAAGGTGTTCTTTTCCTGTCTGCAACTGTTTGACCCCAAGGAAAGAAGGCAGATCGTATTTTTTTGCCCCCCCTATAAACAGCAGCAAGGCGGTTGCAAAAAGAAGGATTCGAACAGGAATGTAGCTGTGCCAGCTGAATATCACCGGCCCATCAGCCATCCTGGTGACAATGAATAATGGCATAAAGGTGAAAAAAGACAGACCGTTGTAGAGCAGACGATAGTATCGGGACAGCCAGGGTAACCGTTGCTTTATCAATTGACTGACGGATACATTGATCAAAATGGAATGTAGAGCACACCAGCTTATCCAGAGAATGCAGAGGAAAAGCACGTTCATAAAAAATTTTCCTTGAGGCCTGTTTGAAAATGGATCAGTAAACACCTTGGACCACAGACAGTATTAACACCCCGCAAGGCTTGTAATATGCTGTCGGACACTTACCTGAAAAAGTCGTTACCAATTTACATGAATTTTACCAAATCTCCAGGATTTACAGGGCGAAAAAACAATAAAAAAGAGAGTTTTCCTGCTATTGTCCGACTTTAGCCACTCCGGTGCACATCCGGATTGGCCCCCTGGAAATTGCCAAGCCTCTGTTATTGTGGGTCAATGATGGCCTGATGGCCAGTTTTTTCTTCCTGGTCGGCCTCGAACTCAAAAGAGAACTCCTCATCGGGGAACTGGCAGATAAAAAAAAGATTATCCTGCCGGCCCTCGGAGCTCTCGGCGGCATGCTGATTCCCTCTTTTATCTATATTGCCGTTAATTTCAAAGACCCCGTTGCCATGCGCGGCTGGGCTATTCCTGCGGCAACGGATATTGCCTTTGCCCTCGGTATCCTCTCCCTGCTCGGCTCCCGCGTACCAATCAGTTTGAAAATATTGCTCACTTCCCTGGCAATTTTTGATGATATCGGGGCAATTGTTATTATTGCCCTGTTCTATACCGACGCCATCTCTCTGGCATCCCTTGGTGTAGCTTATACCCATGCGCTCCCAGAAAGATCCCGGCAACTCTCCTCCAATGGAAATTGAGCATGATCTCCACTCCGCTATTGCCTTTTTTGTTCTGCCGATCTTTGCATTCTGCAACAGCGGCATAAGTATTGCCGACACGACACCGGAATTCTTCACCCACGGGGTGCCGGTCGGTATTACCCTGGGACTTTTTCTGGGAAAACAGATTGGTATTTTTGGCTTTATCTGGCTGGGCATACAGCTCAGAATCACCAGCATACCTCAAGGTATGACCTGGGGTTCTCTCTATGGCATGGCAGCATTGTGCGGTATTGGGTTTACCATGAGCCTGTTCATCGGCGGACTCGCCTTTGATCAGACATCTACCTTAGCGGTTTTTGATGAGAGACTCGGTATCATTATCGGTTCTCTGCTTTCCGGCGTGTTTGGCACTCTCATTTCAAGAAAAACCCTGCCTGCCGCGCAGGCTTGAGATGAAACAAGGGCACTTTTTACCAAAGAAGCTGCATTGCTATTTATGATGGACTCGTAAAAAGTCCGAACTACTTCGTTGTAGGTTTTTTTGAAGCTTCACGACATACTACATGTATGGTCGAGAAACTTCAAAAAACACTACGCCTCGTATATCAAACTTTCTCCTGAGCCATCCGAGAACTTAAAAAACACTTTTTACGACGCCGTCATTTATCAGACTCCGGCTTCTCATCAAACTTGGCCTCCAGGTAGATCATGCTGCCCTGGGAGACCACTTTTACCTCATAATTGAGAGTGTTAAAAAGTTTCACCATCCGTTTGTTTTCTTTTGACGGTATAGGCGGTGAGTCCCTTGATGCCGTTTCTCTTTGCCGCCTCGGCCAGTTTCTGGATAACGATTGAAGACAAGCCCTTTCCCTGCCAATCCTTTTCCACCGAAAAGGCAATCTCCGCCATCTCGGTTTCCGGATTGAGGTAGTACTCCCCAACCGCCAGGACCCGCTCATAGCCCGACTGTCCTTCGACCGCAACAATGGTCAGATCCTTGAGATAATCGATAATAAAGGTGCGCTCGATCTGTTTACTGATAAAGCTCTTTTTCTCGTGGAAAAATCTGGAGATGACATCAGTACTGTCCAACCGGTAATAATGTTCCTGAATACTTCGTTCATCGGTGAGTTTTACCGGTCTGAAGGTGATCTTCTTGCGGCCAGATTACTCTGGTTTCTTCAAGCCCAAGAGGATAGATTGAATGCATTTCCTCTCTCAGGGTTCGCTCCGGTCCCAGTAGACCGAGTTCTTTTGCCTCCTCAAACAACTGGTCTCTGAAATCGGGGTGAGCGATGGTTATCAGGGAGAGAGCCCGTTCCTGAATACTCTTGCCAAAAAGATTTACCGATCCATATTCGGTCACCACATATTGCACCTCGCTGCGCGGAACAACCACCGCCTTATTTTGCAACATCGGTACGATACGGCTCTTCGTGCCATCATCTCTTGGTGGAGGTAAGCATCAGGATCGACTTGCCCTTTTTCGACATGGCCGCACCCCGAAAAAAATCCAGAATACCGGTCACGCCGGAAAAATTATTAAAGGGCAGGGCATCGGCGGTCACTTGACCGGTCAGATCGATCTCCCGGGCGGTGTTCATCGCCACCATTTTCCTGTTTTTGGCTATTTTCCTGGGATCATTAACATATTTGGACGGATGAAATTCGACGGCGGAGTTGTGATCAAGCAGGTCGTACAGATCCTGATTGCCGATGGCATTGCTGCAGATGATCCTGCCGTTGTTAAACCCTTTCTTCTTGTTGGTCACCACCCCCATGGCCATAAGTTTCATTATGGTGTTGGTCACATACTGGGTATGAATACCCAGGTCATTTTTTTCCATCAGCGCCTGAATATTGGCTTCAGACGTTCCGCCAAGCGACATCTGCATCGTCGAACCATCATCCACCAGCCGGGAAACATAACGGGCAATTTTCCCGGCGGCTTTAACATCCGGATAGGTGCCTATCTCAATCAGCGTTTCATCATGTTCGACAAAGTAATCGATATCGTTGACATGGATCGAGCTCCTGCCCAATACCCTCGGCATTTTACTGTTCACCTGAGCGATAACCAGATCGGCACCGGCTGCCGCCGAGGCGGTGACATCGACGGAGATCCCAAGGCTCATCCAGCCGAAATCATCCGGTGGAGACACCTGAATGAGGGCAACCTGGATAGGCATCAATTTGGATTTAATCAGCTTGTGAATATCGGAAAGATTGATCGGGGTTATAAAGCGCAGATCGCCTTTAAAACTTTTCGAGTTGGCCGAGCCCAGATAAAAAGAGCGGATATTAAGATTCTGGGATTTTGATTTTTCAGCAATTTTGGACAGTGAGGTGCTTTCACCGCTGAACATCCGGACAATTTCAAGATCAGTGAAGGTCAGGCTGGCATCAGCCAACCCTTTTACCAGCTGTTGCGGTTCTCCGCATGACGAGCCGATAAAGACCCGCTGCCCTGATTGGATCTTGGCAATTGCATCTTCAACAGACAGCTTGTTTCTTTGATAGTTATCCGCCCAATATCCTGTCTCGCGCATTACATCACCCCCTGTTCGAAATTTAGTACCACTCTTCGAATTACAATTTCTCAGACCTTACCTTCTTCCTGTTGATCTCTTTGACAAATCGGAAAAATCATTGTCGCAGCCCGGTGGCGGTAAGATAAAAGCCAGATATGCTCCTTCGCAAATACTCTTAGGTACAACGGAGCAGATTAGGCTGTCTACAACGCCATCCTTTTTGAGATAGTATTGGTTCTGGGGCTTTTAATCAAGCCTGCACAACTCCGGAACTTTTTTTATACAGCCATATACTGCATATATTTCTTTCATCTCCATAAAAATCATTTGCCCGGAACCGTTTTTTCTGATAGGTTGAAGAGAAAAAAACAGCTCTCAGCAAAGGGAAACAGTATGAAAAGTCCATCAGAGACAATACTGCTGTTCGGTCTGTCCGCGGCTGAAACGACACTTGTCAAGCGACTGGTTTCTTCTTTTGAGATCGACACAGTGCCACTGACCATCGGCACCGTTCGAAAATTCGTCCAGGATTTCCCAGAGAAAAAAATCTGTCTTGTAATCTTCCACATGGACGCAAAACACCCCAGGCAGGATCGGGTAATCCGATTGATCCGGGATTTTGTCGGACCTTTTGTCCCCTTTCTTATCCTGGTTCCCAGTGAAAAACTCAGCAGAAATAAAGAAATTTCTCAATGCCGGAGCGGACGATTTCATGGAACTGCCGCTCAATGAAAACAGATTTTCCATAAGCTTTCTAATTCTGCTTGAAATGGGTCAGGCAGTAACCCGGCCCCCCCCCGTCGAAGCATCTGAAACCAGAAACGACGCACCAACAGGCAGTAAAGAGGTTTTCAATCGGCTTGTCGGTTATTTTCAGGAAGGGTTAAGCTACTTTGCCCCAAAGTCACTCATCAAAAAGCAACAACAGAAAAGATATCCGATAAATGGCAGCAGGTAAGAAAGCTTGGATCAGGCGGTTTCGGCGTCGTCTGGCTGGTCAAAGAAATCGGCACCGATAGAACTGGCCGTGGCCAAAACTCCCCACTCGCCCGATATGAATATCAGGGTATTGCGCTCGGCTGCCATCCTGAAACGACTTGTCCACCATCCCAACATTGTTCATCTGCTGGAAATCGTCAAAGACAACGGCAAATTCATCCTGATCCAGGAATATGTCGAAGGTCCAACTCTCCAGCAATTACTGGAGCAGAATATTTCACCACTGGACAAAGAGAACTTATTTTCTGCAACTGGTCTCGGTTATCTCCTATGCCCATAAACATAAAATCTTGCACCGGGACATCAAACCGGAAAACATCATCATCAACAAAAGCGGACAGGTGAAACTGCTCGATTTCGGTATCGCCCGCGATCTCTCCTGGCAGACTCCGGGCAGCAGCTCTGAAGGTACTGTCAATTTCATGCCGCCGGAGCAATTCGAGGGCCGAAGCTGCTCGCCAGCGACGTCTGGGCTCTCGGCGTCATCCTCTACATCTTTGCCACCAACGCCGTTCCTTATTTTCAGCACAATGACAAGTATCCTGCAGGATATAGACATAACACGTTGAAAGCAGGGCTCCGCGTACGATAAATCCCCAGCTCGACATTGAGCTGGAACGTATCATCATGCGGTGTTTGCAGAGAGACCTTGAGCATGCGGTACCAGAATGCCACCGAACTGCTGGAAGATCTGCGGACCGCCCTGCCGCTGTTCGGCAGAGGGGAAAATACTCCCTGCATAGATGTTTTTCCGATACAACATTATAGGCCGTTCACCAGCCTTTGGGCATAGATTTCCGGCAAACCGGCCGCCAATAATTTTCTCTCCGGCCCGCTCAAAATCATAGGCAACCCGGTAAAATTCGATAACCTTTTTATCCGTGTCATAAATAAGATAGGAGGCCCGCGGATCACCATCTCTTGGTTGCCCGACACTCCCGCCGTTAAAAATCTGGCGATTGAGTTCAGCTGCAGGCACCACCATGGTATGCCGTGGTGACTCTGATATAGATGCAGAAAAAATTTTTACGGGTTATGGCAACAGGCACATGGGTATGCCCAACAAAAAGAATTTTAGCTTTCGAGCGGGCAAACGAACTGGAGATATAGGTTTTCTCCGAGACATAGTACCAGTTGCGTGGTCTGTATGGATTTGAATGACAGAAAGAAATATTGTCCCATTTGATGAGGTCTTCCATCTCTTTCAAAAACCACATGCTGGTTTTGGTCAGGATTTCCCGGGTCCAGAGAATGACTCTTCGAGCATCCTGCTTCATATTGCTGGGAATCCCGAGAACTGCAGCATCGTGGTTGCCAAGCAGACAGGGACAGGCGGGGAGGGACTGCAGCAATTCAATACACTCATTGGGATTTGCCCCATAGCCCACGACATCACCAAGACAGATATACCTGTCAACTCTTTTGCCGAAAAGCATGATCAAGAACTGCCTCTAATGCCTCCAGGTTGGAGTGAATATCCGAAAAAACTGCAACTCTCATTCGTTCCTCTTTTGATGCCGGCGGAAGGAGGACTCTTCCTCCTCCGTCAAACATGGTATACCTTCTCACAGATATAAGCCAGTTTACGGCGAATAGCAAATTTCCCTTTTCTTAAGCGTCATTTTCCGCTATTTGTGTGAATATACCTCTACCTCAAACCATTTAAACTAAAAGGGACAAACAACCAATGTTGACAGCTACCGAAAAGAAAAACCTGAAAAATCTCCTGGCCATGGCCGAGGAACCTGATGATACCTTCAGCTATGACGAACTGCTGGGCTACATGTTCGGTCTGGCCATGACCCCCGACTATGATTGTTCCCAGCGAATGGATGCCGGTTATTTTTGGCGGTGAATGCCCGCATTCGATTCCGTGGAGCAGATGCAGACAATGACAGGCAACCTGATAGAGGTTTACAATAAGTTTCATCGATCGATTTTGATAACAACAAACTGAAATTTCCATTCAAGATAGAAAAACTGAAAGACAACCAGTTGGCAGCGCTCTATGAATGGGTTTCCGGCTTCGAAGAAGCCATCGCCCTTCGTGAAGAACTGTGGGACCCCGAGGAGTATCCTGACATAAGTGATCGGAAAAAAGAGGAGCTTTACCATAGCATGATGACCATCCAGGGACTGGTCGATCCTGTGGAGGTCATGGATTATTTCGAAGATATGCCGGACGAAGTGTTCCAGGAAGCCTTTTCAGGAATGGACTCAGAACTTTACCGATCGGGAGGCCCAGATCCAGGTATTCCTGATGGCATCCCTGCCGCTGGCAATCGAAACCTTCCAGGAACATGCCCGCACTGTTCTGAAAAAACGGCAACAGCAACTCACCCGTCCAGATACCCCCACCCCAATTCGGTCCGCCAAAATCGGCCGCAATGAACCCTGTCCATGCAACAGCGGTAAGAAATACAAAAAATGCTGCGGCGCAAGCGATGATAAACAGGCTGTTGCTTCAGGCAGCAAGTCTGCAAAAAAATCAAACGTCATCAAAGTCGATTTCCCAAGCATGGGAAAAAAAAGACCGTTCCCCGGCACCAGTCTATCAGCTGAAGGTTGAACTGCAGGGGGCAAAACCACCCATCTGGCGGAGAATCCAGGTTCCTGGAAACATCACCCTCGAACAGCTGCATCAGTATTATCCAGATCTGCATGGACTGGGACGACCTGCACCTGCACCAGTTCCTTATCGATCGAACCTGTTACAGCCTCCCGGACGAGGATGATTTATGGCAAACCAGCAGGCCGAAAAACGAGGCAAAATATACCCTGCAGGATCTTGAGAAAAAAATTCAGCCACAGATTCCAATATATCTACGACTTCGGCGATAACTGGATCCACCAGATAACCGTTGAGAAAATCCTTCCCCCCGAAGAAGGCAAATCCTTTCCGGTACTGATAACCGGCCGGCGCGCCTGTCCGCCGGAAGATATCGGCGGCATTCACCACTATATGCACATCCTGGAGGTGCTCAGGATCCGGAAGATGAGGAATATGAAGAGATGACCAATTGGCTGAATTTGGATTTTTTTGACCCGGCTCAATTCGATAAAGAGGATATTGCCGGAATCAATGCAACTCTGAAGAAGCTCTTTCGCAAAAGCAAAATGATCAATCCTGCAAACCCAGAACTACAGCTCGCCGATGAATTTGTCCGTGACACCGGCTGCAATATTTATCTGACGGGCAAAGCCGGCACCGGAAAAACGACTTTTCTGCACAATCTCAAGAAGAAAAGTCCCAAACGGATGATCGTCACCGCACCCACCGGGGTGGCCGCCATCAATGCCGGCGGGGTCACTCTGCATTCTTTTTTCCAGATGCCTTTCGGTCCATTCGTCCCCGGCAGTGAAACCACCGCCCGACACAGGTTCAACAAGGAAAAGATCAATATCATCAAAAGCCTCGACCTGCTGGTGATTGATGAGATAAGCATGGTTCGGGCCGACCTGCTGGATGGCATTGACGCTGTTTTGCGCCGTTACCGCCGCAGCAATCTGCCCTTTGGCGGCGTGCAGCTGCTGTTGATCGGCGACCTGCATCAGCTTTCTCCGGTGGTCAAAGACGTCGACTGGCGCCTGTTCAACCAATACTACGATTCGCCTTATTTTTTCAGCAGCAACTCGCTTACGCCAGACGGAGCTGATCACCATCGAACTGCAGCATATCTATCGTCAGGAAGACGACCACTTCATCGAGCTGCTCAACCGTGTTCGCGACAACAACCTTGACCAGGCCACACTGGCGAGCCTGAACGTCCGCTACATCAAAGACTTTGCCGATGCCGACCACGAAGGTGAAGGCTATATAACTCTCTGCACCCATAACAGCAGTGCCGACGCCATCAACGCCTCCAGGCTGCAAAAACTTTCCCGGAGAATCCATCGCTTTCGATGCCGAGATTGAAGGTGAATTTCCCGAACATTCCTTCCCCACCGCGGTGACGCTTGAGGTAAAACCACAGGCCCAGGTGATGTTTGTTCGCAATGATTCGACCCCGGAAAAACGCTTCTTCAATGGAAAAATCGGCAAAATCACCCGCATCTCAGGCGAAAAAATCTGGATAAAATGTCCCGATGATACTGATGAAATCATGGTCGAACCGGCCACCTGGGAGAATATCGAATATTCCCTTGACCCGGAAACACTGGAGATTACCGAGAACAAAATCGGCGCCTTTATCCAATATCCTTTGAAACTGGCCTGGGCCATCACCATCCACAAAAGCCAGGGGCTCACCTTTGACCGGGCTATCATCGATGCCCAGGCGGCCTTTGCCCACGGGCAGGTGTACGTGGCGCTCAGCCGCTGCCGGACCCTTGAAGGCATGGTTCTCAGCTCGCCGCTTTCGCCAAGGGCGGTGAAAACCGACAAAGCCGTGCTCCGCTTCGTCGAACAGGCCGGAGAACGATGTTCCGACAGACAGAAAAACTTGCGGCGGCCAAGATCCGCTACCAGCAGCGACTGCTCCTGGAATGTTTTGACTTTAAAGAACTCCAGGTTCTTTTCTCCCGGCTGCTATCCATTGTGGACAGAAATCCTGAACTGATCAAAATATTTGGGTGCAGGAGATCTTCAGGAACTTACGGCAAAAAACCGTCAGTCGAAATCTGTACAGTCGGGGCAAATTTCAGGCGCCAGCTGCAGGGAATGTTTACAGAAGACGTTTTTCCGGCGGAAGATCCGACGGTACTCGAACGAATACAAAAGGCATCGGCCTATTTTCAGGAAAAAATCGACTACAGGGCTTGGAAAATATGTTGATCAGCTCAGAGTAGAAACAGATAATAAAGAGATCCGCAAAAAAGCGAAAAAACTCTGCAAACTGCTGCAGGAAGAGACGGCCGTCAAACTGGCTGCGGTAAAATGCTGCGCGACGGGATTCAGCTCATCGCAATATCTCCGGGCTATTTCATCGGCTGAGATCGAAGCCGCGCCGAAAAAGGAGCGGAAAAAGAGACAAAAGATTGCGACCACCTACTCCGAAGCCGATATCGACCATCCCGAGCTCTTCCAGACCCTGCGGGAATGGCGGGCAGAAAAAGCCAAAGAAGACAGGGGTTCCCCATTTTCATATTCTGCATCAGAAGACCCTGATCCAGATTGTCGTCAACCTGCCGGATACGCGTAAAGGGCCTGATGAAAATAAAGGGTATCGGCAAAAAACTGTCGGAAAAATACGGCGAGGAACTGGTAGCCATGGTTGCCGACTACCGCCAAAAAAACAATATTGTTGACGTCATCCTCCCGACTGCAGCCGATGCGATCTGCCGGACAAACCAAAGAAGCCCAGAGAACCGGAAGAACCCGGAACATGATACCAAAAGAGTGCAGCCTCGAGCTCTTTCGAACAGGGTTTGACACCAGCCCAGATAGCCGACCAGCGCGACATGGTCATCTCCACAATCGAGGGGCATCTGGCTCATTTCGTGGCAAGGGGGGAGTTGGCAATCGACAGACTGCTCTCCTCCCGAAAAATTGCAGGTGATCGAAGAAAAACTCACCAGATGCCGGATAGAAAACTCAGCGAAATAAAACTGGCACTGGGCGGCGACTACAGCTACGGAGAAATAAAATTTGTCCAGGCCCACCTGCAGCACCAGGCAGCAGATAACTCATCCGCAACGATCTTGAGAAACTCTTAGCCAATGACCCGTATCTCCCGGCTGATAGTACTCAGCGATTCGGCACCATCCGCAGTCACCAGTACATCATCTTCAATACGAACCCCATTGCGTCCGGCAAGATAAATCCCCGGCTCGACGGTATAGACCATACCCTCTTCCAGCAGCTGCTTATTGTCCCCGCGCATATAGGGTTCTTCATGACATTCCATACCGATACCGTGGCCGGTCCGGTGGGTGAAAAACTGGCCATAGCCCGCCTCGTCGATTACCTCCTGGTGGCTTTATCGACTGAGGCACAGGTGAAGCCCGGTTTTCCCGCTGCCCGGCCGGCTGCATTTGCCTGTTGGACGATTTTATGTATTTTCTACCGCCTCTTCATCGAGCTCACCCACTGCAAAGGTCCGGGTTATATCGGACATATACCCCGCAAAACAAGCCCCCCAGTCGATTACCAGCAGTTCACCCGCGGCGATTGGCGCGCAGGGAAGGCTGCGCATGAGGATTGGCACCGTTTGGACCGCTTGAGACAATGGGTGAAAAAGGCAGGGAGGTATCCGATCCATGGCGAATAAGCTGCAGGAAGAGCTCGCTGGCAATATCTTTTTCCGCCATACCAATTTTTACCATCGGCAGAGTCGCCTCCAGCGCAGCCTCGGCAATCTCCACCGCCTTGCGCATGCAGGCAATTTCTTCTCCATCCTTAATCGATCTCAGGGCGGCAAAAATCTCCGAGCCATCGGTAAAATCGGCATCCCCACCGGCAAGACGCAGATAATCATATTCCAGTAACCGCAACTGGCCGGGCTCCACTCCGACCTTCCCGCCGGCAAGGTTGAGCCTGCCCAGAGCCTCGCCGAAAGATCTGGACCAATCGGCCGGATGCTCGCCATAGGCATAGACCTGTGCCGGAAAAGGCAGGTCGGCAAGTTTGGCCTGCTTCAAGTTCAGGAAGAATAATGGTCGGATCACCGCTTGGAGTACAAACAATAACAACCGGGCGTTCCATCAAGGTGGAAATGCAGGCCCGTCAGATAGGTCAGACTCGGCCCGGCATTGACTGCGACTGCGGAAAACCCCTTTTCCTCCATGTACCCTCTTAACTTGTGCAGGCGTCTTGTAAACATATTTGCTCCGGTTACTTATGACGAAATTATACAGCCTATCTTACAGCTCGATCTTTGCTCCCAGTTTCTCCACAAATTTAGCCAGCCAGGCAGGATGAGCAGGCCAGGCCGGCGCGGTCACCAGGTTGCCCTGTACATGGGCACTGTCCATCTCAACCGGGATATATTTGCCCCCGGCGAGCGCCACTTCAACAGAACATGCCGGATAGGCGGAACATTCTCGTCCCTGCAGCACACCGGCTGCCGAAAGCAGCTGCGCACCATGGCAGACAGCGGCAATCGGTTTTTCCGCTCGAGCAAAATATTTGACAATAGACAACACCTTCTCATTTAACCGTAAATATTCCGGGGCTCGTCCGCCGGGGATCAGCAAGCCGATATATTCCTCTTGTTTTACCGAAGCAAAATCACCATTGAGGGTGAAATTATGGCCTCGCTTCTCGCTATAGGTCTGGTCACCTTCAAAGTCATGGATGGAGGTCCGGACAAAGTCGCCGGTTTTTTTATCAGGACATATTGCATCAACCTGGTAGCCCAGCATCTGCAGTGCCTGAAAAGGCACCATTACCTCGTAATCTTCGACATAATCCCCAACGAGCATAAGAATTTTTTTAGCTGCCATGGAGATCCTCCTTTAAGTTTTATATTAATATTTCTTGTTTGGTATTGCGCATGAATGGTACTTATAAGCAGGTTTTCATTTATTACAGGGAAAACCTGCCGCAATCAGCGCAAAATTTTCTATTTACCCACTCTTACAGGCTCTATGAAAGAACAACTCCCCCAAGATCCATTGCACGGGGTCACCCTGGAACACATTGTCAATGTCCTGGCCGACGATTATGGCTGGGAAAAGTTAGCCAAATATATCAACATCCGCTGTTTCACCAGTAACCCGTCGGTGCAGTCCAGTCTTAAATTCCTGCGCAGAACCCCCTGGGCACGAGAGAAGGTCGAAAAGCTCTACATCACTACTCTCAAAAGGGCCAAAAGCCGCCGGTAAGTTCTCTTTCTTTCTACCAGATCTTCAAATAAGGGGTCATACATGCGGTCGAAGGTCGGCCAACGAGAATATATATAATTATCTGGAGAGCCTTTATTGGTAAAGCGGGAACCTTGCTCAGGAATAAGAGGTTCTACAATTTCCTCGAAATGGTGACGCACAGGTTCTCTCTGCTGCGGCTGGTCTGCCCTCACAGTCCTTTCTAAAGAGTCATCATAGGACCGTCGGCTCTCAGGGTCACTAAGGACAGCATAGGCCTCCTGAAGAGCCTGAAAAGGTGTTTGATTTTTCCCATAGTGGTCAGGATGTAATTCTTTGGCGAGTCTGCGATACGCAGCTTTAATGTCGGTTTGTGGAGCACCCGAAGGAACTCCCAATATAATATAGTAGTTTTTGGGCATATCAGATCCTCCTCTAAAAATGTGAGCAGAATTCCTACCAGTCTTCCATCGGCATCCCTTTTTCAATAATTGCCGCCACTGTTGCGATATTTCTCTCAGCAAGACTCATCTGCTTTTCAAGCATATCAGACAGCACATCTTCTTTGCCCAGCAGCTTATGGGCTTTTTCGATAAAGGTTCTCTCCGATTTTTAAATAATTTTGCATCTCTTTGAGAAGCGTTTTTCTAATAATATGCTTTTCCAGTTCCGTTTCAATAATCGGCAGGAGGCGTCTGATGGATATTTCCACCAGGGTATCCCTGGGAATATTCTGTTTTTTGGCAACATCATTGATTGATCTTAAAGAACTTCTGCTGATCACAAAGGTCTTTTGTCGACGTGCTGCCTCGTCATCAAGATCATGGTGTTTTTTCTGTGCAAGCCTAGCCAGCAGCGCTTTATCCTCAATAAGCTGATCAAGCAGGGACTTTTGCTTGATCCCCAACTGTCCGGCAATCACCCCTAAGAGGTCAATGACATCCTGGGGGAGCTTAAATGTAGCTCGAACGGATTGTTTCTTCCGCAAATCATCAAACGATATTTGTGAGTCATTCAAAGCTGTTTGATCTTTTTTTCTATTCATTTCGAATTCTCCTTAGCGTCAAACTACACCATTCTCATTACTTTGTCAATAAACTACAATAAAGTAATATAAGTAATAAAATTAAAAATATGTTTTTTAGATATATTGACATATAATTTTCTCATATTTATTTTTTAGCACAGAGAAAAGTGCACCTTCTTGGCAACATCAAGCGGAGCTGCCAGGTACAGATCTGAAGTGAAAATCATTGGAAACGGCATTCCGACAGAAGGAAACCGTTGAGAAAAAACCAACAAAAAGGAGGAACGGCTATGTGGACGAGAGTAAGTGATATTGATCGAATGTTTGACGCCATGGATCTGTTTCGTTCCAAGATGAACAGAGTGTTCTTGAACGACCAGGGATCTTATGGGGAAGATTACGGTTGGAGGGTTGTCAATGGCTCACCGCAAACAAATCTCTATGACACGGAGATACATTCCAGGTAATTGCTGAAGTTCCCGGAATGTCAAAAGATGAGCTGAATATCAAGATTCAGGGAAACTATCTCGAGCTGAACGGCACACGCAAGTCCGATGCCCCCAAAGGGTATAAGGCCCATCGTGTCGAGCGCGATACTACCTCATTCACCCGCAGCTTCACTCTGCCTTCTGATGTCGATGTCGACAGAATCGAGGCTGTGCTCAAGATGGCCTGTTAACCCTCGTCATGCCAAAGGCAGAGGCGGCTAAGCCAAAGCAGATAAGCATCAGCTAACAATGATGGCGTCGTAAAAAGAAATCTTCATCTTGTTCGTTGTTACAATTTTTCTATCATTACGACGTACCTTATGTACACCGAAATAATAGAAAAATTGCACGCCTCCAATATGAAGCTTTTTACTTATCCATCGTAAATTCGAGGTTTTTACGAGCTTGTCAACAATGAACTGTGATTTTTTTTTGAGGAGGTTGAGCTATGAGTGAGAAGACCGATCTTACAACAAGAAAAGAAGATATGGTTGAGAAGCGTCAGGAACTGCCGAAGATTGCCCCTGTGGTGGATATCTATGAAAACGAGGATGAGATACTGCTGCATGCCGACATGCCGGGTGTCATGAAGGATAAAATCACCATAAATGTCGATAATGGCAAACTGGAAATCTCCGGAGCCCGCCACCTGCAGAACAAAGGAACCGGGAGCTGGAAGGAATTCGGTGATGTTGAATATCGCAGGGTTTTTTCAGTACCTCAGTCCATAGATGTCGGCAAGGTGAATGCAGACTTTAAAGAAGGAGTGTTGAGGCTGCATCTGCCAAAAACAGAAGCTGCAAAACCACGAAAGATTGAGATCAGTGCTCTGTGAGGGCAGACCTGAACCGTCCTAAAACCCCTGTAACGAAAAAGCGGAAAATCGTCATCTGACGATTTTCCGCTTTTTTTGTGCAGCTTTTTAATGCAGCGTAAAGACGATAGAGCAAACGTTTGCGAAACGCGCCATCTTACTGTTTGACAGCTTTTTTACCCGATTGATCAACCTGGTTGACCACATCGTTTATACCCGCAGCAATAAGGTCCGGCTTCAGGGCAAGCTCTAATTTTCTATTGCCCCGCGCATCGACAAAAGTATTTTGATAATGCGGCGAAGTTTTCTTCAGAATTTGCAGACTGCTGTCAAAAAGAACAAAATGATAACTTAGCAGTCCATATCCCGCTGCAGCAATGACGAGCAGCATCAAAATTGTTTTCATTGATTTTCCTTTTCTCTTTATCTTTTATTTTTATTCAGGACGAGACAATACCTTGAATATTACACTGACATACTGCCTCAAAGCTACTAACGAAACAAATCTTTTTCAAGCAATAGTCAATAGGCATAAAAAAAGCACACCCATATAATGAGTGTGCTTTTTATGATTTTATGGGCAGCAGTCAGCCAGAATAATCAGTCTCTGCTGCCTCCGAAAAAGCGCAGCAGCATGAGAAAAAGATTGATGAAATCAAGATAAAGCCGTAAGGCCCCCATGATAGAACCCTTACGGATTGCCTCCTCCCCCTGGGCCATTATTCCTTCCTCGCCTATTCTTTTTATAGTCTGGACATCATAGGCCGTGAGACCGGTGAAGACAAAGACCCCGATGAGAGATATCATCCAATGCATCTGGGAGCTTTGCAGGAATATATTGACTATTGAAGCAATGATAATACCAATCAACCCCATAAAAAGAAACGATCCCCATCCCGAGAGATCGCGCTTTGTGACAAGACCATAAACGGCCATCGCGCCAAACATGCCGGCAGTTATGAAAAAAGTTCCCGCGATCGACGAGCTTGTATACGCGAGAAATACCACCGACAGGGTAAGACCGTTGAGCACCGAATAACCAACAAAGAGACTTGAGGCGGTGGAAGCCTGGATCTTTTCTATTCGGGCGGAGAGATAAAAAACAAGGCCTAGCTCACCGATCACCAGGACAAAAAATAACGGGCTGCCGATAATTGTCATGGCCAGACCGGTATTGGCAGTAAAATATGCGACTAAACCGGTTATTCCTAGGCCCATAGCCATCCAGTTAAAAACCTTGGCAAGAAAAATAGTCGAGGCCTCCTGCCGGGCCTGAGGTAGGGTTATTTGTTTAGCATTCTCGTACATAATTCATTCCTCTCGTGTAAATATGGATAATTTTACTACTGACTAAAAGTATATTCTCACAATAATCACTCGCCAAGAGGAAGAAAGTGCTCTTTCACTTATTTTTCCGTCCGGCACCATCTATAGGCATTGGCAAACATGTGCATCCATGGCGAAACCTGAAGCCCCTTCATCTCCTCCGGCAGATAATGGGCCTGCCAGGGAAGAAAGACTCTCTCCGGATGCGGCATCAATGCCAGATGCCTGCCGTCGGATGAACAGAGCCCGGCCAGTCCCTCAACGGACCCATTGGGATTAAACGGGTATTTCTCCGTCGGCCTGCCGTCATCATCGACATACACCAGCGGGGTCATGCCCCCTGCTTTGACCTGTCCCAAAATACGACTGTCAGGAAAATACAGTCGCCCTTCCCCGTGGTCTACGTGGATGCCAAAGACCAATCCTTCCATGCCTTTCAGCATCATCGCCTGGCTTTTCTGCACCTTGACGGTGGTCCAGCGGGACTCAAATCTCCCGGAAATATTGCGCACGAATCGCGGCTGACGTTCAGCGTCAAGGCCCAATTCCGGAACCCAGCCCAAGAGGCCAAACAGCTGACAGCCATTGCATATGCCGAGACTGAAAGTATCGGGTCGCTGGTAGAAGTCCTCAAACATCTGCTTCAACCTGGGATTGAACAGAATAGTTGCCGCCCAGCCTTTGGCTGAATCCGGAACATCGGCGTAAGAAAAGCCACCCACGGCCGCAAGGCCCTGAAAAGTATCAAGATTTACCGTTCCTGCCAAAAGATCGCTCATACATATGTCCCAGGGCTCAAACCCTGCCAGGTAAAAGGCCGAACTCATCTCGCGGTCGGAATTCGAGCCCTCGTCCCGCAAAATTGCCACCTTTGGCTTATCGGTGCGGGTCAGCAGATCAGCAGGTGGCGGCTCGGGGCTAAAGCTCAGATGATAGCCTGGCCCTTTCCGGTCATAGATATTGTTCTTTTCCTCATCGGCGCAGGCTGGGTTCATCTGCCGCCGCTCCAGCTGATAGCTGGTTTCCTCCCACCAGCCGCGAAGGACAACCATCGGCTCATCCAGGACCTGTTCGCCGTTATAGCTGACCCGTATCTGTTTTGTCTTAGTTGTCGTACCAAGGTGAACAAAGGGTACCCCCGCACTGGTCAACAGATCCTCAACCTCTGAAATCGTGTCCGGTCGACACTCAAGCACCAGGCCAAGTTCCTCGGCAAACAGCGCTCTCAAAGACCGTCCCACCACCCTGCAGGCTCACCTCAAGACCACAGTTGCCGCTAAAAGCCATTTCCAGCAGCGTGGTAATGAGTCCGCCGTCACTGCGATCGTGCCCGGCTGCAGATCAGATCGCGGGCAATCAGCTCCTGTACGGCGAGAAAACTGTTCCGCAAAGCCTTGCCATCCCCAATATCGGGACTGGCATCGCCCAACTGTCCCATGACCTGCGCCAGAGCCACTGCCGCCCAGCCTGGTCTGTCCGCCGCTCAGATCGATAAAGAGCAGGGGCGAACCAATTTTTTTAATATCCGGAGTAATAACCCGGCCGATATCCGGAACCGCGGCATAGGCTGAAATGACCAGTTCACGCGGCGACTTGACGGTTTCATTGCCCACCATGGTGGCCATGGACAGACTGTCTTTGCCGCCGTCAACCGCCATCCCGACCTCAATCATCACATCGCGCATCGCCCGGGCCGCGTCGTAGAGAGCTGCGCCCTCTCCCGGCAGTTTAGGGGCCCACATCCAGTTAGCCGAACACTTAACCTGGTCCAGCTCCTCAATTTTCGCCCAGACCAGGTTGGTCAAGGCCTCACCAACCGCCATCCTGGCTCCGGCGGCCGGATCAACCAGCATTTTAATCGATTGTTCGCCGATGGCCGAAGCAATACCCGTCCGGCCCAAATGGCTCTGGGCCACGACAGCCACATCGCTGACCGTCAGCTGCAGAGGACCGCAGCACTGCTGTCGGACAATCAGCCCGGTCACTGCCCGGTCAACCTTGTTGGTGAGAAATCTTTTGGAACCAACGGACACCAGGCGCAGCACATCATGCAGCGCACCGGCAACCGTCAGATCTTCAGGAAGCTGCAAAGGATTTGCCTCAAGGGGAGTTCTGGTATCGGTAAAGGTTTTCTGCGGGATCTCACCCAGGAGGACCGGCAGGTCGATATCCACCGGGGTGGTATCGTCAGCAGCTATCATGGAGGATAAACTTCAGGTCACCGGTCACCTCACCCAGCACTTCGCAATTCACCTTTTCCCGGACGCAGATTCTTTTGAAACTCGTCAATATTTTCCGGGCGGATCAGAAAACCGCACCGTTCCTGATATTCAGCCACATAGATCTCCAGGACCGACATGGTGGGATCGCCCACCCGGATATTGCGCACCTCCACCCGGCCGCCGGAGGTTTCCACCAGCTCTTTCAAAACATTGGCCGGACCGCCTGCACCCTGGTCGTGGATCACATCGATAAGCGTCTTGTCGCCCATCTCGTTGCAGGCGCGGATCACCCGGTTCATCTTTTGTTCCATTTCCGCATCGCCCCGCTGCACCGCATTGAAATCGAGGCTCGACTCATTTTCCCCCTGGAGCATGCTGGAGGCCGCGCCGCCGCCAAAACCGACGCGATAGGCCGGACCGCCCACCTGGACAATGAGCATGCCTTTCTCGGCCTGTGCCTTTTCGGTATGTCGGCCATCAATCTGCCCGATACCGGCGGTGAACATGATCGGTTTTAAAAAACCCCAGCGTTCTCCACTATCAAGACGCATATCAAAGGATCTGGTAAATCCCTGAATAAGCGGTTCACCGAATTTATTGCCGTAGTCGGATGCACCGTTGCTGGCTTCAATTTCAATATCAAGAGCCGAGGCCAGATTGTCCGGACAGGGATAGTTGTTCTCCCATGGTAATTCATAGCCGGGAATATTCAGATTGCCGACACAATATCCGGCTGTTCCGGCGATGACAAAGCCTCCCCTGGCCTGTTCCCTGAACGTCACGAATCCGCCCGCCGGTACCGGTTTCCGCTCCGGGAAACGGGGCAACCCCGGTGGGAAAGTTATGGGTTTCCGCGGTAAGAAGGGGATGATAGTTCACTTTGACCGGTACAAGAGGAGAAGGGTCGCCAGGCTGCTCCGGCACTAAGGTATCGATTGTATACCCTTTGACAACACTGGAGTTATCTTTAAAAGCGATCAGCGATCCCCGGGGATTTGCCTTGAGCGTATCGGTGACCAGATCAAAGAGTGTACCTTCCATCTCCTCTCCGTCAATGACCTGTTTTCCTTTAAAAAAACCATGTCTGGAATGCTCGGAGTTGGCATTATTCAAATCCATTATCTCAACGATGGTCGGATTGCGACCCTGTTGGCGGACAAAGTAGTCGTAATAGAGATTCCGGTCCCATTCATCCATGGAAATTCCCGGCAGCTCATTCAGCCCATCCGGCCCCTTCGCCTTGAGATCCACCTCATAGACCGCTTCCGGAACGACCCCAGTCTGAAAGGTTGTCAGCGGCGCCGGATAGTGAATCTCAGTCATCCGGTCATGGTGGCTGATCAATGAAATCCTGCAGATTCTCGGATTCCGGAACAAGATAACGCCTGGACCGTTCCACCCTGGTGATCATGTCAAGCCCGGTCGCCTGGCAGATGGAGACCATGTTCGAGGACCATGCCGTGGCAAAATTCAACCGCGGGCCGACCTCCACAACTCTCGCCCCCTGCAGCACAGGAGTATCCCGAACACTTTCAGACAGAAAACCATCCGCCAGAATTAGCCGCAAACAGGTCAACTCTTCCGTGGTTAATGCTCTTGTGGACTCGATATTAAAACAATAGGCTCGATGTTCATCAATTTTTCGATAAAGCTGTGTGACTGTCACACTCATGATATCCTTCCTTATATTTTCTGCACTCCAAAGAGGAACAGCGAATTTCTTTATGATCAACTGCGGCACGATTTACCATCGCAAAAAACTGACAACAGGTGTTTCAGGCCACGTCTGCCAGCGGCTACGTGGGCAAACACTAGCATTATTCAGCGGAAATTTCCCCATGAATTTAAGGAAAACATGCTGGTTTTGCCAAGATTGGGGTATATTAACACCAAGTGACGATGCCCCCCCGGCAACAGGATATTTCGAATCAATACTGTACATACATGATGCACCCACACCCTGTGGGTACAATGATAAAATGGCCAAAGACAACCAGTCATATCTGCAGCAGAAAATTGATGCACTGGAAAAGGAATGTGCCTATCTGCGCAGCAGATGTGCCAGGCTGAGCGCCCAGCAGACCCGACGAAAAAAAATCAACAATATCAACAAGAACCTTCTGCAAAAAACCAACGAAAAGTTACTGCAGTGTCATAAACTGTCGCAGCAGGAAAATCTGTCAAAATCAGATTTTCTGGCCAATATGAGCCATGAGATCCGGACCCCCCTCAATATCATTCTCGGTATGGCCAACCTGCTGGCGGAAACCGAGCTGGACAGGACCCAGATGCAATATCTGAGCAGCCTGCGCATAACAGGCGGACAACTGATGGAGATTCTCAATAACATCCTGGAATTTTCCCGTATTGACGCCGGCAAGATTACCATTGAACCCGAGCCGTTCAGCCTGCAAAAAATCATTTATCAGATTGAGGCCTCCGCCCTGCCGCTTTGTCTGCAAAAAAAACTCAATTTCCATCGTCGAACACGACCCTCTGCTTATCATGGAACGGATAGGTGATCCGCTGAAAATTTTCCAGATCCTTCTTAATCTGATCAATAATGGGGTCAAATTTACTCAGTCAGGCTCTATCACCCTGGCTATCAAGGAAGATTACCGAGTGGAAGGAGGCCTTATCCTGACTGTCATCGACACCGGAATAGGTATATCGGAAAATCATCAGAAAATCATTTTTGACCGTTTTACCCAGGCCAATGACTCTCTCAGTCAACAACACGGCGGTGCCGGGTTAGGTCTGGCGATCAGCCAGAAACTTACCAACGCCATGGGCGGACAGCTCATGGTGAAAAGTGTGCTTGGCAGAGGGTCCATTTTCAGCTGTCATCTTCCCCTGCCGCCGGCAGCTCCCTCAGACCGGAGGCGGCTTCGCCTTGATGCGTCGCTGATTCCGCCGGAAAATTTTCCTGAACTGAAAATACTGGTTGTCGATGACATCAAAGAAAACATTGATGTCATCAAAATGTATCTGCAGGATTACCCCGTACGCATCCGGACTGCTGCAAACGGCAAAGATGCGCTGAAGTATTATACAGCAGAGATGTTCGACATCATCCTTATGGACATCAGGATGCCGGTCATGGATGGCATTACCGCAACCCAGGAAATTCGGGATATGGAAAAACTCGAGGACAACCGCCGGGCAGATCATCCTGGCAGTGACCGCCCATGCCTTTCAGGAACAAAAAAACAAATTTCTCAAAGCCGGATTCGACGGGGTGCTGACCAAACCTTTTTTCAAAAGGGAGCTGATACAAACCCTGTTCAGATATGCAACCAGAGAGCAGGCGCACCCATCGCCGGAGACAATGGGCAATAAAGCCATAGGCTATTGCCTGGAAAATGAACGGCCGGAAAAAATTCCTGAATCGCTCCACGAGCATGATCCCGGACCTGCTGCAGACCATCTCCGGCGATTTGACCCTGATGAAATCATTCCTACAGGACAGAAGACTACCAGAGCATCTATGCCACGGCCCATTCTCTTAAAGGAGTGGCCGGGATGTTCGGTTTTCAGAAACTGGCGACCCTGATTGCTGATCTTTCCCGCACTGTCAAGGGTGGCGATTTAATTGTCGCGGATGAAATTTTCACCGTTCTGGATCTGTATGTCATTCAGTTGCAGAAACAATTTAACTGATCCCTCAGCCTCTGCTCTCCCAACTCATTCTAGTCAGAGATGGACAGTCACTGCCTATCTTCTGCTCAGCAGCATATGCTCAAGCTGCGGCCCGACTTTTTTCCAGTCCACACAAGGTCTGGCGAATCCTTTCGGGTGAATCAGAGGACAACCAAAGGCTGAATCATCGACATACACTTCGCCATATGCCTTGGGGCTGCTGGTCCAGGTATCCTGATCGGGATTTCTGTTCACACCAAACAACTTAATACCGTTGCTTTCCATAAACTGGACAGCATCTCTGCAGATAGATTCATACCTTCCGATCTGTTGGAGCGCATGGTGAACAAAATGATCTTTGCCCCATGCAGCTGCAGCCTTTGCAGCCAGGTCAATCGCCACCGGAACAGGCTCTCCGATATCGGGATACCGATGATCAACCACTGTTCCATCAAAATCTACACAAATATACATCACTTCCTCCGCAAGAGTTACCTGTTGTATCTGCCCGCCATATCTTAACGCACTTTAAGGACATTGCAACTTCGAAGATGACCATCGCTTTGAATACGAGATTGAGGAGCCGGAAATCTCTCCTTTTTCTCCCGAAGAAATAGAGTATGGTTGCCAACAGGTTTCTTTTGATCACTGTAAACACCGGTAATCCTCTCATAGAGAGAACAACATATGCCAGCTCGTTTTCAATACAATCGCATGGAATTTGCCGGATCTCTTGGGGATCTGGGAACCCTTCTGCCTCTTGCTCTCGGCATGATCATGGTCAACGGCATGTCGATCACCGGAGTACTCTATTCCATCGGTATTTTTTACCTCCTGGCCGGCTTTTATTTTGGTGTTCCGGTTCCCGTGCAACCGATGAAAGCCATTGGCGCCTACGCCGTCGCCACCGGCATGGCGGCCTCCCAGGTTGCCGCTTCCGTTGGCCTTGTCGGTCTGTTTCTCTTTCTTATCGGCATAACCGGCTCCATAAATTTTATCGGCAGTCTTATCCCGAAATCGGTTATCCGGGGCGTCCAGTTGTCCACCGGCCTTCTGTTGATGGGCCAGGGATTAAAAATGATACTGGGTAAGTCTTTTCAGCAACTTGCCGCACATACCAGTGAGCCGAATTTAACCATTCAGGCAATTGGAGTGGTGCCGATAGGGATCTGTCTTGGCGTACTTGGCTTAGCGATTACCCTCTTTCTCCTCAAAAGCACCAGATATCCCGCCGCCATTGTCGTCATATTTCTTGGGAATATTAACCGGATTATTGTGGGGTACCCATGAAGGTTTTGACCAGCTCGTGCCGGGCATCTATCTGCCGGAGCTGCTTCCCCTCGGTTTCCCCAGGATTCCTGATCTGACTGTGGCTCTTTTGGTTCTGGTGCTGCCGCAACTGCCCATGACCATCGGCAATGCCATTGTTGCCAATACCGATCTGTCCAAAGAGTATTTTGGCGAGGAGTCCCGGAAGGTAACATATAAATCGACAACTCTGAGCATGGCTTTTGCCAATGGTCTCAGCTTTCTTTTGGGGGGCATCCCACTCTGCCATGGCGCGGGCGGGCTCGCCGCCCATTACAGCTTTGGTGCCCGAACCGGCGGCTCAAACGTTATTATCGGCACTCTTTTTTTAGCCCTGGCCCTCTTTTTTGGTCCGCACGCCCTGGTTCTGATCAACCTGCTGCCCATGTCAATCCTGGGGGTACTGCTCATCTTTGCCGGAAGCCAGCTGGGACTGTGCTATTCTCGATATGTTCGCCAGAAAAGATATGTTTGTTGTCCTGATCATAGTCAGTGTAACCCTGACCACCAACCTGGCCTGGGGATTTATCGTCGGTGTTCTCCTCGCCCATCTGCTCCGACTGCAGATCCGCAATAGCCATTTCTCCATTTCTACGATCTTAGTGTTCCAGCATTACTCCGGCCATGTCAAACGGCTTAGCCCCGTCTCTGCAGAAGCAGCCGCAGCGCCGTTTGCCGTTTACTGGTATCCTGCTGATGCACGGCCATGGCCATGGCTTTTCGCGTACCGACAATCACCGCAAGTTTTCTCGCCCTGGTCAGGCCGGTATAGATCAGATTGCGAAAGAGCATTTTAAAATGCTGGGTCAATACCGGCATGATAACCGCATCGAATTCACTGCCCTGGGATTTATGAATCGTTATGGCATAGGCAAGATCGAGCTCTAAAATATCATCCTTTTGATAGACAACCTCTCGGCCATCCGGGGAAAAAGCCACCACACAGGTAAGAGCTGACATTGTCGATAGCCCGGATAATTCCGATATCTCCATTAAAAACCCCCAAATCATAGTTGTTGCGCCGATGGATTACCCGGTCGCCGACACGAAAAACCCGTTCTCCCACCAGAAGCTGCGCCTTGCCCCTGGCCGGCGGATTGGCCGCTTCCTGAATGACCCGATTGAGATTGCCCGTCCCCAGACTGCCGCGGGTCATCGGCGAGAGGATCTGAATTTCACAATCCCGCCCATGATATTTCGGTATCCACTCCAGATAGAGCCGAACCACCGCATCGACGGCGGCTAAACCATAATGCAGAGTGGACCAGGGGTGCACTTTGGCCAAGGACCGCTTTCAACTCATCCACCGCCCCCTCCGCCTGGCGCAGTTTGTCCAGATCGACGTGCAGAAATTTTTTGGGGATAACAAAATCCTCTTCATAGGCGGAACGGATCTGCTCCGAGGTTCGAAATTCATAAAAATTTTCAGCAGTCGTCAGCCCTTCCAGCTGGGGCGGCTCCATATCATAGAGCCGCTTGACCCGGGCCACAAAGCTCAATTGTTCCTTGGTGGCCTCGTCTGAGTCAATAAAAAGACAGTCAGACCTGCTGCCAGATATCCGGTTTTTTAAAGGGTGAGTCGATAGGCGGGGTGATGCCCTTATTGATCTGATGGGCATATTCGATAATTTTCGATTCCTGCGCCTGACGGAAAACCTGGGTGAGCCGAAACGAGGCAACCGAACCGGAATCGATGATATCGCGCAAAACATTGCCGGCACCCACCGAAGGCAGCTGATCGGCATCGCCAATAAAGAGCACCTGACATCCGGACGGCACTGCTTTTAAGAGTGAGGCGGTCAGGGAGATGTCGAGCATGGAACATTCATCGACAATGAGAAAATCAGCCCGCAATGGCTGCTCCTCATTTTTCTTAAACTGCCCGCCCTGCCACTCCAGCAAACGATGCAGGGTTTTTGCTTCCCTGCCGATGACCTCGGCCATGCGCTGGGCGGCTCGTCCGGTCGGGGCAGCAAGCAGCACCCGTTTGCCCAGGTGCTCAAGCAATCTGACGATAACCAGAGTGGTGGTGGTCTTGCCGCAGCCGGGCCCACCGGTCAGGACCGAAAATTGACTGGCGACAGCTGCCTGGACGGCGCTCGCCTGTTCCGAACTGAGAGAAACGCCCTGTTGCCGGCAATGCCCATCGATCCACTTTCCGGCGGCCGCTTTATCAATCATAACGGAATGCGCCATACCACGTATTTTGGCGGCCACAAACGCTTCGTCATAATAGAGAGATTTCGAATAGTAGCAGGTCAGTTCACCGCCTTCAGACTGGAGCAGCAGACGCACTTTCAGCTGATTTTCCAGCTCCATCCTGGGCAGGATGGCAGCCAGATGGTTTTCCGGATTGAAGCCAAGCAGGCTGCCCACTTCAGCAGTGATCTGGGTTGACAGCAGATAACAATGTCCCTGCTCGCGCCCGGCTGCGAGAACATGTCTGACGGCGGCTGTTATACGCTGCTCGCTGTCTTCTGCCAGTCCCAGGCTGAGGGCGACCTTATCGGCTGAAAAAAAGCCGATGCCATAGAAATCACTCGCCAGCCGGTACGGGTCGGCACTGACTATCTGGATCGCCTGGTCACCATATTTTTTATAGATCCGTACCGAAAAAAGGGTCGAGATGCCATGCCCCTGCAAAAACATCATCACTTCCCGCACGACTTTGTGCTCGCGCCAGGCCTTCTCGATCATCGTCAGTTTTTTCCTGGCTATACCCGGAACCTCGAGCAGCCTGCCGATATCATGCTCAAAGACCTCCAGAGTATTTTCCTGAAAGTTTCCGACAATTCTGGCAGCGGTTTTCGGCCCGACCCCACGGATAAGACCGGAACCCAGATATTTTTCCAGTGCTGCGGTTGTCGCCGGTTTTTTCTCAATCGCCCGGGCGGCTTTGAACTGTCGGCCAAACTGCGGATGCACAGTCCAGGCGCCATGAAACTCCATGGTCGCACCGGCAAACACCTGGGTCTGATGCACGGTCACCGTCTCCACACTGCCGGGGTTGTTAAAAGGGGCAACTCGCAACACCGACCAGCCGTTGTCCGGGTTGTGGTAGGTAACCCGCTGGACAATGCCGCGTATATTTTCAGTTATATCCGTCATAGGATGTGAGGGAGTTGTCCGGGTGCCGATGCTCCCCGCCACTGGTGACATAGATGGCACTTCTGCCCGGCAGCGGACATTTGGTCTCGCAGATTCCACAACCTATGCACAGTTCATCGACTACATAGGGCTGTCTGATGTTTATCGTCCGGCCATCATCGGCAACAACGACAGCCTCTTTAAAGCGAATAGCCTTCTCAGGTGTTGGGCAGTGCTCCTCGCAGACCATACAGGGAATGGTCTTGGCGTAGGGAAGACAGATATTTTTATCAAACCAGGCATGGCCAATTTTAAAGCTGTGTTTTTCCTCCAGGCGTCAGCTGCCGAAGAGCACCGGTGGGACAGACCTGGCCACAGAGGGTACAGTTGAATTCGCAGTAACCGCTTCTTGCCGCCAGCACCGGGCTGAACATTCCGTCGAGTCCCGCCTGAAAAAGTGCAGGCTGCAGAGCATTGCCGATGCAGACCTGAATACATTCGGCGCAGCGGACGCACCTCTGCAGGAATTCCTTTTCTTCAAGGGCTCCCGGGGGCCTGATCAAGAGCGGATCCCGGTTTTTCGCCAATACTTCAACCCCCTTGACCGAAGGAAGCAGAATTCCGACAACAGCCGCACCAAGGAATTTTCTGCGGGAAAGCGATGGCCCGGTTTTACTTTTGTCGGCAGTTGACAAGTTAAATCCAATTATCTGCCGTGGACATTTTTCCACGCACTCAAAGCAGAGGTTGCAGGCGCCCATAGAAATTATTCTTTCCTCGTCAATGGCCCCCATCCGGCAGCTTTTGGCTGCAGATGCGGCAAGAGCGGCAATCTGCGTTGCCACCACTGCCGACGAGCATTCCTCTTCGGCTGACAAGAGACAGCATGGCGCCAAGAGGACAGAGGTTCCGGCAGAAGAATCGCCGCTGCACAGCTTCCAACAGCAGCACACCAAGCAGCAAAAAGAGTGAGAGGTACGCCAGCTGAAAAAATTTCTGGCCCGATGGCAGAACCGTGGCCCGCAGAAAACTGTACACCGGTTCGGTAACGGCGTTGATAAAATCTGGCATTTCACGATAGGTAAAGGTGAAAAAATCGACCGTCAGGCTGTTGACAACAGGATATACAGCCTGGGCCAGACCGCGCACCAGGATTGAAAAGGGATCGAAATAACCGGCAACGGCAAAACCAAAGGCGGAAGAAATAAGGGCAAAAATAAGAAGAGAGAGGGCGAGATCGGGAAAATAGGTGCGGTTTTTTTGTATCCGCTGCAGGAAGAATTTTCTGGGAAATATCCAGGAGCGTCCCCATGGGGCAAAACCAGCCGCAAAAGAGTCGGCCAAAAATAAAGGTCAGGAAGATAACGGCAAGAGCTGGCAGAAACAGGGCGACAAAGGTTTTTGCGCCGAGCATCACACAGGCGGCAAGAAAGGGATCAAGACGAAAAAGTATATTAACCGCTGCGTCCAGATGGTCTGAACCGTTGTAGTCCGTTTTTATAAAGAGAACGAGAAAAACCGTCAAGAAAAGAAGCTGCACGATGCGCCGGATGACGATAGTCCGCATACCATCTTTCTTTTTGGCTGTACTCACACGTATCATAGCTGAAAAACTCGCTGCAGATATCCGGAAAAACCGGGGAAACCGCTGGATAAAACGTTTACATACCCCCTGCGAGGGGCGCCTGGATATTTTTTTACGGCGCCCGCATCAGGCCTGCACTGTTTTGATCTCCATCCTGTCGATATACATCTCGCCAAGGCCCATATTATAAGCCGCAACGGTGCTGGCAATGTCCTCTGGCGCCATATCGAAAAGGGTCGTCGCATAGGCGTCAGCCGCCACAGGATCAGCGGAGGCAATCACCGTGTCCGTTATCTTTACATCTTCCACCCGGCCACCCTGGGGACCGTTGCGCAGAAGTATTCTGGTGGCATCAACGACCGTCAGCTTCGGCTGCACCACCGTCGCCAGGTCAGCCAGATCCTGGCCGAGATTATGGTGCAGTTTGCCGCGATTGCCGCCAATTATCCCCATGGAATTTTTCAGCCCCAGTGACAGGCGGCTCAGGCCGTGGTGCTTGGCGACCGGAACATTGATGTAGCAGTCGGCTGCCAGAGCATCTTTATAAATATCCCACCTTTTCAGAGATATCCCCCTATCGATATCAACAGGGACAAATTTACGCTGGTCGATATGCTCCCAGTGTATTCTCCGGTCACCAACTTTTTCCAGCTCATCGATAATGCCGCTGTTGGTGTAGCATCGCCTCTTCTCATTGCAGGTGTAATCAAAGACCTGCACCTTGGCCGCCCCCGCATCAAGGGCCAACTCCGCAAGTCTGCGCACCACCAGGGGATGGGTATTAGCACCCTGCTCGGGTGTTCTGTCCCAGCCCATATTCGGTTTTATGACAACCGTATCGCCGGTTTTTACAAATTTTCCGATCCCCCCGACACTTTCAACAGCTTTTTCGACAAGGAGACGATAATCCTTTCCCTGAGCCACACCAACTATCGGGGCAGGAGTGGCTGCCTGGAGAGGATTAATCCGCAGACACGGTACCCCAAGGCTCACCCGGCACTCCAGAGCAACACTTCCTTGATGAATTGTCTTCTGTCCATCGAATTTTCCCCTATCACAAAAATTTACGGGTGTCTCCCTACCCTCCTGCTGTATTTCTACGCAGGTCCGGCGTTCCAGATCATGCCAGGGAACCATACCCCTTAGTGGCAATGAGGCCGGCGATAAAAGATTCATACTCTTTTTTTATATCCATAAACTCCATACCGACTCTATGCCTGCCCCGGTCATCGCCCACGTTCCTGATCACCGCCCGCGACATAATCTTCTGTTTGCCAAGGAAAAGACCTATTTTTACCTGCTCACTTACCGCAAGTTTCGTATCCAGAAGAATAGCCAGACCGCGCTGCGCAATATCAACCAGAGTCCCCTTGCCTTCAAAATTTTTCGTGACTATCTGAACCGGCAAGCTTTTCATATCAAGAAGCGGCAACAAATCGCTTTTGGGCATCCTCACCCACGCTCTCTTGCCAAGCGCAGTCTCCGGTTCAAAATCCCAGTCAACCTCGAGCCCCTCAACTGAAGGAATATCATCCCAGGTGATTTTTTTCTTCGTCATGTATGTTTATCCCCCATAGAATTTCCTTATGAAATTAAAGGTTCCCGTCGCCCCCCATCTGGTAAATATATATTCACATCAACATCAAAGAACAAGAAAATAGGTAAATTTAATCATCTCGTTTTGTTTTCTTTATGGTTCTCACCCCGTCGCGGTTAAGTGCCACAATTATGCCACGAAGGCTCTTGTATAGTACTCGATGCACCAGTCACCTGTATCTTTTCTGTAAAACTCCACCCACCGTGGAATTACATAACGGCATGCCAATTTTGATCTGGAGAACATTCCGAAAAAAAATCATTGCCGTTTCGATGCGCCGAAAGCATTCCAGAGGCGGCCAGAAGGGGTTCACCATGAACATAGTTTATACCATGGGCAGGACAAGTTATCCAGAGGGGTGCATCTTCCGACCGCCTGTGCTGTTGCCTAATATACTGGATTAATTAATGATTGCGCTTCAGCATTCTGTATCAGAGGTCTCCTTCTTCACAAAATCCTGTCACTTAACCATCAGCGAGATCAAGATGTAAGGTTTTCGTAAGATTTCGTCTTTATATACCTCTATAAAAAATCAGGAGTTCTCATTTTCATCCTACGGGAGAAAACGACATGACCAAAATACAGGAAAAAGATTTGTTTACCGAATGGGCGCTCTATGGACCCCAGGAGCAAAAAAAGATGATTGACGAGTATCTCAGCATCAGTACGGGAGCGTGCAGCCGGGATCGGTTCTTAAATTTCCTCAAGGACAAGATTCAGATTGATAAACATTGGCCAAAGATCAGCCTGACTGAACAATGATCTTCCATCAAGTGGGCGGATGTTGACGTTCTGTCTGTGAACTGGACAATCGACATGGTTTCAGCGGTTACAGGAGCCAATTATTCTCCTGGTGATATATACCGACACGATTTCAAGTTCATGTCCCTGGAAAAAAGCGGCAATCTGATCGAAGAGTATGTTACAATTGGACTGCTTGTAAAAAATTTTACGCACATATTCATGCAAGAAAAAACAAGACAGCCGTAGGTCCACCCCACGCACTTTCAAAAGATTAAATGGCTACAGATCTCCAAATAATTGATTTTATAACCTATAGAATATCGATCAATACCGCCTTTGAGGCGATCAAGGCCCATGAGCATTTAGCAACCCAGACGGCAATACTGATAAAACCAAATTTAATCAACAGCTCACCTCATCCCATTACCACACCACCCGAGTGCTGTGCTGCTGTCATTGACTATATCCGCAGATATTCGAAGGCCGAAATAGTCATTGCCGAAGGGTGCGGTGATGCACAAATGGAAACCAATGAGGTTTTCAGACGCCTCGGTTACACCGCACTTGCTGAAAAATACAGTATTCCTCTGATAGATTTAAATCATGAACCGTCAAGAACAGTGGAAAATCCTGACTGCACTGTATTTCCGAAAATGCATCTGCCTGATATTGCGTTTAGTCACTATATTATTTCTGTTCCCGTGCTTAAGGTGCATTCTCTTGCCCGCATGACCGGCACCTTAAAAAATATGATGGGTTTTGTACCACCAGAACATTATTCCGGCAGCTATGGCAGCTGGAAGAAAGCCGCCTTTCATAACCAGATGCAGCAATCTATTATTGACCTGAACAGAAACCTCGTCCCGCATCTTTCAGTGATGGACTGTACTATAGGCATGGCTGAATTCCATCTCGGCGGCGCCCATTGCGATCCACCGGTAAATAAATTAATTGCCGGATACAATCCCTGGGAGGTTGACCGCAAGGCATCAGAACTGCTCGGACTAGACTGGCGGAGTATTGGACATATTGCCGCTGGCTTTAATTACTAATGCAAACGACAAGGAAGAGACCATGGACCGGAAAAAACCCCTGACCGGTATGAAAATTTTAGCTTTCGTCGGCGACATCTATGAGGACCTGGAGCTCTGGTATCCCAAACTGCGATTTATCGAAGCTGGTGCCAGCGTCGTGGTGGCCGGACCTGTCGCCGATGTTGAGTATACCGGGAAAAATGGTTACCCATGCACATCCGATGTCGCCGTTGACGGCGTCAGGGCGGATGATTTTGCGGGCGTACTCTGTCCGGGCGGATTCATGCCGGATAAGCTGCGGCGTGATCCCCACGTTCTGCAGCTGATCCGAGACTTTGCGCATGCGGGAAAACTGGTCGCGGCGATCTGCCATGGCGGCTGGATGGTGATATCCGCAGGGGTTTACAAAAATGTCCGGGTAACAGGCTCGCTGGGAATCAAGGATGATTTAATCAATGCCGGCGCTCTATGGGAAGACGCACCAGTTGTTGTCGACAGGAACTTCGTCTCCAGCCGTAAACCCGATGATCTGCCGGAGTTTTGTATCGCTTCCATTGAAGTCCTCTGTCAACAGCAACAGGAAAGTTCAGTCATTCACCTGTGATGGCGCCGTAAATCCCCCCCAAGATGAAGCTTTTTACTTATCCATCGATAACTGTGGCTTTTACGAACTTGTCACCTGAAACGACTGAATGAAAAACCCGATTTTTCTGGTAAAGGGATTACTATCTATTGCTTATCTGGTGTAAAATGATCTCTCCTTTCAACCTTAAACTTCCCTCGCAGATTATTTTCGGCCCCGGAAAGCTGGCCGAACTGGAAAACAATATTGGTCGATTCGGATCCCGGCCCCTGCTTGTCCTCGGCAACCGTTCATTTGCGGCAACTGCTCATTATGATGCGGTGCAGAAGATATTTGCCAAACTTGGTATCCGGGAGAAAACCGTCCATATAGATACCGAGCCTTCTCCGCAGATGATCGATACAATAGTTGCCGGTCAACGCGGCAATGATATTGACCTGGTCATTGCCATTGGCGGCGGTTCGACCATCGACGCCGGAAAAGCCCTTTCCGCCATGCTGGTCGAAGGGGGAGAAATCACCCGGTTTCTGGAAGGTGTAGGCACCGCAGCTCCCTCCGGTAAAACGCTTCCTTTCATCGCCATTCCAACCACCTCGGGTACCGGCAGTGAAGCGACCAGCAACGCGGTGCTCAGTTCTGTTGGCCGGCAGGGCTTTAAAAGTTCCCTGCGCCACGATAATTATATCCCCGACCTCGCCCTGATCGATCCCAGTCTTGTCCTGTCCTGCCCCAGACAAACAACAGTTGCCTGCAGCATGGACTGCTTCAGCCAACTGGTCGAAGGATATCTTTCCACAAACAGCTCATCTTTCACTGATGCACTGGCTCTTGACGGTATCAGAGCAATCCACAGATCAGTACGCGCAGTATGTGCTGATGGCGGGAATCTGCCTGCCAGAGGTGATCTCGCCTATGCTGCTCTTCTTTCCGGCATTGTTCTCTGTAATAGCGGACTTGGCACTGTACACGGTTTTGCCTCGGCGATTGGCGGTTTTATGGCCATCCCCCATGGGGTGATCTGCGGCACCCTCATGGCCCCGGCAAACACTTTCACCCTGAAACGTCTGCGGACAACCACCGACAGCCACCCAGCACTCGGCAAATATTCAAAATTAGGCAGGATATGCAGTGATCAGAAAAACAAAACAGATGCCTGGTATCAGGATTATTTTATTGATGAGCTGGAAAGACTTGCTGCCGAACTGGAAATACCAAAACTGAGTGATTTTGGCATGACCGCCAGCGATATCAACAGGATAGTGGACAAAACAGGGAATAAATTCAATCCGGTCCAGCTGACCAAAGAGGAATTGGCCAGCATTCTTGGCAGCAGAATCAATTGATCAACCCCTCAGAAATTATAGGCAAAGGCCACCTGATGCATATTGAGACTGGCATTATAATCGGTAAATTCCCGCATTGGATTGGTGATAATAGACACATTCAAGCCCCCAGTGCTCGCCTAACAAAAACTGTACTCCAAGTTTTGAGGCGAGCAAAAATGGACCTCCGAGGTTATGGTCGGTAAATTCCGTTTCGCCGGTCATAAAACCGGCACCAAAACCAACAATAAAATTGACCATGTCATGAGGGCTGAGGATTACCTGCGGCATAAGGGAAAACCTGGCCGTCTCAGAATTGTCGGAACCTGACTCCCTGAGCAGGGCCGCCGACAATTCCAGATCGGTTGTCACATTCCAGTAGTCACCAAGGGTTGTCTTATACGACAGTGGCTGCCGCCAAAAAAACTCGTATTGCTCCAGATCTTTGTTGCTCCGAAACTGTTTCCCGTATCCGCCGCCTAATTGAGTAGACATCCCGGCAAGAGATGATGCCGCACAGGTAAATAGTAACAAAAGTGAAAAAAATAAGATCTTTGCTCGAATCATATAAGTAACTCTTGAAAAAATATTCCTATAGACCATCTAAATATGACCCTCGACAATATCCCTGCCAAACTGCTCCGCCCGGATCATTTCGTCCGGAACCTCCAGGACTGCTTTTCGCTTATCGACTCCTTTTACCAGTAATTCACCACCATACTCGACATCCATGGCATCATAGATATATTTCGTGGTCAGAATGCTGCAATCGAAGATCTTGGATCCTTTGGTCGCGGCGGTGGAAATAAGATATCCCTTGCGTCCTTCGCCCTCGACGAAATCTCTCTTTCAAAGATATTTCCTTGCCCAGCGAGCCTGCATTCTGTCACCAAAGATTTTACATTGAGCAGAGAGCCCATAAAAATAGACCGGGCTGACCAGAAGAATTCGATCGGCGTCATCGACCGTCTGAAATATTGGTATCATATCGTCTTTAACGACACAGTTTCCAGTTTTATCACAGCCCCCGCATCCCTGACAGGGACGCAAGTTTAAATTGTTGAGCCGAACATACTCAACCGTCCCCCCACCCTGTTCTACCGCTTCAGCAACCTTACGGGCCAGTGTCTCACCGTTTCCCCCTTTTCGGGGACTTCCCAGCACAACCAGCATTTTCATCACACATTCTCCCTTTGTGCATTCATCGGTTCGATCACTATATTTTTACTAATGCGCATACATCCAGATTCGCCCAGAACCTTAACACCTTTCGATCTCTTCTGTCAGCTATACAGATTCCAAAAATTTCTTTTTTCTAGACAATTACCGCAAACAGTATACATTAATAGTATACAATACCGATGGCAAACAATTACCTCTGCCCTTTAACATGAGGTAACCACGCCTTAACACGAATACGTGCCCCATGCAAAGATAATATTTCCATTGCATGAGAATGAGATTTATTGTTAATAAATCTTATGAACACGACAAACTCAACAATTTTTGCCATTAAACGATATGCCCTCCATGATGGACCGAATATCAGGACGACCATTTTTTTCAAAGGTTGCCCACTGGCATGCCACTGGTGCCACAATCCGGAAGGGATAGATTTTAAAATACATATCGTAACCCTTACCGACAAATGTGTTGGCTGCAAAGAGTGTATCAACAGCTGCCAGGACCAGGCGCTGCAGTTCACTGCTGACGGTATACATCGAGATAGCGAACACTGCACCTTCTGTCAAAACTGTGTTGCAACCTGTCCCGCCCTGGCCCATGAAACAACCGGCTGGGAAATGACCACTGAACAGCTTCTTTTTGAAATCAAAAAAGATCTGCCCTTTTATGACCAATCAGGTGGCGGGGTCACCATCTCCGGAGGTGAGCCCCTCAGTCAGCCTGAAGGCGCTCCTGGCCCTGCTCAGGCTGCGGAGCCTTGGGTATTCACAGGACGGTCGACACCAGCGGTTTTGCACCCACCGACACCCTTATGCACATTGCCGAACATACTGATCTTTTTCTCTTTGATCTGAAGCACATGGACAGCAAGCGACATCAACAATATACCGGGGTAGGCAACGACTTAATTTTGCATAATCTGCAAACATTGTCCAGCAACGGACAAGCTGTCAGGGTTCGCATACCGCTTATTCCAGGCATCAACGATGATGAAAAAAACATCAGAGCCACGGATCATTTATTGCCAAATGTACAAACATACAGGGCATCGATGTTTTGCCCTATCACCCGTCGGCAACTGCCAAATACAAAAAACTGGGCCGTAGAATATAAAGGGCAAAATTACCTGCCTCCCTCACAGGAAAGAATAAACAGGACACTGGAGATTACTCAGAGAATACATAGCAGATGTCCAGATCGGAGGATAACATGAATAGCCGGATAGCAAAATTGCGCCAGGAGAGTTTTGCCACAGAACCATCCATCTCCATAGAGCGGGCACTGCTGGAAACCGAGTTCTATAAAGAAAACAGCGGCAAATACTCCCTGCCGGTTTTGCGTGCTCTCTGTTTCAAGCATCTCTGTGAACAAAAGAGCCTCTATATCGGCGAAGGCGAGTTGATCGTCGGCGAACGCGGCCCGGCACCCAAGGTTGTGCCAACTTTTCCGGAGCTGACCTGCCATAGTGCGGAAGATCTGAGAATTTTAAATAACCGGGCTATGACCAGCTATCGGGTGGCAGACGAGGATATTGCACGCTACGAAAACGAGGTTATTCCTTACTGGCAGGGGCGGTCCATGCGTGACCGCATCTTCAGTGAAATTCCTGAAGACTGGCGCATTGCCTATGAGGCCGGCCTGTTTACCGAATTCATGGAACAGCGGGCACCGGGCCATACAGCCCTTGACGGCACCATCTACACCATGGGCATGGTTGATTTCAAAGAGCGGATAGCAGAAAGGATCAGCCGCCTGGATTACCAGAACGACCCGGAGGCCTCGGACAAGGCGGAACAGCTCCAGGCCATGGCCATTTCCTGCGACGCAGCCATCATTTTCGCAGAGCGCCATGCCGAGCTTGCCGAGAGTATGGCGGAAAAGGAAGAGGAGCCGGCACGGAGAGCCGAACTGAAAAAGATCAGCGAGATCTGCCGCCGGGTTCCGGCCCATAAGCCAGAAACATTTTCATGAAGCCCTGCAGATGTACTGGTTTGTCCATCTTGGCACCATTACCGAGCTCAATGGCTGGGACGCCATGACCCCCGGCCACATAGACCAGCATCTTCAGCCATTTTACGAAAGGGACCTGGCAGCCGGTCTGCTTGACCGCGAAAAGGCCAAAGAGCTGATCAGCTGCCTGTGGATTAAGGTGAACAATCACACCGCCCCGCCCAAAGTCGGCGTCACCGCCAAAGAGAGCGGCACGTACAACGATTTTACCCAGATTAATCTCGGCGGATTGAATGCGGCAGGCGGCGATGCGAGCAATGAAGTGTCTTACATCTGTCTCGAGGTCTCCGACGAACTGCATCTGCTGCAGCCCCAGCCCAGTGTCCATATCAGCAATAAAACCCCGGACCGTTTTCTGAAAGCCGCGACGAAAGTAATACGCAAAGGTTATGGCTACCCATCGGTTTTCAATACCGATGCCGTCATCATGGAGCAGGTGCGGGTCGGAAAAACTGTCGAAGATGCCCGCGAAGGAGGGACCAGCGGCTGTATCGAAACCGGCGCCTTCGGCAAAGAGGCCTATATCCTCACCGGCTACCTCAATGTTCCCAAAATCTTAGAGATAACCCTCAATAACGGCGTTGACCAGCTGACCGGAAAAAAGATCTCGATTGAAACCGGTGACCCACTCTCCTTTGCCAGTTACCAGGAGCTCTATGGTGCCTTTTGCCAGACAGCTTGAATATGTGGTGAATCTCAAGATAAGAGTAAATAATTATATTGAGCGAATGTATGCCAAGTACTCGCCGGCGCCTTTTTTATCGGTGGTCATTCATGACTGCATTGAAAAGGGCAAAGATTATTACAATGGCGGGCCGCGGTACAACACCAACTATATTCAGTGCTGCGGCATCGGAACGGTTACCGACAGCCTGTCGGCAATCAAAACCCACGTCTTCGACAACGGCTCGGTGACCATGGACAGGCTGCTTACCGCACTGAAAAATAATTTCGCAGGATGAAGAACCACTGCGGCTGAAACTGTGGAACAGGACACCTTTTTTCGGCAATGACGACGACTGCGCCGATGATATCATGAAAAACGTCTACAGTTCCCTCTTTGCGACGATCGACGGCAAAGCCAACACCAAAGGAACCGTCTATCACCTGAACATGCTCTCAACCACCTGCCATGTCTATTTCGGCAAAATGCTCGGGGCTTCCGCCAATGGCCGGTTTGCCGGCCTGCCGGCATCCGACGGCACATCGCCTTCCCACGGTGCTGACCGCAATGGCCCTACAGCGGTGATTAAATCGCTGAGCAAGATGGACCAGTTAAAATCCGGCGGGACTCTGCTCAATCAGCGTTTTCTGCCAAGCGTTCTGGCAACCGAGCAGGACCTGGATAAACTCGGCGGCCTGATCCGTACCTACTTCACCCTGGGTGGTCACCATATCCAGTTCAATGTCATTGACAGCAAGACCCTGCGTTCAGCCCAGCAGCATCCCGATGAATACCGCAACCTCCTGGTCCGGGTTGCCGGTTACAGCGATTACTTTGTCGATCTTGACCAGGAACATCAGGAAGAGATTATCAACAGAACGGAACAGGAACTGGCATAGCCAGCTAAGAATCGACCAACGGCCGACAGTGTAAAATTCACCGTCGGCCGTTTTTTTTCGACACCATCAACTATATGTTTTGTGCTTCGGCTATGGCATCACAGACATAGCCAATATTTGCTTTGGTCAATCCGGCAAGATTGATCCGACCGCCCCCCACCACATAGATGCTCTTGTTGGCCCGCAGCCAGGCAACAATCTCATCGGACAGACCACTGAAGGAAAACATTCCACGCTGCCTGGTGATATAGGAAAAATCACCTTTCACCCCTCTTGCCGCAAGCCCTTCGACCAAAGCAACACGCATGGCCTTGATTCGATCGCGCATCCCGGCCAGCTCGTCCAACCACTGTTTATGTAACTCAGGGTTGCTGAGAATTGTTGCCACCACCAGACCGCCATGGGCCGGCGGATTGGAATAAATGACCCGGATCGTGGTTTTCAGATGGCTCATGGCCACCGCCGCATCCTGCGCAGTCGGGCTGACAATGGTCAGGGCACCGGTACGCTCATTGTACAGGCCGAAATTCTTGGAAAAGGAGCTGGCGACGAAGAAATCAACGCCAGTTGCGGCAAACTCCTCAATCCCGCAGCGATCCGCCTCGACACTTTCACCAAATCCCTGATAGGCAAAATCAAGAAAGGGAATCCACCCCTTCTCCTTGCCAATGGCGGCCACCTGTGTCCACTGTGCAGCATTAAGATCAACCCCGCTCGGGTTGTGACAGCAGGCATGCAGCAGGACAATGTCACCTGCCGGGATAGCTTTCAAGGCTGCCACCATGGCGGAAAAATCGACAGCTTTGGTTGCCGGATTATAATAGGCATATTCCGCCAATTGAAAACCGGCGGTTTTGAAGACCCCTTTATGATTGGCCCAGGTGGGATTGCTGATCCACACCTTGGCCTCAGGATAAAATTTTTTCAAAAGATCACCACCCACCCGCAGTGCTCCAGTCCCGCCCGGCGCATGAGCGGTAACGGCCCGCCCATTGCTGATAACCTCGCTCGATTCGCCAAAGAGCAGTTTTTGCACCTCCGCCGCATACACCGGGTCACCGGAAATCGGCAGGTAACTTTTGGTCCCTTCCTGCTCCAGCAGTATCTTTTCAGCCGCTTTGACACACTGCAAAACCGGAGTTCTGCCATCTTCATCTTTATACACCCCTACGCCGAGGTTGACCTTGTGTGCACTCGGATCATTCTTAAAGGCCTCGGTCAGCCCGAGAATAGAGTCTGCCGGTGCCGCCTTAATATTTTGCCACATCTATATTCCTCCATAATGGATTTTTTCATAGGTACAGTGTGTGAAAATACAAAATTTTAATGAATTGTGTCAACAGGAATGACAAGCAGGGCATGAACTATTATAAGCATGGTTGCTGCACCCAATAGGTTGCTTGATCTTCCAGCAAACAAGTGGTAGAAATTATTCACTATCCTCTCCATGGCAAACTGACCCCGATAAACGAAATACGAATTTTCACGAAATGAGATGAAGAAAATTGTTGCAGCCCTTTTACTGCTGTTCTGTGGTTTGGTCGTGCTCCTCGCCACCATTGATCTTAAGCCGTATCTCGCCCACCGGATCAAACTGGCCCAGATTGCCGTCGAAAAGACGATTAAAGAAGAGATCACCACGCAAACCATAAACAATGAACCGGATGATCTGGTAAACAACAATCAACCTGCGGCGCCAGAAGAGGAAATATATCCGGAACAGGAACAGGTAGTCACTCCTCTTGAGGCAGTGGAGGATGAAGCAGCCGGAAGTGAAGAAACAGAACCGATATCTTCCTCCCTTATCGAACTCGAAGTAACCACTTTACCGGTGGGGGAGTACCCGTTCTCTATACTTCTTGAAACGTTTGCCGAACAGGCAACCGCCGAGGAGGCAATCTCCTTCTATCAAGTACGCGGTATTCCGGCTCATTGGGTTAAGGTCGATCTTGGGGAAGAGGGGATACGATACCGGGTATTCACCGGAATATTCTCAACAATGCCCGAGGCGCAGCAGTATCTGAACGAAAACCAGCTGGTCGACAAGCCGATTAAACTGACCTACTATTGCTGCCCGTATCGGGGTATATACGGATAAAATCCAACTCGCCGAAGCTTTTGTCAAGACCAGAGAAACAGGAGTCATCCCCTATATCCTTGGCACGAAAAAAGGCGAATATCATCTCTATGTCGGTGCGTTCTATACCTATATCGGAGCGGTCGATCAGTGCCATGACCTGACTGCAGCAGGCTTAAGTTGCGAACCGGTCAAGCGTTCCACTATTCCGCCGCAGTAAGAGTCACCAGACGCAGCGTCTCTTTCTCGTCAGGGCCACTGCCGATTCAGCAGATAACTGCGGCCATCCGCCGGACTTCCGCTTTCTTGCCGATCACCACAATGACATCGCCGGCGTTAAATTCTTCCTGGGGCCCCGGGTTAAAGACCATATCTCCGGATGTTCTTTTGATGGCGACAATGATTACCCCAAAATCCTGGCGAAGATTACTGCTGACCACGGTTTTGCCGGTTATGGGCGAATGCTCGGGGATAACAGCTTCTTCCATCTGCAGCCCGAGCTCAGTGTGCATCATGGTCTGGTCGAGAAAATCAACGACCGTTGGTTTATGGAGAATTTCCGCCATTCTCCGCCCTCCCATCTGATAGGGACAGACAACCCTGGAAGCCCCGGCACGGAGCAGTTTGCTTTCGTTTTTCACATCAGAAGCTCGGGCTAAAATAAAGATATCCGGTCGCAGACCCTTGGCGGAAAGAGCAATAAAGACATTGTCCGCATCAGAACTGACAGCTGTCACAAGCCCATGAGCCCGCTCAAGACCGGCAGCAATCAAGAGCTTCATCGGTGGTGGCATCCATATTCAGATAGAGCGTATGATTGGCTTCAAGTTCGGCAATAGACTCCGGGTCCTGATCAATAACCACCAGAGGAATGTTCGCTGCGGTCAACTCCCTGACAATGATCGAACCTATCCTTCCGTAGCCACAGATAATATAGTGATTTTTCAGTGCTGCGATCTGCTTTTCCAATTTTCTTCTCCCGAGAACTTTTCTTAACTCACCTTCCACAAATATGCGTGCGACCTGGCCAAGGGTATAGGTCAGAAGGCTGATGCCGAGAATAATAATAACGATGGTGATGACTCTGCCGACATCGGACAGAGGTTTAATTTCAGAAAAACCAACCGTACTGATGGTGATAAGCGTCATATAGAATGCCTCAAAAGGCGGCATATCTTCAAATATGACAAATCCGACAGTACCAAAACCGATGGTAGCAAAGAGGAGAAAAAGAGACAGTTTCAGTTTTGAATAGTCCATGGGCAGCAGTCAGCAATACGCGGTCTTTCCTTGATCTATTTACAAGAAGGATGCATCACTGATGCGATATGTACCATGAAAAATGTCATGGTGCCATGGCTTTCCATGCTCCCCTTCTGGCCCCATCATTTTCAAGTAAAGAAAATCAGTTGCGGCGGTAAAACCTTTACGATAGGATATGATCCCGACGCCTGGTTGCCAACGCCGATAACCGGAAAATCAACCGGTTTTCTTAATAGTATCCTTCAGTATGTATTTTCATAAAAATTTTTCCTGTATTCATAATCATTGACAGTGATGTGTTGGTGATACTGGATTTTCATTGGTGATGACATAATGAGTAAAAAAAACTTCGTGTAGAAAAAATCGGCGGAACGACCATGTCCCGCTTTGGAGAGGTTCTAAAAAATGTTATTCTCAGGGACAAAGACGACATTTATAACAGAATATTTGTCGTTTCGGCCTATTCGGGGATCACCAACGAACTCCTTGAACATAAAAAAACCTCCCAGTCCGGCATATACCAGACATTTGCCCAGAGCAACGACTACGAGCCGGCCATGCTGAATTTACAAGACAGGCTTTGTGAACTCAACCGGAGCTTTGAGGAGATAGGTTTAGATGTTGAACAGCGGACCAATTTATCAGTGAGCGCATTGCCTTTGCCGTCAATATCCTCAAGAGTATGGACAATGTGCTTTCCTCCGGGTACGTCAACCGCACCGAAGTACTTCTTGCGGCACGGGAACTTCTCTCTTCCATCGGGGAGATGCACAGTGCCTTTAATAGCGCCAATATCCTGCAGAATCTCGGCTATAATGCCACCTTTGTCGACTTGAGCGGCTGGCAGGACAGACGTGAGCGAACCATCGACCAGCGAATTCAATACAACTTCAAGGACCTCGATCCATCCAAAACAATCTGCGTTGCCACCGGATATACCAAAGGAACGGAAGGGATCATGCGGGAATTTGACCGGGGCTATTCAGAGGTTACTTTTTCAAAGATAGCTGTCCTCCTTAACGCGGCAGAAGCGGTTATTCACAAGGAATACCATCTCTGCTCGGGGGATCCGATGATCATCGGCGAGGACAAAGTCCACCCGATCTGCAATACCAATTTCGATGTGGCCGATCAGCTTGCCGATGTCGGTATGGAAGCCATTCATCCCAAGGCCTCAAAGCCACTGGAGACTGCCGGTATCTCCATCCGGATAATGAACGCCTTCGACCCAAGCCACAGCGGGACACTGATCACCAAAGATTACATTTGTCCCCATTCGAAAACCGAGGTCATAACCGGCTCGAATGCGGTTACCTGTCTTGAAGTCCACGATACCCGTATGGTTGGCGAAGTCGGCTTTGATATGCAGATAATGAAGATCCTCCAGGACCATCATATCAGCTATATCAACAAGGCAACCAATGCCAACACCATTGATGTGATTATCTACGAAAAAGACTGCACTCCTGAGTTAATCAAGGATTTAAGTGACCGCTTTGAAACTGTCTGCCACCTACAATGTCGCAATCGTCTGTGCCATCGGTTCCAATATCGCCAAACCGGGAATTCTTGCCAAAGCCACCAAAGCACTGGCAAACGCAGGCAATCAATATTCTGACCGTTTCGCAGACATCAAGGCAGACAAACATGCAGTTTACCCTGCACCGCGATCATTTTGTCCTGGCGCAACGGGCTCTTCATCATGCACTATGTGAAGAAGATGATAATGAGTAGAAATAGCAGTTACGATATCGAACGAATGTTCTCGTTCGATGCTACTTCGAGGGGATATTACAATACATTGACCCGTACATCTTCTGACAGAGCTTCAATTTCTCCGGCGATAATCTCACTTTCCGCCGCTTCGGGAACCGCCAGAGTCAATTGGGCTGAAAAAACAGTGTCATGGATACCATCCATGGCAAAACGTTTACACTCCATATTTTCCACACCAATATCCAGATTTGCCAGGATATTGCTCAAATCTCCGGTCAAGCCGGGTCTGTCTATGCAGTCAACAACCAGGTTTATTATTTTAGTCATCTCCTGATTAGTCGTCTTTGCTGCAGCATAGACAAAAGAAAGGCTGGGAAACTTCTGCTCCAGAGTCGATTTCAGATTCATCTCCAGATCTTCCTCGACAACCACACTCATTATAGCCGCAAACTGACCATCGAGCTTAATAACCTTACTGGTCAACCATTCCCCCCCTGACTGCGGGTGGTTTGTGCCAATGCTTTGATTACCCCAGGAATATCCGAGCCGTAAACAGTGGTAATAAAATTGGTCCTCATGCCTCTTTTTCCTGTATGCCTGAAAATAGTAACTGTTTGTTAATCGCGATTATCTCCCAATTCCGATCAAAAGTACTCCTATCAATGCTTCCTGGGAGTTACTTTTTATATACCCACCTGTCTGGTGAGTCCAGGCTCTAATTTTCTGGTCACACGCAAGCAATTATGCACTACAAACGACAAAGTTTAACATATTTATCCAGACAACTCTACCGCCGTTTGCGATAAACCGTGAAACATGGTATATTACAATACAAAATACCGCTGCAAACAGCACGTCTGTAGCGGTATTTATACATATGAGCCGGAATCATCCAGTCTCAAATATTTTCACTTTGACTCTTAAACTGCGGCAGCCTCATTGGTCAAGGCTTCAGGCCAACGACGGGCGGTCATTTCGTCGGTTGAATAGTCAGGCAGAAGAATGGGAGCAACCCCCGGATTGTCAATTCCCGCCTCTTCAAGCTCTTTTTCAAATTTTATGACATGATCAAGGCTCAAGCCCTTAATCTCAACCCCACTTTGGACATACGCTGCGGCATTTTTACCGGCACGACGACCAAAGGTGATAATATCCTGCAGACTGTTGCCCATCAACCGGTTCTCGCCATGCACTCCGCCAATGGCCTCGCCGGCGGCATAGAGCCCGGGAACACAGGTCTCGGTGTCGCCATTGACATTAATCCCGCCATTCTGATAATGCAGGGTCGGATAGACAAGCATCGGCTCCTTGCTGATATCGATACCGTGGCGTTCAAACTGGATAAACTTGGCGGGCAGCTCTTTTTTAACACTTCCCGGACCGTGCAGCTCTTCAATCATCGGTGAATCGAGCCACAGACCCACCCGTCCGGTAGGGGTGATGATACCTTTGCCTTTCTCCATCGCCTCGCAGATAAGCTCAGCCGACTCAACATCACGAGGTTCAAGGGGAAAGCAGAACTGCTCGCCGTCGATATTGAGCACATGGGCACCCAGGCCGCGAACTTTTCGGTAATCAACAAGCCGACATTCTGTTCAGGATAGGCCACTCCAGTCGGATGATACTGGGTGGAGTGCAGAGACTTATTGCCAACTCCGGCCCGATAGGCCATGACCACGCCGTCCATGGTGGCGCCATAGTGATTGGTGGTTGCAAAGCCCTTTAATATGCAGGCGGCCAAAACCACCGGTGCCAATAATTACCGCCTTGGCTTTGACGATGGAAAATTCTTTGGTTTCCATGTTATGCAGGATGGCCCCGGCACATTTGCCGTCATCATCGAGGAGCAGTTCCACCGCCGGACTGAACTCGAGAACCGTGATCTGATCTGCCCTGTTGCGCACTTCATCGCGAACCACACGCATAATCTCCGCGCCGGTCATATCTCCGGAAGACTGCAACCTTTTCCGGGAAGAACCACCGCAGTGGCGAACAACCGTACGGCCATCTTCGTACTTGTTGAAAAGCATGCCCAGACTTTCCAGCCAGGCAATGGACAGCGGCGCATCTTTGGCCAGAGCTGCGACCAGATCGCGCTGATTGGAAAAATGACCGCCGCCGATGGTATCCATGAAATGATAGTAAGGGGAATCACATTCATGGGTTGCCGCCTGGATCCCGCCTTCGGCCATAATGGTGTTGGAATCGCCGTGACGAAGCTTGGTGGCGATAATTACCTTGCAGCCGCCATTCGCCGCCATGATAGCCGCAGAGGTGCCGGCACCGCCGCCGCCGATAACCAGAACATCTGTTTCATGATCAATTTTGCTCAAATCCACCTTGTCCGGTCGAATCATCGATTTGGATTCCAGCAATCTGGCAACGCCTTCCTGATAGGTGTCGCCTTTATTAGGGCCGACGGCAACAGTCCGTTTCCCGGTGGTTTGATAATCCGGATGAAATTTTGACAGAACCTCGGCACGCTCGGCCATGGACAGTGCCGGATAATTCTCATTTCGACGAGCCATGGCCACCCGTGCCGGACGGGTCGCTTCAACTCTTTTTATCAGTTCCTTCATTTCGGGTGTGTACGCCATTGTCTTCTCCTTAATCCAAAAGAGGATCAATCATTCGTGTGTTTGATTATAAATAACGAGTCTCTTTAGGCTGCCATGATCCTATTTCGGCAAAATCGGGCTCACGCTCCCGCTCCACGTAAATTTTCTCGAGATCCTCTTTGCTCATTGCCGCCAGCTCATCAAGCATTGCATCATATTTACCGCTTTCTATGCTGCGACTCTCACCTTCAGATGTTCCGCCAGAGGCAAAATGTATCGCCCATAAACACGACGGGCCAGCTGCGCTGCATGGTACTGGGGTATTTCTCCCATGCAGCGGCTGGCACACAGACCGCACTGGATGCAGTCAAAAGAAAGTTTCGCCGCCTTTTCAATATTGCCCTGTTTCAGGGCAGAAATATACCCAAGAACATCAACATCCATCGGGCAGGCTTTGGTACACTGGTTACAGGCCACACAGCGAAACAGCTCAGGATAGAGGGCATGAATGGCCTCCGGCAGACCACCGATCTCGTCAATATTAAAGTTTGCCCGATTAGCCGGGAAAAAAGGAATCTGGGCAAGATACATATCCGCTTCCACCACAGTCTGACAGGCAAGACCGAAGTGCAGTTTATAATCTCCGGCCATTCTATAGACCGTGGGACAGGCACCACAGATTCCGCCACGACAGCCGGCACCACGCAGGAATTTAAAACCGGCAAACTCCATAGCCTTCATGATGGTAAGGGTTTCCGGTACCTCATACATCTTGCCCATGATATAGACCGGAATGGTTTTCGCACCTTCCGGCAAAATAGCCCGATCCCCGGTCGCTACTCGAGGAGCTTTCTTGCTCTGTTTTCTGATCTGTTTCACACATGGTTCATATCTCCAATAATGCGCGATAATTTACGCTTCCTATTCTCATTCCGGCCATGTAGTATTATGCTGCGGCCAGACATTTTTTACTCTTTAACAACTCGGCACTGATCGGGTCATTCAATTCAAAATGACAGTTTTCCGCATCAAGCCCCAGGGCTACAGCCAGAAGTTGGGTGAAGTAATACGTTGGAATATTTGCTGGCTATCTTGCCCTTTTCAATCATCTGCCCCTGCTGCTTGCCCAGGTTGTATTCACAGAGCGGACAGCTTGTCGCCAGCGCCTCAATTCCCGCACCGGCAGCCAGATTGAGAATTGCCGCCCCGGCACTGTTTTCTCCTGCCGGCAGCACCAAGCACCTGATACGAACCGCAGCATTTATCGGCAGCATTAAAGTCCATGACCGTGGCACCAATCGCTTCCAGTAGCCCGGTCATCAGAGTGTAGCTGCCAAAAGGCTCAATGCCGATTTCTGCCGGACGCTGCAGGGTGCAGCCGTAATAGGGAGCGACCTTTAAATCCGGTCATGGGAACCTTCACCTGCTCTTTGATTTTTTCCCAGCCGATTTCCTCCTGCAGATAGGTCAGATAATGCACCACTTCAACTTCTCCGGCGTAATCGATTTCCTCATCCATAAAACGATTGATGGTATCTCTTTTCACCGCATCGTTTTTCATTATCTGATTGGCTCGGGCCAGAGTGTTGTAGCACATTGAACAGAGGGTAACCAACCTGTCTGCACCCTGTTCTTTTGCCCGAACAAGATTGCGCACCGGTCCTACCTGATGAATCAAATCATCGGCGGTCAGGGAATGTACCGCACCGCAGCAATTCCATCTCTCGATCTCCTGCACCTCGACACCTAAAGCCTCCAGGGAAGCAATAGCAGCCCTGTCCAAATTCTTGGCTTTGGTTTTCAAAGTACAGCCTGGATAGTAACTGATCTTCATCGCTCTCCTTAACTCGTGAATTTTCTGAATCCGGCAACCAATGCAATCTGCGGCATCTCTGCAATACGTTCTGCAGAAATCTCAGAAGGCTCTATATAATTTTTGCTTTTACGGAGGATCTGTTGCCTGAGTGCCTCCATGACTTTGGCAATATCAATGCCTCTGGGGCATTTGACGGAACAGGCATGGCATGACGCACACTTCCAATAGGTATTGATATCGTCCAGTTTTTCCATAAGGCCGAATTGTGCCATATGCATGACCTTGCGGGGACTGAAATCCATCTCCTGTGCCATGGGACACATCCCTGTACATGTGGCGCATTGCATACATTTTTTTACACTTTCGCCACTGAGTTCGTTGAGTTTCTCAATCGATTGTATCGAGAGAGTTTGGTCAGTAATCGTTAATGTCATGTCTATTCTCTTTGTAGATACAATAAGATATCCCCGCCTCTCACATTTCCGGCAGAAAAATTCAAGCCCAATCGCCGTATTGTGAAAAACCAGGCAATGAGTGCCTTGCAAAAGGGTGCAAATTACCTTTTGGTCCCCTGCCATCTGCTGAAATTGGCCATTGATCCAAATTACGATCTGATCGCCATTTTTCCGTCGTGTATATTTAACAGATTGGGAAATATTTTCAATAAGAAAAAAATCAGTTATTTCAGAATATATAATACATTAATGAATGAGGCCTCATTTTTTTAGTTTTTCATGCAAACTGGAACAAGACAGATATTTGGTGCTTTTTCAGCACGGTCGAATACACTGAAAAGACAGATAATTCATCTCTGCCAACCTCTATGCCAATAAAAAACCCTTTACACCAATACAGGATCCTTTCTTACATCCTCGCCAAGCTCCGCCAGTCATTCACCGACCTTTTGCCCATAATCCTGGTTATCAGTTTTTTCCAGCTGTTCATCATCCGCCAACCCCTGCCGCAACTGGGAGAGATGATAATCGGCACCATTATGGTGATCCTCGGATTGTCCATGTTTATTCAGGGTCTTGAAATGGCTCTGTTTCCGATTGGCGAAAGCATGGCACAGGCACTCACCCGCAAGGGGAGTCTCTTCTGGCTGCTGGTTTTTGCCTTCTTCCTCGGCTTTTCGACAACCGTTGCTGAACCTGCTCTTATAGCCATCGCCAAAGAAGCAGCTCATATAGCCGCTCTGGGGGGGCTGCTGGAAAACAAACCGCAAATTCTCTCGTTCCTACGCCCTCGGTTTGCGTCTCACCGTTGCCTTTTCAGTCGGTTTTGCCATCCTTCTCGGCGTTTTACGTATTCTTCTCAACTGGCCTATCCAGTTTCTGATAATCGGTGGGTATGTTCTGGTCATGCTGATGACCATCGTTGCCCCCGAAGAGATTATCGGTATAGCCTACGATGCCGGCGGCGTGACCACCTCAACAATTACCGTACCGCTGGTCACCGCACTTGGCGTTGGCCTGGCAACCGTCATCAGGGGGAGAAATCCCCTGCTCGACGGGTTCGGACTTATTGCTTTTGCCTCTCTGCTGCCGATGATTTTCGTCATGGGTTACGGCATAGTTGTGTTTGGCATATAAAGGATTAGACAGATGAATGTTTTGTTCGATTTTCTAAAAACACTCCTCCTCACCGGCCGGGATCTTTTACCCATCATTATTTTATTTGGCTTTTTCCAGCTCGTTGTCATAAGAGCACCTGTCGCCAATCTCAAGAGGATCATCGTCGGCAGTTTATATGTGCTAATCGGCCTGGCTCTTTTTCTCACTGGTCTGGAAGATGCACTTTTTCCGCTTGGCAAAATCATGGCGGACCAACTGACTGATCCTCTATTTTTAAAAGGTGCTGCGGCCGCCGTCGACCTTAGCGACTGGAGGATTTATGGCTGGATGTATCTTTTTGCGGCCACCATTGGTTTTGCCACAACTGTGGCCGAACCTTCCCTCATTGCCGTAGCTTATAAAGCCCAGGAGGTGTCCGGCGGAAGCATCAGTCAATGGGGCCTGAGAATCACTGTGGCCATTGGCGTCTCATTTGGCATCAGCCTCGGCACCTTCCGGATTATCACCGGCACACCATTGTATATGTACATTATGGCTGGCTACCTTATCGTTATCGTACAAACATTTTTTGCACCAAAATCGATAATCCCCCTTGCCTACGATTCCGGCGGAGTCACTACATCCACGGTTACCGTACCTATCGTTGCCGCCTTAGGTTTAGGCTTATCGGCCTCCGTTCCCGGAAGAAATCCTGCCATTGACGGCTTTGGTCTGATCGCCTTTGCCAGTTTATTCCCGATCATAAGCGTTCTTACCTATGCCCAGTTTGCGCACTGGGTTGCCACACGAAAATCACTTCCCAGCAAGGAGAAAACAGATGCGCTTTAAAATCATCTTCGCCTCAGTCAAAACAGACATAACCGACAAAATTGTCGATGCAGCAAAAGAGGCAGGGGCCACTGGAGCTACCATCATCCCTGCACGCGGAACCGGAATTCGTGAAGCAAAAACATTTTTCGGCCTGAGCCTTGAGGCGCAGACAGACATCATCATGTTCCTGCTCGAAGAACGATTGATTGACAAGATTCTTGAAACCATAGGCCGGGTCGGGGAATTTGACAAACCCGGAACCGGCATTGCCTTCGTATTACCCGTTGATCAGGTTATCGGCCTGGAAAGCCAGATTGAAACATTTAAAAGAGAGCTGGGAGAACAGCGTGGCTGAATATCAAATGGATAGGGCTTGCGCCAAATCATTTTTAGTGCCTTACAGATTATTTTCGATTATAAGAAAAAAGAATCTGCGAAAGGCACTTATCCCCGACAAAACATGGGGACTAAAAAGAGTACCCGTTGTGGGGGGTGAGTATATATTGTGGCTATTATTACCGGATAGTTGCACCAGATGGTCCAAAACACACCAACAGGACTGCAGGCAATATGAACCCTCCGGTTTATCAAAATTGGGATGGTATTGAACGTCGAAAACCAAAAAGTTGCCGGCGAATAGCGGAACGTCGTTCGTCTCAGGAGCGGCGTTTTGATAGACGGGATGGCACCCAGGCAAACAAACGGAGCTTTTCCGGGTGGCTGCGTTCTCTGGTACGAGCAAGACTGGGGGTGGACCGGCGAAAAAATATTGACCGGCGAAAAATAGCCAACCGCCGGAATCCCTCGCCAAGATCAATGCTCACAAAAGAAGAACTCCACGACCTTCTGCGATAACCGAGCATGATGGCGTCGTAAAAAGTACCCAAAGGGCACTCATTTTAGTCCCCCCTTGAGTTTTTCCGGGGAAAGTCAAAGAAAATTATGATGGTTTGTGATGTTTCATTTCTTTTCTTTGGAATTCTTCCCCGCCAGGGAAAAACTCAAGTAGTCAATTTATAATTTGATCTTTGAAAATTCGGTAAAACTTTACAGATCTCCTGATCCTAGTTATTAGGATAGTTGAGGTGCAGGGGCACAGATCCCGTATTTGATGCCATCGTTTGCATTTTGGGACAACCTCTGCTCCTCTCTTTTCTTCTTCTGTCGCCTTGAAATTGGAGCATTCTTGTCAAACTCTTGGAACCTCCGGTTTCTATCCTTTTTTTCCTGTGGTGATTTTGCCTGGACTCTCTCTCGGTTTCCCAAGTCTATTGCAGGATTAAATGGTGTGTTGCTTTTTAGCATCCCATAAATAATTCTTAAAATTTTATGCATGCACAAACCTATTGCCACCATTTTTCCCATGCCTTTTGCCACATGATCCTGATATATATCGCGTATCAGAGAGTTGCTGTTAATAGCTGAAATTGCAACCATAAAAAGTATTGCCCTGGGCTCCTTACGACCTTTTTTGCTCATGCGAAAACCAGCAGCACCATCTCCACTGGTTTTAAAAACAGGATGGATACCAAAGAAGGACGATAATTTCTTAGCTGTCGAAAAACGCTCTACTGTCTGTATTTCCAGCATGAGGCCTATCGCAGAATAATCTGCTATTCCCGGAAACGTTTTTAATAGTTCAATTTCGGGAATGGTACATTCCGCAGCCATTATTTTCGTCTGCGCTTTAATGGTTCTTCTAAGTTGCAAAATCTGGCTGACGGTGGCTCTGATCAACTGTTCGGTAATAGAATCAGTAGCAGATGCAACACTCGTCTTTGCAGTCGTTATTAACTGTTTGGCACGTTCCATGGATATGTATGGTATTTTTGAAACTGATAAAGATCTTGCCTTTGCTAACTTTGCGGCTGTTGGATACTGCTTTAATAGCTGTAATACCCAGGCAGGAGTTTCTTCCCGGCAGTATCGTAAAATTTCGGGATTTGCGCTATAAACCAATGATTCCAATTGATTTAACAGTTGAGTACTTTGTTTGGTCAACATCTTGACGAAGGACCATTGTTTACGCAGGCTTCCCCAATAATCTTGCTGTTGATATATCACCTTGTCGGAATGAGAAACAAGATACTCTGCAATACTTCGTGCACTCACCTTGTCGGTGATAATTCGTTTCAGGTCTGCTTTACTATTGTGACTAACTCCTTCAGGATTAAGACGAGCTGTCACGATATTTAAAGAACCTTGAAACTTGTGCAAGGTGCTATGCCAGTTGTTTTCATAACCGCCAGTGCTTTCTACAGCTGCATGAAGTTTTGCCTCAGGGTGTTTTTTAAAGAAAGCTATAAGTTGTTCGTGGAGCCTGCTATGACCCAAGTGGGTATCGTCCAACTGAAAATTTTCTTCAACTAGTTGTTTTTTGCTGTCGAGGATGACAAAATCAGCATACCCTTTGCTGACATCACCCCCCATGTAGTATTGTTGCTGCATGGCAGTTCCTTTTTCGAGTAAGGTTCATAAATTACCAGGAATCATCAGCCTTGTAACATACGGTGTCAGTACACCACGTTTTTCCTCGACTTAAACCTGGCGGAAGGAAGACACTCAAGGACGGGCTCGAGACCCAAGGGGTTATCCTTCTCTTCCACAAGATGAGTTGTTTTACCGAAAAAAGAATCATTAAAATAACTTAGTAAACGAGTATGTCTTGGATGGCCTCTAAAGTTTGCTGTTTATATTGGCTCTGACATCTCACTGAATGTTTTTAATTTATTTTATAAAAACACCATACAAGGGGGATAGAAATCTTCATCTTGTTCGTTGTCACAAATTTTTCATATTATTACGACGTACCGTATGTACGCCGAAATAATAGAAAAATTACACGCCTCCAATATGAATCTTTTTACTTATCCATCGTAATTCGAGGTTTTTACGAGTTCATCAAGCATAGAGTTACTTTTTTTCCGCAGCCTCTTCAACCACTTCAGGATCACATTCAGCGGCTACCTGACAGGCGTCTTCCTGCACCTTCTCTGCTCCGGGGTAAATTTGTCCCGGCTGCGCCGCGCTGCTGCTTCCACTGTAATCTACTTCCTTGGTTTTTCTGCATTTGTCCTCAACATACCGACGAATTTGCAGCTCTCCTCTCAGGACCGAAATATCCTGCTGTTCGATGCCAACGAGAACGGGAATCTCTTTAATCGACAGACTTTTCATAAAGTTCAGATTGATCTCCGGGTTATAATCGGCAAAATACTCTGCACCGGGAAAATCAAAATTGTTCAAGCCGCTCAATCGGGTTGAAAGCCAATGGTGCAGCTGTTTTCTTTCTTGAGCAGCTCAATAATTTTTTCGCAATGGGCACAGGTTGAGGAAAAAAAGAGATACAGTTTACCCTCCTGCTGTTCTCCGGACACCCTCGCCATGCTTCCCCCATCCAGCGACTCTCCCCCACCTGTGGCTTCACCAAACTGAAGACTGAGACAGACAAGGGTTATCGCAGAAAAAAGAACGATCCCACGAAATATCTGTCGCGCGCCAGTATAGTATATTTAACAGGACGATAAGGCCAAATATAACCAGACAATATGAGCAGAAAACCGTGACAATGGCGTATTGAAAGAAGACGAGTACCGCCTCGGCACAAAGAGCTGCCAGGAGCAGCAGCCTGGCCAATTTATGCCAATGTTCGGCACCGTCTCGCCCCCAGATCAGGCACCAGAAAATGGTCTGAAAAAATAAGAATCCGGCGATATTGAAATAGAGTGGAGAAACAGTCGTCAAACTGTCGACGATCGCACAACCGTCTGTAAAGCAGATAGTCTGCCCCTTGAAGTAGATAAAAAACGCCTGCACCGCAGTTAAAACGCTTGCCAGTAATGCGATAATTGCTCTTGTCATGGAAAATTGATTGATGTGTAAGTTAGTATTTGTTGACCTGTGAACCGGTGGTTGTATAACAGTTGTAAACGTGCCTCTGCACCACCTTTAATCTCGAAAAGAAGCATTTAAGTAAATTTTCCATAGAACTGCAATGATGTTACACTCGAAAAAACAGCTTCGGCTGATTACCAATGTTTGTAAAAACACACCACAACCCGGAACCACCTGACGAAAATTAAATGAAAATTGAGTGGAAAATCTCTCCCTTTGCGAGCTTGTCTACCGAAGAACTCTATGCCATCCTCAAATTGCGTCAACAGGTATTTGTCGTCGAACAGCACTGTGCCTACCAGGACTGTGACGGCCGGGACAGAAACGCTCTCCATCTGACAGGGTGGCTCGAGGCGGCAAAAGAAACCGAACCAGTTGCCTATTTACGAATAATACCTCCCAAAAAAGAGGATCAATTTCTTCTGATTGGACGAGTTGTCACCCATCCGGAATTCAGAGGCAAAAGTCTTGGCAAAGAAATTATGACCAGATGTCTGCACAGCCATCAATAAACGTTACCCCAAGTCGCCTGTCAGGATTTCCGCACAGACATACCTTACCAGGTTTTATGAAAATTTTGGTTTTCGCATATCTTCAGTAGGGTATTTAGAAGATGGTATCCCCCACATCGAGATGACGCTCAGTCCCACAGCATAACAATGTTGACAGCCGGATACCGCCCAGATTTCAGGCGAACCATTTTCCGGCCTTTTATACCTGCTTGGAGACGGTATTTCTCCAGTTAGTGCTGCAGACGACCTGAAAACCAGAAAAAAAAGTTTCATCTAACAAAAATTGTTGATCCCAAAAAAAAACCTGTTTATCAAACAAGATGACGTCGTAAAAACTCATCATCTTGTTCGTTGTCACAATTTTTATATCATTGCGACGTACCGTATGTACGCCGAAATAATAGAAAAATCGCACGCCTCCAATATGAAGCTTTTTACTTATCCATCGAAAATTGAAGTTTTTACGAACTCGTCAAACAACAAAAATTGTTAAAAAACTGAAAATACGCTACGTTGACTGTCTACTCTGGGTGGACAGTCACATTCATGTCTGAACTTCAGGACAAGGGGCTGCTTTTTACCCGCCGAAATTTTAAATTTTACATAACGGGTTACCATTATGATCACCTATCTATACTGGACCGCTGTCATCATTTTCGCAGCTGCAATTTTTGCATTCTGTGCCAAAACCAACAGATGGAAAATCGGCATTATTCTTGGTCTGATTGTTCTGACCGCAGGCTGGGCGACATATTATTTCAGCCTGCAACAGGTTTTCGTCAAACGTTACGGGGGAGTTATGACGATCCAGGTACCCCAGGGCCAATACCATGTAGGCGCCACCTGGAAAGACGATAATTTGTGGATTGAAAATTTCGATCCCGCTACAAATTCCTGCATATTCTCTGAATACTCAAAAGGTAACCTGCTCCAGGGAAAAGTAACTATCAAAAACTGTAAACCAATCCCTAAACTGTAACGACACTGCAGTCATCCAGGTGACAAATATTTTAAAATATACTTTGTCCTCTTAAAAAACTCAATTTTCGATGGATAAGTAAAAACTTCATATTGGAGGCGTGCATTTTTTATTATCTCGGCGTACATAAGGTACTTGTAATGATAAGAAGAAATGCACCCCAAGGGCACTCCCTTCGGGCGTAACAACGAACAAGATGAAGGGTTTTTACGACGCCATCATAATTATCATCAAAACAACGATTGACCACGGATCACTGTTGACAATGACAATCATTCCTACTATTGTCATTGCCATTAAACATTTATTCATCCAATAAAGGAGAAAAAACAATGCAAAAATGGGAATGTCCCTGTGGGTATATCTATGACCCAGAGGAAGGTGATTACGAAAATGGAGTGGAACCTGGAACCCCATGGGAAAAAGTTCCCGCAGACTGGGTCTGCCCAAAATGTGGTGCTGCAAAAGAAGATTTCTGGAAAGCTGATTAGTATTATTTTGCCAACAGTCCAGCTTTCCTTCCCGTTTACCGCTGTTCCTTGCTCATTTTTAACTAAACTGGTTTATTAACGGCTGAACATCAAACAGGAGCGAAAAAATGAAAATAGCAATAGATAAGAACGTTGTTGAAATCTCACCAGAATCAGCACAAGAAACAGAATCCCTGAATGTACTGTGGAAAATAATTATCGATTGCTACGGCAATAATAAGAAACTTGCTCCCATGGGTCAATTCGTCCCTGGCATTGACAAACTCGCCCGGTTTAATATCGAAGGAATCCAAGGCGGTGCAACTATTTATTCTGATGAGAAAAAAGCTCCTAAAGATGACACCTATTATTGCCACACCTGCAATAAGTATATGAAAGTAAAGGGAGGTGGCGCAGTCCCTCTCTGTTGCGGCCGTGATATGGAGCCTTTAGACTGATTATCAGGGCCACTCTCCTCATCGTAGGGCAGAGTGGCCCTTTTTTGTTCCTCACACTCTTTAGCAGCCCTGCACACCCTCCTCATCCTCTTTTTCCGTTTCTCCACCGCAGAGCAATTCACCCTGGCCCTCCTGTGCAAAACTTGCACACAGAAAGCTGCCGTGAGAAATATTTGCTCTCTTTTTTGTTGTGGCGTCAGTTCCGTTCTGCTAACTAGTCGAAAAATATCTCTAATTTTCTTCAATTTCTATAGGTGCAAAATTTGCAATGAAACAGGTAGATTCGTTATTTTTCAGGAGGCCAAAATGAACCAGCTCATCACTAATAGTCCGGAAAAAAAATGTTTTTTTTCCCATCAAAGACGAATCGACCGATACGAGGTATCCAACCTTCTGGCTATCACTCAAAGAGGTACCGGACAGATACTGGACATCAGTCATGAAGGATTATCCTTTGGCTGTCTCTACCCCCATGCATTTCCAGATATATTTTATCTGGATATCCTTGATGCCAAAGGTTCCCATATCAAAAAGCTCAAAGTGAGAAAAATTTGGGAAATCAACGAAAATAATCAGGAGTCCGTCACATATGAATCGATCGTTGGGGTCACATTTCTTCACCTGACTGTATCCCAGTCAGATGATCTCAGCTATTTATTCGATAATATGGAAGTGATTGATTATTTCTAAACCGCATCTGATTTCATTTCTTAAATATTGTTTTCTATCTTCCTCCTGTGAGGAATACTTTTTTGAAAATCAATATGTTGATGCCATAAGAAAACTATCTCTCCAGCAACGCCCCTCCGTTATCGGCCAATAGGCTTCAAGCCTTACAGGCAACGACTATCCACCAGCCGGTAACTTGCCCCCGTTTTCTTCTGTCTTAATTTAGTGAAGTATAGATCCGGCGCTGGATCTCAGCACGCACCCAGCGCGACCCGGCGAAAGAGCAGTAAGCCTGGCTCTTCTATACTATCTACTGCTTCCTATTCCCGCCAAGATACAAGGGAAAAAGGATCTTGAGATAGACAGTTTCCTTATATAATAGAGGAAAACAATCAGCAGGAAACATAATAACAGGAGCCGCAATGGCCCGATCGCTTCTTACATCAGCAAGTCTTATTCTGTGCTGGATGCTTTCTCCCGACGCTCTCGTTATGCTGGGCAACGGTTTCGGTCGAGGCGGGATGATTTTTGTCGCACCATTTGCGGTCGGACTGATACTCTCCATCCTGGCCATAATTCTGATTCATCATCCGGCCATAGAACATAGCTCCGGCAATCAGTTTACCCATCTGGCAACGGAAACAGGCTGCATTCCAGCCATGACCCTGACCCTGGCCAGCCGGCTTGGCCTGGTATTGCTGCTGCCGACCGGCATGCTGGTCACGGCAGGTTTTATCTTCAATGAAACCTTTGTCTACTGGTTTCCTAACTTCGGTTTCAGTTTTCTATTGTTGGGGATCATCCTCGTTCTGCATCTTATCGGGGATCGCTTCGCTCTTGCCGTACAACCCTTTTTCATTGGCCTGACTATGTGCTGCCTGCTCCTGCTTTGTCTTGCCGGTCTCTTCGGACCGCAGGAATTTCAAACAGCACCGACTGAAACGAGCAATACATTCTCTTCTTTTATACCACTTGCAACGACGTCCCTTCTGCTCTTTATGGGGTATGACCAGCAGGATTTCCTGGCTGCGCCACATAACCGGGGATATTATATCTGGACAATTGCCGCGGGCTTTTTTCTTCTTACCCTCTGGGGCTTTGTTTCCCTGAAACATGTGCCCGGGGCAAAACTGGCCGATTCAACAATCCCCTACACCATCAGTGCTAGGGAGATCCTCGGGCAACCGGGAAGAATCATCATGGGGATTGCCGTCATCAGCGGTACCTGTGGTGTCGTAAACGGTCTATATCTCATGGCCGGCCGCTCCCTGCAGCAGATGGCAGATCATTTCTCCCTCCCGTTTTTTGTTCACCCTGCTGTAAAACAAAAAATCTGGCCGGTCATATTTTCTCTTACTATCACGATTTTCCTGGCATTCGGTTTGGCGGGCAGTGAACGTCTGGAAATATTTATATTCGGGGTGCTGTTGTTTTGGCTGTTGATGATCGGAACAGAATGTTTTGCCGCAGCGAGAACCTTACGCCGGCAAAAAAGAGGGTCCGCATCGTACTGGTACCTGCTCAGTACTGTATTTCCATTAGCTGCTGTATGGCTGGCATGTACCTACGTACATGCCGCAACACTTGTTGTCTTCTGCTGCCTTGTGCTTGGAATCAGCGCAACGATCTCCACCGGATGGGCCTGGTATTGCAGAGAACCCGACAACAAGATAATTCAAAATTCACAAGGAGATATATCATGAAAAGAGTTATTTCATTTTTAATCGTTCTTGCCGTTTTAGCGGCAACACCACTCTTTGCCGCCTCGGTACCGAAAATGGACAAAGAAGAATTGAAATCTCAACTGGGATCGAAAAACCTTGTTATCCTTGATGTTCGTCAGGGGAGAGACTGGAGCACCAGTGAATTCAAAATTAAAGATGCCCTGCGGGTTGACAACGGTGACCTTTCTATCGCGATGAATTACCCGAAAGACAGCACCATTGTTCTCTATTGTGCCTGACCAAACGAATACACGAGTGCCAGTCTGGCACAGAAACTGATAGCGGAAGGGTATGAGAACGTTTATGCCCTGAAAGGCGGGTGGCAGGAGTGGTCACGCAATAAATTTCCTGTTGAAGAAAAATAAAACTTCCATTCCCATGGCTGGAATTGCCGATGATTGGCGATTCCAGCCACAGGCTGCGGCTTTGCGTTTTTTTATTACAGGGTATACAGGTAGGGCTTGAGCTTTGCCAGGGTCTTGGCTCCGATTCCTTTGACCTTTGTCAGCTCCTCAATGACTGGTAAATTGCCCATTGTCCTGGCGATACTGAAGAATTGAGTCTGCAGTCACCGGTCCAATACCGGGAAGTTGGGTAAGCAGTTCCTTGTCTGCAGTATTTATATTCACGTCATGGGGAATTTGTTTCTTGGTATTTTTCGCCGTTGATGCTGTTATCCCATCTTTTGCTGATGCGGCATAGGTTGTTCCGGATACAGTTGACAAGGTGAAGGTACAGGCAATAAGAGCGACGAGCAGCAGATGAACAGATTTCATGTGATCTCCTTTTTAATAATCTTAGGTGATAAATGGTGATGCATAGAGCTATGAAGTGTTTCTTCTTTCCATCCTGAAAACTTTTTACATCCAATTTGCTGCGCAGCAAAAAATGTCGTTTTCATGCTTTAAGAGTATCTTCCGCCCCTCACAATAATCCTACAATGTTGAGCGGGCAGATGCTTTTGCTTTAGATTTTAGTATAAAGCAATGTTGCAAAAGACAACGGGGCCCTGAAGTTATAACTGCACTTCAGGGCCCCGTTGTCTTTTTTTTCGGAGAATAAGCCGATCCGAAAAACCTTACATAATTGGTTTCATGGCACTCATATGCGAGCGCAGCTCTTCTCCCACCGCTTCAATTGAGGTGTAACGAATAGCTTCGTTAATCTGGATAAGATCAAGGTTATCAACTCCGTTGTCTTTCAGGTCAAGCCCCTTGCCAATGACATCGGTACCAATAGTCTTCATAAAATCCTGCAGGAGAGGAACAGCTGCGTTGGCAAAAAGATAGTTGCCGTATTCAGCGGTATCGGAAATAACCACATTCATCTCATACAGTTTCTTTCTGGCAACAGTGTTGGCGATAAGTGGCGTTTCATGAAGCGATTCGTAATATGCCGACTCTTCCCTGATGCCGCAGTCGACCATAGTATCAAAAGCCAGCTCCACCCCGGCTTTGACCATGGCTACCATCAATATGCCTTTATCATAATATTCCTGCTCACTGATTTCGTCATCTGGTGGATACCGCCTGCTCAAATGCGGTTTCCCCTGTTTCCTTGCGCCATTTGAGCAGATTTGCATCATCGTTGGCCCAGTCTTCCATCATGGTTTTTGAGAAATGACCGGAAGCGATATCATCCATATGCTTTTCAAAAAGCGGCTGCATAATGTTCCGCAGCTCTTCGGCAAGAAGATATGCTTTAATTTTTGCCGGATTGGAGAGCCTGTCCATCATGGCAGTGATGCCACCGAGCTTGAGGGATTCAGTAATGACTTCCCAGCCGTACTGGACAAGTTTTGAAGCATATCCGGCATCGATACCTTCCGCCACCATCTTGTCAAAGCAGAGCAAAGAGCCGGTCTGCAACATACCGCAAAGGATGGTCTGCTCACCCATGAGATCGGATTTTACTTCAGCGACAAAAGACGATTCCAGAACACCGGCCTTATCACCGCCGGTAGCACAGCAATACGCCTTGGCAATGTCCCAGCCTTCACCGTTCGGATCGTTTTCACTATGAACCGCAATAAGCGTCGGTACCCCAAAACCACGCTTGTATTCCTGACGGACTTCAGTTCCGGGTGCTTTTGGGGCAACCATAACAACGGTCAGGTCATCACGAATCTGCATTCCCTCTTCGACGATATTAAAGCCGTGGGAATAGGAAAGACAGGCACCTTTTTTCATAAGCGGCATGACCGTAGAGACAACATTGGTATGCTGCTTGTCAGGAGTCAGATTGATGACCAGATCGGCGATTGGAATAAGTTTTTCATAGGTATCGACAGTAAAATCATTTTCTGTAGCGTTCTTCCAGGACTGACGTTTTTCCTTTATTGCCGCCGCCCGCAAGGCGTAGGATACATCCAAGTCCGCTATCGCGAAGATTCAGTCCCTGGTTCAGGCCTTGCGCACCACAGCCAACAATGACAATCTTCTTGTCCTTTAAGGTAGTCAACACCATTGAATTCCGCAGCATCCATGAAACGGCATTTGGACAGTTCCTCTATCTGCCGACGAAGCGGCAAGGTGTTAAAGTAGTTCGAACCCATTTTTATCTCCTTGTATCTGTATTGTTTTTAATTGTTCTCCAGTTAGTTTCCAGCCAGTAGTTCATTGTCCCATCTGATATATTGACAAACTCCTGTTGCGTCAAGTGATTTGTTCGTGATATTGTGTTGCATATTTTGCAACGATTCATAAAAAACGACATCAGCAGATATTTATCTTCTCCTGCATGTCCGCAATTTACTCTGCAGACAGACAGGTCAACCATATCTCAAAGGGTTATGTCGTGAATATCAGGGAACTTGAGCTATTCCGACATCTGGCCTCAACCCTCCACTTTGGTCGCACCAGCCTGGAATGCAACATCACCCCCTCCGGCCTGACCCGTACCATTCAGAGACTGGAAAATGATCTGGGCGAACCACTTTTTTTTCGAAACAACCGGTCGGTTCATCTCACCCCTGCCGGAATGCTGTTTAAAGAATATTGTGAAGAGACCATAAGCAACTGGCATCTGTTCCGCAGCCATTTACAAGAGTGATACCGTTCTCCGGGGGGAACTCTCTCTCTACTGCTCCGTTACGGCAATTCTCTCCATTCTGCCGCAGATTTTCAGAAAATTCCGAAAAACCCACCCGGAAGTCATGATCCATGTTCAGACAGGAGATGCCGCAAAAGCGCTGAACAAACTGCAATCGCGGGAAGTCGACATTTCCATTGCCGCCCTTCCCGACCACCAGCCTGAAGGTCTCGAATTTATCGAACTTCTGGAGACGCCGCTGCTGTTTATTTTTCCTAAATTTTTTCCCGAAACTATCATTTATTCCCAAGGGGAGATAAACTGGGAAAGAACACCGGTCATTCTGCCGGCCGATGGTTTAAGCAGAACCAGGGCAGAAAAGTGGTTTGCAGACAAGGGAATTCGCCCTTATATATATTCCCAGGTTTCGGGAAATGAAGCCATTATTGCCATGGTCAGCATGGGCTGCGGGATCGGCATCGTTCCCCGTTTGGTCCTGGACAAGAGCAGCTTAATAAACGAGGTGGAGATCCTGGAAATTTCTCCCCGGCTCAAACCCTTCACTGTTGCCGCCTGTACCTTCTCAAAAAATAAACGGAATCCTTTGGTACAGTCTTTCTGGAATATTGTCGAAACGGAAGCGGCTGCAAGGTTTAAATAATTATGAAGACAATACTTATAACCAACGACGACGGCATCCACAGTCCCGGTATTTTAGCCCTGCAGCAGGCCATGACAGAAATTGGCCAGACCATTGTCATCGCACCGGACCGGGATAATTCGGCGGTCTCCCATTCACTCACCATGAACCGTCCACTGAAAATCCATAAACTGACAGATAACTTTTATACGATAGATGGCACTCCCACTGACTGTGTCGCCGTCGGTCTGAAGAAAATTCTCAAGGTACCACCGGATCTGCTCGTTTCAGGAATTAACGCCGGAGCCAACCTCGGAGATGATATTTCCTATTCCGGCACCGTTTCCGCAGCCATTGAAGGGACCATGTACGGCATTCCGTCCATGGCCCTTTCGGTCGGCGGAGAACCACCTTACGATTATCGGGCTGCCATGCAGATCGCCGCCTGCATGGCCAGAAAAATTCTGCATAATTCCCTGCCGGAAAATACCCTGCTCAATATCAACATTCCCAGCGGCAGCCGTCTACCAAAAAATCAGAGTTACCCGCCAGGGCAGAAGACTCTGGGAAAACTCCATCCATGAAACCCTGGACCCCCGGGGCAGCAAACACTACTGGATCGGCGGAGGCACTGCGGTCACCGACCCCGGAGAAGATACCGATGTCCACGCTTTTGCCTCCGGCAATGTCTCCATCACCCCCATACAACTTGACCTCACCAACCATACCGGAATTACCTATCTGAAGGAAAACTGGCTTCTGGAAGACAATACGAACAGGCGATTGAAAAAATATGACAACGGATCTGCGACAGAAAAAAAGCATCCTGGCGATAAACGTCGGTCTGGCCGCCAATACTCTGCTGGCGGTCCTCAAGACCAGTGTCGGCATCTTCGGCCACAGCCCGGCCCTTCTTGCCGACGGCATAAACTCCACTTCGGATGTGGCCTACGGTATCGTTGTCAATATTTTCATGCGATTGTCCGGCAAACCCGCCGACGATGAACATCCCTATGGTCATGACCGGCTGGAATCGATTGCCGCAGTCGTGGTCGGGGCATTTGTTATAACCACGGCCATCTCCATTTTCTGGGCATCCATCAACAACGTATATGAACTGTTGAGCGGCGCCAGTGATTTTACCGGGGCATCACAGCTGGCCCTGTGGATCGCTCTTTTTACCGTCTTATTAAAAATATGGTTGTCGTTCTGGACTTTTCGCATTGGCACCCAGACCAACAACAACGTTTTAATGGCCTTCGCAGCCGACCACCGCAACGATATCTTTTCCGCTCTGGCGGCCACCATCGGCATCATTTTCGGCCGCTTGGGATTTCTCTGGGTCGACCCTCTGGCCGGCGGAATTGTTTCCATCATCATCTGTCTCACAGGGATTGCAGATCATCCGGGAATCAGCCGCCGATTTGATGAATACCCTGCCCGGCAAAAAGCTCACCGAGGAAATCCGCAACAAACTCGAAGAATTGGACGAAGTGCTTGATGTCGAGGAAATCCATGGTCATAGATTCGGCCTCTATATGGTTGCAAACATCACCATCGGGGTTTCCCCGGATCTCACTGTGTCCGAAGGAGACCGGATCGCCACCCGGGTTGAGAAACTGCTTGTTGAGGAAATCGACTCAATGCGGCGGGTTTTCGTCCACTACCATCCCGTACAAAATGCAGACGAACAGGTTCACGGATAGTGCTTTAAGGAAACAGTATGCGCAGTCAATGTACTAAAAAACCTGTAACTTCGATCCCATACACAAAATTGCCCGCCTGGAGGATACTGAACCTTTTTCATCTGATCCACATCGGTTTTTCGTTGTTGATTTCCCTTACATTAGCAATTAATCTTCCACCGTTATTTCTACCCTGCGGTATTCAGGCAAGAAGCCAGGACTCTTTTCCAATCGTCGCTGACCCTGTGATCAGCATCATTTTAGAGCAAGAGATGTCTATGTTTCGTAAGAAAATAGCCCAACCGGAAAATATCCTTATACTTGGCCTCGGCGGTGTTGGTTTTTATCTGGCCAAACGGCTTATCCACGAAGAATATGCTGTCACCATAATTGAGTCCGATCCTAAACTCATCATGCACGCCGATGGCCAGATTGATGCGCGGCTCATTCAGGGCAATGCCATGAGCATCAACTGCTGGAAAGAGGCCGATGCAGACAAGATGGACTACCTGATCGCCGTCACCGACAATGATGCCGTGAACATGATGGCCGCGATGATTGCCGACCGCTTCGGCATCACAGCGGAAAATTGCCAGAGTGCGTTCTCTCGAATTCGGCAACCCCGATTCTCTGCTTACCGCCAGCGATTTAAAGCTCGATCTTCTCATCCATCCGGAAGAACTTGTTGCCCAGGAGATTGTCCGGCTCATTCAGATCAATTCCAGCAACGAAATCATCGACATCGCCCAGGGTGAGATCCAGCTTCTGGCCACAGGCATTGACGAAATTTCACCATTGGCCAATCGGAACCTCAAAGAAATAGCCGGAATGTACAGCGAGTTTCCTTTTCGGGTTGTCGCCATCGCCCGCGGCATCACCACCATTATCCCCAATGGCAACCAGGTTCTTCTTCCTCAGGACCATATCTTCATCATGGCCGCTCAGGAACACCTGCCGCGACTAATGGAATTGACAGGAATGAGTAAAATGCGCCAGCAGAAGGTCATGCTGCTTGGCGGCGGCCTGGTTGGCACCCGGGTAGCCGAACTTCTCAAAAGATCGGTATCGGTGAGGTTGGTAGAAAAAGATGAACAGCGGGCGAAAGAACTTTCCTTTGAGTTGGCGCACACCGAGGTCCTGCATGGCGACGGCTCGGATGGTGATGTTCTGACCATGGCCGGACTGCTTGATATCAGATACTTTTGTTACCACCACCGGAGAAAACGAGACCAATATCATGACCTGTCTGCTGGCCAAACATCTCAGACAAAAAAACAATGCGAAGAACGGTAAGGCAAATGAAAATGGCCGGACAAAAGATTGTCGAACCATTGCTCTGGTAAATAAAGAAGACTATCTGGTGCTGGCGGCAACCATAGGTTCGGACATCGCCTTAAATAAGAAGGTGATGGCCGGCAACGAAATCCTGAAATTCATCCGCAGAAGTGAATTTCTTTCTGTCGCGCACCTGCACGGCTTTGACACCGAAGTGGTTGAACTGGTGGCCGCTGAAAAGTCGCCCATCACCAGACAGCCGTTGTCAAAACTTGATACCTTTTTCCATGACAAGCTGATCATTGGTGCCGTCTTCAGGGACAACAGTTGGCAGATTGCAGTCGGCAACACCCATATTCAGGCAGATGACCCGGTTATCGTTATCTGCACCTCACGACATTTAAAGGATGTTCGGAAGCTGTTCATCGCCTAGCCGGAAGATAAATAATCGTTTTCCGGAGAGCCCTGAAAAAGCGATCTATCCCGGTCCCGCACAAAAGGGGAAGGTTGACCGGGACCAGTGCAGCTTTTGCTACTGCAGCCTGCCTGGATCAATATTGTAAACGCTTGCCAGGTAGCTGAGAAAACTCTTATCTTCACACATGCTTTTACCTGGCTCATCGGAGATTTTTGCGACGGGTTTACCATTGGCGGCAACCATTTTGATAACCATATCAAGAGGTGTGTTGCCGACATCATTGGTCAGATTGGTGCCTATGCCAAAGGATATTCTGGTTTGCCCATGGAAAGCCCGGTAGAGCTCGACCATCTTCGGAAAGGTAAGCCCATCGCTGAAAACCAGTGTCTTCGTTCTCGGATCAATCCCCATTTCCAGGTACATGGCGATCGCTTTTTCCCCCCAGACCTGCGGCGAACCGCTATCATGGCGAAGCCCGTCGTAGAGCTTGCCAAAGTAGGGATCGGAGAAATCCCTGATGAATGCGTCCATTGCGTAGCAGTCGGTCAGAGCGATCCCCAGCCGTCCGCGGAATTCACGGACCCAGCCCTCCAGAGCTGCCCTCTGGGCATCGGCAAGGCGGGTTACTGCCTGCCAGGCCTGAAACCACTCATGGGCCATGGTGCCGATCGGTTTTAATCCGAGCATTCTGGCAAAGTAGAGAGAACTGGTACCGATAAAATATTGCGGTACTTTCTCCATAAGTATCTCCAGCACCTCCTGCTGCCAGTCGCGGCTGGCGCGCCGACGTGTACCGAAATCGGCAAACGCGAATCCCGGCATTTCCCCCTGGGAGAGCAGCAGGTTAATCTTGTCCAGCAGCCTTTTTCTGCCTGTCTCTCTTTTAAAACCATGAAAATGGGAGAAGGTGTGCAACTCACTGATGATTGCCAGCAGATATATCTCAAAGAGTGCCACATGAATGAGAGGACCTCTGATGCGCAGATCAAGGTCATTGCCTTTTTCCCGCAGCTGGACAAATCGCATATCCAGTCTAAAAATACGCAGGAATTCAATAAAATCTTTTGACATGAAGGGGAATTCGGCAAGATACTGCAGCTCCTTTTCACTAAACGACAGGGAACAGACATGCTCGAGCTGGCGGCGGATTTCCGGGATCAACGGCGGAGAGTTTGAAATTTTGGAGATTACGGCAGGCATACTTCCACTCAACATCTACAGTGCGAAATTCAGCTGCGTGGTAAAACGCCTGCAGCATGGTGATTTTATAGAGATCGGTGTCAAGGAGGCTGTCTATCAGCCAGTAGGGGGATTTGTAGTTACTCATAGCAAAACCAGATCGGCGCAGCTGTTAATAATTTCTGCCCCGGCTTTCGCCATCTCCGCAAGGGCCAGAGCAGATGATTCTTCAGCAATTCCCCGGCAGGCCTGAAGATTGACAATGACCCTGAAGTGAACCCGACAGAGTTGTAAAACAGTCTGTTTGACACAGTAGTCGGTTGCCAGACCACCGACAAGAACAGTGTCAATCCGGCGTTTTTGCAGCCACTCTATGGCTCCGGTACTGCGCATCTCCTGTAAATCATCATAACAGGCGCCATAGGGATGGTTTAAGGGGATCCCTGCCTTTTTCAATGACCAGATCATAATGCTCTTCCTCCGGCAGACCGGGCAATAACCGGTTTCCCTCGGTGCCGACAATACAGTGAGCCGGCCATTTCACATCAAGACCAGGATAGTCTCCCTCGACCGGTGTCATATTTTCCTCTGGCCTTTCAGCAACCCAGGGAGCTTCTGCGGGGTGACAGTCCTTGCTGACAAGACGGTATTTGGCAAATGCAGCCTGACGATTCAGCTCATCAGCAATCAGATGACCATCGGTGACAGGGAGCTCATCCGGGCAAAGCGGGGTGAAGCCGCGTTGCGGGTCTACCTCAAAACTTGCGGTTGTGGCTCGATTCAGTTCAATCATGTTGACCTCCATATGGTCTCTGACGGACCACCTGCACAGTAGTCGGTCTTCCACTCAATATAAAAGATAATTTCGCCGGCCCGGTAATGCAAATGAGCGCGCAAATCCAGACAGAGATATGCGGTACCGGTGAACAATACGTCCTTTGACCACGAAAACAATACCAGGTGTTCGTGTCACATGTCATTTCTCTGCTCAAAATCACATTTACAGCCGCATCAAGAAGCAAGAGACCGGCAATCAGACGAATTTTGTGAATATTGCCTTACAGGTTTATGTGCTTACTTTTTCAATCTGGCAGTTTTTCATGGCAATGACAACACTGCCGACAAAACTCGCATAATAATCAATGCTTCTTCACTGAGAGAATTTCAAATGCAGACTATCTGGCCGGTAATCCAGGGGACACTGTTTTTACTTTTTTATTTTGTATATTTCCCTGCACTTCAGGCACACGCCGCACCCCCTGTACCGGTAATAATTCAAAAGATTGAAACGGGTCGTATTCTTGACCGGGTCGAGGCGCTGGGGACACTCCGGGCCAACGAAAAAGTTGAGATTACCGCTACCGTCACAGATACGATTACCGCAATCCATTTTGAAGACGGGCAGCGGGTCAATAAGGGCGACATCCTTATCGAAATGACCAGCACAGAGGAGCACGCTCTTCTTGAAGAGGAAAAGTCGACACTTGCCGAAGCAAAAAATCAATACAATCGCTGGGAAAAGATGATTAACGCCGGGGCGACCTCGAAGGCCCTGTTCGACGAGCGGCGACGTGATCTGAACACCGCCCAGGCCCGGCTCCGGGCCATAGAATCCCGCCTGCAGGACCGCCTGATCATAGCTCCTTTCACAGGGGTGGTCGGCCTTCGCAATGTCAGTGTGGGGGCTCTTATAGAGCCAGGCGATCTCATCACCACTTTAGATGATGACAGGGTTATGAAGCTCGATTTCACCGTTCCTGCTCTCCACCTTGCAGCCCTTCGTCAGGGTCTACCGATAGAGGCACGGTCACCGGCATATGAGGGGCGGATTTTCACCGGAAAGGTCGACAGCATCGGCAGCCGAATTGATCCGGCAACCCGGGCTATAGTGGTCAGGGCCATTCTCGAGAATTCTGAAAAACTGCTCAAACCCGGACTTCTCATGAATGTGACGCTGCAGAAAAATCCACGGGACGCTCTGATCATACCGGAAGAGGCACTCATCCCTTCGGGAAGGACAAACTATGTTTTCGTGGTACAGCCCGATTCCTCGCCCCGCGTCGCAGAGCGACGAGAGGTGCAGATTGGCACGCGACGGATTGGCGAAGTCGAGATAGTTTCAGGTGTTAAAGCGGGCGAATTTGTCGTCATTCATGGCACCCTGCGAGTCAGGCCGGGGCAGCCGGTCAACATAATCGCCACAGCAGAAGATAACCAGCCCCTCACCGAACTTTTATCGAGAAAACGGGGAGACGCACCCCCATGATCCTTTCCGATCTTTCAGTTAAGCGGCCCGTCTTCGCTTCCGTCATTTCGCTGCTTTTACTGGTTTTCGGCCTTGTTGCCTTTAACGGCCTGCCGCTGCGCGAATATCCCGACATCGATCCGCCCGTTGTCAGCGTAGAGACCGTCTACCCCGGGGCCTCCGCCAATATAGTCGAAACACAGATTACCCAGCTGGTTGAGGAGCGGATTGCCGGAATTGAAGGTATCCGATCGATCTCCTCACAAAGTGAAGATGGCCGTTCCGTGGTAACAGTCGAGTTCGGCACCGGCCGGGATATCGATGGGGCTGCCAACGATATCCGGGATCGGGTGTCAGCTATTCTCGACGACCTGCCCGATGAGGCCGATCCTCCTGAAATACAGAAGGTCGATTCCAACGATGATGTCATCATGTGGCTGAACCTGGCCAGCGACCGACTCAGCGTGCCCGAGTTGACCGATTATGCGGACCGCTACCTGGTAGACAGATTTTCCGTGCTCGATGGGGTATCACGGGTTCGCATCGGCGGCGGCCAGAATTTTGCCATGCGCATCTGGCTCAACCGCAGCGAAATGGCCGCCAGAAATATTGCCGTCAGCGATGTGGAGAATGCGCTGCGGACCGAAAACCTTGAACTGCCCGCAGGCACCATCGAATCATCCACCCGAAGTCTGACCGTTCGGGTGAACCGGGCCTTTAAAACAGAGGATAATTTTCGGCACCTTGCCGTAAAACGCGGGGAAGATGGTTATATAACCAGGCTTCAGGATATCGCCCGCGTTGAACGCGGAACCGTTGAAAACCGCACCTTCTTCAGGGGCAATGGCGAGGCGATGGTTGGGCTCGGCATCGTCAAACAGTCCACGGCGAACACTATCGATGTTGCCCGCAGCGCCAAGGCAGAGATGCATCGGCTTAACCCGAATCTGCCCGAGGGAATGGCAATAAAACAGAGTTTTGACACCTCGGTCTTTATTGAAGAGGCGATCAAGGAAGTCTACAAGACCCTGCTTATTGCCATCGGCCTGGTTGTCCTGGTGATTTTTCTTTTTCTGGGAAATATCAGAGCGACCATTGTGCCGGCCGTCACCGTTCCGGTTTCTGTCATTGCCACCTTCATAGCCCTCAGTCTTTTTGGTTTTTCCGTCAATCTCCTGACTCTGCTGGCCCTGGTTCTGGCAATTGGTCTGCTGGTCGATGACAGCATCGTCGTGCTTGAAAATATCCATCGACGGATTGATGAGAAAAATGAAACGCCGCTGGTTGCCGCTTTTGCCGGAACCCGCCAGGTCGGTTTTGCCGTAGTCGCCACAACCCTGGTCCTGATTTCAGTCTTTGTGCCGATTGCCTTTCTGCAGGGTGATGTCGGTCGTCTTTTTTCTGAATTCGCCCTGACCATGACAGCTGCGGTCTTTTTTTCGAGTATCGTGGCACTCAGCCTCTCGCCAATGCTGGCATCCGTGCTCCTCAAGCAAAAGAAGTCAGCCCGGAAGTCATCCGCCCGTATTGACCGATTTTATCGCGGTATCAGAAAACTCTATCGGCGCAGCCTGCTTGTCATTCCTGAAAAAACCATTGATTTCTCATCGCCTTTTTTGCGCTGCTGATCGGCGTTACAATCTGGCTGTTCGATAAGATACCCTCGGAATACGCCCCGAAGGAAGACCGGGGTGCATTTTTTGTCCTGGTCAATGGCCCGGAGGGCGCGACGTTTTCTTATATGCAGGAATATATGGATGAGATTGAAAGACGCCTGCTCCCCTATGCCGAGAGCGGGGAAGCCCTCAGACTGCTGGTTAGGACACCGCGCTCTTTTGCCACTTTGGCCAGCTTTAACAGCGGCATTGTCATCTTTTCACTCAACAACTGGAGCCAGCGACGTTCCGCCTGGACAATAATGGACGAGGTGCGGGTAAAACTAGCCGATCTTCCCGGAGTAGTTGCCTTTCCCGTCATGCGCCAGGGATTCGGGGCGTCAATACAAAAACCGGTACAGTTCGTCATCGGCGGCGGCACCTATGCCGAGCTTGCCGCCTGGCGCGATACCCTGCTGGAAAAAATCGAAGAAAACAATCCTGGCCTGCTCGGTCTTGACTGGGATTACAAAGAAACAAAGCCACAGCTAGAGGTAAATATAAACTATGACAGAGCAGCAGAACTGGGGGTGACCATCGGCAACATCGGCCGGACCCTTGAGACTATGCTCGGTTCGCGGCGAGTGACCACCTATCTTGAAGAAGGAGAGGAATACGACGTAATCCTCGAGGGTGAGCGTGATGCACAGCGGACTCCCACCGATTTACAGGCCATCTATGTCCGCTCAGAGAGAACCGGTGAGCTGGTTTCCCTCGGTAATCTGGTCACCCTGGAGGAGTACGCAGACTCCAGTACGCTGAACAGATACAACCGGGTACGAGTCCATAACCCTGCAGGCAAATCTTGCCGACAATCTGGTTCTGGGGGACGCGCTGAGCTATCTCGAAGAGATGGTGCGCAGCATCTGCCGGAACAGGTAATCATAGATTACAAGGGTATTTCGAGGGACTACAAGAGCTCATCCCAATCCATCGTTTTTGTCTTTGTCCTCGGCCTAATAGTTGTTTTTCTGGTACTTGCCGCGCAATTCGAAAGCTATGTCCATCCTCTGGTCATCATGCTTACCGTTCCCTTAGCCATAGCCGGCGGCCTGCTCGGTCTGTACTTCACCGGCAGCACGCTGAACCTCTACAGCCAGATAGGACTCGTCATGCTTATCGGCCTCGCTGCCAAAAACGGCATTTTGATTGTCGAGTTTATCAATCAGATGCGCGCTGCCAAGATGTCGTTTTTCAGGGCGATACTCTACGCGTCCGAGATACGACTGCGCCCCATCGTTATGACGGGGATAACCACCGCTGCCGGTGCGGTGCCTTTGATTCTCTCATCTGGAGCAGGAGCGGAAACCAGGATGGTGATCGGTGTTGTTGTTTTGGCGGGAGTCCTGTCGGCAACCCTCTTTACTCTTTTTATCGTGCCGGTCGCCTACAGCCTGCTCGCCAGAAGAACAGCAATACCGGGGGCTCGCAGCCGGCGTCTCGAACAGGAGCAGAAAATTTCCGAGAAAAAGAACTCATAGCCGTATAACTATCACTTTTTTGATTTTGCGTACGACCGGCATTCAACTGGACATTTGGAAAAGAATGCAAGTCGCAAAAGTCACTCTTCGGCCTCTCCCCCGAGCCGATGCGTCCGGCAGACAGGCCGTCCCTGGCCTGGCCGCTTACAGTCAAATGGAGTTTTGATTTATATGCAAAAAATTAGTAGGAATTTATGAATTTTTTGGCACATGCATATCTTTCCGGCGATTCCGACCAGGTAATGCTGGGCAATTTTATCGCTGACTTTGTTAAGGGAAACGTCGCAGAGTCCTGTCAAAGAAACGTCTATAAAGGAATTCTTTTACACCGGGAGATTGATTTTTTCACCGACCGACACCGCCTGTTTATAAAGAGTAAACAACGGCTCTGGCCAAAACACAGACATTATTCATCAGTTATTGTCGATATTTTCTATGATCATTTTCTGGCGAAAAACTGGCAGGAATACAGCACCACCCCGCTGCATGATTTTGCCCGTCATGTCTATTCCACCATGCAGCGCTTTGATGGTCTGCTTCCCTTAAAGGCAAAACAGGTGCTCCCCCGCATGATAGCCGACAACTGGCTCGTTAATTATCAACACCTGGAAGGAATCAAAAGGGCGATGCAGGGCATGGCACGACGGGCCTCCTTCCGGTCGGAAATGGCCTGGGCCACAGGTGACCTGCAAAAGGATTATGAAAAATTCGAAAATGACTTCAGGGAGTTTTTCCCTGAACTTGCAGGCCATGCCGCATCCTGCCTTCACAAACTTGATAAGTTCGTAAATACTTCGATTGTCGATGGATAAGTAACAAGCTTCATATCGGAGGCGTGCAATTTTTCTATTATTTCGGCGTACATACGGTACCTGTAATGTTAGAAAAATTGTGACAACGACCAAGATGAAGATTTCTATCCCCCTCAAGGGAGGACTAAATTGAGTGCCCTTTGGGTATTGCTATTCCCTATGGGGGTTTTTACGACGCCATCACACTTGAAGAGGCGGACTTCGGTTTGCGAATGCGAAACAATACACCTCATCTGTCAGCCATATAAGCCACGTTGATCCGATCCTCCAGGCCATGATGGATACCGATCATCAGGGCAAGGTATTCCCTCAGATGCCGAGTCCAAAGAAAATCTGGTGCACAAGGCGCCTGGCCCTCTGCCCCGGAAATCGGCAGTAAATCGCCACTGGCTTCGCCCCGGGGTCACCCGTCCCGGTAGAAGGATTCCTGCCCCTGCCAGGCAAATCCCTCAGCAAGACAGCGACCCAGATGGTCAATGGCCGTGTCAAAGAAGTCTGATAAGGGGTCTTCATGCTGGAATATCTCCGGCAGTAAAAACTCCATTCCTGCTACAGCAGTTTTACGTTGGTTATCACCATGAAACTGAAGCCACAATATCTTCTTTTTGTCTGTTCTGTAATACTATATTTACTCCAGCCGCGCAGCCTCCCGGACCACTTCTATTTCGCTGGAAAAAACCGTAGTCAGACCATCTGCGGAAACGGTTTCTGACAAAACTCCAGCTGCAGTCCTATAGCGGCCGGCCGGCAGCGACGTTCGGCAGCGAGGTGTAGAGAAACCGTGACGCTTTACGGTTATCAATCCTCAGACACACCTTCTGCACCGCGGTATGGAGCGGTATTCGGATCGCATTACAGAGCAGGTTCACCGACACCAGACAACAGCACGGTTGTTCGAATGCCGAAACCAAAGGTGCTGATCCCTGAAAGCGACAGCCGCACTTCTTCTCCGGCAAGATAGCGGTCGTAGCCGGTAGTCAGATAGATATGCCGATTGTAATCCGGCTCCGTGGTCCTGGTGCCGGAGGTGGCCGCTTCCCAGAAACGCGGCCGACCGGCATCAAGATGAATTGTCTTGCCGCCGTAATGGCCCACGCCGCAACAATTCTCCGCCCGCACGATTTCCCAGAGTTTTTTACCGCTCTACACCTTTATCCAAAAATCGAGGGCCATGCCGTCAATATGGGTGCTGGTCCTGGCAGCATTGGCACCCCGGCTGCGAATCTTATCGTTGTATTCCGGGCTGCGATAGGCCGACTCGATAAAGATCATCTTCCCCGGCGCCACAAGATCGGAAAAATAGTTGAGCATAAACAGCAGTCGAGGCGAAATATGCTCCTTTTTCTCCGTCGTTGGAAAACCGAACACCCAGTCAACCTTGGCAAGGGCGGCCTCATTGATCACGCCGCGGTCATCGAGCAGTCTGACATGGGCCTGCCGGTTATTACGAAGATTTTCCAGATGCAGGCTGCCGCTGCCCATAAGAAAGAAACGGCCTTCCTGAGCGGCAGCACACGGGAATAGCTGCAGAGAGCCAGGAAGTAGAAACAGAGAAAAATGCGGCAAAATAAATGATTACGGTTTTCATGATGGCCTCTCGGGAATTAATATTTAGAACGGGTATTGCCCTTTCACCGGGTCCGAGCGCAGTGGGAGCGTTCAGTGTGAAATGATAAACACTCCAGCCTCAATACATCCCTTACTGCACCCAGCGCCATTTCCCATTTTCCTTGACATCTATCAATTTCATGGATTAAGAATCAATATAGAGATTTATTATGTGATAATGAAAATACTTGCGAGTTATCAAGGCAAAACGACTTGTAATCATTAGAGAATAGAAAAAATATGACGAGGGGAAAATTACATGCCACCAACCAATTACGTTCTCATTGATTTCGAAAATGTTCAACCCCAAAATTTAGAAATATTAAAGAATCACCCCTTCAATATTATCGTGTTTGTCGGTGAGAACCAAGTCAGAATTCCTTTTAAAATGGCTAGCGCCCTCCAAGATTTCGGGAAAGATGCCAGATACATTAAGATATCCGGTAATGGGCCAAACGCTTTAGATTTTCATATTGCTTGCTACCTCGGTCAACTCTCATCCGAAGACAAAGATGGTTATTACCATATCGTCTCAAAAGACACTGGTTTTGATCCCCTTATTAAACATTTGAAAAGTAAGAAAATAAGAGTGAATCGTGTCAACGATCTAGCTGAAATCCCAATACTTCGAATATCAAACACAACGGATAATGATGAGAAAATAAATGCTATCGTTAAAAATTTAGCGGGCCGCGGCCAATCGAGACCTCGAAAAATAACGACTCTGTCAAATACTATTAACTCGCTTTTCACAAAAAAATTAGAAGAACAAGAACTTACCACCGTTATCAATAATCTGAGAGCGAAGAAATTTATCACTGTAAATCAAGAAAATGTTTCATATAATTTACCCAAAAATCTCTAACTAGAGGTGCCACTGGAAATCTTTTCCGCTGCGCTCCAGTCGAACTCGCCGTTAGAAGCCATCAAAATCAATCATCAAAATCAAAAATGTGAGTAAAAGGATGGCTTGGGTTTATTTGGTTGTGGCTGGGTTATTTGAATGCGCATGGGCGATAGGACTGAAATATGCAGAAAATTTTACAAAGCTTGTTCCATCGTTTTTGACCATCTCGGCTATGGGCATAAGCATTTGGTTGCTTTCGGTTGCTATGAAGACAATTCCCGTAGGTACAGCATACGCTGTATGGACAGGCATTGGTGCTGTGGGAGTAGCGATATTAGGCATGTTCCTTTTCGGTGAGTCGCGAGACACCATTCGAGTAATTTGTTTTCTTCTCATTGTATCAGGAATTGTGGGTCTTAAATTAGTGTCATCGTAAAGAAGATAGAAAGGAAGATAATAAATATTCTCGTAACCAGTCTCTTAACATTGCCCGCGGGAATCGCACCACGGCAAGCTAGCTCTACGCAGACACCTATGAAACCAAATATACAGATTCGAAAAGCCAGACCGGAAGATAATGACGAGGTGACGGCTTTTGCATTTGAGATCATGAGATCCTTAGGCGTTCAACCAGACCCTGAGAATATTGACCACGCTTTGGCCACATTTGGCCAAGAGCGCGAAATCCCTTTAAGCGATTTCGTCGCAGTTGATGGGGAACTACCCGTAGGGTCTGTTATCCTGAAACCCATCACGCCTACTATTGCTGAAATGACCGGCTTCTATGTGAGAACTGATTTTCAGGGGCAGGGTATCGGATATAAGCTCATTAAGACTGCGCTGTCTACTGCTCTTGAGACTGGATATGACCAGGTTGTGTTGACAACCAACAGAAATATGACAGCGGCGATAAGTCTATATGAATCTTTTGGATGGGTAAGACAGCACATGAAGCCTGACAACGGTGCAGACTACCTCTATTTATTAAATTTACGAAAGGGTGTGGAACGAACCAGTATACCGGATTACCATTCCACTGCGCTCCATGGCAACATGTGACCGGCAACATCATGCATAAAAAATATGGAACTCAACATAATAACTGATTGCTCCAGGATTGATTGGCAAACCATAGCCGACGCACTCAAAAAAGTTGGCATGGCTTACCATGAGCCAGAGGTCCATAAGAGAGCTTTTGAGGCCAGCCATACAACTGTTTTCATTTATGAGGGATCACAGTTGATCGGTTTTGGAAGAGCAATTTCTGATGGTGAATATCAGGGCGCAATTTATGATGTTGCTGTTTTGCCGGAAGCCCAGGGAAAGGGAATCGGCAAAATCATAATAAAAACCATCTTGGACCGACTGCCAACCTGTAATATTATTCTTTATGCAACTCCCGGAATGGAAGGTTTTATAAAATACTTGGGTTTGGAGCAATGAAAACAGGAATGGCTGTTTTCACAACTCCACAGGCAATGGAAAAATTCACTGAATAATTTCCCGAACCATCCAGTCCACCGGAACCTCATATGTTCAAAAAAGCATTTCCAGGCTATGCAAATTACTCGTCAAGGAGGCACAAAATGAATGGGAAAAAGCTACTGTTTTTATTGCTTTTAATATTTGTTGCCATTTCTGCTGATGCCAGCGAAAAAGTCAAACTTACAGGATCGCAAATCATTGATAGAATCGGTGGTTACGAAGCAATTGCTGGTGTTTCAAATCAAGCTGAGTATAATTTTATGGTTGTGGCCTATGCAAATGGCACACGAGAAGTTTATTGGAACGATGGATTGAAATCTGGAACAGACAAAGGAAAACACAGAATAGCTGGAGACCAGATTTGTGTCACTTGGCAGAAATCTTTCGAAGGAAAAGAGCAATGCTTTGAGGTCTTTAAAATTGGTGAATCAAAGTACGAGAGTTGGAGTAATGGCAAACGGGCATTCACATATTATAAAATCAGGTAAACATTTAAGGAAAACAGATTTACACCAAGATATACAGCTGATCTTAAGAAACAAAATAAAAGAACTCGATGAACTCGTAATAATCTAGAATTACGATGGATAAGTAAAAAGCTTCATATAAGACAACCAAACGTTGGCCCACAGGAGTATCTTCAGTGAGCACTCAATCTATAGAGGCCTATGAACAATACGCACTGGAATTTTTGCAACGTCGTGATAATTCACGAGTGGGGGTTAGAACGGCTGATCGATGGGCTCGTTCTTTACAACCCAATTCTCATGTTCTGGAAATAGGGTGCGGTGGAGGTATTCCGGTTACCCAAACTCTAGTTGATGCCGGCCTCAATCTATGGGCCATCGATTCTTCACCAACGCTGGTAAAAACTTTCAGGGATCGTTATCCCGATATCCCCGTGCAATGCGTTTCTGTTCTTGAAAGTGATTTCTTTCAAAAAAAGTATGATGCGGTACTATCTATTGGCTTGATTTTTCTCCTCAATGAGGAAGATCAATTAAAAATGCTGCATCGAGTTTCAGAAATACTGCGTCCGGGTGGCAGTTTCTTATTTACCGCGCCGGTAGAGGCAGGCGAATGGGCCGATGTGGTCACGGGGCAAAAATTTTTTACTCTTGGTAAAGATGTATATTTAGCGGCATTAAAAAACTCTGGATTCGAGGAGGTCAGGTGCTACTATGACCGAGGAAAGAATAATTACTACGAAGTCAAAAAGACTGTGGAGTCGAAACAGCAACCCTAAAAATCGATAGGTTTTAGCAGATGGAATAAAGAGACTGATAACAGGAGACAGACCAAATTTTTCTATGGATGATCAACAGCAGTCACCACACTATTTAGCAGCCATTGACCTCGGTTCCAATAGTTTTCACCTTGTCGTTGCACGAATTGAGGACGGTCATGTCCACATTCTGGATAGCTTAAAGGAAATGGTGCGCCTTGGTGGCGGTCTTGATAAAAATGGCAGATTGTCTGAAGAAGCACGTATACGCGCGCTTTCCTGTCTTGATCGTTTTGCTGAACGTGTGCAGAAATTACCCCAGGGCAGTGTAGCGGCCGTTGGTACAAATACCCTGCGTCAGGCAAAAAATTCCCGTCAGTTTTTACAAAGCGCAAGTGAAGTTCTGGGCCACCCGATCTCAATTATTGGCGGAAAGGAGGAAGCCCGTCTGGTCTATCTTGGGGTTTCCCATTCCCTGGTGGCTGAGGATGGAAAACGGTTTGTGATGGATATTGGCGGAGGCAGTACTGAATTGATTATCGGTGAGGGTTTCGAGCCTCAGCATCTCAGAAGCCTCGAAATGGGCTGTGTGAGTCTGAGCCGCGCTTTTTTTCAAAATGGCAAGCTCAGCAGGAAGAATTGGGAAAAGGCCGACATTGCCGCGCATATGGAATTGCGTCCGGTACGGCGCGATTTTCGCGAAGTTGGCTGGATCTCCGCTACCGGGGCATCCGGAACGATTAAGGCCGTGGGAAACATTGTGCAAGCGCTTGGGCTTGAGAGCTATAGTATCACCCTGGACAGTTTATACAAAATACGGGATAGAATGATAGCGGCTGGACAGCTGAAAAATCTTGATCTTCCCGGTTTAGATAGTGATCGGCAGCCTGTTTTTGCAGGAGGACTGGCAATCCTCATTGCCACTTTTGAGGCCCTTAAAATTGAAACCATGCAGGTTTCTGAGGGCGCCTTGCGGGAAGGGTTGCTCTATGATCGTCTGGGCCGGATTCAGAGCGAAGATACCCGTTTGAAAACCGTCTCGAGTGTCCAGCTGCGATTTCAAATCAGCCAGAGACATGCGCGGCGAGTGAGTTTAACTTCCCACCGTCTTTTCACCGCCTGTGAAAAAGCCTGGAACCTGCGACTGGCAGACGCCGAAAGACTGCATTGGGCAAGCAGTCTTCATGAGATTGGCCTTGCGGTTTCGTTAAGTGGATATCAGAAACATGGCGCGTACCTTCTGGCCAACGCGGATCTTCCCGGATTTTCGTTGGAGGAGCAGAACTGGATGAGTGTTTTGGTGCGTTGTCATCGTAAAAAAATATCGGAAAATTTCTTCATAGATTTACCGGAAAAGGATCGGAAGACCGCCTTGAGGCTGGCGATTCTTCTTCGTCTCGCCGCCCTGCTCCATCGTGCCCGTAAAGACGAAACGGCAGTTATTGAACACGTGGTTGCCGGCGAGGATAATTTGACCCTGCAATTTGCGCAGTATGAGTTGATAGATCATCCCCTGCAACGGACCAGCCTGGAGCAGGAAGCCAGGTATTTAAAAAATGTGGGTTTCAATCTCATGTTTACCTCGTGAGTTACTCAAGCACCAGACAGATGGGACAGACCATATTTTGTCAATCTCCTGGTAAGTGTCTGTCCATATTGAGATAATACCCCTGATACCCCGTTGCACTCGAGATTATGACAAAATTACGACGACAGCATCTGGGTAGAGAAGAAACGATAAAAAAGAGATAAAACGGTTCCCCCCTCTGTCGTTTGAACGGACACGCTCGAGCTCACCAGTTAATCATACGGTAGGTCGTAATGATATAAAAATTGTAACAACGAACAAGATGAAGATTTTTATCCCCCTCAAGGGGGGACTAAAATGAGTGCCCTTTGGGTAGTTATTACTGTAGCCAAAAAATACTCATATGAAGATATCAGCCACAGCATCACTTATAAGACCACCTCTTGACCTAGAACCTCAAAACCAAATTTTCGGTCTCAGTGGAAGTCCTAGAATAAATGGCAACTCGGATACCTTGCTAAAGACAATCATGTCTGAAATATCCGAGACAAAGACCTGCTGCAACTATTTAAACCTGACCAATATACAATTTCAGGGCTGCATAGGATGTGAGAAATGCCGCAAAGATAAAATCTGTACAGGCTTGGCTGACGGCATGTCATTAATTTACCAGCACATAATTTCATCAAAAGGCCTGGTACTCGTCTCACCAACACATAACTACAATATTACTTCCTGGATGAAAGCTTTTATTGACCGCCTGTATTGCTTTTATAATTTTGAAAATAGTGTCCCGAGAAGCTGGACCAGTCAACTTGCCAATCAAAACCGCAAGGCAATTGTCGTTGCAATTTGTGAACAGGAACACGAAGAAGATATGGGTTTTACAATCGATGCAATGAAAATCCCACTTAAAGCCCTCGGATATGACGTCATAGGTGAACTGCCGGTCTTTAAAGTTTTTCATAAAGGAAAAGTAAAAGACAATAAAGAAGCATTGGATAAAGCCAAAAAACTTGGGAGAAAATTAACGCAGGCAATTAAATAGCTGTTTGCTGTGCTTCCGAATATCCAGCATATGTCTGCGGAAAAATTTATCGAGCATCTCGATTTAAAAGAAAAACTATCGATCCTGAACGAACCCTAAAACAACAATCCGATGAAGGAGGCAATTGACATGAATAATATCATTAATTGTCTCGCTAGAAGTATACCTCTTGCTGCTTTAATCATTATTGTCGGATACTTGATTGTCTTTTTTATCCTTAAAAATCCACAAAAAACAGATTTTACCCTCTTTGTGCTAGGTGCAATACCAATTGTAATATTTTTACCAAGTGTTTTCAGCCAGTCAAAAAGTGGAGCCTTACATACTCCAAAGGTAATTTTCCGCAAAGTTGAGACCCTTGAGAAAAAAAGAAAAGCAAAAAACAGAAGACATGTTTCCAGCACTCAGCTATGTTCTTGCTGGCATTATAACCTGGCTATTCAGTTTCGTAATATATAAATGATGGCGTCGAAGAAACTACCCAAAGGGCATAGAAAATCAAGGTTTTCAAGAACTTGCCGTAGATAAAGTAGGCTTCATGCCAGAGGTTTGGTGCGGCGGTTTACGATGCGGGTACGGGTCAAATTTGGCAATTCTATGAACAAACACCAGCTAGCCGGTAAATCATGAATATTCGCATTGCAACAGACCCGGATCGCAACGATGTACAAAGCGTTTATCGGTGCGCCTTCCCTGAAGGCGAGAGCGAGAGTGTCGCCAGGATCGCTCTTGATCTGCTTGCCAAAAAAACGACGCCGCAAACAATCTCATTAGTTGCTGAAACAGATGGAGCCATAGTTGGCCACATAGCTTTCAGTCCGTGACAATTGACAACAGTGAGACTTTTCGGGGTTATATTTTAGCGCCACTCGGGGTGAAACCCGATTACCAGAAACGTCGCATTGGCTCAAAACTGATTGAATATGGCCTGCAGCAGCTGTCAGAGATGGGTGTAAATGTCGTCTTTGTTTATGGTGACCCAAAATATTACGGCAGGTTTGGTTTCAGTACTGATGCCGCCCAACAGTACACCACACCCTACAAACTTCAATATCCTTTTGGGTGGCAGGCGATCGTGCTTAAAGAATATGCCATTGAAAAATGGCCTGCGGCAATAACCTGCGTCGCACCATTGTGCGACCCCAAATTATGGTGATCGACCTGCAGATATTGGCACCAGGCCGGACGATCCGGCACTGTGGCACATCACAGTTGAGACGGCATCTTCAGCGGCAGCAGACGATTTATGATCAGCCAGGCTGCCAGGGTGGTGGTTGCCGAGCAGACGCCCAGCAGACCGATCACCCGAATGGTGTCCTGCCAGCCAAGAGAGATAAACCACATCGAGATTGAGCCGACGACAAAGAAGAAAAAGATCATCAGCGACGAAGCCGCCCCCACATCCTGTTCGACCTGCTCAAGAATAAGGTTATTGCCCGGCGGCCGGCCAAAGGCAAAAAAGAAGGTGAGAAACCACATCGGCAGGACCAGCCGGAGCGGTTGCGGAATTATGGGGAAGAGCATCGTCACCGAGGCGACAAGAACCCCCAGATAACTCACCGGCAGCAGACGGATCAGCTGAAAGCGTCGGGCGGCCCTGGAAAATACCAGGGGGCCGATCATGAAAGCCGAAGCGTTGCAGGCAAAAAAATATCCGTATATCCGTTCGGAATATCCCAGAGTTTTGATATAGATATCTGAAGAAATGGCGATAAAGGCGAAAAAGGGGATACCAAGCACGGCAAGAGCCAGGGTCAGCAGAAAGAAACGTCGATTAGCAATCAGCCTTAAATACCCCGCCCATACCCTGGTCAGTTTTTCCGTACTCGGCTCCCGAAGAGATTCGTCCATCCGCAATACCCCGATGGCGGCGATCAGTCCCAGAATCGCCTGCAGCACAAAAACCCAGTGCCAGGACCATAACTCTATTATCCAGCCGCCGATGATTGGGGCTATCATCGGGGCTGCGGCGACTATCACCCCGAGCTGGAGAAAAATCCGCTGCCGCAAATTGCCGTCAAAACGATCTTTGCAGATGGCAAAAGCGATGGCCGAGGCACTCGCCGCCCCTGCGCCCTGCAGTACCCTGGCGGCAATCAGCAGTTCGATATTTCCGGCGACAGCCGCGAGCAGGCTGGCGCCGATATAGAGAGCGAGCCCGACCAGCAGCGGCGGCCTGCGGCCATACCGATCCGAAAGCGGGCCGTAGACCAGTAAAAAACCGCAGTAGGTGATGAAAAATCCGACCAGGGTCAGATTGACTACGGCCAGAGGCTGTTGCCAGGTGGTAACCAGCAGCGGAATGGCCGCCAGGTACATATCGGTGGAAAGTGGCGGGAAGGCGGCGAGCAGCGCCAGCAGGGCTATGGTTTTTTTCATAATTTCAGAAGACAGCGACTATATGGAAAGGCCCGGTCATGAACCTATTTTTTCCAGAAGGCAGGAAAAAAGATCACCAGTGCGGAAAACATTTCCAATCTGCCCACCAGCATATTCCAGGACAGAAACCATTTCCCGGTATCCGAAAAAAAAGCAAAATTATTGCTTGGTCCGACATCCCCGAACCCCGGCCCTATATTCATCAGAGCGGCAATAACAGCACTGATAGCAGTCAGAAAATCAATAGGATCGGTAAGCACCAGAAAACAGCCGCCGGCCAAAACCAGCAGGATATTGACGATAAAATAGCAGACCGACAGGTCAACAATGGAGGCATCAATGGGCCGGCCGTTCAGACGCACCGTGGACATTGACATCGGCTGCAGGAATATTTTCTTAATGGACACATACATGTGTTTTACGATGACCACATAATGGACCACTTTGATGCCACTCGTCGTCGAACCGGCGCAGGCTCCAATAAAACAGACGGCAAACAGAAACATCTGGGCGGTCTGCGGCCACAGTTCGTAATCGGTGGTGGTAAACCCCGTGGTGGTGAGAATCGAGACCACCTGAAAAGTAGCATAGCGCAGAGAATCCCAAAAACTGGCATAACTGCCTGCCGGTCATAAGCAGGAGGGTAACTGCACCACAGAAAAAGAGTAAAAACCCCATATACCAGCGAAACTCGGTGTTGTCCCGCACCTGCTGCCACTCGCCTTTGATCATCTGATAGAAAAGGACGAAGGTAACCCCGCCAAGAACCATAAAAACAATGATCACCCAGTCAAAATAGGCACTGTCATAATAGCCGATACTGGCGTTTTTGGTTGAAAATCCGGAGGTGGAGACAGTACCAAAGGAGTGACAGAGTGAGTCAAAGAGTGGCATCCCGCCCAACCATAGCAACAGCGTCTCGATGATATTGAGCACAAGGTAAATACCCCAGAGCCAGACCATGGTGTCTTTATTCCTGGCCTTGAATTTATCCTTGGTAATGACCTGCCCCGGACTCGATTCAGCCCGAAAAATCCGCACCCCACCCATGCCATGGGGCAGAAAAAGCAGGGTGAGCGTCAAAAAGCCCATGCCGCCAAGCAGATGGGTCTGGCTCCGCCAGAAAAGCAGGCCGTGGGGCACCGTCTCAATATCTTTCAGGATAGTTGCGCCGGTGGTGGTATAGCCGGACATCATCTCAAAGAAGGCATCGGTAAACGACGGGATGCTCCCATGGAGAATAAAAGGAAGGGTCGAAAAGGCGGAAATGATAACCCAGCCAAAGGTGGCAATAAACAGCCCGTCTCTGATATGCAAGGTATTGTTGTTACGAAATATCCGCTTTAAAGGGACCCCCAGCCCAATAATAAGCAGCGACGAAATGACGATCGCCGCAAGATCATCCTCTCCATAGAGCAGGGCACAGATGGCCGGCAGTGACATGGAACAGCCGGTAACGATCAATAAGGTGCCAAAAACATTGGCGATTGAAGAATAATTCATAGAATGAGCAGTATGCTCTTTACTCACTTAGCAGATGCAGCGATGTCCTGCTGCATCTGTTCAATGATTTGTATCGGATCGGCAGCCCTGGTAATCGGACGGCCAACAACCACGTGGCTGGCACCATTGCGAATGGCCATGCCGGCGGTCACGATGCGTTTCTGATCATCGCTGTTATCGCATACATTTGCTCCAGGACGAATACCGGGAGTGACGATAAGTAATTTTTCACCGAGCTCCCGACGCATTTTTTCGGCCTCCAGCCCGGAGGAAACAACCCCGTCACAGCCCAGCTCCAAGGCTCTTTTCGCCCGGAAATAGACAAGATCCGCCACCGACTGGGTCATTCCCATGGCCCGCATATCCTCTTCCCCAAAACTGGTCAGGACAGTCACAGCGAGAAGTTGCATATCACCTCTCGCTGACACGGCCGCCCGAATTATAGGGTCGTTGCCATGAATTGTGGCAAAACTCACGCCCCGGCTATTTACCTGTTCCACTGCCAGTTTGACAGTCTCGGGTATATCAAAAAACTTCAGATCCAGCATAACCTTATGGCCGCGGTCGACAATCCAGTCAACGGTATCAAACCAGCTGCCCATAAAGAGCTGGAGCCCCACTTTAAAAAAGCAATGTGGGATTCACATTTTTTGACTAACTCTTTGGCCTGTTCAGGACTGTCAACATCCAGGGCGACGATGATTCTCTCTTTCATGGGTATTGTTATATTGCTCATAATTCTCCGTGTAATGTCGTTTTCATGCCGGCAATAAGAGTTTTCAAGATGGCTTCTTTTACCTGAACTCTCAGTCCTCTGCAAGTACAGCAAGAAGCTGACGGCATTGATTCTGCTACAGATTCCGTCTCCATCTTACTCAGCAAAACAAGTGCAGCCGACACTTTTTTCTCTTTTTCCTGCGGTAAAGAGCCAGCTTGTTTTTCGAGGAATTTTCTGCCCCTGCAGGCGCATTTTCGCCCAGAAATCCGCATCCTGCTTGCCGGCAAGACAATTCTGCCTTCAGCTGCTCCAACCAGAAGTCAACATCCGTCTGATCCAACTTCTGCACGCGACATTTCTGCCTGGCGCAACTTTCTTCGCTTCCCGAGGTGCGCAGATTGACCTGCAGGCGCTGATAAGTCCTTTGTTTTTTTGCGGATATCATCTGCATGCTATCAGTCGATATTCCCCTGTCTTCCATGGGTTCTTTGGCCAATTGACTCCCGCGCAGCCGGAGCGCTGGACATCAGCTTGCTCAATCTCCCCTCAGCATCCAACTCTTTTTTCTGTCGCGAACAGCTGGCTCACTCGCCGGCTCTGTTTGGCTGCAACAATACCGGTTCTGCAAATGATTTATCCTTTGACATATCGGGCAGCTGGATAATATTGAGAAAAACTGCCACAGTCGCCGCCACGGCAAGGGCCGATCCAATAAAACTGTATTTTTTTACTCTGCTCAAGCGATCAATCCGGCCTCCCAGTTGCCTGATAGTCAGACCGTTGGCTCCATTGTCTTTACAAGTGAGCCATTCCTCTATAGCATTTATCACAACGACTCAGATGCTCCATAAAGATTGCCTGTTGCTCTTTTCCACATCTTTGCATCGACCAGCGCAGCCATCTCTTCTGCGTCAAGACACTGGTCATGACCACTCTCCTTTTATCTGCATTCAGCGCCAAAAGAGCTGCAGCTTTTTCAAGCTTCTTTCTGTTTTTAAAATCCCGGTGAATAATCATGCCATGAATATCATTCCAGTGATTCTGAGTTAACTTCATTCATATATACCTATGCTGCTCTTATCGCGGACATCTACTCGCAACGTGAATTGTCCGATGATAGTTTCAGTCTTTTGGCTTTTATAACGCAATTTTTCTATACAATCAAGCAGCGGACGAAGATCCTTGGCCAGGCCGGTTCTTTCGAATTCCTCTTTCAGCCGGGCCATAAGACGCCGCTTTTTCCCATGGACCTGAAAGCGACTCATGCCGAGCATCTCCCCCGCCTTCGCCACCCCTAATCCATCCTGATAACAGAGTTTTAAAAGCAGTTTTTCTTCCGGGGAAAGACTGATCTGCAACTGGTTAATTTTTTTTAAAAGAGTGTCGGAAACTTCAAATTCTCGTTCACCAAGCACAAGTTGAAAGATGGCCTCAAGCAATTCTTTTTTTTGCTGTTCTTCGACTGACGCGATCAGGAATCGGCTTCCCCATGCTCCCCATCAGAAGAATTCTCCTCCTCATAGGCAACTTCCAGACCCTGATGCATCCCGCAATCGGGAATTCTTGCCAGCAGGTCATACGCCGCACTCTCAATCTCTTTTTTCCCGGCATCTGTCTGACGCTGCAAAACAATTTCCACGGCCTCAGCTACCGGCAGACGTTCAAGACAAAGGGCCGTAAAGAGTTTTTCCCAGATCCCGCCAAAGGTTTTCACCCACAGCGGTGGCCTGACCCGGCCAAAACGTTTCCTGGCAAAATCTTCCAGCAACCTGACGGTAAGGGTTCTGACAAATGTTGTGAGCGTTGCCTGTTCGTTATATGCCCTCAACCTGTGCCAGTTATCAGCTTTCAGACCATCGATTACAGCCAGGGCTGCCTCTTCGGCCAAGACTCCTTCCCCAAACCGACGGGCAGCCATGCGGTTAATCGTTGCCCAGTACGCCAGCGTTTTTTCTTTCCAGTCTGTCAATATGAATCCCCATCGTCCGATTGATCATCGGTACCTTAGGGTGATTTCCTTTCTTTCTCCATAAAAATTTCTTTTTCCCGACACAATTTTTTTTGGCGTCCGTCATGGACCATGAGAGACGTTCAGTGACCGCAGTTAATCCATAAACCAAAAAGGAGAAATCATGAACATTTTTACCAGACAACACTATTCCGCACTTCTAGCTCAGTACTATATTCTTTCTTCATGGCTGTACCGGTTCCTCAGTGACCGATACCGAAAAACAGGACCAAGCAGATGCCGACAGCATTGATCGCCAGCCAATCACACGCGTCCGATGCAGACGACCTTCTTATCAACAACGTCAACCTTCGGCAGAAACTGTTCTGTCCATGGAGAAAAAAGAAATTGCCAACAGGGCTGCAAGGCGGCCGAGATATCACCGACCAGCAGCGGCCAGCGGTACCGCTGTACCAGGATATGACTCGATCATAATCCGATGACCATTATATTTTCCTCAATTCCAGAGAGAATCCTATGATGCAATCACAGAAAACCCGTTTATCGCCACCATAAACGATCCACTGTCAACTTTTTCCATCGACGTGGATACGGCATCATACGCCAATGTCCGCAGATGGCTGCACCGGCGGCAATCTTCCCCCGGTCGGGGCCGTGCGTATCGAAGAGATGATTAATTATTTTTCCTACCAATACCCGGAACCGGAGAATGGGCCAATCGGTATTACCACCGAACTGGGTCCCTGTCCATGGCAACCCGACAATAAACTTGTCCGCATCGGGATCAAGGCTAAAGCCCTCGATCCGAAAAACATTCCCCCTTCCAACCTGGTTTTTCTGATCGATGTGTCAGGATCCATGAACGAGGACAATAAATTGCCGCTTCTTCAACAATCGATGCTCATGCTCACAGGTGAACTCACTAAACAGGATAAGGTAGCCATCGTCGCCTACGCCGGTACCGACAGGATCGTGCTGCCACCAACGGCCGGTGATAAAAAAGAAGAAATTCAAAAAGCTATTACCACGCTTGTCATCCGGAGGCTCAACCCACGCCTCAAGCGGCATCCTCACCGCCTATCAGCTTGCCCGGCAGAATTTCATTAATAATGGCAATAACCGGATAATCCTGGCCTCTGACGGCGACTTCAATGTTGGGGTCACCAGTCGGGATGAACTTCGAACGACTGGTCGCCAAAGAACGGGATTCAGGTGTTTTTCTTACCGTGCTGGGCTTTGGTATTGGCAACTATCACGATGACACCATGGAGATTCTGGCCGATAAGGGCAACGGCAACTACAGCTATATCGACTCCCTGCTCGAGGCCAAAAAAGTGCTCATCAAAGAAAGAGCCGGCACCCTGTTTACCCTTGCCCGGGACGTCAAACTGCAAATTGAGTTTAATCCCGCCCATGTCGGCGCCTATCGCTTGATCGGCTACGAGAACAGGGCGCTCGCCGACGAAGATTTCAACAACGATAACAAGGATGCCGGTGAAATCGGGGCAGGACATACAGTGACCGCCCTCTACGAACTTGTTCCCGTCGGCTCACCGGACATCCCCAGAGTTGATCCTCTCAAATACCAGCTATCACCCAGCCAGCTGACACTTCAGGCGAAGTACTGAGTGTTAAATTGCGCTACAAACCACTCAATTCCAACACATCTCATCATGCTGACCGAGACTGTCACCGACAACAGCAAGACCTTAGCATCGACAAGCGATGATTTTCGCTTCGCCGCAACTGTCGCAGGATTCGGTATGCTTCTTCGTCACTCGGAACACGCGGCCAGCTTACCTACTCCCAGCTGATCACCATGGCCCGGGAGAGTCGCGGCACAGACATTGAAGGGTATCGTGCCGAATTGGCCCAGCTTCTGGAAATGGGCGAACTCCTGCAGGATAAATGACTGGGTTACTTTACAATTATGCCTTATGAATACTATAATTATTATATGATAACAAAAGGTCGCCCTATCCTTTTTGTTATCCTATCAATGATTGGACTGTGCTCCACTCAAAAGAAAGGAGATGCTTATGACCGTTAAAATTTTCATCAAACGAAAAGTTTCACCGGAAAATGTTCTCCCCCTCACCGTTCTCCTGAAAAAACTGCGCAGCTTGACCTTAAACCAGTCCGGATACATTTACGGAGAAACTTTGAAGAGGGTCGATAGAAAAGACGAGTGTATGGTAATAAGTACCTGGCGGTCCCTGGAAGACTGGAATGCATGGCTGCATAACGAAGAACGTATCGCCATCCAGAGCGAGATAGATCTTCTCCTCGGAGAGGAAACGGATTACGCTGCTTACGAAGTTAATAATTCCCGCCCAAATCACTGTACCACACAGTAACATGTGTGGTACAGTGAGCTTTTCTTTCACTGCTGGTCAATACAGTTATTTTCAAAACATTGTCATCCAGTGGCAAATAATGACGTTTAATCAGAAACATTTGTTTTTCCTATTTACGTTAATGTTTTGAATCAATTCCTCTCTTAGTGTAGTTTGGGTCCTTCGTTTTTTTATCATACCAATCATTCAACAGTACCGAGGCAAGGGCGCAATGATATTTGAAGGTGTTAAGCTTATGGTCGTTGGCATGACAACTGTCATGCTCTTTCTCTGCCTGATGATTTTCTTCATCAATCTCGTTTCCTTCCTGACTCGTGGTTCAGCTGCTCGAGAAATTGAAGCGATTGCCGAAGAGAGAGCACTTCAGGCGCTCAACAGAAAAAAAGCCAAAGAAGTTACCTCGGAGGACGCTGATGAGGATATAGCGGTGATAGCGGCTGCTGTTGCAGCGTACGAGGATGAACGTTTTGCACAAGCATAGCTGTATAGAATGATTGGCAAACTGGCCGCATTGTAATCAGTCAAACCAAATAAATAGTATTCACACTTAAAAATCCTAAAGCGAGGAGAAGAACGGTGAGTAAAAAGGTTATTCAATTCATGGACACGTCTTTTAGAGACGGTTTTCAGTCTGTCTTTGGTGCAAGGGTATTTACTGATGACTTTATGCCCGCCGTCAAAGCTTCTGTGGATGCGGGTATTACTAACATCGAAGCCGGTGGTGGAGCCCGTTTTCAGAGCTTATTCTTCTACTGCGGAGAATCTGCCTTCGATATGATGGACCGCTTCAGGACCGAAGTCGGTCCGGATGTCGCCCTGCAGACCCTGGCCCGTGGCATCAATGTGGTGGCGCTCAGTCAGTGTCCACGGGATATTATCGATCTTCATGCCAAGATGTTCAAAAAACACGGCATGACCACCATCCGAAATTTCGACGCCCTCAATGACGTCCGCAACCTCGAATACTCCGGGGAACGTATTGCTCACCATGGCCTGAATCATCAGATCGTTGTTTCCATGATGGAACTGCCCCCCGGCTGTTCCGGCGCGCACACCCCTGAGTTTTACATGGACCGGTTGAAGCAGATCCTCGATGCCGGTATTCCTTTTCACTCAATCTGTTTTAAAGATGCTTCCGGGACCTCAAACCCGAAAAAAGTCTACGAAACATTGAAGGCCGCAAGAAAAATTGTCTCCGAAGATACCATCCTCTGGTTCCATACCCATGATACCGCAGGTCTTGGCATCTCCCAGAATATGGCTGCCGTTGAAGGTGGTGCCGACCGGCATCGACCTGGCAAAATCTCCGGTCAGCGGCGGAACCTGCCAGCCGGATATTCTGTCCATGATGCATGCCATGAAGGGTACCGATTATACCCTGGATCTCGATTACGAAAAAATCATCACTGCCTCGGATGCCTTTGAAGAGGCGATGAAAGACTACTTCTTCCCACCGGAAGCAAAAATGGTCTCACCCAAAGTAACCCTGTCACCGATGCCTGGTGGAGCGCTCACCGCCAATACCATGATGATGCGTGACACCGGCACCCTGCATCTCTACGCCGATGTTATCAAAGAGATGTCCGAGGTGGTTGCCCGTGGTGGTTTCGGAACTTCCGTTACCCCTGTATCCCAGTTCTACTTCCAGCAGGCCTACCTCAACGTGACCCAGGGTAAATGGAAGAAGATCAACCCAAGTTACGGCAATATGGTTCTCGGTTACTTCGGTCGCACTCCGGTGCCGGCCGATCCGGAAATCGTCAAAATTGCTTCGGAACAGCTTGGCAAACCTGTGTTTACTGAAGATCCTCTCGACATCCTTGAGCCGGGTATTCCCAAAGCCACCAAAATCCTGGAAGAAAACAAACTGCCGGTAAACGATGAAAACATCTTCATCATTGCCAGCTGTGAACAGAAAGGACTCGATTTTCTTCTCGGCAAAGCAGTCACCAATGTTCGCAAAATCACCGATGCAGCCACCGGTCGACAAAAAAGCCGCTGCCAAAAAAGCCGCTGCACCGGCTGCTGCCGCCTCTATCGGACCACGCGATTACACCATCACCGTCAACAACCGCCCCTACAATGTTTCTGTTTCAGAAGCAGGCGGCATCCAGGCTGCACCGGCGGCTGCACCCGCTGCTCCGCTGCCGCTCCTGCGGTTGAAGGCACCGAGGTTGAGGCGCCGACCCCCGGAAACATCGTCAAGATCCTGGTTGATATTGGCAGCAGTGTTACCGTAGATCAGCCTCTCGTGGTGATGGAGGCCATGAAAATGGAATCCGAGGTGAAGTCTCCCTGTGCCGGTAAGGTTCTGGCAATCCACGTTGCTACTGGTGATACTGTCCAAACCTCTGATCCGCTCTTTACCATTGGCTAATGAGGCTGTACATCTTCAGGTTCCCTGATCTTTGATCCGGGAACCGTTACTTCTTGTTTTTATCGGGATAGTATTATGAAAATCAGAATTTTCATGCCTCTTTTGCTGGGACTGCTGTTGTCTTGGACTTCTCTTGCCCTTGCAGGAGACGGCACCATTTCAATAGTCTCTCCGGCAGACGCTAAAATCAAACGAATTCTCGTCCAACCGGATGACTTTGTTTACAGCGGCGACGAAATTGCAACCCTGAAAAAAGAGGACGGGACAGTTATAATCCTCAAAGCAGGTTCATCCGGCAAAATTTCCAAAGTTGAATGTCAAGGAATATCAAAAAATCCATAAAGATGAGGTCCTTGGAACTCTGGAAACAGCCGAGATAGTCTTTGACCAACCAGCCGCCACTGCAAGCAAGACATTGCCGCCAATTTCCGAACTTCTTGGCAATCTTTTCAAAACCACCGGAATCTATGGCATAATCGATGGACAAATGAACAAAGACTGGACAGTAGGGATCGGTCGGGTTCTTATGATCGGCGTCGGCCTGCTTCTTCTTTTTCTGGGAATATTTAAAAAATTCGAACCGCTTCTCCTGGTTCCGATTGGCTATGGTGCGATCCTGTCCAACATTCCCCTGGCGGGCATTGCCGATCCTGGAGGAATACTAACCTATATCTACGATGTCGGTATAACTACAGGTATTTTTCCTCTGATCATTTTCATGGGTGTCGGCGCACTGACCGATTTTGGTCCGATGATTGCCAATCCCAAAACCATTTTACTCGGCGGAGCGGCCCAGTTTGGCATCTTTACCACCCTGCTGGGAGCCCTGTTTCTCTCCGATTTTATTCCCGGCATTAATTTTTCTCTCGCGGATTCTGCGGCCATCGGTATCATCGGCGGTGCTGACGGCCCGACAGCAATTTTTCTTTCCAGTCAGTTATCCCCGCGCTTGCTGGGGTCAATTGCCATTGCCGCCTATTCCTATATGGCTCTCGTTCCGCTCATTCAGCCGCCTATTATGCGATGGCTGACCACTGAAGAGGAACGAAAGATCAAGATGGTCCAGATGCGGCACGTATCAAAATTGGAAAAAATCATTCTGCCGATACTGGTGCTTGGTATCTGTGCAACGCTGCTGCCTTCAGCGGCACCGCTTATCGGGATGTTTATGCTCGGGAATCTCGCCAAGGAATGTGGCGTAGTCGATAGACTTTCCGATACCATCAAGAATTCTCTGATGTACACAGTGACTGTCTTTCTTGGCCTCGGTGTGGGCTCCAAATTGTCCGCGGACAAGTTTCTTAATCTCGAGACCCTTGGCATTCTGGCACTTGGCATGATTGCCTTTGCCATAGGCACAGCCTCAGGATTATTGCTGGCAAAACTGATGAACAAGATCAGCAAAACCCCAATCAATCCACTTATCGGTGCTGCAGGAGTTTCTGCCGTACCGATGGCTGCCCGTGTTGTCAACAAGGTAGGTCTTGAAGCCAATCCGCAAAACCATCTGATCATGCATGCTATGGGTGCCAACGTTTCCGGTGTTATCGGCTCAGCTGTTGCGGCTGGTGTGCTTTTGGCTCTTCTCAAATAAGATGGTGTCGTAAAAACTCTTCATCCTGTTCGTTGCGCGCCCAAAGGCATATTTTAGTGCCCCCCTTGGGGTACAAACTATTTCCATCAGTTACGAGGATACCTTATGATACTCGCCGCATTCTTCCTAAACCAAAAGCTTAACCTTCCTGTTAATCGGCATGACATCTGTTTAGACGTTGAGCGGGACTATATGCCCTCTCGGAATATAGATGGCTTTCAGGAGTAAGACACTAATATTTTCCAACCGGCGCAAGATAGATAGTAAATTGCTCCTCTCCATCTACCTGGATCAACTCGTCCATTGCTTCCTGGTCATAGGCTGCAATGGCACAGGTTCCTGCATGAATCACCTCGCAGGCCAGATAAAGATTTTGGCAGACATGGCCTGCATCGAGCAGAATGACCCGGTGTGCTGCCTGCAGATAGCGCCACTCCATTCGATAAGGCACTGTTGTCCAGACAAACACCACAGCGCCGTTTGCGACAAATCCCTGCCCCAGACAGCCCGGGAGAGTCTGGTTTTAAACTGATTATCGGCAGCGTACACTAGGACAAGCTCATTGGAGAGTGGAAGATAACGGTAGAGACCCGGAGGAATCTTTTCCACCCTGTTAATGAACAGGTAGGTCTCGAAGCTGTGCCTGGCTCCTGCTGAAGGTACTGTGCGGAAATGGGGGGGCTGTTTCCCGGGGTTTCTTTGTCCCTGTGTTGCCCAGAGAAGAAATGCCAATTCTTCAACTTTCAGGTATTCGTCACTATAGTTTCGCCTGCTTCGTCGATTAGCCAATAGCGTCCACCAGACTTGGTTTCATTGAGAACAGGTCCCCAGGACTTTCTGTCGGGCAGACTGATCCGGGGCAGCTGATGATCAACCGGTTCCTCCAAGTGGTGGAATGGATACTCCTCTATTCTGGTCAGTCGCGCGAAAATCGATTGTTTTTCGGACACTATCTTTTAAAAAATAGCGATGAAGTTTGAAGTCCTCCATAAAAAACTCCTCGATGGTAATATTGTAGATGTTCGTCTGCAAAAAAACTATCTTTTCGTAAAAATGCCTGAGCATCAAGGCGTGTCGAGCGTTGAGAATAGAACTTTTCTTAGATGGACTCAGGCCCCTGCAGGCCACGGAACCTGTTTACTAACAGGTTGAATGAAAGAGGCCGCCGACCGCCATGCCCTTTGCAGCATAATCGTTATAGATCTGAATGGCTTTTTCCGTGTCGGCGACAATTACCTCAATGGAATGGTCTTTCAGGCTATCGACGATTTTTTGCGGCACCTTGAGCCTTTTCATCCTGCCGGTGGTAAGAATCACCAGCCGGCAGCCGTTGGTCATTAATTCCTCTATATCGCCCTGCTGAATACCCCTGCCGTGACCGGTGCCATATTCCGACCAGTCCCAGGATCTTCCGCCGCCTGGCCATAGCTTGAAATCCTTGCTTCTGCCGAGTTTCTCAACCTCCATCTTTCCCCAGCCGGAAGAGAGGATCCTGGGAGAAGCCTCTGTCGATTGTCCCATCCTGTACCCCCTTGTTATTTTTTCCGGGTTGCACTGCAAATTTGTTCCGGATCTCTTATGTGTAATATAAAGTGTCTTGCTGACCACGGCAATCTGCTCTTATCGTTTCAGATTGCCAAGGATAGGCGTCAGGACTTAAGGTAGACAAATGAGACAATAGTCCTGTATACTAATTTACTGAGCTTATAAACAAATCGATGCTTCTTAAATCTCTTTCGACAATTATCCTGACCGGGCTTTTGATAACAGGCTGCGGCTTTAATGAAGACTGGAGGACAGCCAGGCGTGACTCTGCGGGAATTGCGCCGGACCCGACAATTACTAAGGAGGCAATGGTTCAGGTATATGGTGCGGATGCCTGTGGATGGCGGGGCTGGTTTGCTATTCATACATGGATAGCTACCAAAAGAACAGGTGAAGACTTTTACACCGTTTATGATGTGGTTGGCTGGCGCAGCCGCCATAACAAAAATGTGATGAGAGTGGCCCGGGATATTCCTGACCGTTACTGGTATGGAGAGAAACCAAAAATACTGCAATTCCATCATGGTCCCGGAACGGACAAACTGATTGATGCTATCGACCAGGCAGCCAGGAATTACCCCTGGAAAACCACCTATAAAGCCTTACCTGGACCCAACAGCAATACATTTGTCGCCTGGATTGCGAAACAGGTCCCGGAACTGAATTTACAACTCCCTTTCTCCGCCATAGGAAGCGGTTATGTGCAGTAAACTATACCACAAAAAAACAATCAAATCAAAGACGGGTTACCAGGCGCATTTCGCCAGTAACAGATCTAAAACCAAAGTAGTACTACAATGCGGCATGTCAATATAACTGCCCTTTCCCACCTTACTGATCCGGTAGCATATAAAAAATTATTGCTTTCTCTTTAAACTTATGATGCACGGCAGTAGACTGTCCTGTACTCTGGTTTACCTGAACTGAGCCAAGAAAATGGCTAGTGCTGGAACTGCCGGCAGTTTCGCTCTTTTTATCGTCAATACTCCCTAATCCCCAGCTATTTGGCTGGTAACAAGTTAGGCCTAACTTAAAGGCAGCGTAAGATAAATGCGACAAAAGTATAAAAAATGTTGATATGAAGTGAATTTCAAGCTAGCATCATCTCCTGGTACTGAAGTGCAATGGCCGGGCAGAGCTCATTTTCAGGGCTGCCTAAGCAGAAAATTTTTATCACCCCATTGTAATTGCAGAAATTTGGAAATCAGAAAGGAGGACCCCCTGCAGGATGTCTATCTGCGAAAATAGGTGATGTTTCGTAGTAGTTCGCTGCAGCAGAAAACATAATTTAGGAGGTATACAAAAAACTTATCCATAAGCACTTAAGGAGTCATAAATGGGATTTGGCACGAACAAGAAAAGTGGATCGGTTATGGTTGTTGGAGCTGGTATCGCAGGCATGCAGGCATCGCTTGACCTGGCAGAGTCCGGCTATTACGTTTACCTGGTTGAAAAATCCGCCGCCATCGGTGGAGTCATGTCACAGCTCGATAAGACTTTCCCGACCAACGACTGTGCAATGTGAGTAATCTCACCTAAACTGGTCGAGGTCGGCCGGCATCTTAATATTGAGCTTCTAACGAACACCGAGCTTCTGGGCATCGAAGGCGAGCCTGGAAATTTTACCGCAAAAATTCATCAGACACCGAGATATGTAGATCTTTTAAAATGCACGAGCTGTGGCGAGTGCGCAAAGGTCTGCCCTGTCTCCCTCCCAACGAGTACAACGAAAGACTCGATTTTCGTAAAGCAATCTACAAACAATATCCGCAGGCAATTCCCGGCGCCTTCGGCATTAATAAATCAGGAACCGCCCCCTGTAAAGCCACCTGTCCTGCCCATGTCAGCATCCAGGGTTTTGTTGCCCTGATCAATGACGGCAGGTATGAAGAGGCCCTGAAGCTTTTCAAAGAAGAGCATCCGTTTCCCGGGAATCTGCGGCCGGGTCTGCCACCATCCATGTGAAAGTGAATGTACCCGTGCCCAGGTGGACCAGTCCCTGGCTGTCCGTGAGCTGCATCGTTTCCTGGGTGACTATGAGCTGGAAAGAGGCGAGATTTACATTCCTCCGAAACCAAGGTGGAAAAACGCAGCGAGAAAGTCGCCGTAATCGGCTCTGGTCCTGCGGGTGTTACTGCCGCCTATGAGTTGCTCAGGCAAGGGTACCAGGTCACCATCTTTGAAAAGCAGGATGAGCCCGGCGGCATGATGCGCTACGGCATCCCCGAATATCGTCTGCCGCGGGACATCCTGGCCAATGAGATCAAGGTGGTCGAGGAGATGGGTGCCGAAATCAAATGCGGTGTTACCTTCGGCAAAGACATCACCCTGGAAAGCCTGAAAGCAGATGGCTATTCCGCCACTTTCCTGGCCATCGGCCTGCACAGCGGCAGAAAACTCGGCATTGAAAACGAAGATATCGAAGGTGTCCTGCAGGGGGTCGATTTCCTGCGCGATGCCGCAAAGGGTAAAAAAGTTGAGATTGGCCGAGAAGTCGTCGTCGTGGGCGGTGGAAACGTTGCCGTCGATGTGGCCCAGACGGCCAAACGACTTGGCGCCGAGAAGGTAACGCTTATCTGCCTTGAACGCCGCGAGGAAATGCCCGCCTGGGAATATGAAATCACAGAGGCCCTGGAAGACGATATCGAGATCGTCAACAGTTTCGGCCCCAGGAATTTCTTCCTCGACAATGATAACAAGCGAATTTCCGGCATAGAATTCAAGAGCTGTACACAGGTCTTTGATGAAAACGGCCGTTTCAATCCGCAATTTGACGAGAGCGTCTGCCAGACCTTTAATGGCGATACGGTCATCGTGGCCATCGGCCAGAGCGCCAATCTTGAAGGCATCAAGGATCAGGGAATTGCCATCTCACGGCCTGGCGGCCTGGAGGCGGATCCCGTCACCCTGCAGACCCCCATCGACTGGGTTTTTGCCGGCGGCGATGCCTTTTATGGACCAAAATCGGTGGTCGACGCGGTTGCCTGCGGCAAGGAAGCGGCCATCTAGCATCCATCGCTATATCAACAACATGGATCTGAAGGAAGGCCGTGAAAAGGTCTGGGAGTATGTCCGACCAGCCATTGAAGGCGAAGGAATAATTGAACGGATAAAGGCCGAGCATTTCCTGCACCCGAAGTCCGTGCAGGCAATTTCCTTGAAGTCGCCTACGGATTTGACGAGGAAATGGCAAAGCAGGAGGCGACCGATGTATGAGCTGCGGTCTCTGTTCGGAATGCTACCAGTGTGTCGATGCCTGTCTGGCTAAAGCCATCGATCACACCCAGGTTGCGGTGGACAAGGAGCTCACCGTGGGCTCCGTCGTTCTCGCCACCGGTGCCAAACCCTACGATCCCACCCCGCTTTCCGACATCTATCTGTACAAGAAAAATCCCAATGTCCTGACCAGCCTGGAATTTGAACGGATGCTCAGTTCCGGCGGCCCCGCCATGGGCCATCTGGTCCGTCCGTCTGATCATCAGGAACCCAAGAAAGATCGCCTGGCTCCAGTGTATCGGCTCAAGGGACAACAATAAATGCGGCAACAGCTATTGCTCCTCCGTCTGCTGCATGTATGCGATAAAGGATGCCATGATCGCCAAGGAACACTCCGGCGGCGATCTCGATGCGGCCATTTTCTATATGGATATCCGCTCCTTCGGCAAGGACTACGAGGTGTATTACGACCGTGCCAGGGACCGGGAAGGGATCCGTTTTGTCAAGGCCAGGATCCATTCGGTGATTGAAAACCCGGAGAACAGAAATCTTATTCTGCGCTTTGCCGATGAAAACGGCGCGATCATGGAAGAAGAATTCGACATGCTCGTTCTCTCCGTGGGCCTTGAAGTTCCGCCAGCCACCCTGGAGCTGGCCGACAGACTGGGCGTCAATGTCAACAAGCACAAGTTCATCGACAGTGAACCTTTCTCTCCTCTTGCCACTTCAAGACCGGGCATCTTTACCTGCGGTACCTTCCAGGGACCAAAGGATATTCCCGCCTCGGTGACCGAAGCCAGCGCCGCGGCAGGTCTTGCCGGCTGCCAGATAGCTGCGGCACGGGGAACGGACACCAAGGTCAGTGGTGATTCCGGAAGAGATCGATATCTCCGGCCAGGAACCGCGTGTCGGTGTCTTTATCTGCAATTGCGGTACCAATATTGCCGGTGTTGTCGATGTTCCCGGCTTGCAGGAGTATGCCGCAGACGCTGCCGGGAGTGGTCTTTACCGACAACAATCTCTTTACCTGCAGCCAGGATACCCAGGCCAAGATCAAGGACAAGATCCTCGAGGAAAAACTGAACCGGGTGGTCGTCGCCTCCTGCAGTCCGAAAACCCATGCGCCGATGTTCATGGAGACCCTGGAAGCATGCGGCCTGAACAGATATCTGTTCGAGATGGCCAATATCAGGAACCAGGACTCCTGGGTCCATGCCAATAATCCGGAACTTGCCACAGAAAAGGCCAAGGATCTGGTCCGCATGGCCGTCTCCCGTGCCGTACGGTTGAAGCCGCTCCATGGCAAGGTCATCCCCGTCAACAAGCGGGCTCTGGTCGTGGGCGGAGGAATCGCCGGTATGAACGCCGCCCTCGATCTCTCCAGACAGGGATTTGAATCCACCCTGATCGAGAAACAGGAGGAACTCGGCGGGATGGGACGAAAGCTGCATCATACCATTGAAGGTGCCGACATCAGGGCCTATGTCGATCAGCTTGCCGCCCAGGTGAGCTCGGATGAGAAGATCACCGTTCTCACCGATTCGGAGATCGTCGGTTTCGAAGGATTCCAGGGCAACTTCAAGACCGCGGTACGTGCCGGCGGTCAGGTAGAAGCCGCAGGAAATCCAGCACGGTGTCATCATCGTCGCCACCGGTGCAGGGGAATATACCCCGAAGGAATTCCTCTACGGGGAAGACGACCGGGTGCTCACCCAGACCCAGCTGGGCGACAGGCTGGCGGAAAAAGGCGCCGCGGATCTGGATTCCGTCGTTATGATCCAATGCGTCGGCTCCCGCAATGAAGAGCGGCCCAACTGTTCGAGAATCTGTTGCCAGTCGGCGGTCAAGAATGCGCTGGCTATCAAGAAAAGCAGTCCGGACACCCAGGTCTTTATCCTCTATCGCGACATGCGCATGTATGGCCTGATGGAAGACTATTACACCGAAGCCAGGAAACAGGGCGTCATCTTTGTCCGCTATCAGAAAGACAATCCGCCGGTGGTCAAGGCCGCGGACGAAGGCGTACTGGTGACGGTCAGGGATCATGTCCTGCAAAAAGATATCGAGATACAGGCCGATATCCTGGCACTTTCCGCAGGGGTCTATCCAGCGGTTCGGAAGAGGTGGGCAGAAAGATGAAGCTCAACACCAACTCCGAAGGATATTTCCTCGAGGCGCACGTCAAGCTTCGGCCGGTGGATATGGGCAGCGACGGGGTTTTCCTATGCGGTACCGCCCATGGTCCGAAACTGATCTCCGAGGCCATCGTTCAGGCCAATGCCGCAGCATCGCGGGCCGTCACCTTCCTCTCCAAGGATCAAATCAAACTGTCGGCCATCAAGGCTGAGGTGGACCCGGATCATTGCGTCAAGTGTCTGACCTGTGTCCGGTCCTGTCCGTTTGAGGTTCCGAGATTCAATGTGGCGGAAGGGGAGATTGAAATCGATCCGGCACTCTGTCAGGGATGCGGGGTATGCGCCTGCGTCTGTCCGAGACAGACCATCAAGCTCAACAACTACGAAGACGACCAGATCACCTGCGAGATTGAAACTCTGCTGGCGGGAGGAATATAATGGCTGAATTCAAACCGACTATTATAGCATTTTGTTGTGACTACTGAGGGTACTCCGCTGCGGACCTGGCAGGTTCGATGAGACTGACGTACCCCACGAATATAAAAATAATCCGCGTCCCCTGTACCGGCAAAGTGGATGTGATGTACCTGCTCAGATGTTTTCAGGAAGGTGCCGACGGTGTTTATTGCGTCGGCTGTCTTGAGGGCAACTGTCATTACAACCAGGGAAATCTCCGGTGCCGGGAACGTGTCGACCACATCCATGAGCTTCTGGAGGAGATCGGCATCGAAGGCGACCGGGTCAGGATGTATAACCTGTCGTCGGGCGAAGGACCAACCTTTGCCAAATATGCCAGGAGATGACCGAACACATCCTGTCCCTTGGACCCAATCCTTTGAAGGCAAAACCCAGGAAGGTCGCTGCCCCTGCATAAGGGCGATTACACCTGGACCAAACCTTTAAAAGGATATGTTGAAGAAGGCTGCAAAGCCTAACGAAAGGAGTCTAAATATGTCTGTTGGAGTAATAAAAATAGGCGGGAAAAAGAAAAGCAGGTTCATGGACACGGTCAAGAGCTCTTCTGCCTGACGGCGGAAATCTTGACATGTGTCTGACCTGCGGGGCGTGCACTTCCGGCTGCCCGGCAACCGGACTGGAAGGATCTGGACCCACGAAAAGTGTTGCGTATGGCGGCTCTCGGTATGGACGAGGAACTGCTGGCCTCCGACTGGCCGTGGATGTGCACCATGTGCCAGCGTTGTATCTATGTTTGCCCGATGAAAATCGATATCCCCCAGCTGATCTTCAACCTGCGGAGCTGCAGACCTCGTGAACAGCGGCCCAAAGGTATCCTGGGTTCCTGCGACATGGCCCTGCGCAACGATACCTGCAGTGCCATGGGCGCCACCGAGGAAGACTGGCGTTTCGTGGTGGAAGACGTTGCCGAGGAGGTTCGCAACGATCAACCGGGTTTTGAAAATCTGCAGGCCCCCATGGACAAGGAAGGGGCCTATTTCTACCTCAACCAGAACTCAAGGGAGCCGGTGACCGAACCGGACGAGATGATCCCGCTCTGGAAGATCCTGAACAAGGTCGGGAGCCGACTGGACCTATGGTTCCAAAGGATGGGCGGCGGAAAACTACTGCCTGTTTCTTGCCGACAATGAGAGCTGGGAACATATTGTCCGGGTCAAGGCAAAGGCGGTGGATGATCTTGGGCTGCAAGGTCTGGCTCAACACGGAGTGAGGACACGAACTTTTCGCAGTCCGGGCCGGACTGAAAAAATTCAACATCCCTCACAAATTTGAGATAGCCAGCATCATTCAATATTACGCAAAATGGATCCGGGAAGGAAGACTGCCGGTCAGCTCCGACTGGAACAAGGACCTGAAAGTCACCTTCACCGTTCAGGATCCCTGCCAGCTGGTCAGGAAAGCCTTTGGCGATCCCGTGGCCGATGATCTGCGCTATGTGGTGAAAAAGGTGGTCGGTGAGGAAAACTTCATCGATATGGCGCCCAACAAATCCAACAACTACTGTTGCGGCGGCGGCGGCGGTTTTCTGCAGTCGGGATTTCCCGATGCAGCGCCGTGAATATGGCCGGCTGAAAGTTCGAACAGATCATGGCCACAGGGCTCATTATGCCATCACCCCGTGCCATAACTGCCATGCCCAGATCCATGATCTGGCGAACATTATAAAGGCAAATGGCATACCCTGCATCTCTGGACACTTATCTGTCTGTCCATGGGCATGCTTGGGGAAAATGAAAGAGTATACCTCGGGCCGGATCTTGCAGAGCGTCGGTCTTTAGTGACTTAGAAATAATTTTCTTGTGTTTTTACAAGAAAATTATTTCGTGAAGGAACTTATCCCCCCAGAGGGGACAAAATGAGTACCCTGGCGGGGCTAGCATTAAGGACCGGGAGGAATTCAGTCCCGGTCCGTTTTGGAGGATATTTTATGATAGTTGCCAAAGAAAACCCTTTGCCGAAATCAAGGAGATGCTGCAAGGGGTATAACAAGGTCTTGAACGTCGGCTGCGGAACCTGCGTCTCTGTCTGTCTGACCGGCGGGGAAAAGGAAGTGGCCGTTTTGAATACCGAAATTGAGATGGCACGACGCCTCGACGATGATCCCATCAATATTCACGGGCATACCATTGAGACGACAATGTGACCGTGAGTACCTGGCCGAACTCGACAGCATCATCGAAGAGGGCAAGTACGATGCGCTGATGTCCATGGCATGTGGTGTCGGCATTCAGTTTCTCGCTGAAAGATATCCGCTTATTCCAACATTTCCCGCGGTCGATACCAGCGGACTTGCCGTAAATCAGGCCGTTGGCTGGTATGAAGAACGATGCCGCTCCTGCAGCCAATGCGTTCTTGGTTTTACCGGCGGCATCTGCCCGATAACCCTGTGTGCAAAAGGTTTGCTGAATGGTCCCTGTGGAGGAACCAATAAGGGAGTTGTGAAATCAGCAACGAACAGCCCTGTGCCTGGCACAGGATCTATGAACGTCTCACAGGGCAAGACCGTCTGGATGCCATCAGGAAAATAAATGTCACCCGTGGCTGGAGAGATCAGGCCCCCAGGGATCTGATTCAGCCGGGATATAAAAAACCGGAAAACATGGAAAAATAACAGGATAAAACGACTTATCTAATTTTTCCTCTATACCATTATCAAGAACCAGAGGATCACATATGAGCACAGAAACAACAGTAATTCCGCAAGTAACCTGGAAAAGGTCTTGAAAGCAGGACAGTTTGCCTTTACCGGTGAGCTGGGTCCCCCCAGGGGGACCGACACCGAAGAGGTGAGGGAAAAAGCAAAATTTCTCAAAGGAAATGTCGATTCCGTCAATATCACCGACAATCAAACCGCCGTGGTGCGAATGTCAAGCTGGGCGGCATCCCTCCTCATCATTCAGGAAGGGCTTGAGCCTAATTATCAGATGGTATGCAGGGATCGAAATCGTCTGGCCATGCAGGCTGATATTCTCGGTGGCTTCCGCACTGGGCATCCGCAATATGCTCTGTCTTTCCGGAGACCATCAGCAATTCGGCGATCATCCCGATGCCAAGGGCGTCTTTGATATCGACTCCATTCAATTGATTGCCATGGTCAAACAGATGCGGGATGAGGGCATCTTTTTAAGCGGCAGCGAAATCGAGCACCCCCCAAAAATGTTTATCGGCGCAGCCAGTAATCCCTTTGCCGAACCTTTTGAATGGCGCGTCGATCGTCTGGCCAAGAAGATCGAAGCCGGTGCTGACTTCATACAGACGCAATGTATCTACAATATGGAGAAGTTCCGTGAGTTTATCCGGATTGCCAACGAAGAAGGTCTTACTGAAAAAGTGTATATTTTGGCCGGTGTCACGCCGATGAAGAGTGTCGGTATGGCAAGGTATATGAAAGGCAAAGTCCCCGGGATGGATGTCCCGGATGAGATTATCAATCGTTTAAAAGGCGTCGAGAAGGGTAAGGTCGCCCAGGAGGGCATCAATATCGCCTGCGAACAGATCGAAGAGTTCAAAGAGATGAAGGGCGTTCACGGCGTTCACATGATGGCCATCGAATGGGAACATAAGGTTCCCCAAATCGCTGAGCAGGCCAAGGTTCTGCCCCGTCCGGTTTTCAGTTAGGCCCGTTTGTTCGCCACCGAAATGGTGGGGAGAAACAATGAGAAAGGGGATCATCCACCCAGGTGGATGATCCCCTTTTCCATTTCTACCCGACTCGACGTTTTATTCAAACCAGGCGGCAGTTCGCTTACAGAAGCCGACGAGCATTAACATTACGGGGACTTCAATAAGCACGCCGACAACGGTTGCCAGAGCAGCCCCTGAAGATAGCCCGAAGAGCATTACTGCGGTTGCGATAGCCACTTCAAAATGGTTTGATGCACCAATCATCGCGGCAGGGGCAGCATCTTCGTATTTAAGTTTGAATACTCTCGCCGCACCATAGCCGAGGACGAAAATCAAAACTGTTTGCAGAAAAAGCGGGATGGAGATCCATAAAATAGTCAGCGGATTAGCCAGGATGGTCTCCCCTTTGAAACTGAACAGCAGGATGAGTGTCAGGAGTAAGGCGCTGATAGTGACCGGAGTGAGCACCTGCAAAAATTTTTCTCTAAACCACGCTTCACCCCTGTTTTTAATAATCCATCTGCGCGAGAAATAACCAGCAACCAGCGGCAGCGCCACATAGATGGCTACCGAAAGCAATAAGGCCTGCCATGGAATGGGGAGCTTGCCGACACCGAGTAAAAACCCACCAAGAACGCCATAGAGTACCAGCATCGTGAGCGAATTAATGGCAACCATCACCAGCGTGAGACCGTCATTGCCACGGGCCAGATATCCCCAGACAAGAACCATGGCGGTGCAGGGTGCTATACCAAGCAGGATGCAACCGGCAAAATAGCTGCGCCAAAGAGGAATCTGCAGCATCTTTACCCCTTCGTGGAGCACCACGGTTCCCGCACCGTGCTGGGCCCCAAGAGGTAAATCGAGGCCGAAAGGCATTTTGACAAAATCAATGGCGTCGGCACCGATAAAACCCTTGAGCAAAAAACCAAGGAAAAAGAAGGCAATAGCATACATCGTAAACGGTTTGACACACCAGTTGATGAACAGCGTCAGGAGTACAGGTGTGCCGCTTTTCCCGGCCTGTATTACACTGGCAAAGTCAATCTTTACCATGATCGGGTACATCATAAAAAAGAGGCAGACTGCAATCGGAATAGAAACGACCGGTGCACCATTGACATGAATTGCCATACCGTCGAGGCTTTTGGCCAGACCCGGGGCAATTTTTCCCAGCAGGATCCCTATAACAATACACAAACCAACCCAGACGGTAAGGTATCTCTCAAAGATGCTGGTCATTTTCCGATCATCTGTGGAAACAATTTGACTACTCATGATAACAAAATCTCCCGTCATTTATATGCCGTGATAGCAGCCGACCGGACATGGTTCTCAATGCTGCTGCCGGGAAACCAGTCGCGGATGAATTGATCGCTACTCTCCTGCACAGCAACCGATATTTTCGTAAAACCAGCACGACGAAGCATTTGCTCTATTTCAGCCACCGTTACCGCTCCCGCGACACACCCGCAGTGGGCATCCATATTCCTCTTTACATTCTCCGGCAGCGGCGCAATGGCTACGACATCGGACACAGCCAGCCTGCCATGGGGCCGTAATACCCGATATGCTTCTCGGAAAACCTGCTCTTTGGCGGGTGACAGATTGATCACACAGTTAGAGATGATGATATCGACGGAGCTGTCAGCGACGGGTAGATGTTCTATTTCTCCCAATCGAAACTCCACATTTTTGAACGTACTTTTTCGACCATTCGCTCTTGCCTTGGCTATCATCTCCGGAGTCATATCTACCCCGATCACCCTGCCGTCCGCACCGACCTGACGAGCTGCCAGAAAACAGTCGAAACCGCCGCCGCTGCCGAGATCAAGAACCACTTCCCCCGGCTGCAGCGCGGCTATCACCTGGGGGTTGCCACAGCCAAGCCCCAGGTTTGATCCATTCGGAACAGTTGCCAGTTCATCTTCTGAATAGCCCAGCCGAGTTGAAAAAGTTTAGTCACCCAGCGGTGTCGGCGCACAGCAACCGGTTGTGCAACAGGAGTCGCTGCTTTTTGCTATTTCTGCGTAACGGCTCCGTACCTGCTCCCGGACATGATCACTCTCCGTGTTTTCCATATTTTTCTCCCTATTCTTTCAATGAGCCGGGCAAGGTTGCAACGAATGCTTTAATCTCATCCCTTACCTGGCGATAACAATCAAGTTGTTCCTCTTCAGATGCTCCTTTTTCGGCAAGTTTTTTGGCATTTTGCGGTGGATCGTCAAAACCGACGTGAACCACTTTGCAGTTTCCGGGGAAGAAAGGACAGGTTTCGTGGGCATGACCACAGACGGTTACCACGAAATCCAGGCTGACATTTTTGAACTCGTCAACATGTTTTGAGGTGTGACCGGAAATGTCCACCCCAGCCTCCGCCATTACTTTCACGGCGTTTGGATTAAGGCCATGAATTTCGACGCCTGCGGAATACGCTTCGATAACTTTGCCTCTCAGCTGTTTTGCCCAACCTTCAGCCATCTGACTGCGACATGAGTTTCCAGTGCACAGAAAGAGCACCTTGAGCTTTTCGGCCATTATAATTTCCTCTTTCCACTTTTAATTGCCGGCACAACAGACGTCGCTGCGCTGTTTCCGGCTAATATCTTCCGGATCACAGGCGAGGATTGCCGCCAGCGTTTTCCCATCTCGAACAATGTCCGGATCGTTTATAAGCTGTTTTTCCATCCACTGAACAAGGCCGGTAAACTCAACCCGCTCCCGGCACATGCGATAATAAACCCAGCGACCTTCCTTCCTGCTGGCGACAAGACCGGAACCAATCAACAGGCCCATGTGCCGGGAAACGGTAGCCCCGGTCACCTGCATCAACTCGATGATCTGACAGGCACAAAGCTCTTCGTATTGCAGAAGTGCCGCTACAATCCTGAGTCGATTCCGATCCGAGAGTGCCTTGAATAGTGCTGTTATGTTATCCATGTGAAGCCCTCTGTATTTGCATAGTTAGCCATATGACTAAATATAGTAATCAAAGGAATATCCAGCGTCAATTGTTAAATTGCCAGAACCCAATATCAGGCTCCTTGACTCTCAATGAATCCTCTGTTAACATCAGAGAATGTCCATGGACCAAGAATGAAAATACTGGGAAGCCTATTGGGATATTACCCTCACAGTAAAAAACGCTGTGATTAAGAAGGATACCAATACCATTTCTCAACGAGAAGTGCACATCACACATTCTTGTGCTGACTCCTCATTAAGCTGAACAAATCGAGACCGAAATTCTCAGAGTCTGTTAAAGGCAAGTAATCGAAATACAGATTAAATTATATTCCAAAATCTGATTACCCCTCAAGCTACAGCCTGTAAAAGGGGAAGGGTGTCGAATTGTTCATTTTACTGGTCTCTGTAGCCATAGACGGTTACAGCGAAGCCCAGAGGGAGGGGTTTACGGCGTCCCGAAAAAGGAACAGTCCACACCCTGGTTTAGTAGTTGAACATTAGGGGCAATCAGAATCCAAAATATGGTCCATGGGGAAGAGGATGGTGTGCTTGTGAAATTTGTCATATTGTTCGGAGCCGTTGCATCTTATTATAAAGTGCCCGGCGGGAGATGCCAAGGATCTCGCTGGCCCTCGTTCGATTGTGTCCGGTGAATTCAAGAGTTCTGACAATGACCTCCTTTTCTATTTCGGAAAGTCTCATTCCTACTTTGACCGGTATCGTTATGTCAGAATGATGGCTGTTCATCAAACGTTTCGGAAGATGGTTTATGTCGAGAATATCGCCCTGGCAGTTGATGACTGATCTTTGAATGACATTTTTCAATTCACGGACATTACCTGGCCACTTATACGAGTCTATGCAGCTGAAAAAGCTGGAGCTGACGCCCCGGATAACTTTCTGAAAATTGTCACATGAAAGTTTGATGAAATGGTCCACAAGCAAATGCAGGTCACCGTGGCGCTCCCGCAGCGGGGGCATGATGATATGGAGAACATCGAGTCGGTAATAGAGATCTTCACGAAAATTACCCATACGGATCTCACTCATTAGATCTGCGTTTGATGCGGCGATTATTCGAACGTCAACGTCTATACTGGTTTGGCCACCTATCCGGTGGAACGATTTTGTTTCCAGCAGCCTGAGCAGGCTCACCTGCATCTTCTGATCAATTGTTGCGATTTCATCAAGAAAGATAGTCCCGCCAACGGCCTGTTCAAAGCAACCTTTACGTCGTTCCCTGGCACCGGTGAACGATCCTGACTCATGGCCGAAAAGTTCACTGGCGACAAGATCGGGAGGCAGGCTGCCAATGTGTACCGGGATGCACGGTCCATTCACCCGATCGCTGAGTTCATGGATCGCCTGCGCCGCCAGCTCTTTGCCCGTTCCGGTTTCGCCGGAGATTAAAACGGCAATGTCAGTAACCGCAGCCTGACGGATCTGGCGGTATACCTGTTGCATGCAAGTTGAACGGCCGACCATTCTCTCGAAGGTTGTTTTTTCCACCTCGGAACGAAGCAGCATATTAAGGCCAAGTCGTGGTTTTCTCTCAACCGCAGTTTCTATGAGAAGTTTCAGTTCCTCATCACTGACCGGAAGCAGGGAATAGTGAAACGCACCTGCCCGCAGTGCCTGGTTGGCAATTTTTAATCGACGAGGATGAGCGAAGAAAAGAATCTGTGTCGCCGGGCATTTGGCAGCAATTATCTCAAGTATTTCCAGGGCACTGGATGGTTGCCGGTGGGTAACTGAGCTTGAAAAGAGCATGATGTCGAAAGATTCCTGCTCAAAACGGTCTACGACCTCTTCAATGGTACGCTCATAGGCAAGATGGAGCATGGATTCCTTGTATATCCGCCTAACCTGCCTTGCGAGTTCTCTCCCTTCATCAACACAGAGGATTTTTATTTTTGGTGAAATATTTTCCATGATGCACAGGTGTAATTCAGAATGCGGTAATTTCTGAGGAGAAGTGGTTGATCAGTTTTCATAATGGTTAATTGAGCAGATACTTTACATATCAAATCCATGGTATTTTGCAAGGTATATTGAAGCCCTTTTCCGAAACGCTTAAATTAATACTATAAATATCTAATACATATATGATAATTGTTGCAAGTTGATATATTTAATTATAGTGGTTTGATACTTCATCAATTACTGAACATTGTCGAGATATGAGAAAAACTTGCCCAATTTATTATGGTTCTGATACAAAGGCGGCAGTTTTTTCCCAACCTCCTGTTTCTTACTCAATTTCTGCTCTCTATTTTTTAAATTTCAAAAAATTATCCCCTTGTGGAGACCTATGCTGCAACCGGGGAAGGGCTTTTTCTTTCCTGAGGAAAAAGTCTGGTGCGGCAGGTGTGGTATGTCGATTGCTAGCAGCTCGTCGTAATCTCAAAATGAGCCTATCGGTATACTTATCCGTTCAAATATCTATTGCTTCTCAGTTTGTTGCAAAGAACAGTAAAGGGAAACTATGAAAAAAATAATAAAGAACCCCAGCAAACCCGTTATATGTGTCGGTTCACCGGTTGTCGATCAGGTCGCCCATGTTCAGGAAAATTTTCTTGCCAGGGTCGGCGGTGAAAAAGGCGGTATGGAACTGGTTGATTCCGCAACGTTTTTCAATCTTCTTAAAGAACTGCCTGAGCCCCCCAGCTACACTCCGGGGGGAAGTGCCGGAAATACAAGTTTTGCGCTTGCCCGCCTGGGCATGCCCAGCCGTTTTCTCGGAGTGCTGGGCGATGATCGTGCGGGAACCTTTTACCGTGACCAGCTTTTGCAGGCCGGGGGCGACGGCACTGCCATTCGCATCCTGCCTGAGCTGCCTACGGCGCAGTGCCTGAGCCTTGTTACCCCGGATGCCGAGAGGACCATGCGAACCCACCTCGGCGCTGCTATGACCTTTGCCCCTGAACATATAGCTGAAAAAGATTTTAATGGTTGTGGACACGCTCACATTGAAGGCTACATGCTGTTCAATCCTGATCTTATGGTGGCGACACTCAAGGCTGCAAAAACTGCCGGTTGCACCATAAGTATCGACCTGGCCTCCTTTGAGGTTGTGCATGCGAGCAGGACGATTCTCCAGGAATTACTCACTGAATATGTTGATATTGTCTTTGCTAATGAGGAGGAGGCGGAAGCCTTTGTCGACAGCAGTGATCCTGAAAAAGGGTTGGAGTATCTCACACGCTTTTGTCAAACCGCGGCGGTCAAGATTGGAGAAAAAGGGGCATTGTTGTGTCATGGGGGAGAATGTTGTCATATCCCCGCGGTACCAGTGCCAAAAGTTGTCGACACAACTGGTGCTGGTGATTTCTGGGCAGCCGGCTTTCTTTTCGGAATGCTCTCGGGTCTTTCCCTGCAGCAGAGTGGCGGATTAGGGGCAATACTTGGGGGGACTGTGGTCGCCACTGAAGGTACGGCCGTACTTGATGAACAATGGCAGAAATTACGCATGACTGCCTCAGCCAATCAGTTACGCAATTAATTACGATAAAATTTGCACCCCCTCGAACCTGTCAGATATGCAGGGTGATTATTTAGAACGTTACTGGAAAATTTCCTGCTTTTTAAATGGATCGTGGGGGAATATATAAAATATCAACGAGGAATTCGAATGTCTTTTGACGCTGATGGTGCAACTGTAGGAGAGAAGAAAACTATGAATTATTTCCAGTCAATTATGACGGCAGCTCTGGGTGACGACGCTACCGACTATAAAGTTGCTGATCTTGGCCTTGCTGAATGGGGACGACGAGAAATTGAAATTGCAGAGCAGGAGATGCCCGGCCTGATGGCGACCCGGGAAAAGTATGGCCCGGACAAGCCCCTGGCGGGCGTCAGAATAATGGGCAGTCTGCACATGACGATTCAGACGGCTGTACTTATTGAGACCCTGACTGCCCTTGGTGCTGATGTGAGATGGGCGAGCTGCAATATTTTTTCAACACAGGACCATGCCGCAGCGGCAATTGCGGCAACAGGGGTGCCTGTTTTTGCATGGAAGGGAGAAACGTTGGAAGAGTACTGGTGGTGTACCTTCAGGGCCATGACCTGGCCAGACGGCAAAACTCCGCAGCTTATTGTCGATGATGGGGGAGACGCAACCCTGTTGATTCATAAAGGTGTGGAGGTGGAAGGCAATCCCGATATCCTTGGAAAAGACACGGGGAATCGGGAGATGAATATCGTGATGCAGCTGCTGCAATCTGTGCACTCGAGTGATCGCGAGTTCTGGCAGCGAGCTGCCGACCAGTGGTGTGGTGTCTCTGAAGAGACGACAACCGGGGTCCACCGTCTGTACCAGATGCAAAAAACAGGTTCCCTGCTCGTTCCTGCAGTCAATGTGAATGATTCAGTAACCAAATCCAAGTTTGATAATGTGTTCGGTTGCCGCCATTCCCTGGTGGACGGGCTTTGCCGCTCCATGGACGTGATGCTTGCCGGAAAAACCGCCATGATATGCGGTTTTGGCGATGTTGGAAAAGGATCTGCAGAATCTCTGGCTGGCCAAAAATGCAGGATTCTTGTTTCCGAGGTGGATCCAATCTGCGCCCTGCAGGCATGTATGGCTGGATACAGCGTCTGCACTGTGGAGCAGGCTCTGCCGACTGCCGATGTCTATGTCACGACCACCGGTAACAAGGATATCATCACTGCAGAGCATATGAGCAAAATGAAGGATCAGGCAATAGTTTGCAATATCGGCCACTTCGATAATGAGATTCAGGTCGATGACCTTAATGGCTGGCCTGGAGTGACCCGGACGACAATCAAACCCCAGGTCGACAAGTACACTTTTCAGGATGGTCATTCCATTTACCTGCTGGCGGAAGGCAGGTTGGTCAATCTCGGATGTGCAACCGGTCATCCGAGTTTTGTCATGTCAAACAGCTTTACAAATCAGGTGCTTGCCCAGATTGATCTGTGGCTGAACAGGGACAGCAAGGATGTCGGCGTCCATGTTCTTGACAAAAAACTCGATGAGGAAGTTGCGCAGCTGCACTTGGACAAACTTGGTGCAACCCTCACTAAAATGACACAGGATCAGGCGGAATATATTGGTGTTTCCGTTGACGGTCCATATAAACCGGATCATTACCGGTATTAAACGGTGCTGGTTTTGCGCGCCATTACTGTTGATGGACTCGTAAAAAGCCCGATCTACGTCGTTGTAGGTCTGAAACGGCGATTCGCCGTACCATATGTACTGCCAAATCGCCGTTTCATACACTACGCCTAGTATATCGAGCTTTTTCCAGAGTCCATCCCGATGATTTCGATGAGTTTTTACGACCTTGTCACTGTTGATGGCGTCGCAAAAACCTCAATTTTCAATGGTTCATCAGATTGACACAAGGGGTACAAGAAATTCGGATTATCTACTACCGCGAAGAGTTGGAGGACACAGATGGAAAAGAAAACGATCAGCGACAATAAGACCTTGGACAAAGTTTATACCGCACAAAATCATAATGAGCTGATGGATGCCTATAAAGAGTGGGCGGGGCGGTATGAAAATGATACTGTCGGTGCATTTGGCTACGTTGCCCATATTGCTTCGGCAAAGGCGCTTGATGAGGCCCTCGGTGCTAAAGACAGTCTGATTCTCGATGCAGGATGCGGCACCGGCCTCGTGGGAAAAGAACTTGCCGGGATGGGTACAGTAATCTTGACGCCCTCGACTACTCAAGAGAAATGCTCGAAGCGGCTGAGAGAAAGAAAATTTACTCCAGTCACATCCAGGCGGATCTCAGTAAACCCCTCGATATTGCGGGAAATAAGTATGATGGTGTGGTTTGCGCCGGCACCTTTACCTATGGACATGTCAAACCGGAGGGCTTAGACGAACTCGTCAGGATAACAAAGCCCGGAGGTGTTATATGCTTTACCATTCGCGAAGGAGCATATGAAGATTATGGCTATCGCGACCGGATGCGTGACCTCGAACTCTCCGGTAAATGGGCGCTTGTACACATGTATGACACGGATTACCTGAAAGAAGAAGGGATCAGCTGTAAAATGTGCGTCTATCGAGTGATAACATAAAATTTGCCAGGTACTTTCTCAAAGCAACGTTCGAGGGATTTTTTTCCCAACAGACTCGGAATGTGGCAGGAAATCCATTTTGCTTTGCCTTTGCTTGTAGCCCTACGAACAGGTTCGAAACAACTGATTTGAGAAAAAAATATCCACAACAAACATGTAATATTTTCTGGTCCGGCAGAAGCAGAGGTCTCCAATTTTTCGCTATCTACAATAAATACATATATATATGAAAACATCCTGTCTCTTTTGGCTCCTGGGAAGATTTCCTTCTATTATATACAGAAATAACAGTTGAGAATTAAGTGCCCATATTGTTTTGTTTTTGCTAGTCATATGGCACTTTTTGCTCACATCTCCTTTTGCACGCCTGGTATCTCTCTGATTTTTTAATGATTTTGCTAAAAAAAAATTGGGTCTGCAGAGCAATAGGCAAGGGCATTCGGGCTCTATTGGAACGTACTGTTTTTCTCATGGTCAACAGGGTTGGTACATCGATTGCTATGTGTTGTCCGGACGTTCGACATTCACCTGTTGGATTTCTGGTAAATCGATATTGACAGTAGGAAAAAGTAACAAAATAAAGGAACACTATGAGTAAACTCCAGAGTAATCACGTTTTTACATCAGAATCTGTTAGTGAAGGACATCCCGACAAGGTCTGTGATCAGATCTCAGATGCCATTCTTGATGCCTGTCTCGCCAGGGACAGCAGAAGCAAGGTGCAGGTGAGACGGCAGTTACGACAGATTTTGCCGTTAATCTTGGTGAAATAACCTGTAATGGCTGGTCATCGATCAACCCGGAAGAGATTGCCCGGGACGTGGTCAGAGACATCGGGTATGATCGCCCGGAGCTTTTATTCTCCTGCGACACCTTTGAGTACCTTTGTCACATTCATCCCCAATCCGCAGACATTGCCCAGGGCGTTCTGGAGGGTGAAGGCCTGTATACTGAGCAGGGTGCCGGTGATCAGGGCATGATGTTCGGATATGCCACCAACGCCACCCCTTCCTTAATGCCGGCACCAATACATTACAGCCATTTGCTGCTCGAACATTTGCAGAATATAAGAAAAAAAGGTGACATCTCGTATCTCCCGGCCGGATGCCAAAACCCAGGTTTCTGTGGAACATGTGGATGGTCACCCTACCAGGATTACCAGTATTGTCATCTCACACCAGACAGATGATATTCCCCTGGAAAAAATCCGCCGTGATCTTATCGAAGTCGCCCAGAGTCTGCTTAACCCCACCGGGCTGATTACCAAAGATACCCAATTTTATATCAATCCAACCGGCAAATTTGTTATCGGCGGCCCCCATGGTGACGCCGGTTTAACGGGCAGAAAAATAATAGTCGATACGTATGGCGGCGTTGGCTGTCACGGTGGCGGAGCATTCTCCGGGAAAGACCCCTCAAAAGTCGATCGGTCGGCTGCCTATTATGCCAGATATGCCGCTAAGAATGTTGTTGCTGCGGGTCTTGCCGAGAAATGTGAAATTCAGGTCGCCTATGCGATAGGGGTTGCCAGGCCACTCAGCATCAATGTTGACACCCTGGGAACCGGGAGAGTCGAAGAAGAGAAGATCCAGGCGGTGCTTGAATCTGGAGACGTCTTTGATTTCCGACCTGCAAATATTATTCAGGATCTCGACCTGACCAGGCCAGCCGGCTGGAGTTACCGACAAAGTTCTGTTGCCGGCCATTTCGGTAGAGATATCTTTCCCTGGGAAAAAACAGATAAGGTTGAAAACCTGCAGGAAGCCCTTGATTTTTTGGCGATGGCCGCCGTGTGACCGCCACCGGGGTCAGGCGAAGATCGAGGGATATTTCGCAACCAGCCCCTTCAGGACGATTTTTCGTACTTACTTTCATTGTTGGTGCTACAACATTTTAAAATCATTGAGATTGATCGAAACAATTTTGGAGTTTATGCATGTCCATGGATTTGTGGTGGGAGAGAAGCGGATTATCCTATAACCGGCAAAACGAAATTGTCTTTGCCGGGCGAAGTGTACAGGATTTAGCTGAAAAATTTGGCACACCACTTTTTTTATATAGTGGGGAGAGAATTCTCGAAAATATAGGTCGGATAGATTTCGCTTTAAAAAATACCGATCTTCGCAACAGGATCTTTTATGCCCTTAAGGCGAACCGTTTTGCTCCGCTTTTAACCTTTATAAAGTCATCAACGTCATGTGGAGTGGATGTTTGCTCACCGGCGGAAATGCGCCATGCCATGAGCTGCGGTTTCCTTCCTTCGGACATTTCCTACACCGCCACATCAGTTGCCAACTCCGACCTTGATTTTTTAACTCGGTTTCAGGATCTCAAGCTCAATGCCGATGGCCTCAGCATGATAAGGCGGATTGGGGAGCGGGCGCCTGGAAGGTCCATAGGCCTGCGCATCAACCCGGCCATGGGAACCGGCTATGCCTCCAACGAGCTGTTGCGCTACAGCGGTGAAAAACCGACCAAGTTCGGGATATATACCTCAGAACTCGAAGAAGCTGTCCGGCTTGCCGACCAGTTTGATCTTCGTATAGAAAGGGTTCACTTTCATACCGGTTGCGGCTACCTCAATGATCAGCTTCCGGCATGGGGAGAAAATCCTGGAGGAGTGCCTCGCCATGATTGATAAAATCCCCACGGTTGAGGCGGTCAACCTCGGCGGAGGATTGGGGGTGCCGCTTACGAAAGAGGATAGATTCCTGGATCTTTCAGAATGGGCTGCCGTCATTAAGCGGGTATTTGGTACCAGACACTACGAAATCAACGTTGAACCGGGAACCTATATCGTCAAAGACGCAGGGGTGCTGGTCCTGGAGACAAATACCGTCGAGAAGAAGGCCGGAAAACGGTTTATCGGTGTCAACGGTGGATTCAATCTGACGGGGGAACCGGTTCACTATAAACTGCCGTGTGAGCCGGTCCCATGTGTTCTGTCTGGACCCAAGGAAAAGTGTTTCGACGAAAATGCTCTTTCCCCGGCAACTTTTGCAGGCAATATCAATGAGGCGCTCGACGTATTGCATGATGATCACATGTTTCCCGAGGTTGCCGAAGAAGCCCTGCTGGCCTTTATCAATGCCGGAGCATATACATCGTCAATGAGTTCCAACCACTGTATGAGAGGTGAGTTTTCAGAATATCTTTTACTGAATAAGTAGTCGGAAAAAGTTTTATAAATGCAATTTTTTGCCAAAGAGGAGAAGACAATGCTTATATACCCTGTAGAATATAACCTCGACCCGAATGACGGGTATCCCAGAAAAGAAAATTTTACTGTCTGCCGACGCGAAACCGGCAAAGGTGCCGGTGTATACACGAAAAAAGCTATCAGGCGAGGTGAGCTTGTTGCCAGGATTACCGGGAATATCGTCCCGAATATAAGTCAGCATACGCTGCAGATAACACCCACGACACATATGTATGATCCGTATTTCACCGGTTACCTCCTGCATTCATGTTCTCCAAATATCTATCTCGACATGACCGAATTCGAAGTATGGGCATTGCTGGATATTGAGGCAGGACAGCCACTGACCATGGATTATGCCTCAACTGAGGACATTCTCTTCAGGCAATTTCCCTGTCTTTGTGGAACGCCCAACTGCCGTTTCTGGATAACAGGCCGTAAAAAGAAGAGGTCAACGATGAAGGAATGGCCTATATTGAACAGCAAGTAAAGTTTCCCGGTCGTCAGTCTTGCGCTCTTGTAACGGAAGCATGTTAATTGAGAAAGGATATACCGATACGCCCACTGGTCTAACCGAAAAAATCATTACCAGAGACCAGCGCCACACCCTCCATCCATGGGCCGATCTTGCCACTGCCCCGACACAAGGGGATCTGGTGATCACCAAGGGGTCCGGATATCATGTCTCTGACAGTGAAGGCAACAGGTATCTCGATGGTATTGCGGGAATGTGGTGTGTCAATATCGGGTATGGCAATCAGGAGATGGTTGAAGCAATAGCCAAACAAACCGAAAAGCTGGTCTACTATACTCCCTTTGGAGCGATGACCAATCCCCTCTCCGCCGAACTCTCCAGAGTGCTGGCTGGACTGACTCCGGGGGATTTGAACCGTGTCCATTTCACTACCTGCGGCTCCCGGAGCTGTTGATTCGGCAGTTCGTTTTGTTCACTTCTACTTTAATGCCATCGGCAAACCGGAAAAAAAACATATTATTTCCCGTACCGAAAGCTATCACGGCAGCTCCTACCTGACGGCTTCTCTGTCGGGGAAAGCCGTTGACAGGACATATTTTCATTATATGACGGATATTGTCCACCATGTATCCGGGCCAAATCCATACCGGCGTGATGATGGGCTTTTGATTGTCCGAGTAGTGGTGGGAGTCTGGTCGATGAGTTTGAACAGAAGATATGTGAAAATCGGCCTAAAGCGGGTAGCCTGTTTTATCGCCGAGACAATCATGGGATCCGGTGGGGTGCTGGTTCCACCTCCGGGATATCACAAGAAAATGAAGGAGGTTTGTGAAAAATACAACATTCTCTACATTCTCGATGAGGTCGTAACCGGTTTCGGCAGACTGGGGCACTTCTTTTCAGCCGAACCTGTATGGGAGATTGTGCCGGATCTGATTACCTGCCGCCAAAGGGCTGACCAGCGGGTATCAGCCAATGGGGGCGGTGATCATATCGGACAGGTTGTTTGACCGGATATCCGGCAGCAACGCGCCCGAGGCTGCCTACTTTACCAATGAGTAAACACAATCCTAGAATCTGTTGCCTGCGCTGCGGCATTAAAGAACATTGAAATAATGAAGCGGGAAGACCTCTGTGGGCATGTGCGGGAGGTCGGTCCTTACTTTATTGAACAACTGAAAACTCTTGAACAATACGATATCGTCGGCGAAACACGTGGCGATCACCTCATGGCCTGTGTCGAATGCAATATCAGCGGCAACAGGACTGCAGCTGAGGAAAGGGATATGACCGCGGCAAGGGTGGTGGATCAATTCTGTGACCAGGAAGGTCTGATCGTCCGTCCTTATGAGGCTCTTTTGATCCTGTCTCCGCCACTGATTATCGATCGGGATGGAATTGATGCAATTGTCTCCATCCTGTCCCGCAGTATAGAAAAGGCAACGGGTGTTTTACAGGCCCAGGGATTGATTTAAGAGTACCTTCTGAATTTGTTCATTCCAACCCGATCAAGCGTTATGGCAGGCAGTTTTATGAAGACTCGTCCTATCGCCCTGATTCGAACAAATTACCTTATTTTACAAATAGTGTTACAATGGAGAACCCATGCAGCAATATCTACTGATCAACGGCACACTGGTTAAAGGCAAAGGCCGCGCTGACAATATAGTTAACCCCGAGAATGGGGAAACGATTACGGAAATAAAAGGTGCTGATCGTGGCCAGGTTGATAAAGCGGTGCTGGCCGCGGAAAAAGCATTTTCGTCATGGTCACGGGTGCCCCCGGCCGAACGGAGTGGACTGCTGATGAAAGTGGCAGACGGCATTGAAAAACGGTCGGAGGAAATTGCCCGCCTCGAGGCGCTGGATACAGGCAAACCCTATGCACGGATGCTGGAGGATGTAATTCCGGCAATAGTCGACTGCTTCCGTTTCTATGCATCAGCCTGCCGGCTGTTGACCGGCTCGGCAGCCGGAGAATATTTTGAGGGGATGACCAGCATGATCCGCCGCGATCCAGTCGGCGTTGTCGCCCCAGATAGCTCCCTGGAATTACCCCTTGATGATGGCGGCCTGGAAAATCGCCCCCTCTCTTGCAGCTGGGAACTGTGTCGTTTTCAAGCCTTCGGAAAACACCCCCCTTACCATGCTGGAGCTGGCGCCGCTTTTTAACGAAATATTTCCGGCCGGTGTTCTCAACATCGTCACCGGAAACGGCCCTGAAGTCGGTGCGGAATTGGCGAAACATCCACGCGTCCGGATGATCTCTGTCACCGGGTCGGTCAATACCGGCAAAGAGGTGCTCCGCCTCGCGGCAGATAACCTCAAACGAACGCACTTTGAACTTGGCGGCAAGGCACCGGTTATTATCTTTGATGATGCGGATATTGCGGATGCGGTGGAGACGATTCGCAGTTATGGTTATTACAATGCGGGGCAGGACTGTGTCGCTGCATGCAGGGTATATGCTGCGCAGAAGATCTATGAAGACTTTTCAGAAGAGCTGGCGAAGGCGGTTCGAACGATAAAATATGGTAACATCAACGATCCTAAAGCGGAGATCCCCCCTCTCATCACTGCGCAGCACAGGGAGCGGGTTGACGGCTTTGTGCAGCGTGCCGTCGCAACGGGTCATATTGACGTGCTGTGTGGTGGTAAAATGGTCGACGGGCCAGGATTTTTCTATGAACCGACAGTCCTTAAAGGTGCGTTGCAGCAGGATGAGATTGTCCAGCAGGAGGCCTTCGGTCCAGTTGTCTCGATTACCCGATTTGACAACTCGATTGACCAGGCAATTGCATTGGCAAATGACTGCGAATACGGCCTGGCCTCATCGGTATGGACTCGAGATGTTGGCAGGGCCCACGCGGTGGCTGCCCGGCTGCAGTATGGCGCAACCTGGGTCAATACCCACTTCATGCTGCCCAATGAAATGCCACATGGCGGTATGAAACAGACCGGATACGGCAAAGATTTATCAATGTATGGTCTCGAAGATTATACAGTCGTCAGACACGTGCTGGTTACCCATTAACAGATACAAAGTAAGCGGAATTGGCCGCAGTACCGGGAGCGCTGATATCTCTTGCCGTTTTAGGCTGTTGCCGCAACCAAGTATCGATTTTGTGGGGCAAGACCTCCTCTTGCCGACAGGTGTAGAGTAAAAGTTTGATATGAGAAATAGAAAATGATGAAAACCTACTCTGAAATAAACGAAAAGATTGCCTCCGGCAAAGCCGTGGTCCTCACCGCCGAAGAGGTGATTGGCTACGTGGACAAGAAGGGTCTCGAGGCTGCAGCGAAAGAAATTGATGTCGTAACCACTGCAACCTTTGGCCCTATGTGTTCCTCCAGCTGTGTTTTAAACTTTGGTCATTCCAAGCCCAAAATACGTATGACAGAAGCATGGATTTGTGATGTTCAGGCCTATTGCGGTATTGCGCAGTGGACCTCTATCTTGGTGCCACCCAGCTTCGCCAAAACGATCCGGCAAACATGTATCATCCTGGAGAATTCCGCTACGGCGGTGGACATGTTATCGAAGATCTGATTGCGGGTAAAAAACTCCAGCTTTTCGGTCTTTCCTACGGCACAGATGATTATCCCCGGAGAGAAATCAGGACCATGTTTGATATCAATGATCTCAACCAGGCGACCATGACCAACCCGAGAAACTGTTATCAAAATTATAATGTGGCGGTCAACACCTCGAACAAAACAATTCACACCTATATGGGTGTTCTCAAACCCAACATGCGAAACATGACCTACTGCTCAGCTGGGCAACTATCTCCTCTGCTCAACGACCCCTACTATGAAACTATTGGTATGGGCACCAAAGTCTGGCTGGCTGGGGCCCATGGAATTGTCTATTCAGAAGGTACACAACATTGCAGCGCAGTTGAAAGAGGAGAAAACGGTGTCCCCGTCGAGGGAGCCGGCACCCTTGCCCTGAGCGGTAATATGAAAGAAATGGACCCTGAGTTTGTCCGGGGGGTCAGCCTGAAAGGCTATGGTGTATCACTGTCCCTTGGAGTGGGTATTCCTATCCCCATCCTCAACAGTGAAATCCTCAAACGGACAACGGTGCGGGATAGTGAAATCATTGGTTGTGTTACTGATTACTCGGAAGATTATCCGCAAAAAACCGGCAATATTATTGCCAGATACACATACGAAGAGCTACGCTCCGGTGAGGTTGAGCTTAACGGTAAAAAAGTTCGGGTCTCCTCCATGTCCTCATACAATAAGGCTCAGAAAATCTGCAGCATGCTCAAGGCTGAGATTGAAGAAGGAAAATTCTTACTGTCCGAACCATGTCAACGCCTCCCCTTAAATCAGAAAATGAAAGGTCTGGAAGAGAAGGGGCCGGAAAAATGAAAACGAAAAAGGTGTATATCTACTTCCCCAAGAGTGAAACGGACAAGCCCATCGTTTACCAGTTGATCAAGGATTACAATCTGGTGATCAACATATACAGGGCCAAAGTGACCCCTGAAGAGGAGGGATATCTCTCTCTGGAGATAACCGGGACAGAAACGGACATGGAACGTGCCTTTACCTATCTTCGTAAATTTGATGTAGCTATCCATGTAGGCAATGTCGGCTTGCAGTGGGATAAGAACCGGTGTGCACACTGTGGAAATTGCATCGTCCATTGTCCTACCGGAGCCCTTGACTATGTTGACAGGGCGAGCAGAACAGTGGCTTTTAATGAGGGGAAATGTATTGAATGTTTGGCCTGTGTTACCAACTGCCCCTATGGGGTCTGCAGCTCTGCATTTTGATCGGCCCCAGGCAAAATGAGATGGTAAAACAGTCGCTCTTCTCTTACATTTTTTTTCATGCGTAGATTTCGAACATTCTCCTGGAAAGATACTCACCTGAAGGTTTATGGCAGGGAGTATGAACAAATAACCAACGCAGTTGTTAAAGAGAGAAAGAGGCTTGAGGCATATATCCTGCGCCATCCCGAATTCAGAAGCGCCTTAACACCAGTCAAGCCACTTGTAGGCGCTCCTGAGGCGGCACTGCGAATGATCAGGGCGTCAGCGGCTACAGGCCTTGGGCCAATGGCTTCGGTTGCCGGTACCCTGGCCCAGTTAGGCGTTGAGGCGGCAAGAGAGGTTGGCTGTGCGGAGGCCATCGTCGAAAACGGAGGCGACATGTATATTATGTCCCCCACTCCGGTAACTATTGGGATTTATGCCGGAAAAAATTCCATTGGTGCCCATCTGGCTTTTTATTTACTCTCCGGGGAACTGCCGCTGGCCATCTGTTCATCTTCAAGTAAAATGGGCCATTCTCAGAGTTTTGGTGATTGTGAGTTGGCAACTGTTATTGCCAGGGATGCAGCACTTGCAGATTCTGCCGCAACGCTTGTTTGTAATTCTATTTCCAGTGAAACCGATGTGGAACCAGTGCTTGAGGCAGTCGGTCAAATAGCGGGCATACGCGGTATTCTAGTTGTCAAAAACAGCAAGATCGGCCTGTGGGGCACAGTACCGCAACTGGTGCGCAACTGTGATGGTGAAACTCTGGCGAAAATAACCAAAGATCCCCACTCAGGCTTTTAAGTAAAACAGTCTGTATGAAACGTGAAGCCCATATTAGCAACGCCTGTAGTCGATTTCCTGCAGCTTGATTGTAATCAAATTGTTTTTTGACTCTCCCCCTGAATCTCCTTACTGTTTTACTATGCAAACAGTTAAAATAATTTTTTACAGAAAAATATATAATGCGCGCAACTAAACGAGAGAAGCATCATGTACAGCATCATTTGCTCCACACTCACTCTTTTTTTTCTGACAATGTTTGCTGCCTCAACCCTTAATGCAGGATACAAAATAGACCCATGGGGTTCAAAAACATGGACAGGACCAGGGAGACCACCGCACTGGTCTGCACCACCGGCCCCGCAGCCAGCAAAATCAACGAAACAATTCAGGTCAGGCAGTTTTGGTAAACCAGTTGGTAGAGATCGGAGAATCCGCAACGTGCATAGACCGGGTGGCGAGGGTGTCTTCTGGAAAGACAAGCATAATCATCGTTCCAGGGTATCCGGCACTATCTATTACCAGGAACCCAGAATGAAAGAGGTGATTATCGAACGAGAAAAACATATTCCGGTGTATATCCAGGTCCAGCGAAAACCGGCCAAACTGCAATGTGGTGGCAAAACGATCACCCGTAAAGATCCAGAGACCGGAGATATGATTATCGAGTATGTCACCGGGGCTCGGGATTGCTAAAGCATCTGTCGTCACCACCTGAAGACCGAAAGGGGCTATAAAAACGGCCCCTGAAATTCAATCTTCTCCTCTTCTACCCCACTCTGTTGACCAGGACTTTTCCTCTGTTAATTGTTCTCTCATAACGTACGGCTGGATAACCAAAGCCCATGATGTAGCCGATCTGATGATCGTCCGGAATGTTCAGTCTCTTTTTAAGCGACGGAATAAGCTCACTTATGGTCAGCATCGCCAGGCCGTTCCAGATTGTACCTATGCCATAGGTCTGGGCGTAGAGCTCAAAAGTAGTCAGGGCAATTAGGCAGTCCTGCAGGGGTGCAGCACTTTCCTTATGGGCGGAGACAACCAGCAGATGCGGCGCACCCCGAAAGAGTATATCAGTGCCGGAATTTTTCCATGCCGCGATAATATCACCAAACATCTCCATTCCTTCCGGCAGCCGGTCCTCTTCAATCAGTTTTTCCAGACCGGCGACAGCTTCTTCTCTCAGATCGAAGACAACCCCCTTGTCTTCGACCAGGGTATACAGCAGCTGTCGATCGTTATGACCGCTCGGTGCATGGCTCGCCACTTCAATCAATTTTTCTATCAGCACAGGGTCGATATTTTTATCCTGATAATTTCTCACCGAACGCCTTCCCTTGATAAGCATCTCCATCTGCTCGGGCCCGCACCATATTTTCCGCCGGCAGCGGTGCTCCCTCATGGGGCCCATATCCATGAATGGCAACGGAGCCTTCACTGCAGATTGCCACACAATGCAGGCAATGGATACAGAACTGCTCCAGATCCCGGGCAATGGTTGGAATCCCGGTCTCCATACTGATTATCATCGCCGGACAGTCAGAGGCACATTGTCCGCAGCCGATACAGGTTTCTACATCTATAGTAAAGTCGAGCATATAATTCCTTTATGGCGTCGCAAAAATTTTGATCTCCTCCGTTGTAGGTTTTTGGCTGGCTCCCGACATACTACTTGTATAGTCGGAATCCAGCTAAAAACCTACGCCTCGCACCCCAAGGGCACTTCCGAAGGGCGCATATCAATCTTTTTGCTTAGCCATCTCTGATGGTTATGTATGGTTAAGTTTGATAATTTCGTAAAAAGCTTCATATTGGAGGCGTGCGATTTTTCTATTATTTCGGCGTACATACGGTACGTTGTAATGATACGAAAAATTGTTCCCCAAGGGCACTTCCTTTGGGCGCGCAACGAACAAGATGAAGATTTCTATGCCCTTTGGGTAATTTTTACGACGCCATCAAGTTTGGCTATTTACAAATTCGTCTACCATATTTTGTTTGTTACTTTTATTCTACTGTTTTGGTGACAATTTCTTTGTCAAAATAGTTCACTGACATCCCTGCATCAACCACTATGGTCTGACAGTTAATGCCGGAGCTCCGGTTGGAAAGCAGGAAGGCGGCAGTATCGGCGACCTCCCGGGTAGCCAGGGCTTTTTTCCTGAGTATCGCTTTTTCGGCAAAGAGATAGCTGTCAACATATCCGGGAATTCCGGCAGAGGCGGATGTTTTCAGCAGACCTGGGGCCACTGCGTTAAACCGAACCCTGGAAAACTCCGAGAAACTCTTGGCCAGAAAACAGAGCGACGAGTCCAGGGCGGCTTTGATTGGTGCCATATACCCATAGTTCTCCGCGGCCATCCGGGTGGTGGAGATGGTTATCGTCACCACCGAACCATGTCTCCGTTAACAGCCCTTTAAAGTGATTGGCAATACTGATAAACGAGAAGCAGGAAACATTTACCGCCTGCAGAAAATCATCTTTTCTGGTCTCATGAAACGGTTTCATTCCTTCTGAATAGTTGGCAAAGGCAATTGAATGAACAATGCCATCAATTCTGCCGCCCTCTGCCCCACCAATCGCCTCACCGATCTCATCCCGCACCCGGATTATATTTGCTTCATCCTCCACATCGCAGATAAAAACCTGGGATTGGGGAAAGAGTTTGCTGGCATTCACTGCTCTTTCTGCCGATCTCACCACATGAATGACTTCGGCTCCCTCTTCAACAAGGTTTCGAGCGATAGCAGTGGCAACCGATTTTTTATTGGCCAGTCCGAAGACCACAAATATTTTATTTTCCACTCCAAGAAAACTCATAAGGCATCTATCTCTATCATATTATTAAATATTTGCAAGATACCCTTAAGACCACCAATTGGTACCAAATGCGAGGCCGGCGGCAAACAGCAGACTATAAATAAGCGACAGTCTGGCGGTACCGGCCAGCAATTCATTGAGCAGAACACCTTTTTCCAGCGCTATTCTTTTTGCCAGCTGCCAGGCCTGGGGCAGAGTGACCAGCGGCAGGAGGATCAGCGTTCCGGCAATACCGGTCAACAGCATCACCGGAGGGATAACATAACTCAACAGAAGCAGCAACTTATACTCGGTAATCGTCCGACTGCGGCCAAGAATCACCGCCAGGGTATTTTTCCCCGCCCTGCGGTCAGTATCGATGTCCCTGAGGTTGTTGACCACCATGATCGCGGTAATGAGCAGGCCGGGCGGAACTGCGGCCACCATCACCAGCCAGCTCAAGGTGCCGGCCTGGACCAGATAGGTCCCGCCCACCGCCACCAGGCCAAAGAAAATAAACACAAACAGTTCCCCCAAACCATTTGAGGCCAGTGGAAAGGGGCCGCCGCTATAGGCAAGAGCCGCCAGTACCGAGGCGGCGCCAATGATCACTATCGGCCACCCTCCGACTGTTGCAAGGTACAGAAAAACCACTGCGGCCAAAAAGAGGCAGAGAATCATCCCCCGCTTTACCTCAACCGGCGGGATCAGCCCACTCTGGGTTACTCGTACCGGTCCCAGTCTTTCTTCGGAATCAATATTATTTTTATAATCAAAGTAGTCATTAGCCAGGTTCACCCCGATCTGCAGCAGAACGGCGCCGAGAAGGCAGCAAAAGGCCGGAAGAAAGACGAATTGTCCATCCCCAAACGCCACTGCGGAGCCAACCGCCACCGGGCCCACCGCCGCCGGGAGGGTTTTTGGACGAATGGCCAGCAGCCAGAGTCTCATTTTAGAGGAAACGTTCTCTTGCATGTTATTTTCACAGAAAAATTAATTCGATAAACAAGTGTTTACTGACTCTCAATTCAACGGCGTAGATAGAAAAATAGAGCAGCACCCCCAGCAGTCCCATGCCCATAATACCGGTATACATTTCCGGATAGAGCAGTACCTGATAGGTTTCAATCACGATATAATAGCCAAGCCCATAGCTGGTCAAGGACTGCTCGGCGATAAAGAGCACCGCGACTGCAGTTCCGACCGATATCCTGAGAGCGGTCAGCACCGCCGGCAGAGAGGCAGGAAGATACACATACCGAAACAGCGCCCTGCGCCCGGCCCCAAGGGATTTCACCGAGAGAATCAGCTCTTTTTTCAGCCCTGATGCCTCATCGCGCACCACCACCAGGATCTGAAAAAATATGATCAAGGCAATAAGGGTAATTTTGGAAAAATCACTGATGCCCATCAGAACATAGATAACCGGCAAAAAAATGATCTTGGGAATCGGATAGATTATGGCGATAAGCGGACTGATTATCCGATCCACCCTGGGCATCTGGCCAAGCGCCAGTCCCAGAGGGGCGGCGAAGAGGGTGGCCAGCAAAACCGCCGCGAGAACCCTGGCACTGGAGGCCAGAAAATGCAGACCTAATTCTCCCCGTATATTTTGCAAAAAGAGCGGCACAACGACAATTGGCGATGGAAGGATCGGCCGGTTGACGATAAGGGCCATCAACTGCCAGAGACAGAAAAACATCAGTATCCCGGTGAGGGTACTCAGAAAGGTCGCTTTTTTCTTCATTATCGGCAGCGGCTCCCTCAGTGAACCCGGTTATCCCGGGTATTGCCAAGCGCCAGAAGCTGGCGCAATTCAACACACCGTTTAATAAACTCGGGATCCGTTCGCCTGTCGCCCTCTCCGGATAAATGATTGTCAACAATCTTTGGCACCCGGTTGCAGCTGTTGCCGAGGACGAGTATTTTTTCCCCCAGCACCACCGCCTCTTCAATGTCATGGGTGACGGTAAATGATGTCAGGCCGGATTCCTGGTGAAAATTGTTCATCACTTTTTGCAGCTCTTCCCTGATCGGGGCATCGAGGGCTGAAAACGGCTCGTCCATCAGCAGGAAATCCGGTTCAAGCACCAGGGTTCTGGCGATGGCGGCCCGTTGACGCTGCCCCCTGGACAGCTGGGCGGGGTACATGTCTTTCAGTTGTTTTATCCCCAGCCAGTTCAACCAGTAATCGACAAGACTCTCGTCTTTTTCCGCGTCGAACTTGATGCCGACGGGGCTGTGTTTGCCATCCGGACCATAGAATTTTCTGATCTTCAGGCCCAGTCGGGTATTGTCCATTATTGTCGCCCAGGGCAGCAGGCCATGATCCTGGAGCACCAGTCCGGTGGACGGTCTGGCCCGGACAATTTTCTCCCCGCCAACCCTGATCTCCCCTCCGTCTGGTAAACGTAAACCGGCGATAAGGTAGAGCAGCGTCGTTTTGCCGCAGCCGGAGGGACCAATGACGGTCCAGGCCTCCCCCCGTCTGATCGTAAAGGTAAAATCCTCAAAGAGAAAAGTACCATCCCCATAGCCGAATGTAAGATTTCGTACCTCAATCACTGCAGTCAACCTTTCATTGGGCCAGAAACTCCGCAGTGACGGATTCCTCATAGGCCAATGGTTTGCTCAGGAGATTTTTTTCAAGCATCCAGACCATGACATCATCCCACTGCGCTTTGGTCGGCAACTCTTTTCGGGGCATTGGAGGAATAGAAAAATCATTTTGGACGTTTTTCGGTACCCGGATTTTTTTCAGCATCAGCTCCTGGAAGGCGGCGGGATCACTGTTCAGATCGGCACAAGCTTTATCCCATGCCGCCATAAATTTTTTAACCGTATCTTTCTTGGTGACAAGGGCATCACTCGCGAAAGTGATGACACTGGCACTGACGTTTTTCAGCGCGGTATCATTGACTATTTCCACAGCCCCGCCCTTTATGGCGCTGGCTCCCAGAGGATCAGGCAGCGTTGCCGCCTTGAGTTGCCCGGAAAGGAGCAGCTGCAGTCGCTCCGGCAAAACCGGAACCGACTGGTAAGTGATAGCCTCCGGTGGAACACCGCCCGCCTCGAGCAGTCGGGTGGTTATATACTCAATAACCGTATTTTTGGAAATGCCAATGGGAACGTCGGCCAGATCGGCAACTGTTTTGACCTTACTGCCCGGTGCGGCAAGGAGTCTGAACAATGGCGACGCACCTATTGGTGAACGGGCGATGGCAACAATTTTGACCTGGTTCTGCTCCCTGTTGAAATTGGCCGCTCCAGAGATTTCATTGATCATACCGTCAACTTTTCCCGCCTGCATCAGCTGGTCCCGCTCCACGGCACTGCCGACGGCAAGAGACTCAACCGACAATCCCCAGCTCACTGAAATAGCCTTTTTCCTCGGCAACATAAATCGGCAGAACGTCAGGTATCGGCAGGAGGGCCATGCGAAGGGTTTTGTTTTCATCGGCACCCAAAAGTCACTGCCGGCACCGCCAGGCACAACAAGAGGATACTGCTTATATATACTGTCAGTTTTCTATTCATAGATGCTTCTGCTCACTGATAAACTTTAGGGTACCTTGAAACTCCCGGTGGGAAAAGACGCTGCTTCAGCCCATAATTGGTGCTAAACCGATTCACCGTGGTATTTCCATCCTGTTTGCGGTATATGGTCCAAAGAGACAACACCCCTCATTCATAATGATAAACAGAACTAGTCTGGCAACCAAAAATATGCAAAAATATATAATAGGCATTGATACCGGCGGTACATACACCGATGCGGTACTGCTCGAGAAGCAATCCGGAAAGATTATTGCGACAGCAAAAAAGCCGACCACCCACTATCAGCTCGCTGAAGGAATCGGCGATGCGTTCACCGAACTTTTTGCTCTCAGAACTCAGTGGTTCCGGAACAAATCAGCGCGGTTGTCGTCTCGTCAACCCTGGCCACCAACAGCGTTGTTGAGAACAAAGGCGCACGGGTTGCCGTTATCGTCATTGGTTATGTAAAACACTTCAAGCTGCCGGTCAAGGCGGTGATCTTTGTCAAGGGCGGCCATACCATTCAGGGCACCGAGGAAGAACCGCTGGACGTTGATTACCTGGTGCAGATAGTTGAACGGTCTGAAAAACGAAGTCGATGCCTATGGGGTCTGCTCGGCCATGTCCATGATCAACCCGACCCATGAACTGGTCGCCGAAAAAGCCATCAGCATGCTCGACCCCAAGCCGGTTTTCTGTTCGCACCGGATCAGTGACTTGGCCGGAATGCGAGGAGAGAGCTGCCACAGCCGGACTCCACGCCAAACTGATGCCGGTGATGCAGGATTTTATTGGCGGCGTACAAAAAGCGATGGCTGACCAGCACCTTGATTGCCCATTACTGGTCGTCGGCGGCAACGGCCAGGCAATGGGGGCAGAAAAAGCCGTCAACGAGGCGGGGTTGACCGTTGCCAGCGGTCCGGCCTGCACTGCCCATTTCGGCGCGGCCAAAAGTGACGGCGACAGCCTGGTTATCGATGTGGGGGCACCACCACCGATATCGCCATGATTGAAGGTGGTCATCCTTTGCTGGCCACCGAAGGCTGCCAGATCGGTCGCTGGAAAACCCATGTCGAGGCGGTCGATATGCATACCGGTGGAATAGGCGGTGACAGCCACGTACATGTTGACAGAAATGGACAGCTCACCATCGGTCCCGGCACGGGTCACGCCGCTTTCAATGATGCAAAGAGATGATGCATGTTGATAAGTGGCTGGGCGCTGACAACAATTCAAAACTGATTGTCCTGCGGCCTGAGGCGAGGCAGGAGATAACCGATAATGAGCTGACCAGGCTCCTCCGTGAAAAAGGGCAACTGACACCGGCCACCATTCGCGCAACACACCGGACTGGGTGGTATTCCCCTTGATGTCCAGCTGGAACACCTCACCCGAAAGCAACAGATATTCGAGTGCGGCTTCACCCCGACTGACGCCCTGCATGTTCTTAGGTGAAATTGATATTGGCGAGAGAAAGAGTGCCACAGCCGGAGCGGAACTGCTCGGCAGAGCCATGAACATGAGTGGAGAGGAATTTTCCCGGCTGGTTGTCAAAAGCACTGAAGAACTCATAGAAAATCTCATTGTTGACTATGTCATTCAGCGTTATTGGCAGAATTCGCTGACCAATTTCATTTCCGCCCGGAAAGACAACCCGGTTCTGGGGGTTGATTTTTCCATTAAACTTCCGCTGATCGGCATCGGTGCGGCAGCCCGATATTTTCTCCCCGGGGTGGCGAAAAATCTGCGGACCACGGTCAGTTTTCCGGAGCATGGCGAGGTCGGCAATGCTATTGGGGCGGCAATTATCGGCATGGCCGAATACTGCCTGATCATACGGTCACCAGGACTCTCGGCAGTCAAGAAATCAGTGAATATTATGAAAATCCTCAGTGTGTCGGATACCGTCGTCAAAGAACTGCTTGAACCGGTCGGCGGCGGTCCGGCCATTGCCGGCATTGAACTGATCCTGGCCTGCGGAGATCTGCCCCCGGAATATCTTTCCGCCTTGAGACATCGCTATGATACACCGCTCCTCTATGTTCTCGGCAACCATGATCTCCGTTATGGCGAATCCCCTCCGGTCGGGTGCATCGCATATCCACCGCGGATCGTAAAAATTGGCCAGTCTCAGGATAATCGGTTTTTCCGGTTCACGATGGTATAATGGCAATATTAATCAGTATACCGAAAAACAGATGGCCAGGTTTATCCGCAAAATGCGTTTTTCCCTCTGGCGAAGCCGGGGAGTCGATCTGGTCATCAGCCATGCCCCGCCAAGATTTATCCAGGATGCCGAAGATCCCTGCCACCGTGGTTTCCGGGTTTTTCTGGAATTTATCGAAAAATACCAGCCCCGCTACTTTATTCATGGTCATATCCACACCCTGTTTGAGAACGATGCCGAAAGGTTAACCATGGTCAAATCAACCTCGGTAATAAACAGCTATGGCTACTATGTTCTCGAAATATAATCCATTGAGAGCACTGAAAAAGGTTATCACCGGTCAAGACCATCAGGACTGAAGCAGAAAACCCGAGTAACTTCAACATCCGCCAGGAAAAAGAAGAAGCCTACGAGGCTGTTGAACGGGGTACTTTGATGGTTCCTCTGGAGAAAATTATCGGCAGCGTCGGCAGATATCACGACTTCGACAATCAGTTCAAGACCCACTCGAGCAATGTGGACGAGCGGCTGAAGAACTATTATGGATGCCATGCGGGAAGGCAAAAACATGCCGCCCATTGCCCTGTACCAGATCAAAGAGGACTTTTTCATCCTCGATGGCCACCATCGTTTCCGGGCAGCCGTAGAATTGGGCTGGTCCGATATCCGCTCCCGAATCGTCGAACTCCTGCCATCAAAAAACACCCTGGAAAACAATCTCTATATCGAAAAAATTCATTTTCGCGACAAGGCCGGTTTAACCGACAGCATTGACCTGACCGAACCCGGCCAGATTGCCCATCTGGAGTGGCAGGTCAGAGAGCACCGAAAGTTTCTGAAGAACCAGGAAAAACAGGACATCAGCTTCAAGCAGGCTGCCGCCGACTGGTACAGGACCATCTATCGCCCCCTGGCAACCCTCATTGATAACAGCAAACTGGTCAATTCCTTTCCGGGCCGCACAGTTGACGACCTTTACCTGTATATTTCCGTCCATCAATGGGAAAAAGGCAGCAAAAGAACCTACGGCATCGGCGTTGATAAACTCATCCCCACAGACATGGAGGCCTTCCGGCAGAAAATGGCAGAACATACAGAACAGGAATACCCGGAGATGAAGCGGGAAATTACGGTTTTTATTCTCCTCAATGTTGAGGGCAAATACGAACAGCAGATTTTTGATAAACTGCTGGCTCTCGATGAAGTCCGTGAGGTGCACACCGTCCACGGCTCCATCGACATGATCGCCAAAATCACTCTGATGCGCGACCTGCTCTCCTCCGATGCTGAAATCCTCTCCCAGTTCATCCAGTATACATCAGGCAGTGGAAAGGGGTAGTCTCTACCCAAACCCTGATTCCCGGCATGTCGAGGGTCAAGGATCAGGACCGATGTCATCTATGAATTTCAGGAGATTTGTCTCACATTGGCCCTGTCCCGATCGATTGCTGGACTGTCTCTAAAATTCAGTCGCTCAGAATGGAAACAGGGCTATCCTGCAGGCTGTCAACACCGTCAAATCGTTTTGTATACCCTGTCGATCGCCCGCCTGGTCATCGCCACGATGTTGTCAACATCCTCTCTGGTGACAATCAGGGGTGGAGCAAAACCCAGAATATCCCCATGGGGCATGGCCCGGGCAATCAGCCCTTCCTGCAAACATGCCGCAGAGACCGCGGCGCCAACCCCCTTGCTTGGCTCAAAAGGCGTCTTGGTTGATTTATCGGCGCTAAACTCCAAGGCAGCCAGAAGTCCAATACCGCGAACCTCTCCAACCATCGGGTGGTTGGCAAAACTATCGTACAGGCTTTTTTGCAAATAAGCCCCCACTTCACGGGCATTTTCGGGCAGGTTTTCACGATCGACAATGTCCAGCGTCGCATTTGCCGCCGCGGCACAGAGAGGATGGGCTGAATAGGTCCAACCATGGCCGAGCGCGCCAAAAGTATCGGTGCCCTGCTCCAATACTTTCCATACTTTCTCCCCAACGATCACCCCTGAAAGCGGCAGGTAGGCCGAGGTTAAACCTTTGGCAATGGCAATCAGATCCGGCTGCATGTCAAAGGTGTGCGAGCCGAAATACGCACCGGTACGGCCAAAAGCCGTGATCACCTCATCTGCGATAAGAAGTATATCGTATTTCTTTAAGACCTGCTGGATTGCCGGCCAATATCCTTCCGGCGGAGGAATAATGCCACCGGTTCCCATCACCGGTTCACCGATAAAAGCGGCGACCGTATCCGGGCCTTCCGCCAGGATCATTTGCTCCAGCTCATCGGCCAGGCGTTCTGAAAATTCCAATTCACTCTCACCCGGCAGACCAAAACGATAATAGTGAGGACAGCTTGTATGCAGTATCGGCGCCTTCGGCAAATCGAAATGCTTATGAAATACTTCCAGACCGGTCAGGCTGCCGGTCATGATGCCCGATCCATGATACCCCCGCTGCCTGGAAATTATCTTCTTTTTCCGGGTACGGCCAAGGATATTATTGTAATACCAGACCAGTTTAATATTCGTTTCGTTAGCATCTGAACCTGAGAGGCCATAATAGACACAGCGCATGCCCATTCCGGCTTTTCCGACAATACGTTCGGAGAGCTGAATAACTGGTTCGTGTGAGTGGCCTACATAGGCATGATAATAAGCAAATCTTTCTGCCTGTGCCGCGATGGCATCAGTAATCTCACGGCGGCCATAGCCGACATTAACACAATAGAGCCCGGCAAACCCATCGAGGCTGCGGACACCCTCAATATCCTCAATATAGATGCCGGCACAACGGTCGATGATCCTGTTAGGGACTTCTCCTCTGGCAAACTGCGCCAGATGAGTAGATGGATGAAAGACAAACTGTCGATCTCTACTGGAAAGATCTTCTGTGTTCATTTGATAACCTCTATTTTATTTATGCTATAACACCTGCGAAGAGGGACTCGTGAAAACTTCAGGCCAGTGGTTGGTGGACGACCGACCTCTTATTCCATTATTTCGGCGTACTCCCCCCAGTTCAAAGCGATATAGGCCCACTATTTCAAGAGAACGGAGTCTTGCATCTAGTGCAGTATGTTATGGCTGGGAAAAGACTCCTCCCGTGCAAGGCCAGGATTAAACGATATGGTCATTATATCCCGATTTGGTCGGAGGATGTTTTTGAATGGGGCTATTTATCAGAGCATTTTTTCTGTGTGGCAGGCTCAATTACAGCTTTTTTTCTGCAAGAGAGTCAATGGGCAGCCCACTAAGCTCTTTGATTGACTTGGTCACAACATAGGTAAAATAACGATCGATTCCGATATCTTTTTCCAGCAGCGAATCCATAAAGCGCTGGTAGGTGTCGATATCCGACACAATTATCCGCAGCAGATAGTCAAAGCCGCCTCCCGTTGCCAGGCATTCCACCACCTGGGGATACGAGGTGATCGCCTCTTCAAAACACTTGAAATCCCCGTACTGATGGCGCTTCAGCAGCACTTCCACCATGACAGTCGTCACCGGACCAATTTTTTTGGGGTCCAGCTTTGCCTGGTAGCCGACTATGATTCCAGCCTCTTCAAGCCTGCGCAGCCTCTCCCAGGTCGGACTTGGAGAGAGATGTATCCTCTCGGCCAGCTTTGTTTTTGTTACCCGGCCGTCTTCCTGGATGATCTTTAAAATTTTCAGGTCGTGTTCATCAAGTTGCATCGTATCATTTAATAGCTACCTTGAAAAATCGTCTCACCCAAAGTACGCGTACTGGATCAACTTTTAATCATCAGCTTACGCGGAACTTTGGCCAGAGTTTCGACACCGGTGGCAGTGATCACGATACTCTCAGTGATTTCCATCCCCCAGGAGTCCTGCCATAAACCAGTCATAAAATGAAAGGTCATATTCGGCTGTAAAACTGTTTTATCTCCACGCCGCAAACTCATTGTTCGTTCGCCCCAGTCCGGAGGATAACTGAGACCAATCGGGTATCCGGTTCGATTATCTTTTGTTATGCCATACGTATCCAATACAGCAAAAAATGCATTGGCTATATCTTCGCAGGTATTCCCCGGTTTGGCCACCCCAAGCCCTGCTTCCATACCTTCCAGAACGGCTTTTTCCGCTTCGAGAATATACCCCGGCGGCTTGCCCAAAAAAAGCGTTCGCGACAATGGGCAGTGATACCTGCGGTAACAACCGGCAATTTCAAAAAATGTCCCTTCATCCATGCGCATTGGCTTATCGTCCCAGGTCAGATGCGGGGCAGACGCATCTTCACCTGAAGGCAACAGTGGAACAATCGCCGGATAATCTCCACCGGCGTTGGGGAGACCACGTATGCCGGCATCATATATCTCGGCGACCAGATCACATTTACGCATTCCTGGTTCGGCCTTTTCAAAGATCCGCTGGTGCATCTTTTCGACAATGCGCGCCGCTGTCCGCATATACTCGAGTTCCTGGCCTGATTTTACCGCCCGCTGCCAATTTACCAGGCCGGTCGCATCATGAAACTTTGCCTCATTGAGATTACGCAGGAGCGATAAATAGGCGGCGGCGGAAAAATAGTAGTTATCCATCTCGACGCCGATATTCAGAGTAGACCAGCGCCGTTCCTGTATAATAGCTGCCAGCACATCCATGGGGTGTCGCACCGGTGACTGGACGAAATGATCCGGATACCACAGCAGTCGATCATTCCCCATATAGGCAGTGCGCATGGCACCGTTTACATCCTGAAGACGGCCAAACCAGATCGGTGGTTCATCAGACGGTATAAGGACACATTGATGGACATAAAAGGACCAACCGTCATAGCCGGTGAGCCAGGCCATATTGGATGGGTCTGAGACGAGCAGCAGGTCAATGCCGCGTGCTTCCATGGCCTGACGGGTTTTAGCCAGGCGCAGGTCATATTCTTCAAGCGTAAAAAAGAGCGTTGGAAGTATTTCATTATTCATATCTTCCCCCCCATAAGGCGAACAGTTTAATGGAGTATGTCGCGAAGAGTAATTTTTCCGGACGTTTTTATCAATTATATTTCCGCACAGACATTAACAGACCGTGCTCTGCTCCGGGAGGCTCTATGTTGGAAATCCTGGCAGCAAGCCAGGCCGCCGCCTGGTTGCTGGTGACGACAGGACGGTTAACAATCTTTTCAATCTCCTTTATGACCTGTACTGAGCGCAGGGCGGTACAGGAGATAAAAAGCGCGTCAGAGTCCGGTAAAATGCACTCTTTTGCAAGCTGGACAATAGTTTCCGGGGTAAGCCTGGCCATCAGCTGATCATCTTCAAGACCCATGAAAGAAATATTGTTTACAGTAAATTCCTGTTCCCTAAAAAAGTTTCCTACCGCTTCGGCGACATCTGCGGTGTATGGGGTCAGTATACTTAAACGTTGCGCACTTAAGGCCCTGAACGCGGTGCTCGCCGCAGAAACAGGTGTGATGACAGGTACGCCAGGTCGTACCGAATGGATCTGTTGTTGAATCGTTGTTTGACCAAGGAGTGCGCTGGCCGAGGTACAGCTGAAATAGATAACCCGCAAAGGCACCTCCGGCACAAGAAGGGATGCGGAGTGTGCTATACCATCTTTTAATGCTTGCAGATTTTCCGCTGTTACAGGATTTTGGTAAGCTGTGCGTGTTACATGGAGACGCAGCCGCGGGTCGAGGCATAATTTATGAAAATCATCCTCACTGGTAAGATCAGAGGCCAGGACCAGAAGACCAATCCTGATAAACTTCTCCTCATCATCAAACCCGCAGGGAGTAGCTGTTTTGTGCAGTGTCGTTTGGCTCATCCGCAATACCCCTAAAATGAGGTAAGATTAAATTCTGCCTCACAGTCCAGCAGCTGGTCAATGACCCGTAATCCACGTTTTAGATCATTTTTTTCTGCTGCCCCAAGAGAGATGCGTATGGCTCGAACATCAGATTCATAGTCTATCAGAAATGGACCTGCCGGAGCGACTGCGACCCCCTGCTCAAGGGCCTGGCTGACAAAGGGGTCGGAACGCCAGCGCCCGGTCAACGGCAACCAGATATGGAGAGCATTCGGGTGTGAGGTAAATTTTCGTTTGGCCAGAATCTGCCGGACAATCCGGTGGCGTTCATGGAGCGCCCGCCGTTGCCATAAGAGGAGTCTCCGGGCAGTTCCGTCAACAACCCACCGGGAGGCAATTTCGGCAATGATGGGAGTAGCCATCCATGCCGTTGCCAGAAGACGGCTTCCTGCCACACGCAACATGCCATGGGGGATTACCATATAACCGGTGCGCAGGCCCGGCATGATACATTTGGTAAAACTCGTCAGGTAAAATGTTCGCTCCGGGGCCAGGGTTGCAAAGGGTGCTGGTTTATTGGTTATCAGAGGCCCCAGCACATCATTTTCAATAATCGCAATGTCAAATTTTCTGGCTATTTCAACAAGCGCCCGTCGACGATCTTCAGGCATAAGATATACTGTAGGATTGGCCAAAGTCGGTATGAGGTACAGTGCGGTTACTCCACCTTGCCTGCAGACCAGTTCAAGTGCTTCCGGGACAATACCGTGCTGGTCAATCGCAAGTCCTTTCAGTTTTAAACCCAGGCAGGAGCAGAGATCCGCCAGGGAGTGGTGCCCCAAAGCCTCTGCGACAATGACGCCACCTGGTTTGCCAATTGTGAGCAAAGCCGACGTTGTCCCCTGGGTAACCCCATTGGTTATCAGAATACGCTCTCTTTCAACTGTCAAGCCACATAAGTTTAACCAGTCGACTGCCGATTTCAAATGCCGTGTAATCCCTTGATTTGGTCTGAAAGAAAATATGATGTCTTTCGGGGTGTCCTCACTTAAGGTTGCAAAAGCCTCTTTGATACAGTTTTCATGCAAGGATTCTAAAACCGGCTTGTATATTGAAAGTTCAACAACCGCTTCTACTGGTGCGCCAGGGCGAAATGGTGTCGTTTGAAAGCGCGGGATGGTCTTGACAAAAGTACCCCGGCCAATCTCTCCCTGAATCAGCCCCCGGCGATGCAACTCTTCATACGCCCTGCTTACGGTCTGTAAGCTGACCCCGATATCTGCCGCGAGGTCCCGTTGCGGCGCCAGCCTCTCGCCCGGTTCAAGTAGACCCTTGTGGATCGCTGCACTTATCTGCTCTGCCAGTGATTTAAAAGCGGGTTTACTTAGTGTCGATTTGTCGGGAGCCCAGTTTGCCATAATTCTTTCCACCGACTTCCGTCAATTCATCATAAGATGAGGGAGAAAAAGAGCTATTTGGGGAAAAATAATCAAAAGAGCCGTAGCCAGGATAAGTATCAACAGGAACGGCAGGGCATGGCCAATGACCTCCAGATACGGACGCCTGAAGATCAGCTGGGCGGTAAAGATATCACAGCCGAAAGGCGGGGTGGCTGAACCTATCGCCGCCTGCAGGGTAACCAGTGTGCCAAGTAAAATCGGATCAACCCCCACACCTTCGACGTAGGGTTGAAATATGGGGCTGAGTATAAAAATTGCCACGATTGGATCGACAAACATACAGGCGACAAAATAGACACAGACCACAATCAGGATAACCCCCAGCATTGTCGGATCCTGACCAAACAGAGGTGGCAGAATCTTCTGGGGTATCTGCAGAAAACCTATTAACCAGGAAAAGGCCTGGCCTGCACCCACCAGGATGAAGACGACCCCGGTGATGATACCGGTTTGCAAAAAGGCATCCACAGCACGCTGCAAAGTCAGGCTTTTGAAGATAAAGGTTTCCAGAATTACAGCGTACAGGACGGATACTGCTGCGGCTTCAGTGGGACTGAAATAACCGGTATAAATACCACCAACCACAATCACCGGAAAACCTGCAACCGGAAAACCCGCTTTCAACGCCGCCATTTTTTCATCCCAGCTTGCTCGGGGCAAGAGCGGGATATTTTTGGCTTTCGAGTAGAAATAGCAATACATCGAAAAGAGGATAAAGATCAGCAGACCCGGCAGAATTCCCGCCAGAAACAGTGCGCCAATAGAGGTACTGGTGGCCACACCATAAACGATAAAACCGATGCTCGGCGGAATCAGGAAAGCTATATCACTGGAGTTAATTATCAAACCAAGGGTGAACGAGCTGGGATACCCCGCTTCCAGCAGCATAGGCCGCATGGTACCACCTATGGCCGCCACAGTTGCCTGGGTTGAACCCGACACCGCACCAAAAAGAGTACAGCTGGCGTTGGCGGTTATGGGCAACCCTCCGGGGAGATGACCGACAAAGGTCTTAAGCATCCTGATGAGGCGGGCAGCCGACTCTCCGGAGGTGACTATACTGGCACTGAGTATAAACATCGGTACACAGACGAGAGCAGGCGGCGAAATACCGGTAATAACCTGCTGCACCATGATGGTGACAAGTTTTGGCGCCAGCTCAGGCATATATACGACGACATACAAAATCAGGGAAGCCAAGAGAATGACCATGAACGGAAAGCCGATCAACAGCATCGCGGCCAGATTTATACCAAACAGCATCATTGCATCATCCCCTCTACCTGCTCGTCTTCGTATTCACTTTTCTGATCAGGGGACTGCCATGGATCACTCTCCGTAAGGTTCTTTAAGATGGTACGGAGATATTGAACACAGGCCAGGCCAAAACCAATTGGAACAACCAGATAAAACGTCCATGTCGGTACCCGCAGAGCAGGTGTTTTGTGGCCCATATCCATGGCATTCAGTAAATATTTATAAGAAAACCAAGCCATAATAGCCATAGTAACGGCACTGACAAGAGAGATGAAGATGATAAAGGCCTTCTCAAGTTTTGGCGGCATAGCATCAAGAAATGCCCCCATACGGATATGACGTGCCTTGCGTACGCCGTAGCTGACTCCGGTAAAAGTAATCAATATGACCAGAAATTTTGAAATTTCTTCGGCAAAGTAGATACTTTGCAAAAAAGTCCGGCAAAAGACATTGGCAATAAGTAAAACCGCAAGTGCCGCCACACAGAATACCAGAATGGAGACCTCCAAAGAGTTAATTATATGACCAAGTCGTCTGTTAAAACGTTTTAACACGCCGACCATTTCGGGGGTATCTCCACCCTTTTTCATCCTTGCACCTTTGCCTGTAAAATAGAGAAAAGCCTATAACAATAGAACTTTTCTCTCCTGATAAAACGAGAACGTTCCCTTACTGTTGCTGAGCCGCTGCCACATCCTTGAGTAAGGCGTCCAGAACTTCCTGAGCTCCCTCACCACCAATATCAACAAACTTCGGATAGACAGTCTTGGCTGCCTCTTTAAATGGGGCCAGCGTCTCACCTTCAAGGGTGTTAAATGTCAGCTCCGGGTTGGCCTTTTTCATTTTTTCTTTGTCTTCAGCATTTTTCTTGGTAATCCACTCTCCAGCGGGGATGATGGCATTTACCCAGAAGTTGCGCATTTCCTGCTGCGCATCGGGGGTTAGACTGTCAAAAAACTCCTGATTTACAGTGGGTATACCCAGAAAAGGCTCATTGCCAATCTGGGTTATAAATTTTTCCACCTCGTAAAACTTCATGCTGTAATGGGCAAAAAGAGGTTGAACCTGGGCATCAATGAGCCCCATCTGCAGGCCACTGTATATTTCACCGTAGCCCATTGGCGTAGGACTGGTACCGTACGCCCTGTAATCTTCAACCAGGAGCTTGGAAGACATCACCCGGATCTTGACCCCTTTAAGATCGGCAAGACTGTTGATCGGCTTCTGCGACCCAATCCACTGCCATCCCTCAAACATAATTGACAATGGAACCATGCCGTTGCTTCGAAACTTTTTCTCCAAAAGCGGCATAAATTCACCATTTTTGACCATCCAGTCCAAAGTGCCGGAGATATTTTCACTTGGGAAAAGGTAGTTCAGGGCCAGAACTTGTGCCTGCGGGACAAAAGAGCTGATCCAGGCATAGTCCGAGAAGACAAACTGTACGACACCAAGTTGGCATAATTCGTTGATGTCTCCAGCCTCTCCCAGAGTTCCATAAGGATAGACTTCAATTTCAATTTTACCATCCGACCATTCCTTCATATGGTCGGCAAACTTCCTGGCCCAGACAGTCATAAAATCGCCTTCAATCTCTTCCGAGGCTAATTTTGCTTTGACCGGCTCCCCTGTATAACCAGACGCAAAACCATTCACCACTGAAAAACTCAGGATGAGGACTACCAACAAACTCGTCATTTTTTTCACGATTTTCCTCCATTTAAATTGCTCTTGTTATCTGCGTTCTTTCTTGCCGAACGACGACGCTTCAACTTTAAAACATTTTGCTTGAATCTTTTTGCTGGTTCTCAAAAAATTGCAGGGCTGCCCGCACATGTATTTCAACACCATTTTGCATGACACTTTCATCGATATCAAAGCAAGGGTGATGGTGGGGATACGTTTCAGTCCCGGGCTTTCCTGCACCAAGAAAATAGAATACCCCTGGGACCCTGGAAGCAAATTCAGAAAAATCCTCTCCGGCAAGGGTCACTAGAGGCTCTATTTCCAGAGAGCTCCTCAACGAGCAAAGCACCTGACCGGCCAACATTTTCGTCATTGATCCGTCATTGACCAGCGTGGGATGACCAAAGGAATATTCAAGATCATAGCCGATCCTATGCGCTGCACAGATACCATCCACCACGCGCCTGAAGCGGACCAGTGGGCTGCCTTCATCTTCATCCCCTCCTTCTGACAAGTAACGTATAGTTCCCTGCAGAGTTACCAGGCTGGGAATCACATTGCCCGCGGAGCCGCCGACAATACTGCCGAACATGATCACTGCGGGTTCCTGCAGAACATCGAGCTCCCTGGTCTGGATGGCCTGTACCCCCTGGATGATTGCCGCCGAGGCGAGAATTGGATCAACGGCGCTCTGGGGCGTGGCCGTATGACCGCCTTTGCCATAGAGCTCCAGCTTGAAATGCTGCATCCCCGCCATAACAGCTCCAGCCTTTATACCTACTTTGCCAGACGCAAGAGGGCTCCATATATGGACGCCAATGCAACTATCCACCCGGGGGTTTTCCAGCACACCTTCTTCTATCATGGCGAGGGCACCGATATTCTCTTCGTTTGGTTCAAAAACAAATTTAATATTGCCGTGAAGCTGCTGTTGTTCTTCTGACAGGATTTTAGCTGCCACCAGGAGCATTGCCGTATGCGCATCATGGCCACAGGCGTGCATGACACCGTCAATTGTCGACGTGTAAGAAGCTCCAGTTTCTTCCTGTATCGGCAAGGCATCCATATCCGCCCGCATCAACAGTGTGGGGCCGGGGAAGGCACCACGCAGCAACCCGACAACACCGGTAACATTGCTCCGTGAAACCTCCAGACCACAGTTCGTGAGGTAATCAGCAACGATTTGACCGGTTCGATGCTCTTGTAAACCAAGTTCCGGATGCCTATGAAAATCTCTGCGAAGTTTCAGTGTTTCGCCAAATAAGTTTTCGACCTTTTGGGCTATGCTATCCAATGTTTCTTCCATATTGATTTATCTCATTGCCCCTAATGTTCAGCTATTGAACCAGGGGGTGGGCTGTTCGTTTTCCGGGACGCCGTAAACCCATCCCTGGAGGCTTCGCTGTAGCCGTCCATGGCTACAGAGACCCGTAAAACGAACAGCCCACACCCTTCCACTCTTACAGGCTGAGCTTGAGGGGCAATCAGATTGATTTATTTTGCGCTCCACACTGGTCTTTCAGGAAAAATCAGTTATTGAAATTCATAACAATGCACCCAGGCAGACACTATATTGATTTTTTCAAGCAACTATTATTACGCACAAAGAAGAATTTTTTCTTTTGATGATAATCAAAAATAAATAACAAAATATAGCAACTAGTTTATTGAATCATAACAATTTTTTTTTTCACTCTTTTTGATCCATGCACTTTCATTTCCAATACTTTAGTGCATTATTCCAGAAGATATTTTTTTGTTTTTTCAGGACAATGTCGGAAAACAAAAACTATCGCCCCCCAATCTCCATGTTTTATAGACCTTGCCGTATACCGCACAATGTGTAACAGTAGGCGCGGCTGAAAAGGGATTTTTGCCTGATGAGAATCCACGCCGGGGCGAACTTCTTCGTGTTGTTTTACCTTCTTCTTACGGTAACTGCCCCGACGGAAATACACATATATTTAATGCAATTACAGGAGCTTGCACGATGAAAAACCAAACACCAGGAAAAAGCACAAGCTCGGTGTGGGCGGGTGAAGAAGAATATCTGATGCAAAATGCCACCCAGGTGCCGGTGGTACACAGTGTTTCTTTTGGTTATAAAAATATAGAAGAATGGCAGCAGATTGCCCTAGGTCAGAAAAAAGGTCATATATACGGTCGAAATACCAATCCAACCGTTGAGGTTTTTGAGAATAAAATATGCCGGCTCGAAGGCGCTGAAGCAGCGACCAGTGCCTCAACCGGCATGGGCATTATCAGCAGCACCCTGTTTGCCTTTTTAACACCCGGGAAACGGGTGGTATCCGTCAAAGATACGTATGGCGGAACCAACAAGATATTTATTGAATTTTTACCTCGGATCAATGTTGACGTCACCCTCTGCGACACCACAGATCATGAAGCTATTGAACAGGAAATAGCCAAGGGGTGTGACCTGCTTTACCTGGAGACACCGACAAATCCGACCATTAAGATAATTGACCTCGAACGTCTGGCCGCAGCGGGAAAACGAGTCGGCGCAATAGTGGTGGTCGACAATACATTTGCCACACCTATCAACCAATCGCCTCTGGAATTTGGCGCGGATCTGGTTCTTCATTCGGCTACCAAATTTCTCGGAGGGCATGCTGATGCCCTGGGCGGTGTCATCTGCGGCAAAAAAGAACTCATCCAGCAGATTTATCATTACCGGGAAATCAACGGCGCAACCCTTGACCCCATGTCCGCCTATCTTCTCTTAAGAGGCATGAAGACCCTGGCTTTGCGCATAGAGAGACAAAACCAGAATGCCTTTGCCATTGCCAGGCACCTGGAAGCCCACCCACTTGTTAAAGAAGTGTTCTACCCGGGTTTGGCAGACCACGAAGGCCATGATATTGCCAAAAAACAGATGAGAGGTTTTGGTGCCATGCTCAGCTTCACCTTGCAAGAAGAAAGCTTAGATGCAGTCGGCAAAGTTATTTCCGGCTTTCAATATGCCCATGCGGCGGCTAATCTTGGCGCTGTTGAAACCATCGTCGGGCCACCGGCCACCACCAGTCATGTCGAGTGCAGCAAAGAAGAGCGCCAGGCCATGGGAATTCCTGAGAGCCTGATTCGCTATTCAACCGGAATTGAAGATATACAGGACCTGAAAGACGATCTGGATAGAGCACTCTCCATGCTCAAATAAGATGGCGTCGTAGCAACCCCAAAGGGGATAGCAATTTCCCAAGGGCACTCATTTTAGGTACCCCCTATGAAGAGGGATAGAGTTCTCCATCTTGTTCGTTGCACGCCTCCAATATGAAGCTTTTTACTTATCCAGCGTTATTTGAGGTTTTTACAAACTTGTCAAATAATCCTTATTTGAGAGAGCCGCTGTCCACCCCGGCCTCGGCAAAAGAGGCCATTTCCCGCATCATGGAGCAGGACAGCTCAGCAAGATTCATGGTGATGGCCGCCCCCGTCCCCTCTCCCAGGCGCATATCCAGGTCGACAACCGGTTCAAGCCCCATGATATCGAGGGCCGCCTGCTGCCCCACCTCAACCGATTTATGCCCGGCGATCAGATAGTCTTTAACCTCCGGGCAGAGCAGATAGGCCAGCAGTCCGGCTGCCGTTGAGATCAGGCCATCGAGGACAACAGCACAGCCCGTTGAGGCCGCAGCCAGGATGGCCCCACAGATGCCGCCAAGCTCAAACCCGCCCACCATGGAGAGGAGCTCCAGACCATCGTTTCCGGCCGGTTTGTGCAGGGCCAGAGCCTTGTCGAGAACTTCACTCTTCCTGGCAAGCCCCTGATCGTCAACCCCGGTACCGCGGCCGACCAGCTGGGCCGGAGAGAGCCCTGACGCGCACAGATAATCGCCGTGGCGCTGCTGCTGTTTCCAATCCCCATTTCTCCCATCCCAACCAGATCGCAGGGCTGCCGCTCATTTTTTTGCAGAAATGTTCGTGCCCCGTTTTCAATGGCCCGGATCGCCCCCACTGTACTCATTGCCCGTCGTACGGCAAAATTGCCGGTTCCCGGCGCGACCTTCTGCTTTATCAGCATCGGGTGGTCGTCAAACTCGCCATTGATGCCCATGTCAACCACCGCCAGCTCAATGCCATACTGTCGGCAGAAGATATTGATTGCTGCCCCGCCGGCAAGGAAATTTTCCACCATCTGGATGGTCACCTTGGCCGGGAAAGCCGACACACCTTCCTCGACGACGCCATGATCACCGGCAAAAACAAACATCCGTTTGCAGCCAATAGTCGGATTGAGGCTTTTTCTGACAGCACTCAGCTGTACAGCGAGTTTTTCAATCCGCCCCAGGGCGCCGAGGGGCTTGGTCTTCATATCGACTTTTGTCCGGGCCTGGCTTTTAAGACTCTCGGCAACAGGCTCAATCCCGGCAATCAATTGCCTAAGAAATGGCGAAAGCGAATCTGGCCCTTTCTTTTTCTTTGGCAAACCCGTATCCGGTGAGGCATCCATCACCGTTTTTGTGCCATCCGCGGCAAAATCAACAATATATTTCAGACTGTTTCCGGCCAGGACCGCTGGCAAAACGGCTCCGACCTCTTCCGGACCGATGATTTTTTCGATCAGCATTGCCAAATTATTCTGCTGTCGGGCGCAAAAGGGTAGGGCCCGAACCATATCGACTCTTCTGGGACCGTAGGCGCCATAGACTTCAAGCTCTTTATAGTGGATAAGATTGAGCAGGTTGGTCTCTATCTCCTCGTTCTTATCCAGGCCGCTGAAAAAGACCAGCCGCCCTCCTTTCCCGAGCTTGGCAAGACAGAGACTGAAGGCGATATGGCTGGCACAGCAGTTGATGGCCATATCAAAATCGGCAGCAACCGTATCCTTCACGAGCTCGATGTTATTTTTATCGCAAAAAGAGCGCAGCCGGCCAATTTTCTCCTCACTCCTTTCAATAACGGTCACTTGGCAGTTCTGCTCAAGAAGGATGAGGGCGGCGATCATGCCCATAACCCCGCCACCGTAGACAATGACCCTCTGGTTGGCAGCTATGTCGATGTTTGACAGTCCGTTCAGAACACAGGCCACCGGTTCGGCAAAGGTAAGAATTGATGGTTTTATGTCCTCTTGAACAGCAATCAGACTCTCTTTTGGTACGGAAACAGAGTGGGCAAAGCCGCCATCGCTATGAAAACCGATAATCCGCATCTCTTCACAGAGATTTTCCCGCCCGCTGAGGCAATACCGGCAGACACCACAAGCCTGGCCTGGCCAGACGGTATAGAGTTGACCGCTTTGTGGATCTCGCCCGGCAATTTCATGACCGAGGACCCGCGGCAGGACAAGATCACGGTGGCCCTGGCGCCACATTTTTGCATCGGTGCGGCAGATGGCGCAGCAGTCAACAGTCAGGACGATGCTGCCATCCCGGTCCGGCGGAGGAGTGGTGTGTTCGAGAATCTCTAAAGCTTCACACCGGGTCAGGACAAGTTTCATATCACTCCCGCTCAAAATCAGATTCAAAAGGTTCTTCAATAATAGTGAGTTTTCTGAGCACCGGCTCGGCCACACCGGTCATCGCCAGTTTCCGGCATAACAGTCTTGCCTGATCCACCTGTTCCAGGGGAAAGACACTGGCTTTACTGAGGGTGCAGGGTTCAAAATGGTCCTCCCGGCAGCGGAAATAGTCGTCGCCGGCCTTGATGATGAGCAGCTCGGTCATATTGTCGCTCCCGCACTTTTAAGATCAGCCAGTCTGGCAAATCCTGCAGCCGGGTCGTTATTCTGTACCTCGATCCAGCGATGAAGCGCGCCCAGAGCCTGCCCGGATAAAAGAATGTCCCTGGCCCTGTCCACCCCTTCCCTGATAGTCGCAACCGTATTCTGCACATAAAAGATCAGCCCGCTGTTCAAGATGACCGCATCCATGCGTGCCTGATCACCCTTACCGGCCAGCAGCTGATACATTTTCACGGCGGCACTCTTTTTATCCGGGTCCGCCGCCAGCAGCTGCGGACGATGTTTTTTCAGCCCGCAGTCCTCGGGGTGAAAAGAAACATCGGTAAACGTGCCGTCCTGCAGATGCACGCCGGTGGTCATGCCGCAAACAGATCCTTCATCCATTCCCTTGTCACTGCCCGAAATAGTGCCGTATATTACCAGCGCATCCCTATAACCCATAGCCTGCATGACTTCCGCCACCGGTTTGAGCAAAGACGGCGAGTAGACCCCCCGCACCGCCACTCTGGGCAGGGCAGGATGGGCCAGTGAAGCGGCAATATTGAGCGGTGAGCCAAAACAGATCTGGGAAAGAATACGGCCAAGGGCCATGGGGTGGACCTCCGGGCTCATGCCGTTAAACAGGCCGATACCGGCCTGCCGGATACTTTTTGCCACAAGATCAACACCGCACTCGACATCAACACCCAGACATTCAGCCATGTCAACGGTGCCGCAGCTCGAGGTGATGGCCCGAGCCCCATGGCGGGCAACTGTCACTCCCCCTGCCGCGGCGACAAGCGAAGCAGCGGTACTGATATTAAAGGTCTTAAAGCTGTCCATGCCGGTACCACAGTTATCGGCAATGGCCAGGTCGGCCAGGTCGACCTTCCGGGTATCCAGTTCATACACCGCCCGCCAGCCACCGGCCACCTCCTCTGCGGTCTCTCCTTTTGCGGTAAGAGCGGCCAGAAAGGCCCCCTGCTGCATGTCTGAA
>CAWDYJ010000007.1:0-356021 GCA_963806525.1 uncultured delta proteobacterium
TCAAGGCCATGACCGGCAGTCTGGCACCAAAAAGTGCTTCAAGGGCTACGACCAGTTCAACCCCCATAAGGGAGTCCAGGCCCATATCGTACATGGATCGGGCAGGGTCGATCTTGTCCGGGGAAACCTGCATAATTTCACCGACTTCACTTTTAAGCATCTCGATGACGGTGGCAAGCAGTTCCGTGTCTGAGAGCTCCTCAAGCATCTGCAAAATATTGTCACCATTGTCCTCCTCTCTGTCACTGTCTCCAGCATGACAAGCGAGTTCGGCGAATTTGGGGCTTCCGGCACTGGGCAGGAAGCGGGCAAGTGCTTTCCAGTCAAGCTCCAATACACCCAGGCCTGAATGATCTGCTACCAGCATGTCCTCCAAAATCTCCAGGGCGATGGCAGAATTGAGTGCGGAGCCTCCCATTCGGGCTATCAGGGCTTCCTTGATTTTCTCGTTGCGAGCGAGAAAGCCTACATCGTCAATGGCCCCCCAACCTACGCAGGTAGCTGGTAAACCCGGATGTTCGGCGATAGTTTGCCAGGGCGTCAAGGCATGCATTCGCGGCTACATAGTTGCCCTGACCAGGGTTGCCGAACAGGGTTGTGCCGATGAAAAGAGAATAAAGTAGTCAAGCGGTGTATTGAGGGTCATTTCATGGAGGTAATAGGCGCCCAAAGCTTTGGGCGCAAGCACGCTGCGAATTTGCTCTTCGTTCATGTTGCTGATAAGGCCGTCATTAATAACTGTAGCGGCATGGACAATGCCCCTGAGAGGAGGCATTGTCGCAGCAATGTCGGCTAATAATAGTGCCAAAGCCTTTTTATCGGTAACGTCGCACGAAGCCGCATGAACATTGACGCCTTGGTCTTTAAGGCGAATAAGAGCGTTTCTGGCCTCTTCCGAAGCTGGACCTTTGCGCCCGATTAAAACAAGGTTGCGCGCGCCTTTGCTGGCAAGCCACTCGGCGGTCTTGAGGCCAAAACCACGTAAACCACCTGTTATCAGATAAGATGCCTGGTCCTTTAGTGACAGATTCTTCCGTTTGGCCTGGCCTGGTGAATGGGAATGGTTGATGCCATGCCTGTAGGTGATAACGACCTTACCGATCTGCCGTGCCTGCTGCATATAGCGAAAGGCCGCAATAATATCTTCCGCCTCAAATGCGTGGTAGGGAAGAGGATGAAGCACACCATCAGTAAACAAAGCCATAACTGCTGCGAAAAGTTTGTGGGTAAGGTCTGGCTGGGCCTGCATCAACTGGTCCGCATCGATACCGAAATAGCTTATATTATTCCGGAAAGGACGTAATCCAATTTTGGTGTTTTCGTAGAAATCCCGTTTGCCAAGTTCCAGGAAACGACCAAAGGGTTTAAGCACCTGGAAGTTGCGGCTAATTGCTTCACCTGCAAGAGAGTTGAGCACCACATCCACACCGGCTCCGTCCGTCTGCTCGAGAATTTCGTCGGCAAAAGATAGAGAGCGGGAATGGAAAATGTGATCGACACCGAGCAGTTGCAGGAAATCACGTTTTTCGTCTGATCCCGCCGTAGCATAGATTTCCGCACCAATCCATTTGGCCAGCTGTATGGCAGCTAAACCGACCCCACCTGCGGCGCCGTGGATGAGTACTTTTTCTCCAGCTTGCAGACGAGCCAAGTGATGCAGGCTGTAATAGGCCGTAAAAAATGTACTGGGAATGGTTGTCGCTGCCTCAAAAGAGATTCCACCGGGGATATGGGCTATTGCACTGGCTTTGGTGATTACCCGGTTGCTAAAGCTGGCAGGCCCAAAACCAACCACTTTGTCCCCAGGTCTGAATGCTTGTGCCTTGTTGCCAACGCTTTGCACTATACCAGAAAACTCGAGGCCCAGGGTGGGGCCGGCAAAGCCATTTTCAATGGCCTCGTCGGGGAGCAGGCCAAGAGTATACATGATGTCACGAAAATTAAGGCCGGTGGCATAAACCTCGACTTCAATTTCTTCACCAGTAGGGACAATACGCGGGGAGGCTTGCCACCGTAGATTACGTAGTTGACCTGGGAGCTGAAACCCAAGGGAAAGTGTCGGAGGCATCGATCTCTTGTGGTTGGTTATTTTGCCCAACAAGGTCTGGCTTAATTGTCAGGCGCGGAGCATAACGCTCTCCCAGGGCCGTGAGGATGATTTCCTGCTCATTGTCAAGTTGTTCGAATTCTCTTTCCAGGGCGACGGCGATGGATTCGAGGGCCAAAGGGCTTTCGAGATCGATCAGACGGATACTGTAATTTGATGCTTCATTGATTAATGTCCGCCCGAATCCCCAAAGCGCAGCATCAGCGGGAACCATGGTTGTTTGGGGATTTTTGATGAAATGACGATCGGGCAGCAGTTCAATTGCTGCATTCGTCGTGATCAACCAGCAGGTGGTTTTCGTTTGAGATATCTCACACGCCTGGATGATGCTGGCTGCATCAGCGCATCGGTTTACCTGAAGATCGATTATGGTCTCAGCGTCGACCTTGCCCTGCTGGCAAAAGAGGCCGGCCAGGTATATGATCCCGTCGAGTTGGCCGTAGCTCGCTGTCGTCTCTTTTAGCAAAGAGGATATGGCGACAGTGTCACCAGGGCAGGCCTGGACAACAATATCACCCCTGGCTTGGAGATTGAGCGTCAGTAAATTTGATAATCGTGCTGATAAACCTGTCTGGTCAGCCAGCAGCACCCAGCTGCGCGGCATGGTTTGGAGAGATGAGGACGTGGTGAGTAATCTTTCTGCCGGTTGGGCCAGAAGTATATAGGGGCCGGAAAACCTTTCTGAAGACAGTTCCAGGAGGTTGCTACCGGAAAAACCGAGTTGCTGTAATTGTTGTTTCCAGAATGAGGCAGGGCATTGATTGGACAGGAGGGCGTGATCTTTTGACCGGGACCAATGTTTATGCTCTGTGCCAAAAACAAAATCCGCCCAGCGTGAGGGGTGCATTCCAAGGACGATAAGGGATCCTCCCCGGGTAAGGCAGGCGCGGGCATACTTCAACGCCGCCATTGATTCCTCCGGCGTGGCAAAATTGAGTGTAACAATACCAATCTGACATAAAGATGTAATCGATGGAGGTTCAGTCTCTGTGCAGATTAAATGCGTATCGATAAAAGAAAAGCGCTCTTTGAGATGAGCAACACTTTCCAGCGCATCGGCTGAAGTACTGGCGAAAATATAGTTACAGCAGGAGGAGTCCATGGCCACGCATGCATCAGGGCAAAAGATGGGGCTCCGTCACAGATTTCGATGATCCCCAGGCGTCTGCCTTCCGGCATTTGTTGTAAGCCCTGGGCAATCAAATCGCGCAGGGCTTGACCACCTTTTTGCCTGCCGACGGCGCCAAATATCTGGCCTGTCAGCTTGGCCATTTTCAGGTCTGGCGAATGTATTTGAGCTGGCATTAGGGACCCGTCCAAAATCGATATGAGGTGCATCCCGACCCGACCGACAGAGTGAATAATATCAAAAAAATCAGGATAGTCAGTGATCAGGCTGTTCCAGATATCCTGAGCTGATGTTTGCTCAAGATGGTTGGGCAGGATCTCCCAGCCGTCGGAGGTGCGCCGTATCGATTGATCACCTTCGGCCAGGGAAAGCAGGTGGTCAAAAAAAGGTGCAATTTCAGGGTTGGCAGTTTGACGAACCAAAACTTTTTGGGAACTGAGTTTTTGGCCATCTGTCGACAATTGTTGCAGTGCTTCTCGGGTAAACTGGTTGCAAAGCATGTCCAGTAAAGGATCTAATTCTTCCGTATAGCGGCGCCGGGACCTCTCTATATTTGCACCTCTTGCCAGTTTTACAAAGGCAATCTGCACATTCTTGAAAGGAATAAATGGTGTATTGTTTTGACTGAGGATATGAGGTTTGGGGATGCCGCGGTACTTGAGAAAACGCAGGTAATCGGCAGATGTCCTGGTTAGGCGGATACTTCTAAATCGAGCCTCCTTAATGACTGCGATGGCCAGGTTGTTATCGTCAAAAACAGTAAATTCTGCAGTCAGGGAATGGGGGGCTCGACGCAGAAGAGTGGCTTTCGCATACGCGGGCTTGGCGTGGTTGTTGCGGAAAGAAATTCGTCCCATTCTGGTGGGAACGAAGGTAACACCTTGGTGTACCCCAACATCCTCTCTCAATAGCTGGATAATCAATTGGAAAGTACAGTCCAGAATAGCCGGGTGGAGGCAGCTGTCCTCAAGTTCTGCTGCAATGCTTTCCGGTATTCTAAAGACAGCAAGCGCGTCTTTATTCTCAACCCAGCCGTAATCAATACACTGGAAAGCAGGACCATAAGAGAGACCGGCTTGTAGAGTAAGGATTTCGTGACTGGCAGTGGTGAAATCAGGCTGACGGGTGGGCAATACCGGACATTCCTGCTGTAATAGACGTGCTTGAGGTTCAGTTAAAATACGGGCCACGGCGTGCAGGGTCCATGGATCTGTACTGCAATGCTCTTTGCCTTTAATTGCCATACTTCCGTCTAGAGCTTCAATGTGCAAACGGATGAGTTTGGTGTGTTCGTCACTAAGGAGCAGGGGGAACGGATTTCGAGTCCCTCGATCTCGACCAGCTCGCCGGGATGCCATTCCAGGGCAGCTGCCAGGGCAAGTTCGGAAAAGCCAGTGCCTGGAAATACGTTGGCGTCTCCAACTTTGTGGTCTGCGAGGGTGGGAAGGATTTTTGTGTCGAGTTGGTTTTCCCAAGTGAGTTCATGCTGTTTGAGAGGATAGCCCAATAAGGAGTGTGTTTTGTGGCGATCGAGCAGACCAAGGGATTCCGGGGTTACGCGGTGCCAGTGGCGTTCGCGTTGCCACGGGTAGTTTGGCAGTTGAATAAATTCGCCAGGCGTTGAGAAAATATGCTGCCAATCAATGCTTGCCCCCGAGAGCACAGCCTGGCTGCAGGCCTTCCAAACTCGTCTGGAAGAGTTTTTGCCCTCAGTGCCGGTGGGAAATATTTGTCCTGTAATGCCAAGATCTTTCATACAGGTCTTGATATAACTGCGCAGCACGGCGTGGGGGCCAATTTCTATGAAAATGTTGGTGCCGCCAGCTAGAATGCTCTTTGTCGTCTGCTCGAAGAGAACTGGTTTGCGGATATTATCCCACCAGTATTCACCGTTCAGCTCCTTTCCTTCTATAAGTTTACCGCTGACACCGGAATAAAAAGGTATGACAGAGCTTTGGGGCTGGATATGAGCAAGAGCCTCTCTGACTCTCATCTCGATTTCATCCATAGCTGGGCTGTGAAATGCGTAGTCAATATCCAGACGTTTGTGGAATATTTCACGGCTGACCAGGATGGTCTCCAACTGGGCGAGCGAGGCAGGATTGCCAGCTATGGTCACCCCACGAGAGCTGTTGACGCCGGCGATGGTAAGCGCTGACGAAAGACCTAGCTCGGTAATTAGGCTGAACGCGGCATCATGACCTAAGGCAATAGCTGTCATGGCCCCTTGACCTTTGGTCGTTCCCTGCAGTCGGCTGCGGTGGTGGATTACCTCGACTGCTGCTTCAAGTGTTAATGCCCCTGCTGCCCAGGCGGCAGCGACTTCGCCGACACTGTGTCCGGCAACGACAACCGGCCTTAGCCCCCGGTGCCGAAGCATTTGTGTCATCGCGACTTGAATGGCAAAGAGAGCAGGCTGGGCAATTTCAGTATATTCGTAGCGCCATTGGTTGTTTTTTCCGAGCAGTTCTTCTGCAAGAGAGACATCGGTATGGCTATGAAAAAGGACATCTATTTCTTCGATTGTCCTTCTGAAAATCGGATCTTCTTGCAGCAGTTGTCTGCCCATGCCCGGCCATTGGGAGCCATTGCCTGAGTATACAAAAGCCGGGCCGACAGGTTCATTGAGTTTGACTCCGTTTTCCAGGTGGTGATCTGGCGGCGTATCGTTGACGTAATTGAACAGTTCTCTGGCAATATTTTTCGTTGTGGTCCCGTAAACTAATAAGCGGTGATCATGCCATTCTCGATGAAGGACAGAGTTGTAGGCAATGTCGTAAAGGGCTGACGGGTGCTGTTTGTCAAGGAAGTAAGAAAATTCTCGTGCTGTCGATTTAAGTGCCTCGTTGTTTTTAGCCGAAAGAATTATTGGCAGAAGAGTGTTCAGAGGTTTTTTCAGAGCCTTCAACTTCGGACGTTCGTGACTTTCCAGAATGACGTGGGAATTAGCACCTCCGAAACCAAAGGAATTAACTCCGATAATAAGTTTCCCGTTTTGTTTGAGCGGCAGATTTTTGGTAACTACCTTTATGTTCAATTCTTTAAATTTAATAGCAGGATTGGGTGTTTCAAAGCCAATAGTTGCAGGCACCTTTCGGTGTTTCAGGCAATAGAGTGCTTTAACCAATCCAGCTACACCGGAAGCTGTCTCGAGATGGCCAAGATTGCTCTTTACCGAACCTATGGGAAGCGGTTTGTTCTGGGGACGTTTTTTGCCCAGGGCATTGCCAATGGCAAACGCTTCAATAGGATCACCAACAGCAGTGCCGGTACCGTGTGCCTCAATATAGTCGATTTCTTCTGGATTGATACCCGCCTTAGTGTAGGCCTGTTTCAGTAAAGCCATCTGGGCTTTTGGATTGGGCACTGTCAGTCCGGATTTGCGGCCATCCATATTTATCATTGAATTTGCCACAACAGCCAAGATGGGATTACCGTCCTTTATGGCCTTGTCATAATCCTTAAGGAAAAAAATGCCTCCTCCTTCGGAACGGACATATCCGTCACCGGAGGCATCGAAAACACTGCACCGTCCGCGTGGGGATAACATGGATGCCTTGGCAAAGGAAATAAATCCATAGGGATGTAAATGAAGACTGATGCCGCCGGCAAATGCCTGACTGCTTTCTCCAGAGAGGATTGACTGGCATGCCTGATGGAAGGCGACCAAAGATGACGAGCAGGCGGTATCAATAGCCATACTGGGACCGCAGAGGTCAAAGATATAGGATATACGATTGGCGGCAATGCTAGAAGTGTTACCTGTGGCGATCGATGAGTCTATAGCGGCGAGATCTTCGGCGAGTCGATAGGCGTAATCTACGCTGGCAATACCAATAAAGACCCCACACTGGCTGCCACGAAGCGAAGATGGCTTGATTCCTGAATTTTCCAGCGACTCCCAACTCATTTCGAGTAACAGTCGCTGCTGCGGATCCATCTGGGCAGCTTCACGAGGAGAAATGCCAAAAAAGTCAGCATCGAAGGTTGAGATATCTCCAATGGATCCTGCTGCAAAGGTGTAGCTTGTGCCCGGGTGTTGTTTGTCTGGATGGAGAAACATATCCTGGGACCAACGTTCAGGGGCGACTTCGGTTACCATGTCGCGTCCATCTAATAGGTCTTGCCAGTACCGACTGGGGTGTGTGCCAGGAAATCTAAATGAAAAACCTGTAATGGCAACTCTTTTAACCATAAAAATATTTATCCAATAGAGATAGAGAAGTGATAGAGATTTGGCGTAAAATGCTTTACTTGGAAAAAAACATATAACTACTATCGAGTTCTAAGGTAAAAATCATAACGAGAACCCTAAAACAAACCATTATGGAGGATAATGCAATAAAATTTTTTGAGAACTGCAGGTCGCAATTTCAATGAATTACTCAAAATAGGTGTTTATGCAAATTCGTCCTTGTTTATACCCTCGTGCAAGTGTTGTTTGCGCCTCATTTTGACTCATCGTATTCATCAGAATAGACTGAAGTGAATGGTGGAAAGAAGAATCGACTGTCTGTTTTAATTGAAGACAAATGTGTTACTGGGTTGAACTTTGTAATTTTCTTTCAAGAGGATTGCGTTCTTTAGTCATAACGTGCAGGAATTGCAGGTCGATTCGAAAATGATCAGCACAATCAGCATGAACGATGGCCCTGATCCTTTTAAAAAAAATTAGCTCCCATTTTTTTGGGAAAGACGCGTTTCGTCCACTGTTTCGACATCGGCAATGTCCAGCCATCCTCCGCCCATGGATCGGTACACATTAACCAGACTGGTTATCACTGCAGTCTGGATCTGGACATAATCGAGCTGGCTGGAAAAGAGACTGCGATTGGCATCGAGCACCTGCAGATAGCTGGTCGTGCCGATGTCATACTGGTCCTTGGACAGTTTCGCATAGGTCTCAAGGGCACTGACCCGGCGTCTTTGCGCCTCCTGACTCTCTCGTCCCTTGGTGGTTGCCACCAGGGCATCTTCTACATCCCGGAAAGCGGAGATGATCGATTGGCGGTAACGGTAGAGCGTTTCGCGCTGCACCGCTTCAGCGGTCATAACCTGCCCTTCAATATTTCCGAAGGTAAAAATCGGGGCCAGAAGATCACCGCCGATACTCCAGATTCCGGAATCGCTCTTGAACAGATCCTCCGAGTGGGCGGTCGCTATCCCCAGGGCACCGGTCAGAGAGACACTGGGATAGTAGAGAGCTTTGGCAACACCTATGCGGGCGTTGGCGGCAATCAGGTTCTGCTCTGCTTCGATGATATCAGGACGCTGTTCCAGGAGTTGCGACGGCAGTCCTGCGGGGATGCCCGGAATGGTCATCTCATCAAGGCTTTTGCCCCGGACAATGGTTGACGGGTTTTGTCCAAGCAGCACTGAAATAAGATGTTCCTGCTGGGCGATCTGCCCTTCCAGGATTGGAATGAGTTGCCGGGCATCTTCATACTCCGATTCAACCTGGCTGACTTCAACCTGGGAAACGGTGCCATATTGGTGGCGCAACCGGAAGATGCGCAGCGAATCTTCATAGGTTTTTTCAGTTTCCCTGGCAATTTCCAGCTGTTTGTCAAGCCCGCGCAGCACAATATAGTTGCCGGCAACATTGCTGACCAGGGTCAACAGGATAGTACGCCGGGTGGCTTCACTGGCCATCAGATCGGCCCGGGCCGCTTCCGTTGCACGCCGAATGCGATCCCAGAGATCGATCTCCCAGCTGACGCCGACTAAGCCCTGATAGTAATTGTATCGGGCTCCACCTGGAATGGGACCGGTCTTGGTCTCCTGCTGCCTGGATATTCCGGCCGAAGCCCCGAGCTGCGGAAATGCTTCGGAGCGGGTTGTCCGGAACTGGCCCAGATACTGATCAACCCGGGCTGTTGCGGCCATAAGGTCAAGGTTGTCGGTCAGAGCTGTTGCAATCAGCTGGTCGAGGACCGGATCATTGAATTGCTTCCACCAGGCCGCGTCAATCATCCCCGCCGCTGCTTCATAGGAGACGGAATAGGTAGCCGGTGTTTTTATTGCAGGGCGCTGGTAATCAGGGCTGATGGCGCACCCAGAGAGCAAAAAGGCCAATCCGACACAGAGCAGCTTACGCATGATGGTCACCTCCTGTAGTGGCTTCGACAGGCAAGGCTTTCTTCTTTTTCCTGCTGAACAATCCTGAAGCATTTTCAATAATGACAAAAAAGAGCGGTACAAAAAATGATGCAACCAGGGTTGACGCCAGCATACCGCCAATAACCCCAGTCCCAATGGCATGGAGGCTGTTGGCACCAGCGCCGGTGGCTATGGCCATCGGTACACAGCCAAGAATAAAAGCCAGTGAGGTCATGACGATGGGACGCAGGCGCTGGCGGGCCGCATCAATTGCTGCGTCAACAACCGACATACCTCCGTGCATGTTTTCGACAGCGAACTCGACGATCAGAATGGCGTTTTTGGCAGAAAGACCAATCAATGTAACCAGCCCAACCTGAAAATAGACATCATTTTCCAGGCCGCGCCCCCAGGTCGCCAGCAATGCTCCGCCGATGGCGAATGGCACAGCCATCATAACCCCAATCGGCAGTGACCATTTCTCATACTGGGCGGCTAAAATCAAAAAGACCATGATCAGGCCAAAAATAAAGGCAGAATTAGAGGTGCCTCCTGACTTTTTCTCCTCGAAGGCCTGGCCTGACCAGGAAAATCCATATCCCTCCGGAAGCACTTCCTGGGCAACCTCCTCCATGGCGGTAATCGCCTGACCCGAACTGTAGCCAGGGGCCTGACTCCCGGTCACCTTTGCTGCCGGGAAGCCATTAAAGCGCGGCATCAACCCGGCCCCGGGCACATAGCGCACCGTTGCCACGGCCGAGAGCGGGATCATTGCCCCGTCGCTCATTGATCGCACATAGATCTGATCAAAATCTGCGGGATTATCACGATATGCCGCCTCCGCCTGAATAATAACCTGCCAGATCCTGCCAAACTGGACATATTGCGCCACGTAGGAAGAACCAAAATAGGCCTGCAGCGTCTGATAGATATCGGATACCGGTATCCCGAGGAGTTCTGCCCGGTTGCGATCAAGATCAAAATAGAGCTGCTGCTGTGAGGCGGAGAAGGTGGTGGAAACTCCGGCGAGATCAACCCGCTCTCTGGCTTTAGCAATGAAATCTTTGGTAACTTTTTCAAGATCCTGGGAACTGCCGCTGCCCATATTCTGGATATAGAACTCAAAACCTCCCGTGGTACCAAGTCCGGGTATTGATGGCGGGTTCAAGGGAAGGACAATACTTTCCTTAATAGCAGAAAAACTTTTTCGCAGGTCGTCGACAACCGCAAAGGCGCCGGAGTTCTCCGTTGTGCGCTGGTCATAGGGTTTGAGCGCGGTAAACAGCGTTGAAGCGTTGGTTTTGCTTTGACTGTCAATCAGGCTGTAGCCATCAAGCTGAAACGTCGAATCGATTGCATCATTTTCCTGCATGATCTTAACAGCTTTATCGGACGCCAGCGTGGTCCGCGATAAACTTGCTGCATCGGGCATTATGTTTACACCAAAAAGATAGCCCTGGTCCTCGGCAGGCACGAAACTTCCCGGCAATATTCGAAACAGGGTGACCACCCCGAATATTACTCCGCCAAAAAGGATCAAGCCGATCAGCTTATGGTTGATGAGAAAACGGACCCCGACGATGTACCCGTTGGTAATTCGCTCAAATCCATTATTAAACCACTTGCCAAAACCTTTCTTCTCATGGGTTCCAGGCTTTAAAATAATCGCAGCCAATGCCGGGGACAGGGTGAGGGCGACAATTCCGGAAATCACCATGGAGATGGCAATAGTGATGGCAAACTGCTTATACAGCGTGCCGGTTAAGCCGCCCAGGAATGCAACCGGCAGGAACACCGAAACCAGAACCAGAACGATGGCGACCAGGGCTCCAGATAACTCATCCATCGCTTTGCGCGCGGCCTCGATGGGGCTAAGCCCGGCTGCCATATGCACTTCGACCGCCTCAACGACAATGATAGCATCATCGACCACCAGGCCGATGGCCAGAATCATTCCGAACAGAGTGAGCATATTGGTGGAAAATCCAAGCATATAAATACCGGTATAGGTGCCGATAATACAGATTGGAACCGCCAGAATCGGAATAAAGGTGGCCCGAAAACTCTGCAGGAATATCAGAACAACCAGAACAACCAGGATCACAGCCTCAAAAAAGGTGTGCACCACTTTGGTAATAGACGCCTCGGTAAACTCACTGGTATCGATAACGTAATTAAACTTAAGGCCATCCGGGAATCCCGGTTCGAGTTCTGCAATCAACGCCCGGACCTTTTGGGACGTCGCTATGGCATTTGCTCCTGGTTGCTGATAGACGACAATTGCCGCTGATTTTTTGCCGTTGACCTTGGTTGTCATGGAATAGTCCATTCTGCCAAGCTCGGCATGGCCGACATCTTTTACACGGACAATGGCCGATCCGTCGGATTCGGCGCGGAGAATAATATTATCGAATTCTGCCGGGTCAGTCAGCATCCCCTTGGTGGTTACCACAAAATTCTGCTGGACCCCTTCGGGGTCTGGTGCCTGGCCGATCTGGCCTACACCGAAGGCCTGGTTCTGGTTCTGGATGGCGGTGCTGACGTCTGCCGCCGTCAATCCAAGCTGAGCAAGACGGTCAGGTTTCAGCCAGATGCGCATGGCAATGTCCGGCGTTGGAAACATGGAGGAGAGGTTGGCACCAGGGAGGCGCTTGATAGGATCAAGTATATACAGGTTAACATAGTTGGCCAGGTAGGTCAGGTCATAGCGATCATCCTCTGTGTAAAACGCGGCAACCATCATGAATGCCTGGGAACGTGTCTCAACAGTAACCCCCTGCTTGGTAACAATAGCCGGCAGCTTGGCTGTGGCCTGACTGACCCGGTTCTGCACATTGACCTGGGCCTGATCGGGGTCAGTCCCGGGTTCAAAAGTTACGGTCAGGGTCATATTGCCGGTGGATGAGCTGGTTGAAAGCATATAACTCATATCGTCGACACCGTTGATCTGGTCCTCCAGGGGGGCGGCAACGGTATTGGCGATAACCTCGGCGGTGGCACCAGGATATATTGCTGTAACCTGAACGGTTGGTGGGGCGATATCCGGGTATTGGGCAACCGGCGTCGCCTTCATGGAAACCAGGCCGCCCAGTACAATAACGATCGAAATGACCATGGCGAAAACCGGTCGATCGATGAAAAACTTTGCCATAACAGACCTCGTCTATTTCTTTGCTGCCTGAGAAGGCGCAGTCTCTTTCGAATCAGAGATCGGTGCGGCGACAACCTTGACCGACATGCCCGGTGCAAGACGCATAAAGCCATTGGTTATGACCTGTTCGTCTGCCTGCAGACCGTTTTCAATAACCCAGTCTTCTCCAACCCATGTTCCGACAATGACCGGCCTCATCTCAGCTTTATCGTCCTTGCCAACGATCCAGACCACATGCCCATTAGAGGTCTGCTGTACAGCACGTTGCGGAACAGTCAAAGCGTTTGGGCGCTCAGCACCCTGCAACACAGCTTTCACAAACATGCCTGGCCGCAGCACAGCATCCGGGTTCGTCAGCTCAGCTCTGATAAGAAACGTACCAGTTTCACTATTAAAGGTTGGATCGATAAAACTCACCTTGCCGACATGGGGATAGCGGCTGTCATCAGATAAATACACTTCAACGGTATATTCATGATCGGGGGGAGGTTTCAAGCGGCCCGCTTTCACTTCCTTATTGTTTTGGGCCAGCTGGTTCTGTGATACACTGAAGTTGACCCAGATCGGGTCTAGCTGCGCGACATAACTCAGGTCCCCACCAGTTCCAACGCTCAAGTAGGCACCTTCGCGTTTTTTCGCCTCCCCGCTTACTCCGGTTACCGGTGATTTAATCACAGTATAGCCGAAATCAATTTCTGCCTGATCCAGCCGGGCCTTTGCCTGATCGACTGCAGCCTTGGCAGACTGAACGGAGCCGATGGCATTGTCAAGGTCACTCTTACTGGCGGCATCAAGCTTGGCTAAGGGCTGGACCCGGTTCAGGTTGGCCTGGGCCGTCCAGAGCTGTGCCTTGCTGTTGGCGAGGGCGCCTTTCATGGCTGCGACCTGAGCAAGAAATGGTTTCTGGTCCAATAAGAACATTTCCTGCCCCTGTTTGACCACCTCGCCCTCTGTATAGAGAATTTTATCTAAGAAACCGTTTACCCGACTAACGATCTCAACCTGATGGGCGCTCTCAATCTGGGCAACAAAGGAGACTTCCACCGGGATCGTCTGGGGGCTGACGGTGATTGCGTTCACCTCAGCAGGTGGAGGCGGAGGCGGCTCCTCCTGCTTTTTTTCGCAGGCTGTCAATGTCAGGGTAAAAAGAGCAGCACAGCCAAGAATGAGCGTCTTGAGGCTACGGTGAGAAAAAGTTCCCGCGATATTCATACCAGGTACTCCTGTTGCTAGTGAATACGTTCATCACTTTCGTATTACGCTGTTGCGTCACGAAATATGATATTTGATTGTCTGATGGCATCGTAAAAACCCTTCATCTTGTTTGTTCTCACGCCCGAAGGAAGTGTCCTTGGGGGGCAATTTTTATATCATTACGACTACCATAAGTACGCCGAAATAAAATTAAAATTGCACACCTCTCCGCTCTGAGTCGAAAACCTAACAACTTATGAGAATAGTCGCTGATGCATGTTTTGACAATCTTTTTCCTCTCCAATGCATGTCTGCAGTTTGGATGCATCCAGTTAAATATCTGTTTCAAGGTAGTTCGGTTCACCAAGGCGAATATTGACATTTTGCAGCCATCGTTTTTGAACACGCGGATCATAAAACAATGATGTGTCTTCATCAAAGGCCGTGTGCTCTTTAAGACTCACCTGCATCGTCTCCTCTCCCATGCCTCGCAATTTTTTCGCTATTTCTTCCTGAACTTCTTTGTGGTCATTGCCTATCGCAAGATAGCTATTCATTTCATCGACGGCTTTACTGGTCAGTTCGCGTGCTGCCAGTTCGGCCAGAGCAAAATGGATCTGTTCGTGCTGGAGGACATATTCCTCCTTGTCTGTGGGTATAGCGGGGTTCCACCACGAACAATCCGGCACAAAGATCGCCTCAAATGAGACCTGTTTAAGGGTGCCGGCGAAAAACAGCATAGTATCATAGTGTGATTGAACAATAGTAATTTTTGCATCTTCGGAGGGTCGAATAGTGACACATGACTGGGCACCGATATTGTGGCTGTATTGACGGGATGCCTCTGGAAGTGAGCTTGCCTGAAAGTCTTTACGCTCCAGCTTTCGGTAAGTAAAGCCCTCTTTGTTGCCGGGATTATCGACGCCAGGGGCAACAAATCTTGGTTTGCCATATTCTGGCAGGGTAACACAGCCATGAGTGAAACCAAGCAGGAGAAGCAGTAGTCCTTTTGCAAACAGGGTTCTGATAGCCATGTGACAATTTTCCTTCGAGTTTGTTTATCGCCAGTAAACTTAATCATATCTGAGAAAAGATACATCAACGGTTCCAATTGAATGTTTACCATATGAGGATTTTAAGTCACTCGAGACATTTTGCTCATTCATCTCCCTGTGCCTGGTGAAATCAGTTCCCTGAGTTTGAATTCGTCAAGTTTTCAAGGTATGATCAATAAAGAAAGTAATTTTCATCGTTCTAAACCAACCGGCGTGTGCTGGCGAGTATCATGCAAAAGGAGTGTGTTTTGACTTTACAACCAGATCCGTCTGACCGTTTTACAGGTAAAAAAGAGATTCAGAATGTACAACATCTTTTTTCTAAAATAGAGCATGCGCTAGAGAATGGAGATTTCGAGGCAGCCGAAAAACTGCGGGATACACTTATAGAAGCAAACCCTTTGGCCATAGGCGAGGCGATCAAGGCCGCTGAGCTGATCGAAAAAGAGATGTCGGCAGCAATCAGCAAAGATCACCTGGCTATCTGGCCCGAACTTTACGACCGGCTCACCACCGAGGAACGAAATTGTCTTTTCCATAGCATGAAGCTGTATGTCTTACCGAAAAAGAGGATGCTGCTTAAATATGGTTCACTGAATAACCGACTGTTCTTTCTTGAAAAAGGGAGAGTTACGATTGCTGTTCCCCAGGATGGGAATAAATTCAAGATAGTGGCTCAGCTCGGGCCAGGCGATATTCTCGGTGAATACAGCTTTAGCACCATCGCTCTCTGTTCAGCGACAGCGGTTACCAAATCGCCGGTGCAGGTTCGATGTCTGGAGGGTAAGAAAGCTGAAAGCTGGGCAGAAAAGCACCCGGGATTATATGAAAAATTGCTGGATTTCTGTAAGCAATACGGAAGAGTTGATCTGATATCAGAAAGAAAAGAACAGGAAAATCATACCAATCCGCGACATCCTGTTAATGGTCATGTAAAGGCAACTTTACTTGATAAGGATGGACAGAAAACAGAAATAACCTTTAACGGCGAGGTAGAGGAGATCTCCCGATCCGGAACCTCATTTTCGATCCACTGCAATAAAAAAGCAATTGTTAAACAACTGCTGACCAGATCGTTTTCTCTTGATTTTGTCTGCAATAACAAAGGTAAAGATGTCATTTTTTCCAGTGTCGGAAGAGTTGTTCGTGTGACTTTTTTACTCTACAATGATTATCTTTTGCATTTGGGCTTTCACACCTCACTTCCGGAAGATGTGGAGGCCCAGCTGGCCTCTTGACAGTTTTCTGCCCAAAAAAGCAACACAGCAACCCGAAGGGTTCTATCTTTATTACCTCACTCCGGCAACCGTTTAGGCTGCCGGAGTGTCTTGAGGGTACCTTGGGCATTGTCTTGCAAAGCAAGAATTTTTTCAGCAGCCTTCCAGGGCAGGCTTCTTTTTGGTTGCCTTCACTGCGTCATCACTCATTTCAGCAGCTTTATCCTTGACCTCGGTCCCAGTTTCCTTGGCGGCTTCGGCTGCGTCATCAGCCATCTGAGCGGTTTTTTCCTCCACCTCGGCTGCAGTCTCTTTGGTTTCAGTTTCAGCTTCATTTGTCAGTTTAACTGCTTCGTTTTTCATTTCGGTGGCGGCTTCTTTTGTGGCGGTCGTAGCTTTATCGGCCATTTCAGTCGTTTCTTCCTTTACTTCGACCGCAGCTTCTTTCGTGGCTTCGACTGCTTTACTGGCCATTTCAACAGTTTTATCTTTCGCTTCAATAACTGCTTCTTTGGTTTTTTCGGCAGACTCTTTGGCCTCCTCACTGCTACAGCCATAGGTAAAAATCAACAGCAGGCCAGCAATTGTAATTAAAATTTTCTTCATAATTCTTTTCCCCTTTGAATTGAAAAAATGTTTTTTAAATAGGCCTATAGTGATAGCCCATCCAAATGAGTACAACGAGTACAATATGAGTACAACGAGTACAATATGCCTAATTTTATTTAAGAGCTACTTTGTCGGTTAGAATCAGTTTTCTTACTATTTTTCTAATGCCGTCACGCCTGTCCGGGCAATCTCGATAATGTATTGCCGCCCGACTTCGTCGAGGAAAGAATCGATCTGGCGGGTCGCACCCGCCAGCTGCAGGATATAAATATCCTCGCCCTTCTGGTCGAGTACTTCAAAATTATAGCGACCATGAAAAGACTGGAGGTGTGCGGTGTCGACTTCAAGTTTAACGATAGCCACCTCACGCCAGTAACTGTGATCGGTATCGAGTTCTTTGGCCGAGATCACCTCGGTGAATTTTTCCAGTTGCTTGATTATCTGGTCGACTTTGGCCTGATCATCTTCCTGCAGGGTAATAGTCATCCGGCTGATACCGGCGACCCGGGAGCTGCAGACTGTCAGGGTGTCAACGTTATACATTTTTTTACGGATCAGCATTGACACCTTGTTGAGCACCCCGGGGCGATCAAGCATAAAGGCAAGAATGGCGCGTCGATTCATGATTTTTCCCCCTTGCTGGCAGTCCCAGACTGTTTTTTCTGTTTCGGCTGTTTAACAATCATATCCTCGAAACCACCTCCGGCCGGAATCATCGGCAAAATGACTTCACCCGCATCACAGACAAATTCAAGGAGAATCGCACCCTGGTGATCCATCGCCTGCTGCAGTGCGGAAGCGACCTCTTCCTTTTTTTCTACCTTGCGATAAGGGATGCCGTAGGCTTCGGCGATCAGACCATAATTGGGACTGTGCATGGGTGTTCCGGCATAACGCCCGTCAAAAAAAAGCGTCTGCCACTGACGCACCATACCCAGATGGCCATTATTGAGCAGGATGAGCTTGACGTCAATCTGCTGCTGCATGATGGTGCCAAGTTCCTGAATATTCATCTGAAAACCACCGTCACCGCTGATCGACCAGACCCTCTCGCCCGGGCGGGCCAGTTTGACGCCGATAGCCATGGGGATGGATGCCCCCATGGTGCCGGCTCCGCCGGAGGCGAACCAACTGTTTTCCGTTTGGTAGTTGTAGAACCGCGCCGCCATCATTTGGTGCATACCAACATCGGGAACGATCAGATCTTTTCCTTTGGTCAGCTCAGAGAGTTGGTGAACTATCGACTTCATGAGCAGGCCGCCATTGTCGCCGACACCGCACTCTATTTCCTGGCACAGGCTTTTGGCCATAACTTTTCGAAAACTTTCAATTCTTTCAAACCAGCGTCGCCGCGGCTTAAACGTCAGCATGGGGTCGCCCAGCATCACATGCAGGGTGCGGTACACATCAGCATTGATTGCCACGGAACAACGAACATTCTTGTCTATTTCCGACGGGTCAATTTCAACGTGGATAACATCGGCATTTTTCGCGTATTCGTTGAGTTTGCCGGTGACCCGGTCGTCGAAACGCATCCCAAAAGAGACCAGCAGGTCTGCCTCCATGATAGCCTTGTTCGCCTCAACAGTCCCGTGCATTCCCATCATTCCAAGACTGAGAGGGTGGTCTGCTGGGAGTGCTGAGAGACCATGCAGGGTGAAGGCAATCGGAATATTAACCTTTTCCGCAAACTCCTGGAGCAATTTTCCACCATTGCAGGCAATGACCCCGTGTCCACAGAACAGGACCGGTCGAACACTGCGGTTTATCAGCTCAATGGCACGACGGAGGGGTTCTCTCTCGGGTGTCGGATGATAAAAAAATCCAGGCAGGTTAGGTCGGAAGGTTTTGGCATCAAACTGATAATTATCGGCAACGCTCTCATTCTGTACATCTTTAGGGATATCGATGACAATCGGGCCTCCCCGGCCGGTGGTGGCCACATAAAAAGCTTCATGCACGGTCACTTCAACCTCTTCAGCGGCAAGCAGCATATAGGTCTGTTTGCAGATCGGCATCATTACCCCGATGACATCACTTTCCTGGAAGGCGTCTGTGGCTATGACACCGGTGGTAACCTGGCCTGTTATTGCCACTATTGGCACTGAGTCCATATGGGCATCGGCAATACCGGTTGCCAGGTTCATCGCTCCCGGGCCCGACGTGGTCAAACAGACCCCGATCTGCGGAGTGTCGGTTGACAGTGAGGCGCGTGAAATGCCCTGAGCCATGAAGGCTGCCCCCTGTTCGTGCCGTGACATCACGAAATGTAAATCATCAAATTTTTCCATTTCGTCAAAAATAGGCATAATTGCGCCGCCGGTATATCCAAAAATATACTTAACCCCCTTGTCTTTCAGGGCCCGCAGCATCAGTTTTTTCCCGGTCATGATTTCCTCTGTCTTCAGCATAGGTTGAAATATTTGTTTCACAATGTGCGACAATCTTTCCTGACAAGGTTAGGCCACACTCCAGCGTGTGTCAAGGGGTGGCATGACCAAGACCTCTCAATTGCCAATTTCCAATAAAGTTCCCAACAGGGATTCTACATCGGCGATGGTCGCATCTCTGTAATCTTATCAGGCATTGTTCTTGCTCTTCTGTAATATTCCATGTTAATTATATAATTTCACGTAAATTTATTCGGACAATTAAAACATCGAAGGTCTAGACGATGAGCGCAGATATCCTCCAGCCTCTTAGCTTGATCCACGGATTAATGCAGCCGGATATTTATGATCCCCCGGTCGAAAAATGTATTCTGCTTGAGACACATATCTCCTGGGTCATCTTGGCCGGCAGCTATGCTTATAAAATAAAAAAATCGCTTGACCTGGGTTTCTCGACTTCACGACCCTTGCCAAAAGGCTCTTTTATTGTCAGGAAGAATTGCGGCTCAATAAAAGACTGGCACCTTCTACCTATCTTGTCTGTTGTGCCAATTATCGGCACGTTTGCAAAACCGCAGTGGGGAGATGAAGGAGCAGATGAGGATCTTGTCATTGAATACGCCATTAAAATGCAGGCGTTTCCGCAGCAGGCTCAGCTCGATCGGGTGTTGGCTGCCGGTGCATTGCATGCTGTGCATATAGATATCCTCGCCCGACATATTGCTAATTTTCATATGCAGATCGAGAAAGCCGGTTCAAAGAGCAGGTTTGGTGAACCGCAAATGGTTCGTCAGTCCCATTGAGGAAAACTTCACCCAGATCCGTCAGCATGTACAAGATATCAAGGCGTTGCGAAAGATTGACGAACTGGAACAATGGAGCCGGGCAACTTTTCAAGCTCTGCTGCCAACATTTGCGCTGCGCAAATCTTCCGGTTTTGTCCGGGAGTGTCACGGCGATATGCATCTGCGGAATATTGCCTGGGTGGATGATGCTCCCCTGGTCTTTGATTGCATCGAGTTCAATCCCAGCCTGCGCTGGATTGACGTTATAAGTGATATCGCCTTTCTTAGTGATGGACTTGCAGGAAAGAGGACAACCGGAACTGGCTCAGCGATTTCTCAACGATTACCTTGAGTATACCGGCGATTATGCCGGCATCGCTGTATTGCGATTTTATATGGTTTATAGAGCACTTGTCCGTGCAAAAGTCGATGCTATCCGCGCCTATCAGCCTGGAATTAATCATCAGGAGCAGGAGGAAGCCGAAAGAGGATTTTCTTGATTATCTGAATCTGGCCTTGACCTATATCCGACCGACCAAGCCCGTGTGCGTTATTACTCGAGGAATGTCGGCGTCAGGTAAGAGCACGGTTACCCGTTCACTGCTGGAACATATAAGCGCCATTCGTCATCCGTTCAGATATTGAGCGCAAGCGGTTGTTTGGCATGCAGCCGGAGGACGACGGACGGTCGGCGGTCGGTGAGGGAATCTATAGTGCATCAGCGACTGAGAGGACGTACCAGAGTCTTCTCGAGTCAGCTGCACGAATTCTTGATGCCGGATATTCAGTGATTGTCGATGCCGTCTTTATGCATTACAAAGAGCGGGAGCAATTCAAAAACTGGCCGATACCAGACAAGCGCCATTGGTAATTCTGGAATGTAATGCCGATCCAGAGACTTTGCGCGAGCGTATTGTGCGGCGGAAAAATGATGTCTCCGATGCCGATCTTCGGGTTTTGGACATGCAAACGTTCCAAATGGCAGCCCTTGCGAAAAATGGAGCGTAGTTATAGTGTTACCTTGGATACGCGGTGCGACTGCTTGATATTGGTTTGCTGGTGCGTAAGATTCAGGCGCAATGTTCAGACAGGGTGGGGGAGAAGTTATCTTGACTGGGTTGGTCCAACTGAGTATTTTAGGATGTATTTTTTATCGCCGTTCTTGTCCGGGATTTCAGCTGGTGGTCATTTCGGTCAACTATTAATGTCAGCTATTGATCAACCTCACCCTCTCTTACTCTATGCAACCTCAGAATACGGAACAAAAACCTGTTAAGAAAACCGGAATGAGCAGAATTCTGATAGCCTTCTCATATTCAATGAGTGGCTTGCGCTGTACTCTGTCGACCGAAGCAGCTTTTCGCCAGGAGAGCTGTCTTGCGGTTATAGCTACAGTGGTTTGTTTTTTCTGCCACTCTCCCACGAATGGAAGGGGCTGCTTTTTTTTGCAACCACTGGTGTTCTCATTGTTGAACTGCTGAATTCGGCAATAGAGTCGGTTGTAGACCTTGCATCGACTGACTACCATGAACTCGCCAAACGAGCCAAAGACATTGGCAGTGCAGCAGTATTTGTCAGTATTACTCTTGCAGTAATTCTATGGAGTGGTGCCGTTGTCTCGATAATTATAGCCAAATCAGGGTAATGTGATTGTTGTGACCAGTGCTTACCTGCCTGCTGCTTGACAACATCGGTTCCCGGGGTTAGGAAACCTCAGGGTATTTGGCGCACAAGAGTGTACATATCCGGCTGCCCAATCCATATAATGAGCTATACGACGAAGAATAAATAATTAATCGACACAGTTGGTATGAAATGCTACTATTTCCTCTTCACAATATTTTTCTGTGGATTTTTCACCAGTTCTGCCTGGCCAGCCATGGATAAGAATTTTGCTGCAAGGAGCAATGTAACAATGATCATCAGACGATACATAAAACCGTCAGGAACCTTCTTCTGCCTAATGATTCTCGGGCTATTTTTTCTCTTGAACACATTTTATTCACAGTAACTGAGGCTGCTGCCAGTAGCCGTTATGTAACACCCAGCGCAGAAGTAGTTATTAGAACAGGCCAGGGAACTGAATTTAAGGTGATCGGCATGGTCAAGGATGGAGATGCGGTTGAATTACTGGAGGAAGGTGATGACTATGCGAAGGTTCGCCTTGCCGGGGGCAAAGAAGGCTGGATGTTGAAGAGGTTTCTCAGTGTTGATCCGCCACTTTCAACGGTTGTTGAATCGCTCCGCGAGGAGAATGAACAGTTGAAGCAACAGGAAATAGAAGCGACCCGGAAACTGGATGAGGTGTCCACCACCCTTGCCGAGACTGAAACAAAGCTCATGGCAAGTCTTGCCGAAAGAGATCAGGTTAAAGCCGATTATCTGAGTCTGCAGCAGGATACCGCAGACGTGATAAGGATTAAAGAGGAGATGCTGCAGGCAACGCAGCAAAATGAATTGCTCGTCCAGGAGATGGCATCAATAAAAGAGGAAAACAGCAGCCTGAGCAAAGACAAATCGATAAACTGGTTTCTCGCCGGTGGAGGCGTGCTGCTGGTCGGAATGTTTATTGGGAGGCTGTCCAGCAAGTCGCGCAAGAGAAAATCGTCTCTAATGTAGGGGGATGTTTTATCCCTAAATGCCAAAGGTGTTTCGATAGCTTTTTTCCAGTTAATCTGAGTGGTTGTCTCTTGTTCCTGTCGCAGGCAGGATATCCTGGTCACTTTGGGTTCCTGCTGCTGCTATTGCACTGCGACTCAGAATACCACCTGCCGTGTCCGGGGCCTCGGTACCCAAGAATTATATCAACGACTTTTTGCCTCTCATACTGCTCCGAGGGGTAAAGCTGGTAAGAGGCGGCTGTCCGTCTGGCTAACATGAACCACTCCGGCTGTAATAAGTTTATCAAGAGCTTCTGTAATAATCTGCGGGTAGTAGTGGGGGAGAGAACCGGCTAGGGTCTCGGCTGTCACCGGCTTTTGACATGCCAGAGAAGTCGTAAATATGATCCATGATGTCAAAAGCAGCTCCAAGTTTGAGTGAAGGCGAGCCTGAAAAGGGCACAAGTCGGTACGTTTTGACATTCTGAAAGGCATAGGCCAGCTGAGCTCCGGTCAAGATGAATACCCAGCCCAGATACATCCAGAGAATAAACAGCGGCAGCGTGGCAAAAGAACCATAAATTGCATTGTAGTTCGATACTCCCAGCTGGAGGCTGATATAAACATTCTGCACCATAAACCAGATGAGCGCTGCCAGAAGGGCCGCGACCACTGCCGGTAGGTTTTTCACCCTGGTGTTGGGAAAAAAGATATACATCGCGTAAAAAGTCAGGCTGATAAAGAAGATAGGTATCGGTTTGAGAAGAAGTGACTGCAGCCATTCGAAGGGAATCAGGCGATCCATTTGCAAAGCGAGTGCCGGACTTTTCAGAAATGCACCGGCGGCAAAGGCGACATTGATGGAAATCGGCAACAGCATCATCAGCGTCAGGTAATCGGCAATTTTCCTGGGAATCTGGCCTTGCAGCGGAGACTTTCCAGATGGCGTTCATCGCCGATTCAATATGACTCAGCATCAGCAGGACACCGATCAGGACACCGATAACACCAATGGTGCCGAGGGTGGCAAAATTGGTCTTGTCGACATAATTAAACAGCGTATCGACCGCTGAGCGAAGGTGGCCCGTGAGGTTGGTTTCCTCTTTTGGTTTCTGGTGCTCCAGGGGGCAATATGGTCAACACTGTCGGTGGTTTTAAAGCTGTGGCTCTGCTCCAGAGTTGCCAAGTACATATAGGCTGCTTTTCTCAGTTGGTCTCCTCCGCCGAGCTCTTTGACAACAGCGGTACTCAGGGCGAGCATTGGTACGAGTGAAAGCAGGATGGTGTATGTCAGGGCACTTGATCGCAGGGAAATTTCATTTTTATTGAATTCGGATATGGTGATGAGCAGAACCCGGAGCAGATAGTGCACGGCCCTCGTGAAAAACGAACGATCAGTCAGAGGCCTGTCTGCCCACGTTATGAGAGATCGGCGGTGTGGAGATTTTGCAGGATGTGGGTGTGCTGTCACGGTGGTCCTTTCGATGAGATGGTGCTTTGAAAAATGGGCTGTTTCGCTCATTTTCATCGTTGCACTCAAAATTTTATCCTCACCATATCAACATATGGCTGTGGTAAAATTTTTCGCGCGCCTCGATCTTGAACGAACTATCTCCTTCTTCAAGGTACCCTAAAGTTGGCTGTTAAGCCATTTTTCCAGAACCTGAAAAACGATTTCCCTTTTGATAGGCTTCTTAATGTAGTCGTTCATCCCAGCGTCCAGACAGAGTTCCCGGTCACCTTTCATAACATTGGCTGTCATGGCGATAATGGGAATGTTCAGAAAACCTTTTTGTCGTATGCAGCGAGTTGCTTCGTAGCCGTCCATCTCCGGCATCTGGATATCCATCAGGATGGCATCAAAACCATTCGGGTTCGAGGTGAAAGTTGCCAGAGCCTGCCTGCCGTCTGTTGCAGTCGTCACCTTGTAACCTGCCTTGCTGAGGATAATGGTGGCCAGTTTCTGATTGACCGGATTATCTTCGGCGAGCAGAATCCTCGTCGATTGTTTCAGCTCTTCACGTATCGAATATTGGGTAACAAGTGGTTTGTCTGCTAAGTGGTGCTCTGCAACTTTACTATTGTTGAGGATTTTTGCAATGGCCCGAAGGAGGATCGCGCGACGGGCTGGCTTGGTTAAAAATGCAGTGAAACCATAGTCTTTACATTTTTGGGCAACTCTTTCAGCTGACGAGGTATACGCCAGGAGGGGGATGGTGGAGCTGGAAAATTTTGCTGCCCGGATGCGGCCTGCCAGTTCGTAACCCGACATACGCGCCATTTGCAGATCAAGGATTGCAACCTGAAATGGTTTTCCACTCTTCTCAGCCTGCAGAAGAGTGGCAATGGTCCTGGTTTCGTCAAGAAGAGTTGTCACCTCCATGCCGGCCTGGCTGAGAACAGCTCTGAAGGATTTCGTTATTGGCCTTGTTGTCGTCGACAACCAGTATCTTGACATCCTTCAGGCGCTCCGGCGCAGGGGGGTGAACATGATGCACGGCAGCTTTTCTCATCTCGGCCAGAAAATGAAAGGTTGTGCCCACTCCTTCCTCTGACTCTGCCCAGACATGGCCATTCATCAGGCCGGCAATTTTTCTGCAGATTGACAAACCAAGTCCGGTGCCGCCATATTTTCGGGTGGTTGTCCCGTCGGCCTGTTTGAAGGCTTCAAAAATTGTCTCTACACTTTTCTCTGGCGATTCCAATGCCGGTGTCTCTGATTTTGCTCAAAAGAGTAATCGATTGCGCTGACTCTTCCTGGACCTCGATACTCAGTTCCAACTCCCCCTGCTCGGTAAATTTTGCGGCGTTGCCCAGCAGGTTGACCAGTACCTGGCGAAATCTTCCCGGATCTCCTTTTATGTTGGCCGGGAGCTTGTCGTCGATGCGGCAAAGCACCTCGATAGGTTTTCCCGCCACCCGTGGCCGGATAATTTCACAGACATCATGGGCGGTGATTTCCGGATCAAAATCTATATATTCAAGAGTCATCTGGCCGGCTTCAACCTTGGAAAAATCAAGAATATCGTTAATCAGCCCTAAGAGCGCTTCACCGCTCCTTTTGATGGTCAATGCACAGTCACGCTGTTCCTCGTCCAGGTCAGTGGTGAGGAGAATGTCGGTAAAGCCGATGACGCCGTTCATGGGAGTGCGGATCTCATGACTCATGGAGGCCAGGAATTCACTTTTGGCTGTATTGGCTGCTTCAGCCACCAGTTTTGCCTGGCGAAGCTCCCTGGTCTGCTTTTTAATCTCCGCCTGCAGGGTCCTGGAGTATTTATCCTGATGCTCCTGGATAGTTTTGTAGCTGCGTTGCGTTTCCTCCAGCATCTCTTGATGCTTGGTCTCAAGAACCTGAAATTTGCGATTGAACTGGTTCTTCTGGATAGTAATTTTTTTATTGAGCTGTTCGAGTTCCCTGCAGTCAAAGAAACTTCGCACCGCTAATTTTATCAGGCAGGAAATATCTTCGGTCCGGGAATTTTCAGATAGAGTATAAAAAACAAGCCTTGCCTGCAATTGCGGCACATAAAGGAGTTGGTACCGATCGTTGTCGGGATATGCTGTCACCTCAAGAGCGGACTGGTCCCGGGTGAGAGTGACTACTTCATCAAGAAATGTTTTAGAAAATGGTTTGGGAAATCTGTTGCTGTCGTTTTTCGGAAATTGTCGATCTTCCCGGTTGACGGCTATAGACATGCAGCGGCCGGGATTGCATCCTGCAGATATGCCAGCAGCTCCTCTATCTGGGCATCATGGTTAACCGCTTTATCGAACAGAATGGGCATGCTGGATATACCTCTTAGCCATAAATGATTTGTGCGTTGTCTATTTCCTCAGGAAGGTCTTCAATGAGGACGGTATATTCATCCATGTTGTCATGCAGATGGGTAATAAGTTGCGGTGATAGCTCAATTGTCATATTCGGCAGGGTCGAAAACTCCAGCTGGCCGGCAATGTATTCGGAAATCTGAATTATTCCGGTAAGGCTTGACGGTTCGATGTCATCAGAGGGTAAATGATGGTCACGGATAGCATTCTGGATAGAGACCGGCATGTTCCAGTCCAGCGTCATCAAATAGCAGATTTCACAGTGATCTGTGGCGAATGTCTGCCGCTCCATTTCAAGGAGTACACTGGTAGAGGTGCATGCGGAACAGATCCTGTGGAAATCTTCCTGCCGGACCTGTTCCTCAATCAATAACCCGAAGTCGTGCAGAATGCCGCACAAAAAAGCATTGTCGCCATTAATCCCGAAAATTCGTTCAGAGACCATTTTACTGCATATGGACACCGCCGCACTGTGCGCTCCATAATTTTTTCTTGGAAAAAATGGCGTCAGCACCAGGTCGGATGAAAAATCTTTTCAGGGCATCGGTAATCACCAGGTTGTGCAGATTTTTCATGCCCAGAAAAGCCACCGCCCGGCTGATTGAATCAACAGTCTGGACCAGTCCATAATACGAGCTGTTGACCAGTTTCAACAGCCGGCTTACCAGGACAGGGTCCATCTTGATAACTTCTTCAAAGTCCTTAATCGTCGAATCAGGATTTTGGATCAGGCGCGTGACGGTGGCAATGACAACTGGAAGGGGGTGTATATCTGTAAATTCTTCAATAAATTTCTTGGCATTAGACACGCTTGCCCCCTTTCTTTTGTCCAGATGGAACGTGGTCTGTTAACTGGTCTCTGGATGGACACTAACTGGAGAAAATCTCTTTTTTGGTTACTGCCTCAGCTTTGATCCGATCAAGCAGTTCGGCGAGTACCGGCTTGATATTTTCCCGGATATCACCAGCAACAATAATATAGAGAAGATCATCCCCTGGCCTGAATGTACCGGAAAATGCTTCGACAATTATCTCAAAGATTCCCTGACGTTGCAGATATTCCTGTCTGAGGGCTTCAATTCTATCGCGGTCAGGGGTGACCTCAAGTGCTGTAACGGCGGTTCTGTCATTTCTTGACCAATTGCGAACGACCCCGTTATGGATGAGAATCATCCCCACATTGTCAGTAAATTCCGGTCTTTTTTTTAGTTCTTGCAGTGTTTTGGAAATATCCATTGAAAATTCCTTCTGAGGTAACCAAACTTTGGTGAAATTGTCCGGAATTATTGGTTCACCGGCAAATCAAACTCCTGTTTTTTATTGGCCAGAAGAATCGGAGTGGGGGAACGGCGACCGGATGTGAATTTTTTCGCATCGGGATTGGCGGTGATTTTTGGAATGTTTGTTCTACTTTTTAACGTTGATGCCGGCTGTTTGGGTATTCGTAGTTTCTGGTTGAGATATATCTTGCCGGACTGATCAAGCTTGTTTGCCGACAGTAAATTTTTTAAAGAAACACCGTGTTGCCGGGCAATGGTTCCGGCGGTGTCTCCTTTTTTAACGAGATGGAAAAGAGTCGGGCTCTGCTTTGTGTCGTACAATCTGGCGGGAAATGAAGCGATAAGCCGGTTGATATTCTTATCTGCTGGAAGCCTGAGCAGGTATCCCCCGGGGATACGCTTCTCACCGCTGATAACAGAACGCTGCAAAGCCGGGTTGAGTGATATGATAGTTTCGGTGGCAACCCTGAAGTATCTGCCGGCGTCTTTTAAATTGATGTATCCCGGCAGTTTGAAATATTGAGTTGATTGGGCTCTATCGACCACAATATCGGGGTTTTTTTCCAGTTTCCTGACGACCTTGATTGCTGCCAGAAATTCGGAATAAAAATTTCTCGAGGCAAATTTAAAATATCCTGCATTGTAGTTTTTGAATATTTTGTCGTAGGAGCCCTCCGCGTTTACGGCTCTTACCATACCGGCCAGACCGTAGTTGTAGGAGGTGAGAGCAAGGGGCCAGCTGTTGAGATTTTGGTAGCTGTTTTTCAGATATCTTGCCGCAGCGTGGGTGGCGATAATCGGATCCAGGCGTTCATCTAGGGTGTAATCTATGGTCAAGTATTGTTTTCCCGTTTCCCTGGTGAACTGCCAGATGCCTGCTGCCCCATATTTTGAATAAGCCTTATAATTGAAAGAGGACTCGACATGGGGGAGGTAGGCCAGCTCTTCCGGCAGGTTATAGGCGCGGATAATTCGCTTTATTTCAGCCAAATATCTTCCGGAGTGGATTACGCCATTAAGAAAGCGCTCCTTTTGTCCCCGTTGACTGCGGACATTTTCGGCTGCCTGGAGCAAATCGCTCTGCCTGTTTTTTCCTGTAAAAAGTGCGGCCACTCTTTTTTCATCAGAGGTTGTTGGCTTTTCGGTGGCGATTTTTTTAAGTATCTCCCGGTACTTTTCTTTACTATGTCGCTGGAAAAGAGCATTGAATTGGGATGCCCGGGGCAGATCGTCGCCAAATAAAGGGATGACTTCGTAGATCTTTGACAAATCTTCCGAGTCATGTATAACAGCCTCGGTGAGGGAATACTGGGAATAGATTTTCTCCCAGAACGCGACATTTTTTTCGATTGCCTTATAGTAGGGGAAGCTCCCCTTTTCGGTGGCAGATGCCTGAGCACTAAAAATTGTTGGCGATAAAAACCAGATCACGATAAGGAGAATGGCTGGCTTGCGCAGAAAAAAGGAATGTACAGGTTGCAAAGTCATTGGGTGATTGTAGGGGGTCTGAAAGTTGGCTTGTATTTCGTTTGTCGGGGGTTCTGTAATTTCAGGTTTTTACGAACTAATCTTTTTAATAGTATCACAAGACTGGGAGTAGCGGAATATGTATCTTTATTCAGGGTCAGAAAAAGAGGCAGGGAAATGTATACACCGATAGTAGCCACTCTGGGATATATAATGTCCCCTGACCGGAAACAAACGTTGCTCGTACATCGCAATAAAAGACCTGAGGATCAGCATTTCGGCAAATATAATGGTCTTGGCGGGAAGATGCTTGCCGAGGAAGATATCTATCAATGCCTGGTCAGAGAAATACATGAAGAAGCCAATATCGTTTGCGAAAAAACGGTATTACGGGGAACGATAAACTGGACGGGGTTTGGGCCGCATGGAGAGGATTGGTTCGGTTTTATTTATAGAATCGATCGTTTCAGCGGAATTCCAGTAACTTCAAATAATGAGGGCACCCTGGCCTGGGTTGACGTGGCAGATGTTTTACAGCTGCCAATGTGGGAGGGAGATAAATATTTTCTGCCAATGGTATTTGATGATGATCCCAGAGTTTTCCACGGGTTCATGCCATATGATAACGCCAGACCGATAGACTGGCACTATTCACGAATCTGATTGGGGTTGCAGGGAACAGGGTGCATGGTATATTCCTTACAAAAGTGTCACGAGAGAATAACGTTTAGGGAGAGCTATGCTTTGCAATACCCCGACCGGTGACGTAACAGTTGAGGTAGAGAAACATTTTAATTTTATAAAATAAATAATTCGAGAGGATAAAGATATGGAGCAGGAGAGTGAGCTGCAGCGGCTTGAAAAATTTGTTGAAAAAATCTTGACACGCTTTTCCGCGTTAAAGGCTGAAAAAGAGCAACTTGAACAGGACGTGTTTGAGCGTGATATGTTGATAGAAGAATTACGAGACAACATTGCTTCTAAAGTAACTGAGCGAAATGAGATAAGTGACAGAGTCAATAAAATTGTTGATCAGATCGAAGAGTGGGAGATAAATCTGGATAGTGGTGAGGGAGCCTCCGCCGATAAAGCATCAGAAGAAACAGATTTTGATGGGGAGGAAGGGGATTCAGAAAATTCAGATGCTGACGAAGAAAAGCATGTGCAGCACGACCTCTTTTCGGTGAATGGTTCCAACAAGTAACTTCTTTTGCTCTGCTGGAGAGTTCTGGTTGTAAAACTCGCCATATGCCAGCAAAAGAGAGCGCGTTCCGGCAAGTGACGGTTCATCACCCTCTAGGGGAAGCGTGAACGTGATGCATTTACCGGTTGCAGCTGCACAGACAATTCAATGCATGTTGCGCAGCAGAAATTAATGGTGGACCCGGATTGATATGTCTGAAACGGAAAGATTGGTAAAATTCGAATTATTGGGGCAGGAATATCAATTTTATACCGCTTCCTCAGAAGAAGAGTTGAGATCGATTTTTTCCCTGGTTCGCCAACTTGTCGAAGCCGATTTACCGCAAACCACCGGGACCCTGCGGGTTGGCAAGGTGGCAGTATTGGCCTGCCTGAATATCGCGTCTCGTTATGTGAAACTTATGCATGAATTTGAGGGGTATAAAAGGGACTCAGAGGAAAGGATCGTCCGGCTCAATGAAGAAATTAGATCTAAATTGCTTTCAGATTGATGCCTTCAGGTATAATTTGTTTTCGTTTGCCGGAAAGTCTGTTATAATTACATTAAGGCAGTAAATCATTAATATTTGTACTGATCACACATAGAGTTTCGGTTAAAAATTTTATGAAACAAGAGTTTTCCCTGCACTGTTGGTGATCTTCAGTGTGTGTTGAGCCAACTCCCAAAAAAAGGGTAACTCCGCTGATCTCTCAAGGAAAATCGTTTGGCGAATTTCCTGACGTTATTATGAGATACCCACCTATTTTATAGGTTTAACTTTCCTGGTGACACGGCAGTGTGGGGAAGATATCTATTCGAGGTGAATGGAGCTGTTTACGCGCTATTTTTTTTCTATCCGGTTTGATTTTTTTTCGCAAAAAGATATGTTTGGAGAAATAAAGCCGGTTAAACATATAACTGAAGATTGACCTCAGCGGAAAAGTGCTGTTGGAACTATACATAAAACAAGGGAAGCAGGATTGCTTTTTTTAAAGATATCTATCCGGATAAAGTTCTGCAATGGGCTGTCTGGATTGACTTATTCTCATGTAGTTTTTTGGGAATAACCCCCGATAAAAGGGGCAGTATACAAAAATAAAGAATCTGTGTACTGGTATGGTAATTATCTGAACGTAATACAGAATGTTCAGTTTTAGTCCGGCAGGGATCGGCGCATGCCAATGTGTGTGGTGCGATATTCTGTCGCCCAAGAAACATGGTCATTGACCGTGGAACTGCCTGTAAATTTGAGGAGAAGTCAACAGCTGACAGAACGTTTGTCTGGGTGGTTGTTGATCTCGGGTAAGTAATAACAAAAGTTGTTATATTTAGAGCTGTTATTTATGCCGCTCGTTACGGTCTCGTCATAAGGAGACAGCGTCGGGCTTTCTCAAAGTCCCCTCCGTTTTTGGTATTCCTCCGCCTTTATTCTTCTGTCCTGTCAGTCAACACCAGATAGGATTGTTCAATGGATTTATTAAGTCATCCATATTTACTCATTTGCGTCAGTCTGCTCATCGGCACATTCCTGGGTATTTATTTCAGGAAAATGGTTGTTGAGGGGCACGAAAAAAACATAAAAATTCAAAGTAATCAGATTATAGAAAACGCCATAGTTGAAGCGGAACAGCTCAAAAAGGAAGCACTTCTGCAAAGCAAGGAAGCGGCGTATCAGATTAAACAGGCATTAGAAGCAGAGCTTAAGACAGAACGAGTTGAATTAAAAGAGGAACAGCAACAGCTCAAGCGAAAAAGAGACAGTCTGAAACGGGAGTGGGACAGCTTTGACAGGAAACAGACTGAGCTCTACAGCAGTGAGCGATTGATCAAAAAGCAGGAAAACGAGTGGCTTGAGAAGCACAAAGAAATAGATGACCTGATCAGTGAAAGACGTTATGAGCTGGCACAGCTGGCTGGGATAACACAGGAAGAGGCCAAAAAGCAGCTTATTGACTCGATGGCCAGCGAAGCGAGAATGGAAGCTGCTAAAAAACTGGTCAGGATCGAAAACGAGATGAAGATGGAGGCGGACCGGAAGGGTAAAAATATTCTCGCCCTGGCTATCTCTCGTTATGCCGGCGATTATGTCGCAGACAGAACGGTGTCAATGGTTCCTTTGCCCAGCGACGAAATGAAAGGGCGGATTATCGGCAGGGAAGGGCGGAATATCAGGGCTATTGAAGCCGCTACCGGAATTGATATCATCATTGACGATACTCCGGAGGCAGTGATTCTGTCTGGCTTTAATCCGGTACGTCGGGAGATTGCCCGATTGTCGCTGTTGCAGCTCATAAGTGACGGGAGAATCCATCCTGGTCGTATCGAGGAAGTGGTCGAAAAAATGACCAAGGAGCTTGAAATTACCATGCGGGAAGCTGGAGAACAGGCAACCTTTGATGTTGGCGCCCACGGGGTGCATGTTGACCTTATTAATCTGCTTGGAAGGTTAAAATACCGGACCAGTTATGGGCAGAATGTCCTGCAGCATTCCCTGGAAGTCTCTTTTCTTTGCGGGATTATGGCATCGGAGCTGGGCGTGGACGTCAAAATGGCCAAACGCGCCGGGTTGCTGCATGACATCGGCAAGGCAGTTGATCATGAGGTGGAGGGCTCCCACGCAATAATCGGTCGTGATCTTGCCAAAAAATATGGCGAACCTGAACAGGTGGTCTATGCAATCGGGGCGCACCATGAGGAGCAGCCGCCCCTCAGTGTGATTGACATCCTTGTCCAGTCAGCCGATGCCCTGTCCGGTGCAAGGCCCGGAGCAAGGAAGGAAATGCTGCAAAGTTATGTCAAGCGCCTTGAAGACCTGGAGGCCATTGCCAATGGATTCAATGGAGTTGAAAAATCCTATGCTATTCAGGCTGGACGCGATTTGCGGATAATTGTTGATTCCGGCAAGGTGAAAGATGAAGATGCTGCTCTTTTAAGCCAGGATATCGCCAGGTCTATAGAGAGTAAATTAACGTATCCTGGACAGATAAGGGTTACTGTTATTCGGGAGACCCGGGCGGTAGAATACGCAAAATAACTAACAACGTAATATATTAAAGGCTCTAAATACCATGGCGTCAATTGAAGAACAGCTGGAGTTGATAGAAAGAGGAGCAGTTGACTGTATCTCCCGCGAGGAATTGATCAAGAAATTAAAAAAATCCCAGGCGACGGGGATTCCTCTAAAAATAAAAGCCGGTTTTGATCCTACCGCTCCTGATCTGCATCTCGGTCACACCGTTCTTCTTCAAAAACTAAAGCATTTTCAGGAATTAGGCCATGATATTTATTTTCTTATCGGTGATTTTACCGGCATGATCGGGGATCCAACCGGCAAGTCCGAGACCAGGAAAGCACTGACTGTTGAGCAGGTCGCGGAAAATGCCGAGTCCTATAAGGCGCAGGTATTTAAAATTCTCGATCCGGATCGAACGCAAGTGGTTTTCAACAGTAGCTGGCTGGGGAAGCTGACTTCTATCGATATGATCCGGCTTGCCTCCGAGCTGACAGTTGCCCGGATGCTTGAGCGAGAGGATTTTCGCAACAGATTTGAATCCGGTAAACCTATATCAATCCATGAATTTCTTTATCCTCTGATTCAGGGTTATGATTCGGTGGCCATGCAGGCAGATGTTGAGCTTGGTGGAACGGATCAGTTATTTAACGTTCTGATGGGAAGGGATCTGCAGCGATCCCACGGCCAGGAGCCACAGGTAGTCCTGACCATGCCCCTTCTGGAAGGGTTGGACGGCGTCAATAAGATGAGCAAATCGCTGGGGAATTATATTGGCATCACCGAGACGGCAGATAACATTTACGGCAAGGTGCTCTCGGTAAGCGATGATCTCATGTTTCGATATTTTGCTCTGCTCAGCGACCTGAGCAATAAAGAAATAGAGGATCTGAAGAGCAGGGTTGAAAAACTAGCGGTCCATCCCAAAGAAGTGAAAAAACAGCTTGCTCGTGAGCTTACTGCCCGATTTCATGGCAAGGAGGCAGCCCGCACAGCTGAAGAAAATTTTGAAAAGGTCTTTCAAAAAGGTGGCGTGCCGGATGATTTGCCTGAAGTGAGGTGTACCGCCGCCGAACCAATAGCTTTGCCCCAACTGTTGGTTGATGCCGGTCTGGTGCAGTCAACCTCTGAAGGGAGAAGGATGATTCAACAGAGTGCCGTATCAATCGATGGTGAAAAGGTGACCGATGTCCACTCAGTAATCAAACCGAGTGGCGAACTGCTTATTAAGGTCGGTAAGCGCAGATTCAGCAAAGTGATTTTTAGCTGAAAGAAAAATTGCCGGGTGGGTCTATTAAAAAAGGGGCAACAGATGAAATTCGCCGTTGCCCCTTCTCTTTCCTTATCATTATTTTCTGCAGGCGGTGTTCTACCCCGAGAGCCCTGCTAATTAGTCGTCTGTCTCACCTGTCCCTCTGAACAGTCTTCACATATCCCTGAAAACTCAATGTGATGACCAAGGATTTTATAATTACTTGCCTTTTCGGCCATTTCATTGATTTGTTCCTGAATTGGCATATGTGCATCATTGACTTTTCCGCAGCTGGAACAGCGAATATGGTAATGCGGCTCTACGGTCGCATCAAATCGCTTTTGCGTGCCTCCGACCTCAAGTTTAAGGATAATACCGATATCCGCCATCAGCTCGAGATTCCTGTATACCGTGCCAAGACCGATACGAGGCAAACGCCGACGCACCATATCATAAACTTCATTAGCAGTCGGATGTGAGGTTACTTTTCCCAATTCTTCCAGAATGATTTGTCGTTGAGTCGTTAACCGCATATTTGCCGATTGTTCCATGGTCTTTCCTTGAAATAAGTTAATATTGATAAGCTTTATTAAAAGTTATCATATCCCATCAGATAAAGAAAGCAAATAAAAATCAGCTATAACGGATGTTTACCGGTTTTTTGGTAATTCTTTTGTTATCTGAAGTCAATATAGTCTCCTGAAGAGACATATATCCGCCCTATGAACTATTGGTGAACCTGTGGATTGAAATAGCCAAAGCGGAGCGCGAGGAAATTCTTTTTTGAGCAGGTCAAGCCAGTGGCGAATGCCCAGGACCTGGGTGTCTTTTTTGAGAGCAAGACTTTTCAGATACCACTCCGGATCCATATTCAGATTGCGAAGCTGGATAAAATCGGGATGGTGGTGCCGAATCAGCGCACAGAGGGCCTCAAATTCCTGCAGTGAGTCAGTAAAACCAGGAAGAATAAAATAATTCAAAGAGACGAAACGGCCATTTTCTTTCATGACATCAATCGATTGTGTCACATCAGAAAAAGTATAGTTTCTGGGCCGAAAATAGGCTTCATAATACTTTTTTTGCGCCGAATTAAGGCTGACCCGCAAGACTGTCCAGTCCAGCCTGCGCAAGTCGTTGGACATTGTCCAGGCAGACTGGAGTTGGAGTTGAGATTGATTGTGCCGCTGGAAGTTTTGCTGCGGATCCGCTTTATTGCTTTTTCAATTGTACCGGCCTGTAAAAGGGGTTCTCCCTCACAGCCCTGACCAAAGCTGACAATTGGGTTGTCAGCTGTCTCGAGATGCGAGACGGCAATCTGACTTATTTCACCAACGCTTGGCACAAAAGTGATTCGATCCTGGGTGGAAGGGCAACATCCGGATGCCTGCAGGGAAATGCAGCCAAGACACCGGGCATTACAGTCCGGCGAAGTTGGTAATGGGGCTTCCCAGCGGCCAAGAAAATAATTGCGGGCAGCCGGGCAGCCATAGGTGAGACAGCATTTGCCCAGATGCTGTACAAGCCGGTTGTCTTTATATTCCTGAAGTTTTTTTTTTGTTCGCCTGATCACTTCGTTTTGCTGATATTGGTCGATATCCTGGCGTTTATCAGGGTCGCTGCGAAATCCGGCGACCCAAAATCTATCTTGATACCAGCCAACCGCGGTATAGGCAAAAAGCGGCAGGGTTGGGGCATCCGGCTGGGTCTGGTAGCTGCTTGAGAAAATTGCAGTGTGGGCTGGGGCCATAAAAGCAGCGACCGCCTGAATCGGTTTGCCGGCATCATATGGGTTTTCGGAAAGGAGAACAGGTTCTGCCGAGACTGGATCCCACCCAACAGGCAACCGACCCGGCAGAGTGAAGAGGTCACTGCCCTCGGGCAAGGGAATCATATCGTCAAGAGCTGGAAGAACAAAATTTCCATTGCTCATACCGACCATCTCAAGCTCGGTGAATTCCTGAATGTTTCCCTCCTCATCAGCAAAAACGAGGGCGGGAATCTTTTGTGGGTGCTCCATCTATTGTCTAAGTACCCGAAACACAGAATCAACAGCCCGGTAGATGTCAAGGTCATCACCGAAGATATCCTGAATTGCCGGATGTTCGATCAGATCTTCAACTATATATTGGGTAAAATACAGGCTCACTACATTAGGATCCTGAGCGATGGTACGAACCGGAGCAATCTTCATCTGCAGTTCAAATTCTTCAATATAACCAAGTTTATTTAACTGGTTTTCAAAGGCCTCTCTCATTTCTGCAACAGATGTTGTCTCAATAATTTCTCTGTCGATCAGCCGTTGAACAAGTTTTGCGGCAAATTCCGGCGCATTGTCTTTTGCTCTTAAAAACATTTTACGGCGTTCCTGTTCCCGTTTCCGATCGATAGTTCGGATTGTTTTGTCTGTTGTTCTGTTGGGGCTGATATTTACTTTGGCCATTCAAATCTCCATATAGTTGTCATCTCCAAAAGAGAGATGAGAATATTGCTGTCATGTATCAGGTAAAATGCTTTATAATCTGAATATATAATAATCACTAGCGGAAATTTGCACTGAGCAGGCTAAAATTTATTGCCGGAGGATTGCTTGTGAATTTTTGCGTTCAAGGCTGTTCCGATAAGTCTTATCGACTTGATGACCAGAAAGATCTATTTGTTCTGGGTCATGGCAAAACTATAAAAAAATAGTTGATTTTCTAACGTTTTTTTTGTATGAATACGCTCTTATCAAAACAATCAAAAGTGAACTGATTGCTCACTCAAAGATTGTTTCTTTTGCGGTAATCTACTGTTGTAAAATAAACCCTTAAGAATCTTTTGGAGGTTCTTGCCATGGTGAGTAAAGTAAAAGCAATGTTGCCTGTGTTACTCTGTATTTCTATTATGACCTTGTCCGGTTGCGGATCGAAAAAAGAAACTGATCAAGCGATGAAGGCAGAGGATAAAGGAGAGGCTATGGGGGTCGAAGAGTCGCTTGATTCAAAGCCTCTTGGCATAAGTGAAGGCCGAACAACCGAGGGAATGTTGCCTGTTTATTATGATTTTGATTCTTCGGATATACGAAAAGATCAGATTGCACGTATCCAGGTCAATGCTGATTTTATCAAGAACAAAAAGGATTATGACATTAAAATTGAAGGAAACACCGATCCACGGGGAACCAACGAATACAATATGGCTCTGGGTGAAAGACGTGCTTTGAGCGCCAAGAAATATTTGATAAATCTCGGGGTTGATGAAGCACGACTCAGTACGGTCAGCTATGGTGAGGAGAGATTGCTGCTTCACGGCCATGACGAACTTTCCTGGGCTCAGGACAGACGTGCTGATTTCGTTGTTGTTGAATAACAATCTATAGACGGTTTTAAAAAAATATGGAGACAGTAATGACATCTCAAAGAACCCTGCTGGCAGGCTTGATTTTCTCAATTGTCTGTTTTGCTGCAAGTAATAGTTTTTCTGCCGATCCTGAAGATTGGAGTCATGAATGTGCAGAGAATCATTATTGAATGTGATGCAGGAAAAGCAGCGAAAGGGCGATTTGACCAGAAAATGAAGAAACTTCAGTCCACCTTCAAGGCGGAGGAGGATGCTCTCAAGGAATTGCAGGCTGAGATAAAGAAAAAAAGTTCTGCCTGGAGTGAAGAGAAAAAAGCCGAAAAGGTTCGTGAGTTTCAGAAAAGCGGCAGAGAATTACAGGCCAAGACTGAAGATGCCCGCTTTGAAATGAAAAACATGCAGGACAAGGAACTTGAACCGATTATCAAGGCTCTTGAAGGGGTTGTTGACAAATATGGTAAAGAGAATAAATACACGGCAATTTTGGATGCTAAAAGGTGTTATCTATTTTGACGAAGCAAATGATATCAGCGATATTATTGTCAAAAAATTGAACAGTGCATTAGCGGGCAAATAAATTCCGGCAGCTATTCGTTACTGAGATGATCGTTGGCAAAACGATGTAGAGGGCTATCCTTCTACATCGTTTTGTTGTTTTACATGTCTCTGAAATTTTCTGCAATTGTAGTCCGGGGGCAGTGCGACCCGTCAGAAAGGATTTTTCGTAGGCATTGCTTCTTCTTGCGTTGGAATAAAATTTCCTTTTTCAGGGACTAAGATAGAATATAGGGCGAGTGCATGGCAATAAAGAGTATGACCGGTTTTGGCCGGGGGGAGTTTGAAAAAGACGGTCGGGTCTGGACGGCTGAAGTCCGGTGCGTCAATAACAGGTATCTCGATCTGAAAATGAAATTCCCTCGGGGCTATACTTCACTGGAAGAAAAAATTCGCAAAAAAGTCGCGGAGACTTTATCTGCGTGGCAGGGTCGATTTGTATCTTTCTGTGAGTGGCGATTTTTCTGATTTGCAGGAAGTGAAGGTGAATTATGGCTTTGGCTGGAGGGTACAGGAATGCTTTGCAAGTCTTGGCCGAGGAATTTGGTCTGGAAAGCGAAATCACCCCCCAGGTACTGGCGGGTTATCCGGATGTTCTCATCCAGAGAGCAGAAAGATGAGGATCTGGCCGTGGTCTGGTCAATGGTAGAAAAAGTCATAGATGAGGCACTGGAAACCTGCAGACACGATGCGAGCGCAGGAAGGGGAAACACTGGCTGTTGACCTCATGCCAGACTGAATTTTTTTGAACAAACCATCACCAGCATCGAAGAAAGTATTCCGGAATTACTTGAGCAGCGGCAAAAAAATTTACAGGAAAGGCTTGAGAAACTGTTGGCCAATGTCCAGCTCGATCCGGCTCGCTTGGCCCAGGAAGTTGCGATCATGGCTGACAAAACCGATGTTACTGAGGAAATTGTGCGATTACGTTGTCATATCAGCGCAGTTTACTCATTTTCTTACTGAAGAAAGTGGTATTGGCCGAAAGCTTGATTTTCTCATTCAGGAGTTCCTGCGGGAGGTGAATACTCTGGCGTCAAAGATCAATGATGCGGCCGTGGCGCACCTCACCGTTGATTTGAAGAGTGAACTGGAAAAAATGCGAGAGCAGGTTCAAAACATTGAATAACTTGAGTTAAGCTGGTCTAGGACTAGTCATGTAGTAATTTTCTGATAATTTTGAATCATGGTGAGCTATGCAGTTATTGAACGTTGGTTTTGGCAATACCGTAATGGTGGAAAAGATTATTGCTGTCATTAATACCGGTTCCTCCCCTGCCCGAAAACTGAAGGAAGCGGCGAAAATGGAAGGCAGACTTGTTGATGTGACCGAAGGGAGAAGAACGAGATCAATTCTTGTGATGGAATCAAACCATGTTATTCTCTCTTCCGTTCAGCCTGATACCATAAGCCAGAGAATGCAGGCGTTGCAGCCTGGCCATAATCTGACCGAATATTTTGATCAGCAAAAATAGAAATCGTAGGAGTTTGTATGACCGCAGGAAGATTGTTTGTTATCTCCGCTCCTTCCGGTGCGGGCAAGACGACCTTGCTTAAAAGGGTAATGGCTAATGTTCCCGGCTTAGTATTTTCCATCTCCCATACTACCCGGAAGCCTCGGCCTGGTGAACTGGATGGGGTTGATTATCATTTTGTTTCCCGGTCCGAGTTTCTGGCGATGATAGATCAGGAATTGTTTCTGGAATATGCTGAAGTGCATGATAATCTCTATGGAACGAGCATTGCCGCTATCGGCGTGCAGCTTTTGGAAGGCAAGGACGTTATCCTCGATATTGATGTGCAGGGTGCGGCCATACTGCGCAAAAACGACCAACTGAAAGCCACACATATTTTTATTTCACCGCCAAATCTTCATGAACTTGAAAGGAGACTTCGCGGCAGGGGAACTGAGAGTGAAGAGATGATCAAGGTACGGCTGAAAAATGCTGCGACGGAGATGGCCGCTGCAGATGCATATGAATATCTGATAATCAATGATAAGATTGAAGAGGCGGCAAATCGTTCTTACCTCTATTATTTTGGCGGAACGGGCCAGGGCGCATAGACTGCCGTCCGGAAAACCCATCAGGAGCTAAGTGAGGACCATGAAACGACAGGGTGGGGGGCAAAAGCAGTCCGGAGAAAAAACTATTCGCTTAAGTGAAGATCTGATTTGGGGGGTTCATCCGGTTTTCGAGGGATTGGAAAAAGAACCGGATAGATTTACGGAAATCATCTTGCAAAAAGATAGGCGAGGGTCAAAAATAGAAGAAATTATTGAGATGGCCCGACAACAGAAGGTTAAAATTACTTTTGTTGAATCTCTCCGTATGACAGGTGATGGAAGTGCACAGGCGCGACATCAGGGGATAATCGCCCGAATGAGTGAGACACCGCTTATCGCCTTTGATGACTTGGTGCTGAAAATGGCGGAACGTATCAAGGCCGGTGAGAAAGTGCGCCTGATGGTCTGCGACTCCCTGCAGGATCCGCATAACCTTGGGGCCATAATCCGTTCGACCCTGGCGTCCGGTGCCTCCGGCATTGTTGTTACCCGGGAACGCTCCGCACCGCTTGGCGGAACGGCGGCGAAATCCTCAGCCGGGGCCATGTCGCATCTTGACATCTGTCAGGTCACCAATCTTGTCAATGCTTTGAAAGAATTAAAAAAGGCCGGTTTCTGGATCTTTGGTGCGGTAAAGGAGAGTGATGCCCATTCTCTGTATCAGACGGATCTGACGGTGCCGGCCTGTCTGGTAGTTGGCGGTGAAGGTAAGGGGATCCGGCCCCTGGTCAAAAAAGAGTGTGATATTTTGCTCTCCATTCCTATGGCCGGCACTCTTGACTCCCTGAACAGTTCGGTTGCCGCAGCCGTGATTCTTTTTGAGGCAATGCGGCAAAACCTGATCGTTGAAGCCGAGGGGGAGTGATCAGGCCACATGAATTTATCTGATTATCCCTCAAGCCCTCAAGCTCAGCCTGACCAAATAAAAGGATGTTGACAACTCGTTTTACGGGGGTGACGGAAAGCATACACCTTTCCTGCTGATACGCTTCCTGTCACTCTTTGGCGGCAACTGACCATTGCAAGGTTTTTCCTGCCCCGAATGGTTTCACCTGGCCGAAAAGTTCAGGGACTTTCCAGGATTTTTTTTCTACTACTACTTGTTTTTCTATTGGCTGCAGCCCATAACGGCGGCAGGCGATGCCACTGACAAAGTTCTGTAGCAGATCGAGTCGGTCTGCCTCTTCAAAAAGTTCGGCGAGCATCGGCAGGGCCACCGGTGCCGAAAAAATTCCGGCGGCACAGCCGCAGCATTCTTTTTTATGCCTCGGATGGGGGGCGGAATCCGAGCCGAACATGATGCGCTCGTGGCCGGAAAAAACTGCATCGCGAAGACGGCGGCGATCTTCAGGTCGTTTGGCGATAGGTTTACAAAAAAGGTCAGGCTCCAGCAGACCACCGATAACATCATCGAGAGTAATCAGCAGATGGTGCAGGGTGACGGTTGCCGAGACGCTTTCGTAGCGGTCGACGAAATCAACCGCTTCGGCGGTGGTAATATGCTCCATAATGATATGCAGTTTGGGAAAGGTTTCGGCCAGCCGTTTGTAGACCCCGAGAAATTCCTTTTCCCGGTCAAGCACAAAGCCTCCCGATTCCCCATGCACGAGGAGAGGAATACCCATTTCCTCCATCAGAGCGAGGGTTTCATCTATACCATCAAAATCCGATACCCCATTTTCGCTCCGGGTGGTAATACCTGCCGGATAGAGTTTGATGCCGATAATATCATTTTTAACTGCAGCAAGCTCAGACCTGGAGTATTTTTTAAAAAAAAGTGTCATATAGGCGGCAAAAGAGTCGGAATTGCCGGCAGCAGTCATAACCTGCTCTTTGTATTTTTGCACCTTGACCAAAGAATCTACCGGGGAAATGAGATTAGGCATGATCACTGCTCCGGCAAAGCAACCGGTGGAAAAAGGTGCAACAGTCTGCAGCATCTGCCCTTCGCGGAGGTGGAGATGCATATCGAGCGGGGAATTGAGGATGATTTTCATTATGTCTAACCTGTTTGAAGACGGTTGGTTCAAGGGTAATGGTGCACCTTATACCCTATAGTAAAACATTGGGGGAATATCCCATTCCCGCAGGAAGATGTCAAGTGATCAGGCCTTCGAAAAGAATTTAGAGTAACCTTGGTATGCTTTTCGAGAAGCTGGATATAGCGGGGGCATATACAATGAAAAGCAGATCGGTCTTGACACAACAGGTGAGAATCAATACTACGTTTTCAGTAAGACGATTATAGTTAGTGTCCGTCCAGAAACGGCCTTTTCTCCTAACTCTTCGTTGCTTTTAAAATTTTATCCTCGGAGATAAGCAAGTATAGCGAGACTTCGATATTAATTATATACCCCGCCTTTGCCTGCGATAAAATTTATCAAGCGCCTCGATTTAAAAGAAAAATTCTCGTCTCTGGATGGACATTAGTTTAGGGAGGTATGGCATGCAGGACCAGAATTTGTACAAGGTGGTTATTGATTCAATGTCGGCCCATGTGGCAATTTTGGATGAAGAGGGCGAAATTATCGAAACCAACCGATCATGGCAGGAATTTGGCCGAAAAAACGGAGTTTTGGATTCGGTTGAAAGTATCGGCGTCAATTATCTCAAAGTCTGTGAAACTGCCACGGAACGTCCCGATGATGATGCCGCTCGGGTCGCCCAGGGTATTCGCCTGATTCTGGCAGGGGAGCTGGATGAATTCCTGGCCCAGTATCCATGTCATTCTCCAGAGGAGAAACGCTGGTATGCGGTGCGGGTCGTTCCCTATCGTGATGAGATGGTGCGCCGGGCAATTGTCACCCATGAGAATATTACTCCGATCATGGAGGTGCAGGAAGCTTTGCAGGTAAAAGAGGCCGAACTGATGCGAGAAAGGGAACGTCTTGAGGAAACCAACATAGCTTTGCGGGTGCTTTTGCGTCAGCGTGAAGAAGACAAAGCCCGGATGGAAGAGACGATTTATGCCAATGTTGATCGCCTTGTCCTGCCTTATATGGAAAAGTTGCTGCAGGGGCATCCCACGGAGAAGCAAAGAACTCTTCTTGAGATTGTCGATGCCAATCTCAGAGATATCGTCTCACCATTTCTGCACAGCCTGGCAACATTGAATATGTCACTTACTCCCCAGGAGATCGAGGTTGCCAATATGGTCAGAAGCGGCAAATCAAGCAAGGAAATAGCCGAGGTGCTTAATCTTTCAGTAAGCGGGGTAGATTTTCATCGCAAACGTCTGCGCAGAAAGCTCGATCTGACCCATACCTCAAAAAATCTCAGGTCGTACCTGCTCTCGTTAACCTGAGTATCCCTTTAAGAGTGCAGGCTATTCAGTAATAGTAAGAAAAACTTCTTTATAGAGCTTCCGGTATCCCTCAAAACTGCTTGGATCAAGCCATCTTTCGTAGGCGGCTCTGTAACGTTCAGTGGGCCGTTGTTTGCGGAGCACCGCGTTGATATCTGCAATTGTTTTTTTACCCCACGCATTTTTGGAACAGGCCACATAGGTAAGCGACGCATCATGATTTACCTGGTTTTCAAAGATGTTGATCGTCATGATCTTATCTTCTATGCCCATCGTCTCCGCCAGATACATCGCCTCTTCGGGTAATCCCGGAAGCGCGTCAATTCGTCCGGCAAGGAGCATTTTAAAGAGGTTAAGCGAGAGTTCCGGCCCCTCATAGACAAAAAGATTCTGGTCATTGCCGAAGGTATCGAGGGTGCTGTCGAATTCAACCCCGTAAGAACGGTTTTTTGATCTGCCAATGATATATTGTTGGCTTTTCAGAATATCGGTGAGATGAACAGTTTTGGTGCCGCCGAAATTATTGAATTTCTCCTTGTTAATAATCAACACTGTCGGCAGCGTGAAGACACTCGGTATTGAAAAGTAGGCAAATTCCATCCGTTCCGGAGTCTTATACATTGCCAGTCCGCAGGCCTTCTCCCCCTGTTTCCATTGTTGATAATGCCTGGAAAGATTGGCGATGGTGTGTGAATGATCATATTCCGGTAAATTTTCTATCAGGATGTCGGTAATGATGTCTTCGTAGCCCTGTCCCTGCAGCTCTCCTTCATGAATAAAAAATGGCGGGGCAACAGCTTCCATCCATTCAATTTTGTCTTTTGACCAGGCACCGGCAGGAAACAGCAGGGTGACAAAAAGCAGGAGAGCCAGAAAGAGAATTTTGCCGGAATATAGTCTCGAGAAGCTCTCCATTTCCCGAAAGATCGCACCATGCACTCCCCCGTTGAGAGGGGGAGAAGTGGCCGCTAATGATTGTTTTTTTTCGCACTCCACGTTAAACCTCCGGTGGCTGAAAAATGGGACCTTGGCTGTAAACGGTATCATGGGTGAAAAATTTTGTGTATGGTCGCAGCGATCTGAATGAGAGTGTAGGGTTTTGGTAAAAAATCTTTGGCACCAAGTGCCAGGGTGGCTTTTACATCGTCATCACCGGCATATCCGCTGACAATGATAGCTTTTTGCTGCGGGTGGAGCTGAAGGATCTGTTCAAATGTCTTCCGTCCATTGAGCCCTGGTAGCATTATCATGTCGATGATCATCAGATCAGCACCGTTGTTTCGAGCATATTCTATTGCTTCTTCCCCCGACGAGACTGTTTGAACTGAATAATTGAGTGTCGTCAGCAGTTGACTGGCGATTTCGCGTTGACGCGGTTCGTCGTCGATAACCAGAATGGTTTCTCCGTGCCCCCTATACTTTTGCCAGTTAACATTTTCCGGCCGTGGACCAATCTCCGTTTCGATACTAGGGAAAAACAGTTCAAAACTTGTCCCTTGCTTATTGCTGATAACGTTGACAGCGCCCCCGTGGTCACGCATGGTGTTCCATACCACCGCCAATCCGAGACCAGTGCCGCTCCTGCCCATAACTTTTTTGGTATAAAATGGTTCGAAGATATGGTCGAGATCATGAGAAGGAATCCCCGAACCATTGTCATGGACGGTTATTTTAGTGAAGTTTCCTGTGGAAAAATTTTGTCTGTCCCTGAGTATCGGTGGGATATTGTCATAGTTTTCGGTGACAATAGACAGATCACCTTTACCATGAATAGCTTCTACGCCGTTGGTAATGAGGTTCATCAAACATTTACGCACATGAATTGGCGAACAGGATATGTTGCGCAGCCGAGGAGTCCAGGGTAGTGGTAACCCTGACCAGAGGATAGCTTGTACGGAGCTGCTGAAAATCGGTGGAATCGAGATAGGCCCGAATAAGCTCATTGGGAGCGGTGATCTCTTTGTTGGCGGCTATCCCCCTGGCAACGGTGAGCAGGTCGGAAACCACTTCTGCGGCATCGAGGCCGGACTGACGAATTGCCTCGAGTGGCTGGCACAGACTGCTCCCTGGATCGAGATCAAGGAGCAGGAGTTCCGGATAGCTGATGATGCCGGACAGAATATTGTTCAGGTCGTGGGCAACTCCACCGGCCATGAGGCCGATTGCTTTCATCTTTTGATCTCTGTGCAGCTGTTCCTCAAGCAGACGTCTCTCGCTGATATCGATAACAATCATTCGGGCGCCGCAGCCTTTATCGCCATTGGTAATTGGGAGCGGAACGAATAAGGATCGGGAAAATTCTCCCGCGCTGATCTTTGGCAGTAAACTCAAGCAAGCCGAATCGCTCATTTTGCATTGATTTCCGAAAGTATTTCTCGGCTATCCTGCCTTTCGTTCTCCTGGATAAAATGGAAAAAGTTTACCGCAGCATCTGCTGTATCCGGCAACTGAAGCAGTTCTTTTGCTGCCTTATTGGCGTAGATTATGGTGCCGCTCAGATCGGTCTCTACAACCATCTCAGGTAGCAGATTGACGAGATCATGGAATCGCTGTTCGCTTTCCCGCAGGTTTTGGGTTCGTTCCTTGACCTGCTTTGTAAGAGTTTTTCTGTTGATAAACAGATGGATAATGAAAATTGTGGTCAATAAGAGCAGCAGAAGAAAAATGAGGATATTGATAAGTGGAAAGATAACCCGGACATATTTTTCTCCATTGAGAACCCCGATAACCTGGTCATTGTACTTAATTTCTGCGCTTAGCTTTATCGAACCAATCAGTTTCATCTGATGGAGAAAGTGTGACAATCCGGTCAATGGGGGACTGGTGACATAAATATAGGTGTCAGTTCCCGGTATGGAAACAGTAGAGTGATTTGTAATGATTGGCCTTGACGGCGAGCAGCAGGTATGCTTTTGCGCCACTTTGATTCAGCGCCCAAATGTCGTCGGCAAGGATGGCCGCGTGGGTCTTGAAATATTTCCGGTCATGGTCAAGGGATCTGCTGGATATAGAGAATGGCTATCAGAGAAAAGACTATTAAAAAGATCAAGGAGGATGTATAGATAGCGTCTAATGCTGTTATATACGGAAACCATAGTTCAGTTGATTCTTTGTCATGTTTCCGGTCAACCGCTCAGGAAAGCATTAAATAGAAAAAAACAACAGAGACAGCACGGGCGTAATTCAGAAAATGCAATATGGCTGAGCCTACGACGGATGTCAAGCTCCTTTGTCAGTTTGCCTGAATAATGAGTAGCTTCAGAAGGAGGGAAAATGGAGGACAGAATACGACTTGGAGTGAGTGCTTGTCTGCTTGGCCAGAAGGTCAGATATGACGGTGGGCATCAACACGACAGATTCCTCACCGATACCCTTGGGCATTATGTCGAATATGTGCCTGTCTGCCCCGAGGTGGAATGCGGTCTGGTGATACCACGGGAAGCGATGCGGCTTGTTGGTGATCCTGCTGACCCCCGGCTGGTGACACGCCGGAGTGGCAAAGATTATACCGACCAGATGAAAAACTGGGCTGCTCTCAGGGTGCAGGAGCTCGCGCTGGAACACCTCGATGGTTTTGTCTTCAAGCGGATGTCGCCAAGCAGCGGGATGGCCAGGGTGAAGGTATATTCTGAAACGGGCATGCCCAGCAATAACGGTGTTGGTATCTTTGCCCGGTCGTTTATCGACCATTTCCCTCATCTGCCGGTGGAAGAAGACGGACGGCTCAATGATCCGGTATTGAGGGAGAATTTCATCCAGCGCATTTTTGTTCACAAACGGTGGAGAGAGATGGTGGCTGCAGCAAAAAATCGAGGCGGTCTGGTTGACTTTCACACCTCTCATAAATTGCTGCTTCTTTCCCACAACGAAAAAGATTACCGGGAAATGGGGCGTCTGGTCGCAAAAGGCAAGGATTTCTCCCTTGACGACCTGTTTCAGCCGCTATGAAAAACTGTTGATGAGTGCTCTGAGCAAAAAAAGTACAATCAAAAAGCATACCAATGTATTAAGTCATATCTTCGGCTATTTCAAAAACGATCTTTCTACTATGGAAAAGCAGGAAGTACTGGATATCCTTGATCAGTACCACCAGGGGATGATACCGCTGATTGTGCCTCTGACTCTTTTGAAATTTTTCACGAAAAAATTCAACCAGGAGTATCTGGCCAACCAGCACTATCTTGACCCGCATCCTTTAGAGTTAAAGCTCCTTAATCATGCATAATGGCAATATGCCTTTTCTGGCAGACGCGGTGTGAAAAATAATAGTCTCATTACCCTCCTGCTCTCGGTTTTTATAGCCTTGCTTGGTATCGGGATCATCGTCCCGGTCATGCCGATCTTTGCCAAAGAACTCGGCGCAAGCGGGTTTTCTCTCGGGATGATTATCGCCGCCTTTTCGATAAGCAGAGGCCTGCTGCAGCCGGTGGTCGGCAATTTTTCTGACAGGTGGGGGCGGAAAAATTTTCTCACCAGCGGGCTTTTTGTTTATGGCCTGGTCGGATTGTTAATTCCCCACGCAACTGGAGTTCCCGATCTCATTATCATTCGCACTTTTCACGGGGTCGGTTCGGCAATGATAGTTCCAATCGCCATGGCGTATATGAGTCTATCTCGCACCGGCAGGTCATGAAGGGCGATATATGAGCTATCTTAATATTGCTATTTTCTCCGGCATAGGTTGCGGACCAATAATTGGCGGTCTGCTCTCAGACAGCTGGGGACTGCCGTCGGTCTTTTATACTATGGCCTGCTTAAGTTTTGTGGCTTTTGTTCTGGTCATTCTATACATGCCGGGTCAAGTTGCCTCGGATCACCAGATGACGGCCAAGACCATTGCTGTCGAGTTTGTCCAGTATGATGACAAATGGCAAAACCGGCGGGATTCTTCTGGCCAGGTATACAACCATGATTATCATGGTGCCCAGTATGGCATTTTTGCCCCTGCTTATGTCACAATGGCAGAACAGCAGCGGCGTGCAGATTGGGATGATTATTGCCTGCAGGACCCTGGTTAACGCTGTTCTCCAGATACCTTTTGGCAAAGTTGCCGATAAATATCATAAGTTGCTCATTCTCTTAACAAGCAGCATCGGGCTCAGTCTGCTGTATTCTCAGCATTCCACTGGTGCAGAGTTTTATGCTTATGGCTGTTGTCTATATTCTCATGGGCACATCGGAAGCCGCCATCTGGGCGGTACTGGGTGCGTATGCTTCCCAGGAGGCCAAAAGACATTACGGGCATGGGACAATGATGGGGGTGTTCAGCTTTGCCATGAGTGCGGGGGTCTTTACCGGCGCGGTTCTGGCGGGGTTCAGTATGGACGGGTGGGGAATTGACCGGGCGTATCAGGTGACAGGCACTGCTGTCCTGCTTCTTTCTCTTCTGGCTGCATGGATGATTGGCCGGTACGATAGAAGATACCCTGCAGCCGGGCTGCAATGAGCCTGGTTTGTGATCTATGGTGACCAGTGGCTGCCACAGTGGATTTTTCTTGCCTGTCAAGAGACTATCAGGCGCCGCCCGCAAGAGGCGGTGACGCCTGACTGGGAGAATGTTTCTTATTTCTTTTTTTCGGCCATTTTTGCTTTCAGCAGGGCTCCAAGGCTGCCCACCTCTGCTGCCGGTTTGTTCTTTTTTTCCTTGGCCACAAATGATTTGTATTCGGTTCGTTCCTTGTCCTGTTCAGCCTCGGCTGAGACATAATCTGCCGGGAGCAGGCTGATCCTTTTTTCGGTCAGATCGATTGCGTCAATTTTCACATCGATATTCTGACCTTCTTCCAGAACTTCTCGAGGATGATTGATCCGACGTCCGCCGCCGAGTTTTGAAATATGGACCAGGCCATCAATGCCTGGAGCCAGAGTGACAAAGGCGCCGAACTGGGCAAGCCTGGCGACGGTTCCCATATGGGTCGTTCCTTCCGGAAAGAGATTGACCACTTCGTCCCATGGATCGGCCTGAGTCTCTTTATAGCTCAGAGAAATTCTATCTTTCTCCCAGTCGAGTTTCTTGATCACGGCCTGAACTTTCTGGCCGACGGTGAAATATTCTTCCACCTTGTCAACCCGGCTCCACCCGATTTCCGAGATGGGGATGAGGCCGTCCACCCCGCCGATATCGACAAAGGCTCCAAACTCTCTGATAGAGCTGACAATACCCTCGATCGTCTGACCTTCCTCCAGAGTCTCCTGCAGTTTTTCGCGCAGTTCCGCCCGTTCAGCTTCCTGGATCGCCCTTGCCGAAAGAACGATATTGCGGCCGTTTTCTTCAAATCGGGTGATCTGAAATTTCATATGGGTTTCCAGATATTCTTTGGCTGCGTCCTCAACCCGCCGAAGACCCATCTGGGAAAAGGGACAAAAACCGCGAACATTGCCGCCAAGGGTGATCTCGAAACCGCCTTTGATCTCAGCTTTAACAAAACCTTCCACCGGAATAGCGCTGCGATAGGCTTCTTCCAGGTGGGCATTGGAGGAGCCGGAGCCGATGGAGGTGGTGAAAAGTTGTTCGGATGCCTTTGCCTGGAGAAAATACACATCAATTAGATCACCGACCTGATGAGCTGAAATTGCCTTCACCATCCTTTAATTCGGAACTTTGCAGTATACCTTCGCTTTTACCGCCCACATCAAGAAAAGTGGTCTCGTCGTTTATGCCGACGATGGTGGCTTTGATTTTTTGTCCAGGAGTCAGATGTCTTGATTTTTTTGGTTTTTTCAGCTTTGAACAGCTCCTCAAAGCTTTCGTTGTCTGTTTCTGTCATGTTTATCCATCAAGAGAAAAGAGAACTACGGTTTATGGTTTGCAGGTCCTTACCTCCTGACAATTGATTGTAGATCACTAAAATATTTTTGAAGTGTTGTTAGTCAGATATTGGCAGAGAAGAGTATATCATAGCTGGCCAGGTTGGCAAGTCCCTGCTATCTGGATTGCCGCACGTGTAACCTCATGGTTGTTAATAATCATATATGTATAAAATTTGCCAGCAGTTCAGCTGTTGTGTAATGGACGGCCAGTGAAAAACCCGGTCATCTTCTTGAAACATAAGATATTTCAAGCACATTTCATTAATAAATTTTCGGATAGGCCGGTTCGGAGACTTCCGGAAAAGCTGCAAGCAAGATTGCTTATCTTCTGGGGACGTTCACAAAAGAGATAGATTTTTCTTGATATGCCGCGCAGCCGGTGCAGGAGCGGGCTCCTGAGATCCGTTCCTGACGGATGATCAGAAAAGTTATGCCGTCCCGATAATGGAGAGGGTGTTGCCTGCTTGCTGTTCTGTCCTTATGAAATTTCTGCCAGGCGCGTAATTTTCTGTCTTACCGGCTGCCACAGTTTGTGCTGGTAGCTTTTTATCGCCCCGGTAACTATTTATGAGCATGGTCATGGAGTGCAGATAGTTTTTGGGAAAGAGCCGGCGATTTTTGGCATGGGGTATGACCTTTTGTATTGCGCCTGTTCATTATTAGTAGTGCCCCGGCATGGATGGGCGAGCCGTAGCCCAGGAAAAAAGTTGCCGCCTGAAGGGGAAGAAAAGGGAGAACGAAATCCAGATTGCTTCAGGGTTTCGGCAATTTCTTCATCTGTTGTCGTCGGGAAATCGGTTATCAGGTTACCCTCCATGCGGATGGCCGAAGCACTGCACATTTTCATAGCCGCGATGTTATCCATGGTCGTGGTTCCCTTGGCCATTTTTTTCAGCAGAGAGGTTGATAGAGCTTCAATGCCCACCTGAACGGTTTTGAGACCAGCCTGGCTGTACTTTCGCAGACGTTCAGGCCGGTGATGCTTCGGATCTCTGCGAAAAAATCAAAATCAACTCCTTTGCCAGAGAGCTTTTCGAAAAACTGATCAGCTTCTTTCGGCGGCAGGGCGTTGTCGGTAAAGGTGAAATGTAAACACTCATGGGTGCTGGCAAGGTGGAGAGTTTCCGCTATCATCCTGTCACTCTCTTTGACCCGATAATCCGACCACTGAAGATTGAGATTACAGAAGGTGCATCTGTTCCACCAGCACCCTCTTGAAAATTCAACCGGCAGCAGGGGAATAAAAGGTCGACCCGGGAAAGAGCTGCTTCATCTCTTGAAAATACGGCGTATAATCCGGATAGGGAAGGCTGTTGAAATCCAGTGGCGCTGCCCGCTGTTCTGCCTTAGGGACAGACACCTCGGCCTGGGTGTGGATTTTTTCCGGCAATGTTTTGCGCTGACCGGTGAGAAAGCGGCAGAGATGGACGATGTTCTGTTCTCCTTCCCCGTCAATAAGAAAGTCAATTTCCGGGAAATGAGCGATCAGGGATGCGCCGATATCACCAGAGCATGATGAGCCGCCAAAGACGATCGGGATAGTGGCCGTCTCGGTCTGCTGGCTTTTTATTTTTCTGGCCATATAGAGAGAGGCAAACAGCTGGCTGAAACAAATAGAGAAGCCGATCAGCGTGTATGTGATTAACGTTGATTTTAGTAAGCCATTGATTGCAGCTTTGTTCGACATGGGCGACCAGATCGTCAAAGTCGGGCAGGGGAGTAACTTTTCCGGTGAGGCATTGCCGGAAAAGTTTTCGCGCATCAGCTCTTTTCTCGGGGAAGAGGAGCGGCGCAAAAAGCGCTTCTCCGGCCCATCCGGACAGGGCTATCTGGCTGTAGAGTTCGGGGGTAATTCGCCTGGCGAGATGAAGATAGGGATGGTGATTATCAACCTGGCACACCAGTCTCCTGCTCCAGATAGCTTTTCAGAGCTCCCAGCTGGATGGATGGCCGGTTGAAAATTGACCAGGGCATGGCGATGAGCGCCAGCCTGAACAGGCAAGAAGTGTCGGGACCCATTTTATTGTCTGATAATTTCTGTACCTTCAGGAGGAACAAAGGAAAAAAATGCAAGAAGTTCCCGGGGATCTTTTCCGACCAGATCGTCCACGACAATATCACTGAAATTTAAAACTGTTATGGTACCGAAGTGGTCCTGGATATTGATTCGCCGGATAAGTGATTCAGGGGTCACCCACAGGTGGATATCCTGGACCTGGGACTGCGGTTTTTTGGGGATAAGTTTGATCACCTGGAATTCGGCCCCGCTCTCCGGCTGCAACTCTTCATCTGCAGGACGAATATGGAAATCCCGCGTCAAGAGGCCTTTCCCGGTAAAAAAAGAATAGGTCAGATCGGCATCAAGGGTATCAGCCGGGCTGACAATCATTTGCTGCAGATTGGCAAAGTACATGGAAAAGGTTTTGCCGTCACTGACCAGCACCTGGTGGTCCGGGCTGGAGTAGTCCCAGCGCATATAGCTCTTGCCTCGAGTTTTACAAAAGCGGCCTTTCCTGTACCTTTGCGTGCCCTTCCGGCCATGTCGCCACTGGTGTTCTGGGTAAAATTGAAGGTGATGCTGCCAATCTTGTCGTAGCGACTTTGCAGTCGTCTGGCGATATCCTCCGGATTTTCTGTACCGTTTTGACCATGGGCAGCAACAACAGGAAGCAGCAGGCAGATAAGGAGCAGCAGGGTGTTGATAAAATTTTTCATGAAACGATACATGGGTTTTATTGAGCGATCAGTTTGATATGGCGACCAAATATTTTATTGGCTATCTGACCTGCCATTTCTGTCAGATCAGTGACAAAATATCTGTTCTGGTCAGGGACATGGTTCATTGCCGGCGTTAGATCCGGATATTTCTCCAGATAATTTTTAAGAAAGTGGGCGGCTGCTGCCGATGAATCAATAAGAGTGACCTTCTTGCCAATTCGCGGTTGAATCAGATGCTTGAGCAGAGGATAATGCGTGCAGCCCAGTACCAATGTATCTATCTGCTGATTTTTCAAATCGTGGAGATAGCGGCGGAGGATCATTTTAGTCTCTCGTTTATCTGTCCAACCTTCTTCGACGAGAGGAACAAGCAGAGGACAGGCTTTGGAAAACACTTTATAGCTTGCTGATTGCCGACGGATTTTTTCCTCATAAATGCCGCTTTGAACGGTAGCCCTGGTGCCGATGATACCGATCCTGCCGCTCCGGCTCCTGGCTATTGCCTCGGCAACGGCGGGGGTAATGACTTCGATAATGGGGATGGTAAATTCCTGTCGGAGCCGATCCGTGGCCACACTGGAGGCTGAATTGCAGGCAATGACAATGACTCTGGCACCGTTTTGCACGAGAAATCTGGTGTTTTCAACCGAGTAATCAATGATAGTCCGGGCACTTTTGGTGCCGTAGGGAGTTCTGGCAAGATCTCCGAGATAGAGGAGAGGATGGTTGGGCAGAAGCTGTTCAACGGCCCGGGCAACGGTCATTCCGCCAACACCTGAATCAAAAATACCAATCATAAACAAGAGTGGAGCATAGTCAAAAGAATCAAAATTGGGTAGACATCAGTCAACGCGACATGTATACCAGAAAACAGGATGAACAACAAGTGGACAACAGATTGAATCGGATTGTAATTTTCCTGAACTGAATCCATGGAACATGTTGACATAAAGTGCGTTGAGAATTATTTTGGCGCTGAATCAGAAAAAAGGCTTCGAAAGACTGACAATTTTCTATTTTCTTGATTTGAGTCAGGGAACTAATCCGTCAATGTTTTTGCAATGTAATAGGTGAAAGAGAAATGCCAGTTTACGAGTATGAATGTCAGGAGTGCGATAAGGTTTTTGAAGTTCAACAGAAAATTGCTGATGCTCCGCTGAGCGATTGTCCTGAATGTCAGGGGCCGGTGAAGAAACTTGTGTCGATGAGTTCTTTCCAGTTAAAAGGTGGCGGCTGGTATGCTGATGGATATGCAAGCTCTGCCAATGGTGCTGGTAAAAACGAGACTGCGGCCAAGCCAGCTGAAGCGGCAGCACCCTGCCAGACAGGTGCCGGGTGTGCTGATTGTCCCGCTGCGACATCTGCTTAGTGCCTTACTCCAGAACTCCTGTTAAAAACAAGAAATCTTGTACTGATAAATTGAAGATCCTCGCTCCGAAAGCTGGATGTATACTCCAAGGCATTGATATCCTGGCTAATTTCTATGATTTATGGGGGTTAAATATCTCCTTGCTCATTTTTTCCCGTCGGCTCTGTGGGTGGTTGGGAAATAATGGCCATTGCGTCGCCATACGAAAAAAAACGATACTTCTCCTTAATTGCTGTCCGATAGCAGTCAAGGAGGGTTTTCCTCCCGCATAGGGCGGAGACCAGGAACATCAGAGATGAGTCCGGAAGATGGAAGTTGGTAATTAAGTTATCGATTACCTTGAATTGAAATCCGGGATAGATATAAAGATCGCACCAGTCCTCGATTAGCTTCCAGACGACCTGTATTTTTTGCGCCGTATTCCAGAGCTCGCACTGTGGTTGTTCCCACTGCCCAGATTTTTCCCCCTCTCTTTTTGGTTAAGGCTATTTTCTCAACCGTTTCCCTGGGGATACTGAGATATTCCCGGTGGATCTGGTGTCGGGTGATGTCCGTCTCCCGTACCGGGGCAAAGGTGCCATATCCCACATGCAGGGTGACATGTCCCAGCAAGGTACCCTTGTCGGTGATACGTTTTAAAAGCTCGTCGGTGAAATGAAGTCCGGCGGTCGGGGCGGCAACTGCCCCGGGTTGGCTGGCATAAACGGTCTGGTAGCGGTTGACGTCTTCGGCGGTACTTCCATTTTTTCTTGAAATATACGGCGGCAGAGGTACCTGGCCGGAGCGCTGCAGGGTTTCAGCCAAGCCAAGGACCCGGTCGTAGTGGAGGCACAGTCTCACCTTGCCGTTGTCAAGATCCTCCTGTACAGAACAGGAGAGCATCTCGTTAATCATGATCCGTGTCCCGATTTTAGGTCGTTTGGACGATTTGATCAAAGCGCTGGTCATAGCTGTCCCGTTATCATCGAGCGACCGGAAACTCCAGCAGGAAAACTTCTGCCTTGCCGCCTGTCTCTTTTTTACCAAGGAGCCGTGCAGGAAAGACCCGGGTATTGTTGACCACCAGCATATCGTTTTTACCGATAAATCGGCCAATATCACTGAAATGAAAATGTTGCGGCTCTTTGTTGCCTGCATGCACCACCATGAGGCGGGAATTGTCCCTTTTCTCAGCGGGATGTTGGGCAATGAGCTGTTCGGGGAGGTGGTAGTTGTAGGAACTGAGGGTAAGGTCTTCTTGCATGATGTTCCGGGCTATGGTGAAAATGATGGCCCGTACACTGTGGACAATGCATTAATTGCAATTATGCATTAAAATCATATTCTTTTACTTCCGCTGCTAACCGTTCACAGGTAAACAGGAAAGTGTGCATAACCTCAGGCTTGTACGCGTTTACCTTCACGCTGTTAACGTTGAGGAGCTGTTGTAGATACCATGATTCTGGCTATTGCTGCAACCGAAATAGAAATGGCACCGTTTGTTGCCCAGTGCGACAGCGGTGCTCTTTCACCTGCCGGACCCTGGTGACAGGGGTTGGTCCTGTTGAAACAGCATTTCGGCTCACTAGATTCCTCTGTGAAAGCGAAGGAACAGTTCGACGCTGTTGTTCATTTTGGCGTCGGCGGGGCATATATCTTACCAGAGCAGCAGATTCAACCGGAGCTTATGGATATATGCCTTGCCGAGCAGGAGGTGGCCGGTGATTTTGGCATCTGTCTCGAAAATACAATGGAATATCTGGACAGCTCTCTCACCGGGAGAGATCGTCTATGATCTGGACAGCACCCTTGCTGCGCGATGCCGAACTATTTTTGATCAGCTTGGCATCAGCTACCATTTAGGAGTGTTCATCACAGTGAATGGCATAACCGGCCATCGGGCCCGCGGTCAGATGCTGCAGTGCAGATGGAATGGGATGTGTGAAAATATGGAAGGGGCAGCTGTTGCCAGGGTTTGTCGGGAATTTAATCTGCCCTCTGCTGAACTGCGCTGCATCTCAAATTATGTGGAGGATCGCGATCTGTCAACCTGGTGTCTGCCGGAAGCTGCCACGAAAGCCGCCCACACAGCGATACAACTGGTAAAAGGATTGACCGCATGAGTGAAAATCTTACCCTCGGCTTCTCGCCCTGTCCCAATGATACCTTTATCTTCTACGGTCTGGTTCACGGCAAGATTGTTCCCCCGGGATAACATTTGCCGAACCGGTTCTAGAAGACGTAGAACAGCTTAACCTGTGGGCCTTGGCCAAAAAGCTTGATGTCACCAAGCTGTCTTTTCATGCCCTCGGGCAGGTGCTTGACGAATATTGTCTGCTCTCTGCGGGCAGTGCCCTTGGCAGGGGCTGCGGGCCTCTCCTGGTAGCCGCTTCTGATATGCCGGTCGAAGAATTGCAGCACATGACCATCGCCATCCCCGGAAAACTGACTACTGCCGCTTTGTTGCTGCAGATGTTTATGCCGCATTGCCACCGTCTGGTGGAGATGCGCTTTGACCAGATCATGGGGGCCATAAGTGATGGCGAAGTTGATGCCGGGGTGATAATCCACGAATCCCGTTTTACCTATGGTGATAAGGGATTGTTTTGCCTGCAGGACCTTGGCCAGTGGTGGGAGGAAACCAGTGGACTGCCGATACCGCTTGGCTGTATTGCTGCCCGCAGAAGTCTCGGTGAAGAAAAGATTGCGATTATTGATCGGGCCATCAGGGCTAGCGTTGATTATAGTTTTGCGCATCCGGATGAATGTTTACCCTATATCAGGAGCAAAAGCCAGGAACTGGACGCGGACGTCGTCCGCAGCCATATTCAGTTATATGTCAATGAGTTTTCAAGGGATTTGGGGAGAGAGGGGAAAGCAGCCATCAAAGCATTTCTGGCTCGAGGGCGTCGGGCTGGTGTGCTGCCGGAAAGTATGTTCGAGTTGATGATATGATCGTTATTTGATTTTGTATGGGGTTCAGACCGGAGAAGCGGTACATGGCGGTAAAAACAGCACTGGATCATAAAGTGACCGGAATCAGCAGCGCAGCAAATCTGCCGATTTTTCAGTTAACGGGGGAACCGGGACGGAACGAAGGGAATTTGGCCAACGCCTGATCGGTGTCTGTGCACAACGCTCAATTTCCGGCATCCTGGTCGGAGCAGGAACAGCTCGGAAACTGTCAGAGATACGCGGTGCACTCCCTGGCCAGGCAATACGATCTGGTCCTGGTTGATGGCGAGCTCGATTTTTCGCCGCAGCAGATACAAATCGGTGGCCTTGAACAATCGGGACCGGACTGCACTGTCTGGTCTTGCGGCAATGATCTCGATTTGGAGAAATATGCCGACCGGCTGGTTATAAAACTAAATGGCCTTGCCCGCCAGATCCCGGTTTGGGCCTGTATTCTGATTGGTGGTAAAAGTTCCCGGATGGGTCGACCAAAACATCTTATAGAGGACGAACAGAAAACAACCTGGTTGGAGCGCACGACTGCACTTCTTTCGCCTCTGGTTGACGGGCTGGTTGTTGCCGGTGCCGGCATGCTGCCAAAGACGCTTGCCAACACCGTTCGTCTTGCCGATATTCCGGGAGTGGTCGGACCCCTCGCCGGCCTCCTGGCGGCCTTTCGCTGGCAACCGACCGTGGCGTGGCTGCTTGTTGCCTGTGATATGCCCTGTATAACCCCGGCGGCTTTACAGTGGCTCCTCGCCGACCGTCGTGCAGGTTGTTGGGGGCGGGTTCCTCGATTAGCGGAAAGTAAATACTGTGAACCACTTTTTGCGTGGTATGATTTTCGAGCCGGGCAACTTTTTGAGGAGCAGGTGGCTGACGGAGATCTCAGAATCGGCACCGTTGCTGCTCATCCAAAAATCGACACCCCGGTGATTCCCGAGTTGTTGCATTCTGGTTGGCAGAATATAAATACACCGGAGCAGTTACAAGCAGCATCCGGTGGGAAAAGAAGTTGAAAAACATTTTATTAAAATGGGTCATGCGGGTAAAAGAGCACTTTTGGAAAAGAAGCTTAATATCTTTTATATCGGCCGCACAACTCATAGAGTGGAAGAAAAGTAAATGTTTGTTCTTGATGAGGATAAGTTTATTAATTGTGGAACGCTGAGGGCCTGTTATCTGCACCCGGAGAACCCAGCTCTGCTCATTAAGGTTCCTGTCGGGGCAAAAAAAGACAGGACCGGGCAAACCTCAAAGAGATGATGGGATATCACGCTTTGATGCGGGAACACATTGATCTGTTCTGTATCAGTCATTGCTATGGCTTTGTCAGCACCAATCGGGGCCAAGGACTTGTCTGTGACTGTATTCGTGATGATGCAGGAACTGTTTCAAAAACGATATGGGATGTAATTGTCACTCAGGATGCCTGTGATGTCGATTACATAATGACGGTTGCCCGCAAATTTTGTCATATGTTGATATCAAAAAGAATATATATCTTCGATATCAACTTAAAAAACATCGCCCTCAAACTACACCATGATGGGACATACCAGCCTTTTATTATTGACTTGAAAGGGCGTTATGACAACAAGGAGATTGTGCCGCTGTCCTCTTATATTGATTATTTTTCCCGGAAAAAACTAGAACGAAGATGTAGACAATTCCTGGAACGGATTCCAATACACAGGACAAGAAGAAAGGAAATGTATCAAAAGACTCAGGAAAAGAAAATGATTCTGCTGGGTGCGCAAGAATAAGACCAGTTATTGCGATGCAGTAACCTTGCTTGTATATAATCCCCTAAGAAATATTTTGCATAACGACGCAATTTTTACACATCTCCATCTTCTGCTCCCAGGTGGCATGGATGGTGTTGTCACAGATGGTACCGCCAATAAACCAGCACAAATCCCCGGCGTTGAACTCCCAGGCGGGGCACTGTTTCTTTTTTTCTTCAGGACAGTTATGTATATCCCAGCAGTTTCTGGTTTCTGTATGCGGGTGCAACTTTTTAGCCATCAGAAAAATGAGCTGGCGCTCTACATGGCTTTGTATCGTGCGCCATCCCTGTTCGTAGCTGCAGACAGCCTTAAGAGAAATTCCCAGCAGGCTGGCGAGTTCTTTCTGGGTCTTGCCAAGCCTCTTCCTGATTTCGATGAATTCTTTGCTGTTCATTTCGATTTTTCTACGGTGAAAGATTGATGTATGGCGGTGATGTTATTATCCTGTCAGGATAAAAGCGTATTGTCTCTTGTCATGTGAGGGTGATTTTGATCATAATCACTGCTGTTTAGCGCAAAGACAGCTTCATTATATAGACGAGCAAGGCCTGATATCTTTCTTGAGCCTCTGGGATCAAAGTAACACACTTATCCTGCCATGTGCAAACATGGAGATATAACTACACAACTATCTATGCAAATATATACCAGAGTCAGCAGGACTAACAAAGAAAAGATTGTTTTTCCAGGTTTTCTTCTCCTTTTTCTCTTGCTGACTGTTAGCTGTCAGCAGGGCGAAAAATCTAAACCGCTGCAGCTCGGAGACACTGCGCCTGACTTTGCCGCTAAAGATCTGGATGGTCAGGTTATTGTCTTGTCAAACTTGCAGGAAGGTCCGATAATTCTCCGTTTTTTTGAAACCAATTGCCGGTTTTGCCGTGCTGATACCCCCGCATTCATCAGGTTTTTTGCGGAGCATAAAGACAAAGGACTGCAGATTTTGTATATTGGCAGTTTTTATGAAAAGGAAGAAACATTGCGGCTTTTTGCCAAAGAACTCGGGTTAGTTTTTCCCGTCATTATGGATAAAGATGCCATTCTTGCCGATCTGTATCAAATTCGAGCCTATCCGCAAACAATTTTTCTTGAGCCCGGATCGGAAAATACTGGCAGCTATACTCGGCGGAGTTGGCGATGCGGAGCTGCAGGAAATTTTAGGAAAATTTTTAATCCATAGAGGGAAACAACAGATACAAGCGTCACAGGGCCTGGAAAAATCGGATAATCGGCCAGTAATCAATTGAAACTGCAACGATAAACACGAGGTAAACAATGCGGCAATGGATGGTAAAAACAATTGTTCTGTTGTTGGTTTTTTCAGCCCAGATGAGTCTTGGTGCCGGCCCCAAAGCAGGAGAGGGGATAACACAAAAGAGTCGATGTCCGGTCTGTGGAATGTTCGTGGCGAAATATCCCCAGTGGGTGACGCAAATAAATATGTCCGATGGCCGGACTGAGTTCTTTGACGGCGTCAAGGATATGATGGCCTATTATTTTGCCCCACAACAGTTTGGTGCACCTCAAGGAATCACGGTAGAAGCAAGTTTATGTCAGAGACTATTACAGCCAGGAGTGGATTGATGGCCGGAAAGCCATCTTTGTCGCTGGCAGTGATGTTTACGGGCCCATGGGGCATGAACTGATTCCCTTTGCCGGTCAGGCCGGAGCTCTGAATTTTTTCAAAGACCATCATGGCAGTAATACCTACAGCTTTTCGGAAATAACCAGTGATCTGATTGAATCTTTACGAAAAGGGCATAAAATGGAGATGAAGAAGTAGCTATGCGGCCTGCAAGCGGGTTGCTCTTGGTCTTGATGATTTTTTCTCTGCTCGCCGGTGCTCTTATGGTGACGATACCGGCCAGAAAAGGTGAGCAGGAGGAAAGTTTTCGGATACTCCAGAAAGTAGTTTTACGATATGGCTTATCCGATCTCTCCCTCTCCACCGAGGCGCGCTACACCCGTCACCCGGCCGTCAGTGATCCGGTTGTGGTGTCGATGGATCATCCGGGGGCTATTGACCATTTTCCCTCTACTTTATTCTGGGCTCCGGTCCGTTAGCTCATGACAACGAATTCCCTGGGCCGACTCCTCAATATCCTCGACTACGCCCTCTCTTCTCTGCGGCGAAAAATGCTTAAGAATAGTGGTGTGTTTGCTATCTTTACCCTGGTCGTTTTTCTTTTTGCCTCCTTCCTGCTGGTGAGCAGGGCATTAACCGACGCCGCCCAGACGATACTCGCTACAGCTCCCGATATTACGGTGCAGCAGATGTCGGCCGGCCGGCAGGTTTCCATTGCTGCCTCGGCGAAAACTGAACTTGCTGAAATATTCGGGGTCAGGAAAATAGACGAGCGGATCTGGGGATATTATTTTGATGAAAGCAATGGGGCAAACTACACGGTGCTTGGTCTGCAGTCCCTGGCCAGCAATGGAGCCGAACCTGATCCGTTGGGTCTTGCCGAAGGGCGTTTGCCTGCGGCCAATGAACGAGGTGCGGTCGTTATCAGTGAAGATGTCCGCCGCCACCTGGGGCTTGATGGGCGAAAACATTTTTCTCTCTTTAGACCGGATCTTTCCCAGATCCCTTTGGCAACGGTTGGCTTGTTTGACCGAAAAGGGGATATCCTCACTGCGGATCTGATTCTTATGAATCTTGCCGATGCCAGGGATCTCTTTGCAATTCCTGAAGGCTTTGTCACCGACCTGCTTGTTTCGGTAGCCAATGTCAATGAGATTGACACCATTGCCGTTAAAATCAGCGAGAGGGTGCCTGGCAGCCGGGTGATTACCAGAAAACAGATTCTGAAAACCTATAAGGTCGTTTTTAACTGGCGCAGTGGCTTGGGAACTATCTGTCTGCTCACTGTCCTTGGGGCCTTTGTCATCCTCGCCTGGGATAAGGCATCCGGCCTCTCCCAGGAGGAGAAAAAGGAGGTTGGCATCCTGAAGCTTCTTGGCTGGCAGACCAGTGATATCATTTTATTACGTTTTTGTGAATCTTTAACCGTTTCGTTCCTGGCCTTCCTGACCGGATACCTGCTGGCCTGGATGCATGTCGTCTATTTTGACAGTGCATTGTTCAGGCCGATTTTTCTCGGTTGGTCGGTTGTTCGCCCGATGTTTTCCCTGGTGCCATCTTTTGCTGTAGGTGATCTGCTGCTTATCTTTTCACTCTCGGTTATTCCTTATCTCTGTGCAACTGCGGTACCTGCCTGGCGGGCTGCTACGGTTAGAGCTGATTCGGTGATCTGATATGGTTGTTGATCTTCATGAGGTGACCAAGATTTATAACCTTGGGCAGGTGAACGAGGTTGTTGCCCTGAAGGCTGTCAGTTTTTCCGCCGCCCGGGGGGAAATGGTCTGTGTCCAGGGGCCGAGCGGCTCGGGAAAGACAACACTGCTGTCGATAATCGGCTGTATCTTTTCACCGACCAGCGGCAGAGCGACAATAGGCGGCAAGAGGATATCCCGCCTGCCGGATCATTTTCTTACCCGTTATCGGCGGGAACTGATTGGTTTTGTCTTCCAGAATTACAATATGATTGACCAGCTGAATGTCCTGGAGAATATCACTCTTCCCCTTATTCCATTCGGCTCTTCTCCCGCGCGATCGGGAGAAAAAAGCCGACCAGCTGCTGGAAAAATTTGCTCTTGGTCACCGAAAAAAATTTCCAATCAATCAATTGAGCGGTGGAGAGCTGCAGCGGGTCGCCATTGCCCGGGCTCTGATCAATGATCCGCCAATAATTGTCGCCGACGAGCCCACCGCCCATCTTGATGGAAAACTCTCGCTGGAAGTGGTGGCGATGCTTGCTGCTCTGAAGGAGGAGGGGCGGACCGTAATTGTAACCTCCCATGACCCCCTGGTCAGCAAACATCCGGCAATGGCCAGAGTCGTTGAGGTAAGAGATGGAGTGATTCAGCCAAGTCCAGCTGTGCAGTGAGGGAGGCCAATGCTGCTTAATTCCTGGTCCATTGCTCTGGTTGTCTCGTCGATTGCATCACTGTTTCTGGCCGGAGGAACAGTTCGAACGGCCATCAGGGTTTTACGGTTTTGGGATACTGAAGCCGACACGGCAAGACAGATACAACTGGAAAATGAGACATGGCTGTCGGCGCTTCTTGTGGAGTACGGCATGGTGCTGCAGCTCTTGTCTTTGTTGCTTCTGGTTCTGGCAGCTGACAGTTACTCAGAGATCCTGGTTGGGGCGATGTGCGCCACAGGGGCTTTTCTCGCCAACGGATATGGAATTCCTCTCTTGTTGATGAAGATTCTTGGCATATTTCTTTATGGCTTCTGGATTGTGCTGCACCGTCTGGATATCAGTTCCGAATATTTACCGCTGACCCGCATAAAATACTAGTATTTGCTTTTTCTGGTTCCTCTGCTGCTTATTGATATGATTCTGCTGCTATTGTATCTGGTCCAGCTGAAACCGGATATAATCACCTCCTGCTGCGGGGTTGTATTCGGTGGCGCGACCGGCGACGGGACCAATCTTATCGGGCCGATGCCTGTTCAGCTGATTATGGCACTGTTTTACGGTCTGGCTGGTCTGTTGTTTGGTGTTGGTATTATTAGGCTGAACCGGCTCGGTAGAGGAATAATGCCTGCAAGTAAACCTGCCGGTATCCTGTTCAGTCTGTTGTGGATAATTTTTTTCTCCTTGTCTTTCTTGGTTATTACCGCAGTAATCTCTTCGTATATTTATGAAATGCCTTTTCACCGCTGTCCTTTTGATATCCTTAAAAAGGAGTATGGTTATGTCGGATATCTGGTTTATGTGCCTCTTTTCGCAGCAGCGTTTTTTGGTATGAGCACAGGGCTAACCTCACTCTTTTCGACACATGCCTGGTCTGCAGGAATCCGTCGGGGTTTTGCAAAAAAATTCTCTTCGAATCTGCCTTGTCCTTTTGCCTCTCTTTCTCTTTGTGGTCAGCTGGTTTCCGGTTCTCTACTATTTTAGCGGTGGCGATAGTTGATGGCGTCGTAAAAACTCTTCCATCTTGTTCGTTGTTACGCCCAAAGGAAGTGCCCTTGGGGTGCAATTTTTCTATCATTACGAGGTACCCTATGTACGCCGAAATAATATAAAAATTACACGCCTCGAATATGAAGCTGTTTACTTATCCATCGAAAATTGAGGTTTTTACGAGTTCATCACAGTTGATTGTATTTTCCTTTTACCTGAAACGGACTTACATTAATTGTTATAGAGTAAGAGAACATTACGGAAACAGAAGTCATGCGGTTTAGGGGATGGCCATGTTAATTGACGTCAATAAGAGAATTACCGACTTTGATCCGCACTTCAAGATCTTTCATGATCTGATGCCGTTTAAGGTCCAGGAAATCCTCCTCGTCTCCAGTCTCTATGATGCCTATATTATGGAGGAGGATGGCAGTATCGCAACTCGGCTGATCAACGAATATCATGGTCTCAATTTAAGCAAACCGCCGAAAATCACCAGGGTCTCCTCGGCGTTTGAAGCCCTTGAGCTGATCGCTCAGAAAAAATTTGAAATGGTCATCACCATGCCTTTTCTGGGAGGTATGGATGCTTTTCCCTGGGTTCGGCCATAAAAAAAATCCAACCTGATCTTCCCGTCATTCTTGTTGGTCACAACATGCGGTCAACCTTTCCGGATAAGGTGGATGGGCATGGCGTGGATAAGGTGTTTCTCTGGTGCTGTGAGGCGGATCTGCTGCTGGCCATAATAAAAAATGTTGAAGACCATCGAAATGTTGACGCGGACACCAAACGGGCGATGGTGAGAGTCATAATCTATGTTGAAGATTCGCCGCTCTACCGATCGCTCTTTCTTCCTCTTATCTACCGTGAGGTGGTGCAGACAGACCCAAGCAGTCCTCGATGAAAGTCTCAATGATCGTCACCGTCTGCTGCGCATGAGAGCCCGGCCAAGAATACTCATGGCCACCAACTATGAAGAAGCTCTGAGATTGTATCAAACCTATAAACCCTATGTGTTTACCGTCATTTCTGATGCAACTTTTAGAAGAAACGGACGTGTTGATACCCAGGCCGGATTTGATTTTCTCAGGTCCATCAGAGGTGAGATCCAGGATCTGCCTCTCCTGATGGTCTCCACTGAACAGCAGAATCGTGCCCAGGCTGAGTGGATACCCTCCGTCTTTATTGATAAAAATTCTCCATTTATCAGGGACGAACTGCACAATTTTTTCTTGAACCACCTTGGGTTCGGCGACTTTATCTTTCGAATGCCCGATGAGACGCCAATAGGTCATGCATCAAATTTTTTTGAGTTTGAAAAACAGCTCAAGGTTATTCCTGAAGACTCTCTAGTTATCATACCAAAAGGAATCATTTTTCCAACTGGGTGATGGCCAGAGCAGAAGTCATTCTGGCTCGCAGACTGCACCGGGACTATGTCCTGGATAGTGAGGATATGGAAAATGTTCGGGCGGATCTGGTCGATAAGGTGCATTCGCTTAGAAAATTGCGCCAGCGGGGAGTTGTGGTGAAATTTTCGGCAAAAAACTATGATCCGGATATTATGGATTTTGTCAAGATAGGCAGCGGTTCCATGGGTGGGAAAGCAAGAGGGATAGCGTTCATGTGGGCATATCTGCAGGGCGCCCATCAGGAAAACTCAGTCCTCGGCTCCCATGCGATTACCATTCCGAAAACCTGCGTTATTACCGCCGATGGATTTGATGCCTTTGTTCATGAGAATAATCTCCATGAGAGCAAAGATCTGCCGGATGATCAGGTAGCTGAAATTTTCCTGAGCCGCCCACTGCCTGCCTGGCTCAGGCAGGAACTCCGGGCTTTTTTGCGGAAAACAGTTGTGCCTCTTTCCGTTCGCTCCTCCAGCCTGCTGGAAGACGGTCAGTTCAGGCCATATGCCGGACTCTATTCGACCTATTTTTTAGCCAATAATAATCCTGATTTTGAAGAACGCCTCAGTCAATTGGAAAGTGCCATCAAACTGGTTTATGCCTCTACATGGTTTGAAGGACCCATTGCTTTTTCCAAAGTAACCGGTCATGGACGGGATGATTCAATGGCAGTCATTATCCAACAGCTGGCCGGTGGTCAATATGGCAGTTATTTTTATCCGGCGGTATCCGGTGTCGCGCAGTCCCATAATTTTTATCCGGTTCTGGATATGCAGGCCCAGGAGGGTATTGCCCATATTGCCCTGGGGGTTGGTAAAACTGTCGTTGACGGGGGAAAATCGCTCTGGTTTTCTCCGGCAAAACCTAAAAAGGTGGTCCAGTTCTCAAGCGTCGAGAACATGCTGAAGTCGAGTCAACGGGAATTTTACGCCCTGGAGATGAGTGCCTGATCGAGTCTTTTCAGCGAGACACCGCAAATCTGGCCTTGCGCACAGTTCAGGAGGCGGAAAATGAATTGCCTGTGACCATGCTCGCATCGACATATATCGCCGAGGAGGACAGGGTTCGGGATGCAAGCCTGCCGGGAGTAAAGATTATGACCTTTGCCCAGTTACTGAAATATTCCGGCTATCCGTTGGCGCAGATTCTGACGGAATTGTTGCAGGCTGGCAAGACCGGCATGGGGGGGGATGTGGAGATTGAGTTTGCTGTGCATATCGACCGGGAACTGGAGAAATCAATTTTTTATTTTCTCCAGGTACGGCCGATGGTAACCGGCAGTGAAATGAGTGATGTGCAGATTTGCGATCACGAGCGAAAAAACGCTTTCTGTTATGTCAGCCAGTCTCTGGGCCACGGCAGTTTTTCGAATATGGCCGATATTATCTATGTCTGTCCGGATTCTTTCGATGGGTCGAAAACCAGGGAGATGGCTATGGAAATTGGTGAAATGAATCGCATTTTGCTTCAGGAAAAGCGGCCGTTTTTGCTGATCGGCCCCGGCAGATGGGGGTCTGCTGATCCCTGGCTGGGTATTCCTGTCCAGTGGGCGGATATTTCCGGAGTGGCAGCAATAATTGAGGTGCAGAACGATAAAATCAGAGCGGATCCATCCCAGGGGACCCATTTTTTCCAAAATATTACCTCACTGGGAATACCCTATCTGACATTGAATGAAAATGGCTGGCAGGATGGTGAAAGACAGGAGGATTTTCTTAACTGGCATTGGCTTGATCAGCAGCCCCTTATGCAAAAAGGCAGATATGTTCGCCATATCCGTTTGGACAAGCCATTTGTCCTGAAATGTGACGGCACAGATTGCGGAAAGTGTTCTCTTTCAAATGGAAAAACCATGCGGAATGGTATGTACGATAAAGGGAAAAGAAATTTGGAATCAAAGCTCTAGCTTTAAAGGAGAATGTTAGTGGATACCATAATCGGCCAACTCAGAGACAGGGATCCGGATCAGCACGAGTTTCATCAGGCGGTGCAGGAGGTGGTTGAGAGCGTCAAGCCTGTCCTTGATCGCAACCTCGAGTACCGGCAACAGGCTATCCTCGACAGGATAACTGAGCCGGAAAGGGTTATTATGTTTCGAGTGCCGTGGATGGATGATGACGGTCAGGTGCATGTCAACAGGGGGTTTCGGGTGGAAATGAATAGCGCTCTTGGTCCATACAAAGGCGGGTTGCGCTTTCATGCATCGGTCAATCTTGGCATTATTAAATTTCTGGCTTTTGAGCAGGTGTTTAAGAATTCTCTGACCACTCTCTCAATGGGCGGCGGCAAGGGCGGATCGGATTTCGATCCCAAAGGAAAGTCGGATAATGAGGTGATGCGTTTCTGTCAGTCGTTTATGAGTGAGCTTTATAGACATATTGGACCAAATACCGATGTCCCGGCCGGCGATATCGGTGTTGGAGCACGAGAGATAGGCTATATGTTTGGCATGTACAAGAAGCTTAAGAATGAATTTACCGGTGTTTTGACCGGGAAGAGTATTGGTTGGGGGGGGAGCCTAATCCGTCCTGAGGCCACTGGTTATGGTGCAGTCTATTTTGCCTCTGAAATGCTCAAGACCAGAAGAGAGAGTCTTGAAAATAAAAATTGCCTGGTATCAGGTGCAGGTAATGTCGCGCAGTATACAGCGGAAAAAATTACTTGAACTTGGCGGCAAGGTCGCTCACCCTGTCTGATTCATCCGGATATATTTTTGACGAACAGGGAATTGATGTTGAAGAAACTGGAATATGTTAAACAGCTGAAAAATATTCGCCGGGGACGAATCAGTGAATATGCCGATAAATATCCGGAAGCGGTCTATACCCCGGTCAACCCATTCCCTTGGCTATAATCCTCTCTGGGACCATAAGGCTGACTGTGCTTTTCCCTGTGCCACACAAAACGAAATCAATGGTAAGGATGCAGCCCATCTGGTGCGCAACGGCGATCGCCTTGTCTGTGAAGGGGCCAATATGCCAACGACCCCGGATGCAGTCGATATCTTCCATGAGCTGCAATATTTTTTTGCTCCCGGCAAAGCTGCCAATGCCGGCGGGGTGGCTGTTTCCGGGTTGGAAATGGCCCAGAACTCCATGCGTCTGTCGTGGCCCAGAAATGAGGTCGATGACCGGCTGAAACAGATCATGAAATCAATTCACCGGACCTGCCTGGAGGCTGCCGACGAATATGGAGTTCCCGGCAATTATGTTGCAGGTGCCAATATCGCCGGATTTGTCAAAGTGGTTCATGCCATGCTTGACCAGGGTTTGGTGTAGCTGCGGGCCTATCTCGTCTGGCCAAACTATAAAGAGGGCAGGATTGTTTTTTATCTACTCAAAGCACAAGTAAAAGAGGAGTAAATTTTCTGAAGCGGGGGCTTCAGGCAAGAGATAATTATCAACATGTGGAATATGATACTATGAGAGACGTAACGTTCACATATGATGAGAAATGCCAGGGAGAATTCTCGTCGCTCATTTCCCGGGTGGAGCACCTGTTCGTATCAATTGACATAATGTGTCCGTATGGCCTGCCCTATGTGGCCAGGTTTCATCAGGCAACTTTTGCACCTCTTAGTGAGCGGGCGATGGAACTTTTTCTGACCGCCGGATACAGACGTAACGGCAATTGCCTCTATAATATGCAGTGTCCCGACTGTACCGCCTGTATACCCATTCGGCTGCACCCTGGTGAATTTCGGCCGAATCGCAATCAGAGACGGACGCTAAAGAAAAACCGGGATGTGGAGATGGCGATTTTGCCTTTGCATCCTGATCTGGAGACCATGGAGCTTTGTGAAAAATTTCTGCGCAACAGGTATCCGCGGGAAAACAACAACGCCCGGGGATATTATCGAGACTTCTTTCTCAATAATATTGTCAACAGCGCGCAGGTTCAGTACCGGGTCAACGGCCGCCTGGTTGGCACCGCCATAATTGACATAGGCTATAACTGGATAAATGCAGTCTATTTTTATTTTGATCCGGATGAATCCCATCGAAGTCTGGGAACCTATAATATTCTGAAGCTGATAGATTTGTGTCTGGAGTGGGAAGTCGGATACCTGTATCTCGGCTATCTCATTCATTCGGTTCCGGCGATGAGTTATAAACGTAACTTTCGGCCGCATTATGTCATTTCCGGGAAAAGGTGGCGTCGTGTCAAATAATCCTCAAGATCAGGCCTGCAACATCCCTCCCGGTTTCACTCCTCAACCGGAGAGAATGGAAGGGTGCTATGCAGACCCTGTGTCTGTGGTTGACCGTCGATCTGTAATACCTGCCCTACGTCAACCGACGGTCTTTTGATCTTGCCTATGACTGCTGTGCTGCTGCAAGGGTAATCCAGCGCTATGGTTTTCAGATTATTTTTTCTTGAGAAAAAGGAACCGGCTGACAAGGGTAAGCGCTATGGCAAAAAGTGCGGCGGCCAGCCCGAGCAGGACATTAAAGAAGGGTGGCGCGGCCAGGGCGATACGGATGAGCAGGGTTGACAGCGCAAATCCTGAATTGCGAAAAACTGCATAAAATGACGGTTGAAAACATTGCGAGATTAAGACCACGAGAATGTCCGTCAGAATCAGTAAGGTATAAAATTCGTGGAAAAAATCTGCATGGGAAGTACCTGCAAGTGTGGCAACAGCGCTGTTGGCTCCCATGAAAATGAAAATTGACAGCAGAATAAGGGCAATGCCTTTCTTGGCGGCGATAAAGCTGTACAAATCAGTCGGCTGCATTTTATCATCGCTGCTTTTCGCTTGAACGAAATAATAACAGCCCAGGAGAGCAAAGATAAGCAACGATCCGAAGCCGTCGGACAGAATGATGAGGACGGCCTGTTCGTTGCTTGCGAAGGTTATCGGTTCGGGGAAGTAGGAGAGCTCTTTAAAGGCATTTCGCATAAGAATGAGGGCAAGGATCTCAAATTGTTTTCCAACCGACCGGCTAAATGAACAGGGAATAGTAAAAATCAGACTTATCACCTCGAGGATGAGCACGACGGTGAAGGCCGCCTGAACAGCAAAAAAATGGTTTTTAGGTACTACTGATGACCAGGAGCCAGGGAGGAGCTGCCGCCTGTTCAGTTCAATGCAGATTATGCTGGCAAGAAAAAAAAGCACCAGCCCGAAGGAAATTTTCCGGTGCATTTTCTCATGTTCCCAAAGGTGGTGCAGAGGGTCAAAAATGTAGGTGATTTTGTCGTAAAAAAAAGTCATAATCGGGCAGATGAAAAATAAAAGCAGAGATGTTGGTATGCTATGGCTAGTGTAAGCAATACATGCAGAGTGCCGGTATGTAATATGGTCAAAAGAAAGTGGCAGACGAGAGTTGTAGACCCGGCAGCTAAGAGAGGGGGGCGTACGCGGAGATGGGCAAGCAACTATATATCACCCTGACTTTAAGGGTAAACTATAGTGCAATCTCTGCCAGGGTTTCATCTAAAGCAGGTTCGAATTGCATGACAAACTCAACCCACCCCCATGGAGCACCAACAATTTCCATCCCGATTTTTTTTCTAAGAGATTCTTTTTGAGCCCATCTCGATTTTGTGCGAATTTTGAAATGGTTCCCTTCACCATTTATAATGAGGGTGAAATTCCCGGCTTTTTCGTCGATTCCTTTAGGAATATCATGGATTTGTAGTCCAAAACGAGAGAGGTCCTTTACCGTACCGGAAAAAAAACCCTGTCCATCAGAGATATCTACATGCAGATTGCGCACCGTCATACGTTGATGTCGTCGTCTTTCCATTGAGCCCTCTTTCTCACCAAAAATAAAATGTTTGTCCTGCAGAAACAAAATAATGACTATGCCTACAAGTTGTAGTCGCAGAGTAGCAAAATTTTCTCAAAAAACAAGATAAATCAGGTGTGCAACACCGGATTGGCGGGACCTCCGGGATGAGCATTCTGGAGCACAACAAAAAGAGAGAGATTATTCTTTTTCCGGCGGATCCTGCTGCTCTTTAGTCTGACGATTTTTTAACTTGTCCCACCACTCAAGTCTTTTTTGTATCTCTTTTTCAAATCCAAATTGTGACGGCTTATAGTAGTTTTTTTCGGCCATCTGGTCGGGAAAGTATTTCTGGTAACTGTAGTGGTTTGCATAGTCATGTGCATAACGATAGCCTTTATTGTAGCCCAGCTCTTTCATCAACTTTGTCGGGGCGTTGCGAACCGACAGCGGAACCTTGAGATGACTTGTCTTTTCCGCATCCGCCTTGGCCTGGTAATAGGCTGTTTCCAGGGAGTTGCTTTTCGGGGCGGAGGCGAGATAGACGGTTAATTGGCTGAGCGCGGTGTTTGCCTCAGGCATGCCAAGGAAGTGAACGGCGTCTTTGATGGCCATTGCCTGGACTATCGCCTGGGGATCAGCCAGGCCCACATCCTCTGAGGCAATCCGTACCAGTCTTCTGGTGATATAGAGCGGGTCCTCTCCGGCCTCCAGCATCCTGGCGAGCCAATAGAGGGCCGCCTGGGGGTCACTGCCGCGAATGGATTTCTGAAAAACAGAGATGAGGTTATAATGTTCTTCCCCCCGCTTGTCATAGAACAACGATCTTTTGGTGAGTGATTTCTCCACGAAATCTGCGGTGATATAATCTCCTGTCTCTGCGTTTCGACCAACCATCTCGAGATCATTGAGGGCCCTTCTGGCATCTCCTCCAGCCTTTTGGGCCAGGAGCTGCAGCGCTTCTTCGGCAATATTCAGTCTCTTGGGGAGAGACGAAAAAGCACGGGCCAAGAATGGTCTGCAGATGCGATTCCGACAGTGGCTCCAGGACAAAGACGTGACATCTGGAGAGGAGGGCGGGGATTACTTCAAATGATGGGTTTTCTGTTGTTGCGCCAATTAAGACAACCGACCCCGATTCGACATAGGGGAGAAATGCGTCCTGCTGAGATTTGTTGAAGCGATGGATTTCATCCACGAAAACGATGGTTTTCCTGTTCTGGTGGCGGTGGATTTGTTTTGCCCCCTCCATCAGTACTTTAACATCGCTGATTTTGCTCAAAACCGCGCTAAAGGAGCTAAAAGCATGTCGTGTCGTTAGCTCGATGAATTTGGCGATGGTGGTTTTTCCGGTCCCGGGTGGCCCCCAAAGAATAAAAGAGCCGTATTCATCCTGTTCGATCATGCGCTGGAGAGTATTGCCGGGGGCTAACAGCTTGTCCTGACCGACTATATCGTCCAATAATTGAGGCCTGACCTTTTCCGCCAAAGGTACTTCGGTTGGTCGCGGGGAGCCTTCAAAAACTGAGATCTGTTTCATCACTTTTTTCGTAAATATTATGGGAAAGATTTCTTTTGTTTTGAGTTGCTTTATACTTTACTGTCTTAACAAATAATTTCTTGTCTTTTTTGTAACAGTTGACCGGAACTTGCAAAATGATGGCATTACCTCATAGGCATGTAAGCGTTTACCAGTGCTTCATATGTGCGCAAGCAGGCTGCTGGGCAATAGCCCATCTTATGCACGACAGTCTGATCGTGCATAGATGGGGTGCTGGTGAACGTTTACTCTTTTTTGTAAGCCGATTGTCAGGAGGTCAGAATGAAACAATATCTGGAATTATGCCGGAGGGTTATTGAAAGTGGTGAATGGGTGGAAAATAGGCGGACCGGCATGCGCTGCCTTACCGTCATTAATGCGGATCTTGAGTACGATGTCAGTGATGGTCTGCTTCCGGTATTAACCACCAAAAAACTGTTCTGGAAAGCGGCCATCGCCGAAATGCTTGGCTATCTCAGAGGATATACCAGTGCTGCTGATTTCAGACGTATCGGCTGCAACACCTGGAATGCCAATGCCAATGAAAATGCGGCATGGCTGGCCAATCCATATCGTAAAGGTCGTGACGATATGGGGCGCTGTTATGGCGCCCAGGGGAGGGACTGGCGCAACCCTGAAGGTGAATCAATAGACCAGTTGCGAAACGTCTATGAAGATCTTCGACAAGGTATTGATAACCGCAGTGAGATAATGACCTTTATGAATCCGGGAGAGCGGGATCGTGCCTGTTTAAATTCCTGCATGCACACCCACACCTTCAGTATTCTCGGAGATAAGTTGTATCTAACCTCCTATCAGCGCTCAGATGATCTGCCTTTGGGGCATGGTTTTAATCAGGTACAGGTTGGCTGGCTGCTGATGATCATGGCCCGGATAACCGGACTGAAAGCCGCAAAAGCTTTCCATAAAATTGTCAATGTTCATGTTTACGAGAACCAGCTTGAGCTATTGCGTGACGTGCAGCTGCAGCGTGAGCCATTGCCCTTGCCGAGACTGGAAATTAATCCGGATATCAAGACTCTTGAAGATTTGGAGACGTGGGTCACTGTGGATGATTTTAAATTCATTGGTTACCAGCACCACCCGGCTATTAAGTACGAGTTCGCTGTCTAACGCGCACTTCTTTTTAAAAAAAATCAAGATAGCGGATGGTGCCTTCCGGTTTTATTTTCACTCTCCGGGTTCAAAACCGATCTTGCTGATGGCCGCTCTGATTTCTTCGCGGGCAACATTGTCGTTGGTAAAAGTTGCCTCTCCCTTATCCAGATTGACCTGTACCTCGGAGAGGCCGGATATGTCTTCCAGGGCTTTCTTCACTGAGCCCACACAGTGTTGGCAGCTCATTCCCTTAATTTTCATGTTTTCCATGGTATCCTCCAAATTGATTAGTTTTGTTTGTGACGAAAAGCGTAATAAGCGCATGGCACATGATTGCCATGGCTTAATCCCCTTAAATGTTGCACCGACGGTATATTCAGAGGTTTTTACAGGCGTCAGGGAAACTTGAACCACTTCTGTCAGACCCGCCTGCTGCATTAATTTGAGTTGATCTCCTCCGGAGACCGCGCCGCCTATTCACTGGGACCATGATTCGACATTTGCGGCGAGGTGGGGCGGCAGATTTTTCTCCAGGATGATATCGGCAAACTGCAGTCTTCCACCGGGCTTCAGGATGCGGTAAATTTCGGCAAAGAGGTTTGGTTTATCAGGGGAGAGATTGATGACTCCATTGGAAATCACCACATCAAAAGTGTCGTCGGTAAAGGGCATTTGTTCCGATGCGACAAGAAGCACTTCGGTATTGGCAACATGTTGCAGCGGCAAGGTTTTTACGCGCTCTGTCGACCATTTCCGGGGTGAGATCAACACCGATGACTTTGCCTTTGCTGCCGACCTGGCGAGAGGCTGCATAGAGATCAAATCCGGCTCCGCAGCCGATGTCCAGAACAGTGCTGCCGCTTTCGATCTGGTCGATCGCCAGTGGATTGCCGACACCGCAAAAAGAATTCAGCAGCTCTTCCGGCAGCCTCTTCCAGAAGCTGCCTGTCGTAACCCAAAAGATCAGCACCTGTCTTACCCACAGGATATGTGAAAATCCTTCTGCGGAATCGACAACCGCCGCATACTTCTTTCTGATTGCCCCGCGAATCTGCTCTATTTCTTCATCTGAGAAAACAGCACCATCCGCTTGGTTCTTGGCTTTACCGATAGAAATTGAATTTTGTATCTGATGACCATCAGAGTTTTCTTTAGGTGGTCAGCCCCCGCCCTTGAGATTACATATATTTTTACACATCCATGAAAGATTCTCCTGGGAAAAAGTTGGCAGCACCATTGCCACAATGTGGTGTCTGATATACTTTATCTCTCAGGTGATACTATGCGAATATTTTTTTCTGTTGCCATTGCTTTTTTATATATAATCCTTGCATCCGGAATCTGTGGAGCGCATACCATGGATCAAGCCTGTCATGAAAACAGACAGGTGGGGGGAGTTGTGGGGGCCATGGGCAGTGCTGACTGTTGTTGCCTGCCTGTAACGGAGATGATGTGTAGGCATTCGGACATTCATATCCGGGCAATGGCAGATTGCTGCCCGTCGGAAGAATGTGGAGATTCACCCTTCACCAGAGACGTTGCTCTCAGTGCAACTACCCACCTCCTGAATTTAGCATGATGGCTCAAAAAACTGCACTTTCCCGACCTGTCCCCCGTCCTTTGCTTGGTGCCTCTCGCACCGGCCTGTCTCCGCCCCGATTGTCTGCTGTCACCTCGATATATTCAACACTGTTCTTTTCTCATTTAGCGAACTCCCTGCCGGTTTGATGGTCTGATATGGTCTGCAGACAGAATCTTGACCTCAACTCTCGGCGATAAAGAAGGGAGGCTGTTGCCCGGTGTTGTTGTTTGTCATGGCGACTCCGTCCCTTCATGTACCGGTTACTTAACGTTAGTTACATTGTTTATTGACGACACGGGAATCGAGTTGACCCTGTTATGCAAGGAGAACATATGGTTACGATAATCAGATGGTTGCTGTGGTTGTTTCTTTTGCCCGCAGTAATGGTGTCCATTGCTGAGGCTTCGTCTTCGACACCTGAGCTCAACACTCTTATACAAGAGGCCTACCATAATAATCAGGATCTCCTCAGCATGGAGGAAAACGCTCAGGCTCTTCGTGCCGAAGCGCCTTTTGCCGGTTCCCTGCAGGATCCGGTTATCGGGTTCGGTCTAGTGAATGTTCCGGTGGACACCTACGACCTTGGGCAGGAGCCGATGACCCAGAAACAGCTGTTTGCCTCCCAGAAATTTCCCTGGTTCGGAACATTGGATCTTCGGCAGCAGGCAAGTGAATTAAAGGCCATGGAGGCTGAACTGCAGGTTCAGGCAAAACGGTTTGAGGTAGCCAAAGCGCTGGCCGGTGCCTGGTATGAAATGGGCTTTATTGCCAGAAGCCTGGAGGTTAACAAAAACCTCAAAGACATTGTCAACCAGGTGCTGCGAGTAGCCGAAACCAGATATGGCACCGGCGAAGGGTTGCAGCAGGATGTCCTGGCCGGTCAGGTGCAGCACTCTGAACTGATCGATGAAGGGATAAGCCTTACGAGTCGGGAGAGGGTGGTTCGCGCTCAAATAGGCAGTCTCCTTAATAGAGGTGACGTTTTTGCAGAAGATGGTCCCCTGACGCTTGGCGAACCGGGAAAACTTCCGGACCGAACCTTGCTCAACAAGATTGCTTTGCAAAGCAATCCCCTGATTCAGGCACGAAAGGTGGCTGTTGATCGGGCAAAAGTAGAGGTACAGTTGGCAGAGAAGGCATATCTTCCGGATTTTGACCTGCGTCTTAGTTATGGACAGCGGGAAGGTCTGACCGATTTTGTTTCGGCTACGGTAGCCATGACTGTGCCGCTCTACCAGTCAACCAACCAGGACAGCAGACTCGCCGCTGCACAAAAACGTCTTCTGGCGGCTGAAAAATCGTTACTGGGCCTCAGACAGACACTGCCCCATAGTATTGACCGTGTCCTTGCCGAAATACAAGGGGCTCAAGAGAATTATATTCTTTTTAGTCAAGCGCTCTCGGTGCAGGCGGCCAATCTTGCCGATGCATCTCTGGCCGCCTATTCGGTTGGTAAGGTTGAGTTCGACACCATGCTTGCTGCCAGGGTTCGACTGCTGCGTATTGAACTGCAGGCGGAAAATTACAAATATCAGATCTATAAAAAACAGGCGGAACTTGAAGAACTGATTGGCACCAGTCTGTCTTCGTTGGAGGGCTTGAAATGAAAATATTAATTATGACCATGGTTGCATTGAGTCTTTTGGTCTGCACCATAATAGCTGCGGCGGCTGAAGGATTGAAGGCAGGCGATGTCGACCCAAAGAACGGCAAGGTCATTAAGTACTGGGCTGCTCCCATGGATCCAACCTATATTCGAAATGAACCCGGGAAATCGCCAATGGGCATGGACCTGATTCCCGTCTATGAGGAGGAGGACGGGGAGAAACTTCCGCAGTCAACCATTAAAATCGATCCGGTAACCGTGCAGAATATGGGAGTTCGAACGGCAACGGTCAAGCGCATGGAGTTGAAGAAGTCAATCCGGGCTCTGGGGACGGTGACCTACGATGAAACAAAAGTTTATGCGGTTAATCTCAAGTTTGACGGCTGGATCGAGAAACTGTTTGTCGATTTTGTCGGTGAAAGCGTGCGCAAAGGACAAGCTCTTTTTGAGATCTACAGCCCGGAGCTGGTCACTGCCCAAAAAGAGTATCTGCTGGCCAGTGCGCAGGCGAGAAACCTCTCCGCCAGTACATATCCAAGTGTCCGGGAGAATGCGCAGCGGCTGCTTAACGCCGCCAGACAGCGACTGGAGTACTGGGATCTTGAAAAAGGGCAGATAAAGCAGCTGGAACAAAAAGGACAGGTGCGAAAGAACCTCACCATCTATTCTCCAGCCAATGGAGTGGTCATTAAAAAGGATGCTCTTGCCGGTCATTATGTCAAGGCCGGGATGCATCAGTATGAAATAGCAGATCTTTCCAGGGTCTGGGTGGATGTTGAGGTGTATGAATACGAACTGCCGTACATTAAAAAAGGTATGCCTGCTGCCATGGAACTCTCGTATTTGCCGGGGAAGCGGTTTGACGGAACCGTCCTTTTTATCTATCCATTTCTCAATCCGGAAACACGTACGGTAAAACTTCGTCTGGCTTTTGACAACCAAGAAGGGCTGCTGAAACCGGACATGTACGCCAATGTCTATATCGAATCGATGATTGATGCCGAGGCCCTGGTGATACCCCAGGAAGCGGTGATCGATTCCGGCCTGCGCAAAATAGTTTTCCTGGCGCTGGGGGAGGGGAAATTTGAGCCCCGCCCGGTTACGCTTGGGCTGGAAGGGGAGAACAGCACCTTTCAGGTCCTGGAAGGACTCAAAGAGGGTGACACTATCGTCACCTCGGCCCAATTTATGTTCGACTCCGAATCCCGACTGCGGGAAGCCATCCAGAAAATGCTCGAGGCCAGGGGCGCGAAATCGGCAGAAATTTCAGGCGATGATCTTGATATGGGAGATATGACGATGGATGATAGTGATCTTGATATGAGTGACCTGAAGATGGAATAACTGATTGCTGACCGCCTGACGGGAGAAGAACTACATGATTAAAGCAATAATTGAATATTCCATCCGCAACAAGTTTCTGATACTGATGCTGACCCTGTTTGTTGTCGCAGGTGGACTTCTGGCAATGCTGAAAACACCCCTGGACGCCATCCCGGACCTTTCCGATGTCCAGGTTATTATCTTTACCGAATATCCAGGACAGGCTCCCCAGGTGGTGGAGGATCAGGTCACCTATCCGCTGACGACAGCCATGCTGGCGGTTCCCTTTGCCAAGGTGGTGCGCGGGTATTCATTTTTCGGGATGAGTTTTACCTACATCATTTTTGCAGACGGCACCGATATGTATTGGGCCAGGAGCCGGGTGCTGGAGGCATTAAACTCTATCACCGGCAGGCTCCCTCAAGGTGTTTCCCCAAATCTTGGTCCGGATGCTACCGGAGTCGGCTGGGTCTTTCAATATCTGGTGGAAAGTGATCGCCATGATCTTCAGCAGCTGCGCTCTCTTCAGGACTGGTTTCTGCGCTATGAACTGACCAGCGTTCCCGGGGTTGCAGAGGTGGCTTCCATCGGTGGCTTTGTTAAGCAATACCAGGTTGTTGTCGACCCAAACAAACTTCTTGCCTATAACATTCCCCTGCAGAAAGTGCGGTCCGCCATAGAGCGCTCGAACAACGATGTGGGCGGACGGCTGGTTGAGATGGGCGAGACTGAATTTATGGTCAGGGGTCTGGGATACATTCAATCCATTGCTGATCTAGAAAACATCCCTCTTGGTTCCGAAAGAGGAACACCGATCCTGTTGAGAAATGTGGCGCGGGTGACAATCGGGCCTGAACTGCGACGGGGACTTCTCGATTTCAACGGTACTGGCGAAGCGGTCGGCGGTATTGTCATCATGCGATACGGAGAAAACGCCCTGGCGGTGATAGATAAAGTAAAAAAGCGGCTGTCGGAGATCAAGTCGGGCCTGCCGGAAGGGGTGTCCATCCGGGCGGTGTATGATCGGTCCGGGCTCATTCTGCGGGCTATTGACAATCTCGTGCGTACTCTGGTGGAGGAGAGTCTGATTGTCGCTCTGGTGTGTATCGTTTTCCTCTTTCATGTGCGAAGCGCCCTGGTTGGCATAATTACCCTGCCGATTGGGGTACTGATCTCCTTTCTGATAATGGAGCGGCAGGGGATCAATGCCAATATAATGAGCCTGGGTGGAATAGCCATTGCCATTGGCGCTATGGTCGATGCCGCCATAGTTATGGTGGAAAACGTCCATAAACATCTGGAGCACAATCAGGGGAAAAAAGATCACTGGGAGATTGTCAGAGAGGCTTCGGTGGAAGTCGGTCCCTCACTCTTTTTCTCACTATTGATTATTGCCGTTTCATTTTTACCGGTCTTTACCCTCGAGGCCCAGGAGGGAAGGATGTTCCGTCCACTGGCCTACACCAAGACCTATGCCATGATGGGGGCAGCTTTTCTGGCCATTACCCTTGTGCCGGTGCTGATGGGCTATATGATTCGCGGCAAAATCATGCCGGAAAACAAGAATCCGGTCAACCGCCTGCTCATCTGGATCTATCATCCCATTATAAAACTTGTCCTGAAGGTGAAATTTCTGGTTGTTGCCCTGGCCGTCGTTGCGCTTGCAGCAGCCTGGATTCCCTATAAAAGGATGGGATCGGAATTTATGCCCCCTTTGAACGAGGGGGATCTGCTCTATATGCCGACGACCCTGCCGGGCATCTCCATCACCAAGGCCCGGGAGCTGCTGCAGCAGACGGATAAAATCATCAAGTCCTTCCCTGAGGTGGCAGACGTCACCGGAAAGGCCGGACGAGCCGAGACGGCAACCGACCCGGCACCCCTTTCCATGCTGGAAACTGTTATCACCCTCAAACCGGAAGATGAATGGCGGGAAGGCATGACCATAGAGAAACTGATTGATGAGATGGATAAGGCCATTCAGTTTCCCGGGCTTACCAATGCCTGGACCATGCCGATTAAGACCAGGATAGACATGCTCTCAACCGGCATCAAGACGCCCGTTGGCCTTAAGCTGATGGGGGATGATCTGCAGACCCTCTCGGAGATCGGCGAGAAGGTTGAGGCAGTAATAGGAGAGGTCCCGGGAACGGCCAGCGTCTATGCCGAGCGGGTTACCGGCGGCAATTTTTTCGACTATATAATCAACCGTGAGGAGGCCGCCAGATACGGTCTGACTGTCGGCGATGTGCAGGACGTGATTATGACCGCCATTGGCGGCTTGAATATTACCTCTACCGTTGAGGGACTGGCACGGTATCCGGTAAATCTGCGGTACGGCTCAGAGTTGCGGGATACGCCTGAAAAACTGCGCCGCATCCTCATCCCGACGCCAAGCGGCGCACAGATCCCGATTACCCAGGTGGCGGATATCTCCATTCACAAGGGGGCTCCTGCGATTAAAAGTGAAAACGCCCGGAAAAATGCCTGGGTCTATGTGGATATAACCGGGGGAGATGTGGGGGGATATGTGCAGCGGGCGCAGGAGGCGGTGTCCGAAAAAGTTGCTCTTCCTCCGGGGTACAGCATCGTCTGGTCCGGTCAGTATGAGTATATGGTTCGGGCCCAGCAGAAATTAAAGGTCGTGGTGCCGGCCACCCTGATTATAATCTTTCTGCTGCTCTATCTTAATTTTAAAAATATTAGCGAGAGCCTCATTGTCATGCTGTCTGTGCCCTTTGCCCTGACCGGCGGGCTGTGGCTGATGGATTATATGGGCTACAATATGAGTGTTGCCGTGGCCGTTGGTTTTATCGCCCTTGCCGGGGTGGCGGCGGAGACCGGCGTGGTGATGCTCATATATCTCGATATCTCCTATAAAAAATACCGTGAGAAGTACGGGGATTCATTCTGCAAGAAGCATCTCAATATGGCCATTGAGCACGGGGCGGCGCTGCGGGTACGGCCGAAGATGATGACGGTTGTGGCCATCATTGCCGGCCTTGCGCCCATTATGTGGAGCAGCGGCACCGGCTCCGAGGTAATGAAGCGAATTGCTACGCCCATGGTTGGTGGAATGCTCAGTGCGACGGTCCTGACCCTCGTGGTGGTTCCGGCAATTTATGGGCTTTGGAAAGGAATCGGTTTGACCCGACAGGCCGCCGGAAAATGTAAAGAACAACAAAAACAGATCAGAAGAATTGGAGTAAGCTGGGATTTGTCGAGGCTGACCTCGGCAAATAAGAAACAAAATCAACAACAGGTGAAACAAATGAAAAAAATAATAACAATAATTGCCCTCTGCAGTTTCTTGCTCAGTGGCAGGGCAATGGCCATGGACAGCGCGAGCCACGATCATGCACAGCATGATGGACAGGCAGCAATGGATCAAGCCAAAACGGAATCGATGGATCATAGCCAGATGGATCATGGCTCCAGCCAGGAAGGAGGCATATTCAAGGAGATGGTAATGGTCGATGGTATCCATGCCGAATTTCAGGTCATGGAACTGGCCAGCATGAATATGACCGATCCGGAGGGGCATACCCATCATGTCATGGCCACGTTTATGAAGGATGGTAAGAAAATTGACAAGGCAGTAGGTAAAGTCAAGATCATTTCACCTTCGGGAAAAGAGCAGATCGCTGATCTGAAGGATTTTGGCAGCGGGGTTTATGCAGCCAATTTCACCATTGATGAAGATGGAAAATGGGGGGTAATCTGTCTTTTTAAAGACGTTGACGGCAAACATACTGCCAAATTCTGGTATCAGCATGGCATGATGTAAGGAATGACAGGGCACATGACGGGTTACAGGCTGGCATGGCCTGCATACAATAAGGATCAATGCCACGTTTGAAATCCTCGAGATGGCGTGTGCTTTTCGAGTCAGAGCTATACGAATGATGTTTGTTCTCGAAATGTTGCAGAAAAACATTATGGTATAGGTATTAAAGGAAATTCTTAAGCAATCTCTGCCAAAAACTATCTGCCATGGCAATAGAAAAAATTGAAGCAATATTAAAGGCATGCATTGTGCGGCCTGTTCTTCGCGCATTGAAAGAGTGGTCGGTAACCTGGAAGGGGTCACCGATTGCTCGGTAAATCTGGCCACTGAAAAGGCTAAAATCACCTATGATCCACTGACAATTACCATCACTGCAATAGCCGAGGCAATTGCCGGCCTTGGTTTTTCCGCCGAGGTTGTAACTGCGGAAACTGATGAGACTGGGCAGTGCGCAGGATGCGGCTGTTCGATTGCAGTCGATGAAAAACAGGCTCCTGCCGGCATTTGTCCTGGCCCTGCTGATCATGTGTCTGTCGATGGCGGGTATGGTTGGCATTACCCTGCCTGGCATCGCTGCACCCTGACCATTCACCTCTCACCCATGCAGTCGTCCAGTTTCTCCTGCTTTTGCCGGTTTTGTACCTCGGCAGAAATTTTTATCTGGATGGCATTCCGGCACTTCTCAGGGGGGGACCCAATATGGATTCCCTGATAGCCATCGGAACTGGCGCAGCTTTCGTCTATTCAACCTGGAATATGGTGGAAATTGGCTCTGGGATATTGATCCCGTCGCCCGGGCCCATGATCTCTATTTTGAGTCGGCTGCCATGTTGATTGCTCTGGTTTCCCTGGGAAAATATCTGGAGGCCAGATCGAAGGCCCGAACGACGGATGCCATCAGGCAGCTGATGCAGCTTACCCCGGATACGGCAACGCTGATCGATGAAAACGGCCAGCGTCAGGTGGCGGTGGCGGAGATACAGGTCGAGTGATCGCATTCTCATTCGTCCCGGAGAACGAATTCCGGTGGATGGCATAATAAGAGATGGGCAATCTGCGGTTGATGAATCAATGCTCACCGGCGAGAGCATGCCGGTTATGAAACGAAAGGGAGATGACAGTTTTTGGTGGAACACTGAATAAAAACGGGTCCTTAACCATGGAGGCGCAAAAAGTCGGACGGGATACCATGTTGGCCCGAATTGTCCGACTGGTTCAGGATGCGCAGGGAACAAAGGCGCCGATAGCCAATCTTGCTGATCGTATCAGTCTCTATTTTGTGCCGACCGTGATACTTATTGCCTCGCTGGCCGGCTTAAGCTGGTTTTTCATCGGTGGTGCCGACTTCAGTTTTTCTCTGCGTATTTTTATAGCTGTTCTGGTCATCGCCTGTCCCTGTGCCATGGGGCTGGCAACACCAACCTCAATCATGGTTGGGACCGGACGGGGGGCGCAGTTGGGAGTGCTGGTAAAGAGCGGCGAGGTTCTGGAAATGGCCCAGAAGGTCAGTTGCGTGGTCTTTGACAAAACCGGTACGCTCACCATCGGCAGACCTGAGGTGACCGATATCCGTCCTCTTGGTAGATTTTGATGAAACGATGCTGCTGCAGCTTGCTGCCGGGGCGGAGAGCCATTCAGAGCATCCCCTTGCCGAAGCAATTATTGCCGCAGCCAAAAAAGACTGGCCATGTTGTGCCCGAGTCACAATCTTTTTCAGCAACCCTTGGGCGGGGTATTTCCGCATCTGTTCAATTCGATGGCAACTAGCTATGAGGTGCTGTTGGGTAATAGCGAATTTCTCCTGGAAAATCAAATCGAAGGGATGACTGAACAGATACAAAAAGAGGCGAGTGCACTCTCCGACCAGGGCAAAACAGTTTTGTTTGTCGCTGTTGACAGCGTTCTTGCCGGGCTTTTGGCCATTGCCGATCCATTGAAAGATGAAGCCGGGAAAACCATCCGTGATCTTGAGGCGATGGGGATTAAGGTGGTGATGCTCACCGGAGACAATGAAAAGACAGCGCAGGCGGTGGCCAGTCAGGCAGGGATAAAGCGGGTTGTCGCCGGGGTTCTGCCTGACAACAAGGAAGAGGAAGTGGTCAGGTTGCAGCAGGAGGGCGAGATCGTTGCCATGATCGGCGACGGAATAAATGACGCACCCGCCCTGGCCAGGGCCGATGTCGGTATGGCCATGGGTACGGGGATTGATGTTGCCATGGAGTCAGCCGATATAGTTTTGATGAACGGTCATCTGGCTGGGATTGGTCGAGCCATTGGCCTCAGCCGGGCGACCATGCGTAATATTCGTCAGAATCTTATTCTGGGCCTTTGCCTATAATGTGGTCGGCATTCCCGTGGCGGCAGGACTGCTGGCCATCTTCGGCGGCCCAACCCTCAATCCGATGATTGGCGGCGCGGCCATGGCGCTCAGCTCTGTTTCGGTCGTCACCAATGCTCTGCGACTCAGGTGGTACCAACCTGTTGAATAGTGCGTCGGAAAAATCTTGACACCATGGATGAAATAGCCTAATTAAATATGTATGCAAAAATTGTATACATTGTTTGTGGTTTTGATTGTAATTTCTGCTGGTTATATGCAATCAGTGGCTGTAGGACATACTTAACTGCTGTCAGCTTATCGCAAGGTTTGCAGGAGTTAATATACCGTATGCTGCTGTCGGAAAAAATATCTGTCAGGACTACTAACGGAGAAAATTATGTTTTCAATTTTACGTATCAATACCGCCACCTATGAGACGAGAACGGAGATCGTTTGATTCGACAGACTATCTTCTTGGCGGAAGGACACTTTCCTCCCGGCTTGTCAGTCGCGAGGTTCCGGCCACCTGTGATCCTCTGGGTAAAAATAATAAGCTCTTTTTCTGCTCAGGTGTGCTTGCCGGCACCATTGTCTCCAGCTCCGATCGGCTGAGCATTGGTGGAAAAAGTCCTCTTACCGGGGGAATCAAAGAGAGTAATGCCGGAGGGATAGTCGGTGTCAGGATGGCGCAGCATGGATTGCGCTGTATTTCCCTTGAAGATGCTCCTAAAGAGCAGGCTGGGTGGAAGATTGTTGTGATCGGCAAGGAGAGAACCGAATTTGTTGATGGGGAATTTCTGGCTGGCAAAGGTGTCTATGAAAAATCTGATCTGCTCAATGAACGATTCGGCGCCAAGGCCGGCTGCATAACCATTGGCCCCACCGCGGAAAAACTTTTGTATGCCACCGGCATTGCCTGTTCCGATCCCCATGGCGTCTGCTCACGATATGCCGGGCGGGGAGGGCTTGGGGCGGTGATGGCTTCGAAAAAAATTATTGCCCTGGTGATCTTAAATGACGGTGAAGTAAAGCCGGAGTTTAAAGATCAGGATGCTTTTAAGGCCGGCACCAAGAAGATTGTTCAGTTGCTGAAGGAAAATCCGGTATCAACACTTTTCACCAAATATGGCACGGCGGCTATGGTGGATATCTGCCAGGCATTGAAGGTGCTGCCGACCAGAAATTTCAGGCACGGGGTGATGGAAGGGGCGGAAAAAATAAACGCCCAGTCCATGTACGACCTCATCAAGGACCGGGGCGGCGAAGGCCAGACCCAGCACGCCTGTATGCACCCGTGCGCTATCCAGTGTTCCAATGTCTATCCGGATAAAGACGGCAAACTGCTCTGTTCACCTGTAGAATACGAAACAATGGCCCTGATGGGATCCAACCTCTGTCTCAAGGATCTCGACGCCATAGCAACTATGAACCGTATTGCCAATGATGCCGGGGTTGATACCCTTGACGTTGGCGCCGCTATCGGAGTGGCCATGGAGGCAGGTCTTGCCGAATTTGGTGATACCGGGGCTGCCGTCAAGTTGATGGAGGAAGTGCTAGCCTTGACGCCTCTTGGCCGCATCCTTGCCTCCGGCTGCAAGATAGCCGCCAAGGTGCTTGGTGTTCGTCATGCGCCCCATGTGCTTGGCCAGGCGATTCCGGCCTACGAACCCCGTGGGACGAAGGGGATGGCTATGACTTATCTGTCTTCCCCTATGGGGGCGGATCATACCTTTGGTTTTACTCTGCGGGATGAACAGGTGCCGACCAGCAAGGAAGGCAAAGTGGAGCTGTCGCAGAAATTCCAGGTAATCGGTTCCCGCATGGATGCGATGGGGATGTGCAACTTTGTCCGCTATTCAGTGCAAAATGATATGCAGCCCTTGCTGGATCTGGTGCGATTTCGCTATGGTGTGGATATCAGTGCAGAGGAATTTGATGATATCGTCAAGGAGACTCTGCGGATTGAGCATCAGTTTAATACCGATGCCGGTATCACCGCTCTGGATTACCGGTTTGCCGAGACCTTCTATGAAGAAGCCCAGCCGGAGACCGGGGAGGTAATGGATATTACCGACGAAGAATCGGCGCTGGCCAGAAAATGGTAAGCATTCATTTCAGGCTTACCGATATTGGCAGGCTTGAGGTACATATTGAAAAACCCGAGACTCTGGCGGCAGTGCTGCGGCTATGCACTGCCCAAGCGGATTTTGAGCTGGGTGGGATCATCGCCATTCGCAAGGGGAGGGTGCTCAAGGAAAATGATCTTGTGCAAGATGGCGATGAAATAGATATCTTTCCCGCTCTTTCAGGAGGGTGATACTGCCGGCTGGAAAAGTTGCCAGCCGGCAGTAGTCGAGTCAGTCATGGAACGAAGTGTATCAGAAATTTTTTTTAGTTCCGTATTTGAAATTGCTTAACTCCAGTAGCTTCTTGAAAAGATCTAACCAGTATTCATACCATGCCGGCTTTTCTGCTGCTGGGGGGTGCTGGTCTGCCGCTATATTAGTGCTTTCGGTTGCCATGATATGCTCTCCTCTTTCCTTTATGTACATTAGAAATTCTTTTCTTCACTGGCGCGCACCAGTATAATTATTATCGTTATATCTCACAAGCGTTTCTTTTCGTTTGATGGACTCGTAAAAAGCACCCACAAGGGCACTAGCAACCCGATCTACGTCGTTGTAGGTCTGAAACGGCGATTCGCCGTACCATATGTACTGCCAAATCGCCGTTTCAGACACTACGCCTAGTATATCGAGCTTTTCCAGAGTCCATCCCGAAGCGTTTCGATGAGGATTTCACGAATCATCGAGGAGATTGAGATGGGAAAAATCATTTACTTCTTGCTCTTGTTGCTCGTATTTTCGGCTGAGCAATGCCCGGCCCGCCCGCTCTTTGTCGGCAGCAGTGAAGGAATGGACTTTCAGGTTGAAGAAGTTATCGGCGGTCTTGGCGTTCCCTGGGGAATGACTTTTTATAAGCCCATCCGAGCTGCTTTTTACCGAGCGGGAAGGAAAGATTTCAATATTGCACCTGAATTCCGGTAAACGCACTGTATTGCAGGGTGGCCCGGAAGTCTTTAATGAGGGGCAGGGGGGGATGCTGGACGTCGCCGTACCAAAAGACTATTCGCCCGGTGACTGGATCTATTTCACCTACAGCAAAAGACAGGGAGGACATGGCCGTTACCACCCTGGCCAGAGCCCATGTGACCGGGGATCGGCTAATCGATTGGGATGACATTCTGACCACACAGTCAGCCAATCAGCCTCGCACCATTTTGGCAGCCGAATTGCTTTCGACAATGCAGGTCATCTTTTCTTTACCATCGGTGACCGTGGCCATCGACCTAACGGACAGGATCTGTCAACCCATGCCGGTTCGATTCTGCGCCTCTATCTTGACGGGACTGTTCCGCACGACAACCCGTTTGCCGCGGGCGGAGGTCTTCCTGAAATCTGGAGTTATGGTCATCGCAATCCTCAGGGAATTGTTTACGATTCGGTAAATAACCGACTGTGGAGCAATGAACATGGGCCTCGGGGCGGTGATGAAATAAATCTCATCATGCCCGGTAAAAATTATGGCTGGCCGGTTGTCTCCCATGGCAAAGAATATTGGGGCCCCATCCCGGTCGGTGAGAGTACGAGCGAAGGATGGCATGGCTGATCCGGTTAAGGTCTATATCCCTTCCATAGCTCCCGGCAGTTTGCTTCTCTATTCCGGTAAATCCTTTGCCAAATGGCAGGGCAACCTGTTTTCCGGGGCTTTAGTAATGCGTCATTTGAACAGAGTAGTGGTTGGAGAAAGTGGTGAGGCGGTGCAAGGAGGAAAGGCTATTGGAGGATCTCGAGGAGCGTATCCGGGCCGTCGTTGAAAGCCCCGAAGGATGGTTGTATCTATCAACCGATTCCGGAAAAATTCTTCGACTTCGGCCCCAAAAAGTCCGATGCTTAAGTGAATACAACACAAACCGGGGTAAGCATCTCCGGGTGACGATGATAATTTAATGACATAACCATAGGAGAGTACCTTGACAGCAATTATTGAAAATTTGAAGAAGGTAACACTTTTGCTCAATGCTGGCAGTGCACCGGGAAATTCAGATGTAACCGGTTCACCTGTGGACCTTTGCTTTTATTTATGGGGTGGCAAGTGAAGGACTCTGCCCATTTGAAAGTGCACTCTATGAAAAAGCTGCGGTGAAAGCTCTGGGACTCACTGTTTCTGCTGCCGAGGCACAGGAGTTTTTCGGTCATCTCTTATTACCTCTACGACAGGTGCTTGGCTTACAAATAATGCCCAATAGCTTAGTACTGCAGGTCGAAGTAACCGCCGTAAATGATGCAGACAATCGCGAAATCGTGCAGTCTTTGGCCAAAGCCGGCAGCGGCTGTGGTGGCTCCTGCGGCTGTGGCTGTTAATCGTTTAGTTTCCATGCACAATCAAGGGATAGAGTTTTCTTGCGAGTAAATGACATCTCTTGCTTTGGTGAGTGGGTCAATGAATTCGATTTTTTTGACAGAAGCTGTAAGGGGCGGCTGAAATCATCGGCCATCTTCGGCAGGAGTGTCTGGATAATAACGATCGTTGATAATCGGAAAACCAAGACCGCTTAAATGAATTCGCAGTTGATGTTTTTTTCCGGTGATGGGGAAGAGCTGAAAACGTGCTCGCCCTTCTTTCGCTTCAACCAGCAGGATCCGGGATCGGGCATTGATTGTACCTGTACAGGGCTGCATTCGAAACCAGGGGTGACCTGGTTCAAGACGGTTCTCCACTAGCCACTCTTTCTGTCTCGAACCTTGGGAAAAATCACCAATCGCTTCATAGGATTTTCGAACCAGTCCATTCATGAACAACTGTTGATACAGTCCCCTGGTCTCTTTGTTCACTGAAACTAAGACAAGGCCGGCAGTTCCCCTGTCAATCCGATTGATGGGAGAGAGAAAGGGGTTTCCCGTTTTTTCCTTTAAGTCTTTCTATGAGTGTCTCATGGAGGTATTGCCCGGCAGGAGCTTACTGGGAGGAAATGGGGTTTGCAGGCGACAAGCAGGTGGTTATTTTTGAACAGAATCTGTTCGTCAAAAGGAACCAGCGGTTCGTCCATTACCTCCCGGTAATAGAATAATCGCCTGTTGGGCATATAGGGCGAGTCCAGGGTAACCGGATGCCCCTCTTCAGTGAGCACCTTTCCCGAGACAATACGCTCAAGCCAGATCTGTTCTGGGATTTTGGGGAACTGTCCGGCGAGAAATCCAAGCAAGGTCGGATATGGTTTCCCGGTGTCGGGCAGGGACACTATTGAAGCACCTGGTGGAATAGTCACTTATCAATCTCTTGGATTATTCGTGTGGGTAGTTTGGCTTTGTGTGCCTGCTGTTGTTTCGCAATGCATTTCCAGCGTTCCATAGCCCCAGGTAACCAATGCTTCGCCATGATGTTCCCAAAAGGTCTCATTGCGTCCCTGGTATTTTGCGCCGCTGGCCGCAACCTGCCGGAACATGAGAGAGGTGCTGTTTCTGTACCGGGCTATGAGTGTTGGCGGATCGGTCGAATAATATGTGATGACGATATCGTTTCCGGGTTTATTATCGCAGAGATAGGAAAAGGGGCCGGTGCCGGGAACCAGGCTATAATTTGCCTGTAAAAAAGCGATGCGGTGTTGATACTCTTTTTCAATGCAGCCGTGTTTGTCCGCACTTTTCCAGCAATCATCGCGCCCTTTAATCCAGCCGTGCTGTTCAGTGCGTAACATGGGGCGCTGCCCATCAGTCACTTTGGCAGCAGCTGCCCGGTAGACGGCAGCCAACTCGCGGTCGAGGGCGGATAAATTACTGTCCTGGCAGACCATATCGAGGATACTGCCGGCCTGCACGTTATCACAGGGAAATGAAGGTTCCCCTGCCGTGGCCGGATCGGCAACGCCGGAACCACCAAAAGCTAAAACTGTGCAACCGGAAAATATCAAAATTTTGCAACGAAGTGAGTCCAGGTTCATTTCTAATTTATATTTATGAAACGGAGGAACAGGGAAGAGACCATATATAAGCCTCAGATCCGGTACCGTGACTGTCATATGGTTATTTCAATAACGTTCCAATAAAAAAATTATAATGTTATTGGAACGTTATTAATTTTATCACGCTGAATAAGAGGAGGATCAGTCTGCCAGCTCTTTTCTCACCTTGGCGAGGTATTCAGGGCCGATTTTATTGCCCCATTCGTGCAATACAGGCTCTGCCTCTGTCTTCAGCTGGTTTATATCCTCGTCGGAAAGGGTGAAAAATTCAACTCCCGCCTCTTTGGCTTTGGCCACTTCAGTGCCGTATTGCTCGACGGTCAGGGCGCGGGTGCATCTTGCTTTCCTCAGCGATCACGGACAGCAGGATTTCCTGCAGATCCTTTGGCAATTTATCCAGCCAGCGTTTGTTGATCATATGAACAAAAAGTCCCTGGGCATAGTTGAGTTCAGTAAAGTATTTGGCGATGGTGAATTTTTTGGTGATATTGCAGACAATGGCGGTATGGTCAAGACCGGTAATAACACCTGTTTGCAAAGCCTGGGGCACATCCGGCCAGGGCATTACGGTAAATTTCAATCCCCACGCCTTGTAGGTATCGGTATTAACAGGGGCTTCGGCGATGCGGAAATTGGTGTTTTTTGCGTCTGCTATGGTTTTGACCGGGGTGGTTGTTGCCCAGCCATAGGGGCCGTAACCGGTTATGTCGGCAACCAGGATGCCCTGCTTCAGTGCCCCATCGGCAAAAGGCTGCCAGAGTTCAGGGGTATTTCTGAATTTATCGAGTTTTTCAAAGGTATCGACCACATAGGGAAGATTGACGATGCCCAGTACATCGGAGACATTGGCTGCGGCAACGGAGGAACTCATCATCCCCTGAATGGCTCCCAGCTTGAGTTTGCTGATAACATCTTTTTCGCCGCCGAGCTGGCTCAGTGGACGGAAATCAACATAGAGGCGGCCACCGGATTTTTCCCAGACCTTGTCACGAATACGATATCCGGCTCCGACGCCTTCAATAACCGGGTGGGAAACATTGGATAATATATAGGTGTACTCGGCGCCACTCGGATCAAATTTGGGCTGCCAGGCCTCCAGAGGATTTTTCTTTTCTTCTGCGGCCAATGTTGCACCCGGCAGGCAGAGTGCGAGCACTAAAACAACAAACAGCTTCTTCATGATGGAGCCTCCTTGTTTAAGATGAGAACAGAACTGATAAAAAAGCTTTGGTAGCTATTGCTTGGAGCATGTTTTGCCCTGTATGAATGCCTTTTTCAATACCATAAACGAGGAATGTTCGTAAACCTTTTTGTTGAATCAAATGCGCCAGAATTCACCAAAATTGGAATTAAATTAAACTTGAGTAGGTATATTCAGAATAAAATTAGGCTTCTCTTGCGTTGTGGCGAATTTGTTGTTCTGGTTTTGTGACCTATATGTTGTGGTTCTAGGTAGTTATGCTATATTGAATGTCGAATTTTGTTGCCAATTCCCGCGCCTATCCGTTACCTTTCACCTGGCAGATTATTTCTGTATTTTAAAATAAGGAGAGAGACCATGAGAACAAACTGAAAAAGAGTTGTTTGGGCATCATGCTTTTTATGCTGGGAAGCTTAGTGGCTCTACCCGTTTTGGGTGCAGATGATCCTCTGGCCAAATGGCAGCCGGCTTTTGATCCTTCGGGGGCAAAGTATGTGTATCTTCTGTCCTGTGTCGGACATCCTGCCATTGAGGGTGTAGCCGTTGGCTTTCGAATTCGGGATCGGGTCTGGGAGGAATCAAAAGGTCAGCTGTATGTCGATTTTCGTCCACTGAGCCAGCTCGGCGGTGAAAAAGATGTTATCAATAAACTCAATTTCGGGGCTATTCAGGGGATGATGAGTTCCTCCGTTGCCGCTGCCAATATTGCCCCTGAGCTTGGCATCGTCAACCTGCCCTTTGTGGTCGATACCTTTGAAAAACTCGATAAATTCAGAGATACGCCGGAAATCTGGAATCCTTTTCGTGACGCCCCCTTGTCAAAGGGCCTTCAGGTTATTGATTTTACCGGCTACGGCAGCTATGGTTGGGCAACAACCCGGCCTGTAACCACTTTGGAAGAGGCCAGAGGTGTCAATTTTCGTATTGCCGAAGCACCGGTCAATATTGACTCGTACAAAGCCTGGAAGCTTAAATTCGCTGTTTTACCCTGGCCGGATGTGCCCCAGGCATTGCAGACAGGAGTCATCGATGGTCTTGATCACACGCCAATCGTCTGCAACATCTCCAAAAAATTCACCATCGCCAAATACTTTACCGAGCTTGATTATGCCCAGGGATTGTATGTTCATATTATCAACCAGAAGTGGCTGAAGCAGCTCCCGGTGGAGTTACAGCAGCTCCTGTTGAAAGTCGTAAAAGAGGAAAGTGCGGTTGCCCGAAAACTAACGAAAGAGCAGCAGATGGAGCAGATTGCCGCCGCCAAGGCAGCGGGAGTAACTTTTCTGCAGATGCTTCCCGCTGATAAGGAGAAGATGGTTGCCGAGAGCGGAAAGGTATACCAGGAGTGGGGACCCAAAATTGGTCAGGAGTATCTTGAGAGTGTAAGGAAAATCTTGCAGGAGTAAGTTGTTTATACTATTTATCTCCTCTCCCTGTGTTCTCAACCGTTTGTCTCAGGCCTGGTAGCTGTATTGGCATACCGGGCCTGAGTTGCGTTTACCCGGTGGAAGACGTACAATTACTTTGCACATTATCTTACAGAAATGAACCCATAAATTTAACAGGTGGACCATGCGATATAATAACAGAAAACTGGACAGTATCAGACCCGTATCCATTGACAGAGGACTGCAGCCTCAGGCCGATGGCTTCGGTGCTTATCCGCATGGGCAATACCCATGTTATCTGTGGAGTTTCTGTGGAGGAAAAGGTTCCTCCTTTTTTAAAAGACAGCGGGCAGGGCTGGATAACTGCAGAATACGGGATGCTTCCCTGCGCCACGAACAGTCGATATCGACGGGAAACCAAGGGACAGTCGGGACGAACCATGGAGATTCAACGGTTGATCGGCAGGAGTCTGCGGATGATGGTTGATCTCAAAACCATCGGTGAGAGAACAGTTCGGGTGGACTGTGATGTTCTCAATGCTGATGGAGGAACCCGCACTGCCTCCATTACCGGTGGTGCTCTGGCGGTAAGAGATGCCCTGCAGAAACTCGTCGCCGAAGGCCGTCTGGAAGCACTTCCGTCAATAATGCCGGTGGCAGCGATATCTGCCGGAGTTCTGAATGGTGAAGTGATCCTTGATCTGGATTATACCGAGGATTCGTCCGCAGAAGCCGATGCGAACTTCGTTATGTCAGGCGATGGCCGGTGGATTGAAATCCAGGCGACGGCAGAGGGGCGGCCTTTTGCTGATGAGTCGTATCTGGCTATGGCCGGATATGCCCAAAAAGGCATTGAAGAGCTTTTTCCGCTGTGGCGGGAAGAGGAGTAACCGGTCAGTGACGATTGTCGATTTAAAGTTTGAGGGACAAGAGATGCGAAGAAAACAATGTGAGATAACTGAAAAGAAAGAAATTGAGAGCTATTTTGACAACAACAAGGGTGGGCAGGCTGGCAACCCTTGGCCAGGACGGCTACCCCTATATCACGCCGGTCAATTATGTCTATTGGCAGGAGGCGATATATTTTCATTGCAGCCTGAAAGGGGAAAAGCTCGATAATATCAGACGGCATGGCAAAGTCTGTTTCGAAGTGGATATCCCCCTTGCTTATCTTGACACTGGGTACGATACATCAATGCCCGTCTGCGATGTCGGGCAATATTACCAGAGTGTGATCATCCGCGGCCGGGCTGAAATTGTCGAACAGTCAGATGAGAAAGTCGCTGCCCTTAACGCTCTTATGGCCTGCCACGAAAACGTCCCGCAATTTTCTGCCATTACTGTAGAAACTCCGGCGGTTAAGGCATGCGCAGTGGTGGCGGTACGGATTGACTCCCTCTCTGCCAAAGCCAATCTGGCGCAGAAGAAGACGGAGCTGGAGAAAGAAAAGATCCGCACCTATCTTCACCAGAGAGGTCTTCCCGGAGACAGGGAAGCGGCTGCACTTATCCGGTAAGAGACAAAATGGCTGTTGCGGGAGAAAAACCTGGTACCAGGTGTGAAGTCCTTGTCTTTACTGGGGGTGGTATTGGGCAGTCTTTTATCCCACTTGTCCTGGACGGACGTTGGTCGGCGCCAATCCTGGCTCTCGAAGGGGCAGTGGTGCTTCTGGGCCGGTGTGGTGCAGAGAAGACTACTTACCCGTCATTTCGGGCTGCTGCTGCAATTGGCAGCCGGTTTCATCTTTATCGATTCGGTTTGGTATCCATTTTTCGCAGCACCCTTTGCTAATTATTATTTCCTCGGTTGCTTCTGTCTCTCATTTGCCGCTCTTTCTTCTAGCTATTTTCTGGACAGATATAGCGGTGAATTGACACAAGTGGGAAAAATATTATCCGATGCCGGTCATGATTTTGGGACTTGTCTGGTGGTATATCGGCGGCCTGCGTGAAGTGGGCAGGCAGATTCCTCATCTTGAGGTGGCGAACGGTTTTCTGATGTTTTGTCTGCGCCAGTTCAATTCTTATGGGCATGGTTATCAAAAAACTTGACTGGCCCCGTTTCAGGGCATCGATGTATCTGCAATTGCCGGCGATGGTTCTTCTGGCAGGTATAAATTTTTCCGGCTCTTTCCTCCAGCAGTCATCTTTTCATGGGGTGGGGGGCAGTGACCTGGACTGTGGCTTTTGTCATTCAATATCGGATTCTCTCGCTGTATGCTGGGGACTGGCCTCGAAAATGGATGTATGCCTGGCACCTTGGCACCATCTTGCTGCTGATTCGTTATTCTTTGCCGCGAAAGGTGCCTGGGTTTTGGCCAGATGCCGACAGCCAACACGGTGGAAAAATGGCTGTTTTGGGCTGTGCTGGTCTCCTGGGGTGGATTGTTAGTTTTTATTGGTCCGCAACCTCATAAAGGAAATGAAGATCGGCTGGAGAAAAAAGAGTGTCTGAAGAGAGATAACCGATTATTGTTTCCGACTCATGTGGTTGTAAAGCCTGTCACCCCTTATTAAGGACTTATTATAGATTTTTATTAACAAAGGATTGGCGAGAATGTTTCGATCGTTTTTTAAGAGTAAAAGATGGTCCCTCTGGGCGTATGGCGGGGGGCTGACCTTGTTGGCTGGCCCTGTTTATCCAGGTCGAATTATCTGTTAAGATGAATCAATGGTATGGCGGTTTTTATAATATTCTACAAAAGGCCACTGAACATAAAGTGGAAGAGTTCTGGGAGCAGATGCTGATGTTTGCCAAAATCGCTTTCCCTTATGTACTGATTGCCACCGTGACCGCATATTTTACGCGTATTTATGCCTTTAAGTGGCGGGAGGCTATGACTTTTTCCTATGTTGCCAAATGGCAGACAGTTGAAGAGGAAGTGGAGGGGGCCAGTCAGCGTATTCAGGAGGATATTTATCGATTTGCCCGGATTTTTGAAAGTCTGGGTTTGCAGGTGATACGGGCGATCATGACGCTTTTTGCTTTTCTGCCGATTCTCTGGGGGTTAAGTAAAGGAGTTGATCTTGAAATCATCAAGGATATTCCGGGTAGTCTGGTCTGGGTGGCGCTGCTGGTTTCCGTAGGTGGCCTGCTTATTTCCTGGTTTGTGGGAATAAAATTGCCTGGTCTGGAATATAACAACCAAAAGGTAGAGGCGGCATTTCGTAAAGAGCTTGTTTACGCCGAAGACGATAAAATCAATTACGGTAAAACGGAAACCATCACCGAACTGTTTGTCGGCTTGAAATTCAACTATAATCGGCTCTTTCTCCACTATGGGTATTTTGATATCTGGGTGAATTTTTTTGAACAGTTGATGGTTATCGTTCCCTATCTGATTATGGGGCCAGGCTTGTTCACCGGTCTGATTACCCTGGGGGTTCTGGTCCAGGTGTCCAACGCTTTCAGCAAGGTGCGGGAATCCTTTTCCATTTTTATCGCCAATTGGACCACCATCACCGAACTTCGCTCGATCCATAAACGATTGAGGGAATTTGAATTAAATATCAATTATTAATATCCTGCATCCTGTTGCTGAGATGAGATCGTCACGTGTCCTGCCAACTCCGAATGATTGGTAAAAAAAGCCCCTGCAAAAGAGTTGGTAAGTGACCTGGAATTGTCTGTCGTCTTGCCTTGCAGGGGCGTTGTTGATGCTGAATGGCGGGGCGTGAGATTCACGGCCCACGGCCCAGGACTAAGGTGCTTTCAATCAGCTGCGCGATTTGCCAAAAGATTGTCGGCCTTTTCCGATAAGCAGCATGAAACGGGCAACGACTGGGGGGAGAGCGATAAGATCGTGCAATTTCTCCCTGATGGTTCTGTGCGCCAGGATCGGTGCCCCGGTCAATGCTGTGGAGAAGTGAAACTGCCTGGCCGCAGAACGGAAGTCTTCTAAATTCCGTAACGGTAAGCCACCAAAGGCCACCAAAAGAGACGGCATGGAACAGGCCGGCAGTTCATGTCGTTTCCAGCCGCCAGGCAGCCTCATGAAAAAGTGTACGCCGCTGCGTTGCACCCTGTTGCCCATCACTGTTTTCTGGGGGATGGCCTCCTGGGGAATAGGTGGTCGGGAAAAATCGACGATGGTTGCTGTTTCAGGCATGAGCGTCTGCAGCCGGCAATCCATAAAGTCCTTTCCCCTGGGAAGGAGATTTATGACAAAGTCGACCTCGCGCAGCTGTTGACCAGCTGTCTCTTCGTCCACCAATTTGACATCACCTCTTGTCGTATATCGGACATCCACCATAGACATCTGATAGCCATCTCCGCCGAGATACTGCAGCAGGTCTTCCCCAAGAAGGCCGCCGCCGATAATTGAAACTGAAACCTGCCAGGGTCTCTTCCTGCCTGTACTTACCAAATGGCTGACGGCCTTTTGAATGCTGAAAATATTGCCATAGGTGCTGCTGTAAAAAGGCGGCTCCATCGGGATGCCATGACGTTTTTCGAAAATCGGACCAAGCTGCCCGGCCAGACCTATCGCCTTCGCACCAGAAATCCTGCGCGCCCATTGAATGCGTCGGATAATAGTCTCAACGAGGGGACGATTTTTTTTACGCATTAACTCCATGGATGAGTTGGGAATGACGAGGTATATGCCCATAGGCCGCCAGCCGTTCATTATCAGGCCGGCAGGGGTAGGACGGCCCGAGAAGAAATTTCGCAGCCATTTTATATTCGGACAAAAATCAAGACACTCTGAGGTGTCGGTCGGGTAAATGAGAAAGAGGGTTTTAAACATGCCGCTGCGACCGAAAATCCAGATCAGCAGCCAGATCGGCCAACGCAGTAAAAAAGCATATATCAGAAAAATGGTCTGCCTGAGGTATTTTTCCATTGTGTTCTCCTTGTTGTTGTATTTTAAAATCTTACGATTATTGCTCATAGGATGTTAAATCATCCATGTCTACTACTTATCGGCAATTACAAGGGAAAAAATTATATATTGGAGAAAATAAAAGCACTGCACCGCCAAAAATAGGGTGCTAGTCAAGGCTGTGAAATAACTTCTGGAAATGAAAAAGGCGGACGTGCCATAGAATAATGTCGTCCGGTTGTTATCTGAGTGTTTGTCTTAAGTTGCTTACATTGCAAGAACATTTTGGATTGTTACGACAAATTCCTCCAAGCCGTATGGTTTTTTAATGTAGCTGTTTACCCCAAGGTGCATGGCCTTTTTAATCCGATCGGTTTCGGAATAGCCGCTCACTATAATGACTTTCTGCTCCGGACGTATTTCGAGAATGCGTTGATATGTATCCAGGCCATCCATATCCGGTTCCATGATCATATCAAGGAGGATAAGGTCCACCTTTGTCTCTCGGATGAAAGTTATCGCTTCCGTGCCACTCGCAGCCGTTGCCACCTTGAAGCCCAGGGAGGAAAGGATGTTTTCTCCGAGGGAACGCTGGGCCGGATCATCGTCAACCAGCAGGACTGTTTCACCATTCCCGTGGGGGGCAGCCTTCGGTAGCATGTCCGCTCCGGCCAGTTGGTCGATGTCAGTTTCCTGAACAGGAAGAAATACCGTGATAGTCGTACCATTTTCCGGTGAACTTTCGACATCCAGGTAACCACCATGATCCTTGACGGTACCCCACACCACGGTCATCCCCAGCCCGGTGCCGCTACGGCCCATACTCTTGCTGGTATAAAACGGTTCGAATATTTTAGCCAGCTTGTCCTGGGGAATGCCCGTACCGCTGTCACAGATCTTCAGGATGACATAATTTCCGGGAATAGTCGTGTCATATCCTTTTATTGGTTTATCGAGGTAACGGTTTTCCGTTATCACGACCACCTTTCCCTCGTTTTCTATGGCTTCAAAACTGTTAACCAGCAAATTCATGAATGCCTTCTCGAGATGAACAGGTGAACCGGACAGGTATTGCAGATCGGCGGCAAGACGTGTTTCAATCGTTACCTTGGGAAAATTTTTCTGGAGATTGATAAACTCTGGACTTTGCAGATGGGCTGTGATGAGCTCATTAAGCTGTACTCTTTCTCTGGCTGTAATCCCCCGGCGGGCAAGAGTTAACAGATCCTGAACGATGACGGCTGCACGTTTTCCTGCACGACGTATATTTTGCAGTGGAGTGCGCATATCGCTGTCTTCAGGAAGCTTGAGCAGCAGCAGGTCGGGATAGCTGACGATGCCGGACAGCACATTGTTCAGGTCATGGGCCACACCGCCGGCAAGTCGGCCGAGCAGTTCCATTTTTTCAGCCCTGAGTAATTCTGATTCCAGCCGCAAACGCTCCTGTTGCGCCCATTTTCTTTCCTCGATTTCATGCCGTAACCGTTCGTTGGCATTTTCAAGTTCCTCGGTTCTCTGCGTGACCCGCAATTCGAGCTGGTTTCTGGCCTCTTCCAGTTCTGCTTCCTTCTTTTGTAATTTGTTTGATGGTTCCGGCGAGGAGTTGCTGCTTGTCGAGCAGGGCGTTTCTGCTGTGAGAGCGGCTGTGCTCGACAAGAAAGGCTAATACACAGACTATCAGGTAGGATGGAATAAAACGGATGGCGAAATTTTTATTGTAGATATTGATGCTGTCGGACAATAAATCATAGAGCAGAATCCCGACACAAAAACAAAAAAGCAGGCTGGTCGTCCACATGCCTCTTGGTAATCCAAGCAGATAAAGAGAGAAAAGTGGAAAGGTATAGAGCCACATGTACGAAGTCGTCTCGACTCCGCCAATAAAAAAGAGATAACAAAAAAAGAAGAACAGGGTTCCCACGCCCATATGGGAGGCAACGGGCTCGTTTCCAGTACGGTAGAGATAATAAAGAAGCGCGAAAAGGAGGGCAGAAGCAAAAAAATCTGCAATCCCGAGAAATAGAGCATTTTGCAGCAAGGCAATAATACCCATGGCCAACAGGAGGATAGCCCCAAGAAAAAGAAAAATATTCAACATGATTATCTTTCTTAAGGTTTCGCTATCCTGACCTTCGCGGATTCCAATATAAAAAAAGGGATGCATCTATCTCCCCAAAGTTCTCTGGCGGGCCATTATAAAGAAAAATACATTGTCAATCGGCCATGTCAGTTTTATTCCCAACTACCAACTATACTATAGCACACCCGGTAATTTATACCAGCCCGGTACGATCACACCACTGCTTCCGTCCCGCGAATTATGGTCCACGCAGATGAGTTTGAGGTTGTTTGGGCCTGCACCCGTAACAAACAGAAAAAAACGGACAAAAATGTCAGTCATCGACCATTTTGTTGTATTTGTCTTTGTCCTCACCAAACAAAATAATTCGGATGTTTGAGGACCATCCGCTGACAACTCCCGAGAAGATTTGACAATTATAATTTAAATACAGTCATTTATGCAAAAATGGCCAGTTCTTTCTGTGGTTTTTCTCGAAATTTTATTCTGTGGCATTGTTTGTGCTAGTGCCATCATAGTCAATCGGGATTCGTTGTTCACACTAGTGGAAATTCCATACTGGTACGGATCAGTTGTAATAGGAAACGAATTACTTATGCAAACCAAAGGATTGTAGCATGTATTGGCTGAAAATTATTTTGACGATAATCTTTATTTTTCTACCATTTTTCGGCAGGAGTCACCTCTTGGCGGCTGAGCTTCGTCTTTCTGTGGCCGCCAGTATGACCGAGGTGTTTAAAGATCTGATCGCAGATTTTTCCAGGACCTATCCCGATGTCCTGATTTTGCCAAATTTTGGCTCATCAGGAGGACTGGCCAGGCAAATTCATCTTGGTGCCCCAGCCGATCTTTATATCTCCGCCAACCCCAAGTGGATGGATTTTCTTCAGAGCGAGAAAAAGATTGATCCTGCCACCAACAAAACTTTTGCTTACAACCGCCTTGTTTTCATCGGGCCGAAAACAAAGCGGGTCGCATCGCTTGATGAGGTGACACATTTACAGCGAATCGGCATGGGGAGCCCTAAGAGTGTGCCCGCCGGACAGTATGCGCAACAGGCGCTCAGTAAAGCAGGCATTTATGACCAACTCCTGGCTGCCGGGAAACTGGTTATGGCAAAAGATGTGCGGCAGGCCCTGATCTATGCCGACCGCGGGGAAACAGATGGCTCTTTTGTCTATAGAACTGATGCATTGCTTGCCAAAAAGGCGATCATTTTTTTTGACGTGCCGCAAGATTTTTATGAACAGATCAAGTATCCGGTGGCATTGACGCTTGAAGGTGCTGATAAGCCTTGCGCCCAAAATTTCTATAAATACATTTTCACCAGTGACGCGGTTGCCATAGTCAAAAAATATGGATTTGTCATAGCCAGAATGAAAAGATGATAAGGCGCTGCTCCCGGGAATTTTCTTAACCAAGATGCATTTTTTTTAGCAATACAAGAAATATGCCGACTCTTTCGCCACAGGATCTCCAGGCAATTGTGCTGTCGCTCAAGGTAGCCACTGCGGCGACGCTCATCTCTTTACCTTTTGGCGTCGGTGTGGCGTATCTTTTGGCGTTTGGCAAATTGCCCGGAAAATCGATAATCGAAGGAATTGTCAACCTCCCATTGGTGTTGCCGCCGGTAGTAGTTGGTTATCTGTTGCTGTTAACTTTCAGTCGCAACGGTCTCCTCGGACTATTGCCTGATATTTTTGATGTGCGGGTTATATTCACCCTGGCTGGTGCTGTTATTGCGTCGGCTGTTGTCGGTTTTCCGCTGCTGGTTCGCTCGATTCGCCTGGGTATGGAATCTATTGATCCGGCACTTTCGCGGGTATCCAGGACGTTGGGAGCCGGGCGTTGGGACAGTTTTCTGACCATAATCCTGCCACTCAGTGCGAGGTCAATTTTCGCCGGCATGACCCTTATGTTTGCTCGAAGCCTTGGAGAATTTGGTGCTACGGTCATTCTGGCCGGGAATATTCCCGGAGTCACCCAGACAATTCCCCTGGCTATTTTTGAATATACCAGTACGCCGGGAGGGGACCAGATGGCACTCACCCTCTGTCTGTTCTCCATTATACTTTCTTTCACCGTACTGTTAATAAGTGAAGCGGCAACAAAGGCGCTTAAAAGGAGGTAAGCGGTGCGGTTGGATGTCCAGCTTAAAAAAACTGTGGGCAATTTTCAGCTCGATATCGACTTTCACTTATCCGGTCAGCGAATTGGCATCTTTGGTTCATCCGGAAGCGGCAAGTCGACTCTCATGAGTCTGCTGGCCGGTCTGATTCCTGCTGACAGGGGTTATATCCGGCTGGATGATAGGGTCCTTTTTGACCGTGCGCAACAGATCAATATTGAACCGGAGAAAAGGAGAATCGGCGTTGTTTTTCAGCATGGTCACCTGTTTCCCCATATGAATGTCCGGAGTAATGTCCTCTATGGCTGGAAGCGAACCAGACCAAATAACAGACAGATAGATCCGGAGCATCTCCTGGAGGTTCTCGGTATCGGTCCATTGCTTGACCGAAACGTCATGACCCTTTCCGGTGGGGAACGCCAGCGCGTTGCCCTGGCCCGTACCATACTCACCTGTCCGAGGCTGATCTTAATGGATGAACCCCTCAGTGGCCTTGATGAAAATCTCAAATTCCAGATTATTCCCTATCTCAAACGGGTCTTTACTGAGTTTGAAATACCATTAATGTTTATCAGCCATTCCCTATTGGAAATTCGCTTGATGACAGAAGAGGTGCTGGTCGTCGAAGACGGGCATATCAAGCAGCAGGTGGAGACCGAAGATCTCGCCAGGTTGTCATGGAACGGCGGTCAAAAGAGCTATGTCAATTTATTGCAACTGGGACCTTCTACCCCACAGCATGATCTTTATCTGTATCAATGGGGAAGTGTTCCTCTGGTATTGACAGAAGCCGGGGAGCAGGAGGTAAATCTTTATGAACTTGATTCCCGGGAAATTATTTTATTCAAACGACACCCGGAGGCAGCAAGTGCCCGTAATCTGCTCAGCTGTCGGGTAAAGCAGGTCTATATGTCCGGCAATCGCGCCCGCGTGGAACTGGTCTGCGGGGAAAATCTGCTGATTGCCCAGATTGTTCCGGAATCAGTAAGGGAGCTTAAACTCGTGGAGGGAAGCGAAGTGGTCGCGGCAATCAAGGCTTCCGTGTTCAGGAAAATATTTTGATGTATTTTTATGAGCCCATCACTCTATAATTGGCATAAATGACAAGTTCGTAAAAACTCATCGAAATCATCGGGCTTTTTACAAGTTCATCATATATTATTGGTTGTTGCTTTTGCTCTTCAGACAGCCGATGGCATTACATACAACAAAATGGTAAAAAAATGAGCAGTGCTGCCGGCCATGACAAAGAGATGCCAGATAGCATGGTGGTAGGCAAGGGTTTTCCATATATAAAAGATAATGCCGAAGGTATAGAATAATCCTCCAAGTAAAAGAAGAAAAAGACCGCCGGGTGCCATGGCCATGACGAGAGGTTTCACGGCAAAAATTACCAGCCAACCCATGGCAAGGTAGAGAACAAGAGACAGCCATTGAATGCGTCTCTTAACGACCAGCTCAAGCACCAGTCCAGCAAACCCCATTGACCACACCAGTCCAAAGAGGGTCCAGCCCCATCCTCCACGCAGCGTAACCAGGGTGAGTGGTGTATAGGTGCCTGCAATCAAGATATAAATCATTGAATGGTCAAGCTGTTGAAAAAACTTTTTAACGCCGGGGGTGGAAACGAGATGATAGAGGGTTGACGCCAGATAGAGCAGGATGAGGGAACTGCCATAAATGGCAGCGCTGACAACATGGTAGACATTGCCGTATCGGGTAGCGGTTATGAGCAGGATGACCAGCCCGGTAGCAGCAAAACCTGTTCCTATGGCATGGGATATTCCGTGGGCGAGTTCTTCTTGGGGAGAATAAACTTTTGATTTCGAGTGATTCGACATAATCAGTGATTGAAAAAAACAGTATGCTCGTATTCTTTTGCGCCAGTATTCTTTTGTGCCAGTTTATTGCATTGCATCGTGATGAACGTTGGCAGCGGCCTTTTGTAACAATCATCAGGTTTTTGCAAACTGTCAATATAACAGTTGAGCTGCTGCGGTTCTCCCTTATGGACAGGGGAGTCGCTCTATGAAGACCTGCTGAGATTATTTAGGGGCAGGGAGGGCAGCAAAATATCGGAAAACGGAAAGCACCATGAAGATTATGCTCGTTGCAGACGTTCAGCGGGCTGCCGATAGTATTTCTTTTCCATTAAGTTTCTGTTGAGGTCTTGTTGACATCTACAATTTCTTTGTTAATATTCAACACCATACTGGTACTGTACTGGAAAGCACCAAGCCTTTCTGCTGAAAACCTCAGAATCATTTTGAGAAGGGATATTGATGTGAGGGAGTCGGGTAACATTTTCTAAATTATTTCTTTAGTAGTCATCTGTCTATTTTTCTGATAGAAAGCGTAAAAGCAGTGTCGTATAATTCAATAAAATATATGCCTAAACAGAGGAAAATGTATAGTTGGAGGTCGATCTGCTCTGCCGGGTCAGGATACTCGCCTGGTAATACCCTGCTTGCAGAAGGTGGTCCTTTTTAAAGTGGTCATGTAACTGTGCTACAACAAATTTTGAGGTTTTGGCTCCGATTTTTCGATAATTGTTTATCGAAAGCTTTGGTAAATGTTGTTAAACATGGCTAGATTTTGAATCTAAACTGCTTACTCTATTGCTAATTAAAACCAGAGTATAAAAGCAGAGTAGGTTCATGTCTGTGTCCAAAAGGCAAACCATTGTACATCTGTGAAAGGAGGTGATGAAAAAAAGGATTGAGTCTACAGAGAGCTGCAAGTTATGTCGAATTGTCCGTGCAGCTCTGGTAGTACAGGATGTTCTGTTTTGCTTTGGGGACTTTCCAGAGATAGAATTGTTTGGATTGAAAAGGGAGAAAATAGTTGATAAATGCAACGAGATATTCTTAGAGTGCTCATAATTATTTAGGAATCGCGCTTTGAGGCGGATGCAGTTAGAATTGTTGTTTGCTTTTTATGATGGATACTGTTAGATTTGCTTCGTTGTGTTAGAGTTGTTGTTTATTGGTTTTTTATTAAAAATTAATTGAGGAAATTATTATGCAGAAAAAAACATTATTTACCTTGTTGGCTATGCTGATCACGCTTGCTATCAGTATGCCTGCACTATCCATTGAGCTACCTGACGGTGCCACTCCGGTTTTCGAGAAATCGTCAACAGCGTATTCTTCATCATATAAGTTTAACGCCCTGCTGGAGGCATATGGCCTGGAGATAGATCCACAGGCCGTATCGAGTGTACCTTCGTCCTATGCTAAAGTTTCAGGCGATAAAGTTACTTTCAACAACAATTCAATTGCCTACACCCCAGCTCAATACCACTCCATTCTCAGCGCTTACGGCCTCATGCTCCTTCCCGAAGACGTAGCTGGTGTTCCTTCATCATATGCCAAGGTTGCAGATGATAAGATTTCTTTCGGCAAGACTTCTGTCGCCTATGATGGGGCCGATTGGAAATCCATTCTTGATGCCTACTCTCTGCCGGTCATGGTTGAGGAAGTTGTGATTGTTATTGGTGACGAAGATGGCGACGGTGTTCCGGATGATATCGATGCCTGCCCAGGTACCCCTATGGGTGTTGCAGTTGATGAGAGAGGCTGCTGGGCATTGTCTAATGCATTGTTATTTGCCTTTGACAGCGCGGTAATCAAAAAAGAGAACTACTATCTCCTGGATTACCTCAAAGAGGCATTCGATGCATATCCAACTATGAATGTACAGGTTGATGGCTATACCGACAGCACTGGTCCAGAGGGATACAACATGGATCTGTCCGTAAGACGTGCAGAATCGGTAAAGAATTACCTGATTAATAAGGTTGGTATCGATGCCGATCGGCTTACCGTCAAAGGCTATGGTGAGACTAATCCTGCATATCCAAATGATACCAAAGAAAACCGTGCCAAGAACAGAAGGGTTGAGTTTACCCCTGTGCAATAATCCATAAGGATGATCGGCTAATCTCTGGCCGGTCGGTAGGCAGGTAAAAAAAGCCCCTGAGCGTTTCGACGTTCAGGGGCTTTTTTTTATGCATGACACAGACCATGAGGGCGTGCATCAGGCTTTAACTTGGTGAACTTGGTGCGGCTTCTTTTGCCTGCTGCTGGGCCGCATAGGCGGTGGCGGCGCATTCATTCTTGCCCAGGTCGAGTTCTTCCGCCTTGTCGTCATCGACCTGTTCAAGGTTGGCATTGATGAGGCGAATCATCGCGTACTCATCTGGCTGCTTTCTCATGTTTTTTTGGATGAAATGCAGAAAACTTGGTTTGTCAGCGATGGCGTAAATCTCTTTGTTGAAGGTTACAGCTTCCGCCAGGGTTGCAGCAATAGCGAGTTTATCGTTTGCTTCTTCCCAGCTCATGTAGTGGCCAGGGAGGATAATCAATTCTTCATTATACGTCTTGATTGTCTGCAGTGTCTCGAAAAGCTTGTCGGACCATGACTCCACCTGTCCTCCAAGGTCGGGACGGCCGATGGATTGGATGAATACGGTATCCCCGGTAATCATGAAGCGATTGTCAATGATATAGCTTGTCGAGCCGGGTGTGTGCCCAGGAGTGAAAACGCAATGGACTTCGGGACCGGGCTGGGAAAAATGGTAAATAGCGCCGTCCTGTAATTCGGTATAATCTATTTTTGCTCCGGAAAAATCATTTTTGTTGGCTAAAAATTCGGCCCTAGTCTTTTCCGAGAGAAGCCGGCTGCCCGCTATGTAGTCAGCCTGGAGGTGGGTTTCAAAGGTTTTTTTCAGGGTGCATTTATGCTCTTTGGCAAAATCAAGATAGAAATCGATATTTCTCGATGGGTCAAAGAGCATCAGCTCCTCACCATTTATAAGACCATAGCTCGCTGAGGCTTTGCCAGGTCTGATGAACTGGTACAGTTGGAAGGAATCGCCTGGATTGATGAGGATGGGGACCAGGAGATTTCCCCAGGATTTAATACCTCCAGCAAGATATCCAACATCCTTGAAGCCATGTTTTTCCAGTATTTCCGCGACAAATTTAGCGGATCCCTCTTTGGCACAGACGATTTGGACAGGTTTATCCTTAATCACTTTTGCAACGCATTCGTCTTCTATTTCCATGAAGTCAAAATAGGAAATATTCTGCATAACAAAAGGATAAGGCGACTCAACTTTAAATCTGCCAAAATCCACCTTATTCCTGACATCCAGGACGACCATGTCTTCCTGGTTCATCAGCGAGGTGAAAAGTTCAGCCGCTGTGAATTTAAAAATACTCATTCTTGCCTCCTTCGGGTAGCGGTTCTTAATAGAGTATTCTGGAATATTGTGTGAGAGGGACGGTTCCAAAATATTCAGCGTAACTATCCAATTTAAAAAGGGAAATACTCTTTCACTGTACTACAGACGCAAAAGACCTGCCTCTTTTGCTGTCGCTGCAAAACAATCAATGTGCAATAGCCAGTAGTGACGCCGATTTTTGTGGATAACCTGGGCGGTGGTTTGGGGCAGCCAGTGGCTGTCATCTATCAGATTGTAAAAATAAGAATCAATACCGATAAAACCATCAAGGAAATGGCTGAGAATATGGATAGTCTTACTCAGGTATCCCTGTTCAACGTTTTGTAAATCTGTCGTTTTGCAGATATCCGCTTTGACAAGTTCATTGATCAGACCCTGCATTGACCGGCGATTATGCATTTCCGCCTCGGCAATATGATCAAAAAAGGCGGCATCGAGGCCGGAAAAAGATTTATTTTCGATAGTCTCGATGCAGTCATATATAACCAGGGAGGTCAGGTCAAAAAATTTATGTACCTGTGTGCTGCAATGATCAAATGAATCGCCAGCCAAAAGTACTTTATGCTGGGAGATTTTCTTCATGGATGAGTTGTGGTTATGGATTGAAGCTTGCCAGGACGCGATTGCCTATCCGCCTGCCCATTTCTACGCACTCTTCAAGGTTTCGGTCATCCGGGACATATTTCAGGCGTAGTCCGTCCTCGATGACCTCAATCTTCATATCTTCCAGGGCTGTGTTTATTAAACCAACTGCTTCGCCGCTCCAGCCGAAAGAACCAAAAGCGGCGCCAAATTTGTTGGTGGGTTTCAGGCCGCGCATGTACATGAGAAAACCGGCCATGCGTGGCAGCAGACCGTTGTTTAATGTTGACGAACCAATGACGACTGCCTTGGCACCGAGAACCTGGGTCATGACATCGCTGCGGTGGTTTACTTTAAGATTGACCATACTGGTGCTGACCCCCGACTCCTGAAGGCCTGCCCCGATAGCGTGAGCCATTTTTTCCGTGGAATGCCACATTGAGTCATAGATAACCAGGACCTTTTTGTCTGCTTCATTGCGACTCCACTTGTCGTAGGCTTCAAATATTTTATTATGGTGGGTTCGCCAGATAACCCCATGATCGGGGGCGATCATTTTTATATCAAGGTTCATTTCGCTTACCGCCTGCAAAAGTTTTTTGATAAGCGGTGAGAAAAGATAGAGGATATTGGCGTAATATTTGGCACTTTCCTGCATAACCTGGGAGAGATCCACTTCATCGTCGTACCTCTCGCTCGTTGCATAGTGCTGTCCGAAGGCATCACTTGAAAAAAGAATGCCGTCCTCTTTGATATAGCTGAACATTGAGTCCGGCCAATGGAGCATTCTGGTCTCTAAGAAAATGGATGGTTCGTTTGCCCAGGCTGACTTCAGTGCCGGATTTTACCACCTCATAGGGCCAGTCTTCCCTGTGAAAATGTTCAACTATTGCTTTTTGACCCATTGGTGAACAGAACAGCTTCTCGGGCTTCATTATGTCCATAAGTTCCGGCAGGCTTCCGGAGTGGTCCATCTCAACGTGATTAACCACCAGGTAATCAATCTTTGCGGGATCGATAATCGCCCGGATGTTACGTAGCAGTTGATCCATATGGGAACGTTTGACGGTATCAAAAAGGGTGACTTTCTTATCGACGATGAGAAAAGCATTGTAGGTTGTCCCTTTATATGTTGAATACCCGTGAAAATCCCGGACATCCCAGTCAATAGCCCCTACCCAGTAAATACCTTTCGCCAGTTCATTGTTACTCATTTTTTCTCCGAATATATATTGTGTAAAAGAAAAGTTATCTTCCGATTCACCAGCCAATCAATGTAAACAGTTGCCCTTACGGAATCAACCGGTTCCTTGTGTTTTTCTCGTATTCATTCCAATGAACAGGGAAAACTATTACCATGAACAGAGCAGAATATCATGTGAATACTAATATCCCTACCTTTCCAGGTGATAATGGTTATTATAAAGTTAAAAAAAAACTAATTGCTATAACCAAAACCAATAGGCAATTGGGTTTGATGAATCATTTCTTTGTAGTAGAATCGATCTGATAATAAAAATATTTACTGATGTTTTGTCACAATTCCTCATATGAAAATATATCCTTACATAGATCTTGGCCTGTGCAGTGATTGCCGAGGTTGTATTGAGATTGCACCACAGGTCTTTCGCCATAATCCGGCTACTGGTTTGATGGAAGTTATTGTTTTGGCCACGTATCCGGTTGACCTCGTCGACGAGGCGATAAAAAATTGTCCTGAAGACTGCATTTTCTGGGAAAAAGATGGCTTGTAATGAATGTCCGCTTCCAATCATTTGGCAATATAGATAAATTCAACCAATTCTGATACATTCGCAGGTTGTTATTATTTTACCAGGACCGATAATTTCATGGATATACCATTTCAGCTCATATCCCAGTTCCAGCCTTCCGGAGATCAGCCGGAGGCTATCAAAATGCTGGCCGGGGGAGTACTGTCGGGGCAAAAAGGGCAGGTTCTGCTCGGGGTCACAGGATCAGGAAAAACGTTTACCATGGCCAATGTCATCAAGAGGTGCAGCGGCCAGCCTGGTGATAGCACCCAACAAAACCTTGGCCGCCCAGCTTTTCAGTGAGTTCAAGGAACTGTTTCCTGACAATGCAGTCGAATATTTTGTCTCCTATTACGATTATTATCAGCCGGAAGCCTATATCCCTCAATCGGACAGTTATATTGAAAAAGATTCCTCTATAAATGATGCCATAGACAAAATGCGCCATTCGGCAACCCGCTCCCTGCTCACCCGCAGAGATGTGCTGATTGTTGCCTCGGTCTCCTGTATCTATGGACTTGGTTCCCCTGATGAATATAAAAACATGCATTTGTTTCTCCGGGCCGGCGATGAATATCCGGTAGAGGAGATCCAGCGGCGTCTGGTGTACATGCAGTACGAGCGTAATGACATCTCTTTTCATCGTGGGACTTTTCGGGTGCGCGGTGATGTGCTGGATATTTTTCCTGTCCACGAAGAAGAGAGGTCGATACGGGTCGAATTTTTTGGGGATACTGTTGAGGCTATAACCATCATTGATCCTCTGCGGGGGGTGGTGCTGGAGCGACTTGAAGAGTATACCGTTTTTCCTGGCAGCCATTTTGTTACCTCAAAAGACCGGCTGCAACGTGCCTGCGAGACGATCAAGACAGAACTTGTGTGAGCGGCTGGATTATTTTCACCGGGAAAACAGATTGGTTGAGGCGCAGCGTCTTGAACAGCGCACCATGTTTGATCTTGAAATGATCCAGGAATTAGGGTATTGCACCGGAATTGAGAATTACAGCCGTCATCTGACCGGGAAAAAACCAGGGGTGCCCCCGCCGAACCTGCTGGATTATTTTCCGGAGGATTATCTGCTCTTTATCGATGAAAGCCATATCGCTGTCGGTCAGTTGAACGGTATGTACAATGGGGATCGATCGAGAAAGACCACCCTGGTGAATTATGGTTTTCGGCTGCCTTCGGCTCTTGATAACCGGCCCTTGACGGTTTGATGAATTTGCAGCGCGTGTCAATCAGGTAATCTATGTTTCGGCAACCCCGGGGCCTTATGAACTGGAGCAGGCTCAGGGAAGGGTGGTCGAGCAGGTTATCCGACCGACAGGGCTTCTTGATCCGAGAATAGAGGTACGGCCGGCCACCAGCCAGGTCGATGATCTGCTTGAAGAAATACGGCTGCGTTCCGACCGGGGTGAAGCCGTGCTGGTGACAACGCTCACCAAAAGAATGGCAGAAGATCTCACCGATTATTATGAAAAACTCGGCATCCGGGTCCGCTATCTGCACTCCGATATTAAAACCCTCGAACGTATCGAGATTATACGGGCTTTACGAAAAGGTGAGTTTGATGTGCTGGTCGGCATAAATCTTTTACGGGAGGGGCTGGATATTCCCGAGGTTTCACTGGTGGCGATTCTTGATGCCGATAAAGAAGGTTTTCTCCGGTCAGAAAGATCGCTCATTCAGACTTGTGGCCGAGCGGCCCGGAATGCCGACGGTCTGGTGATTATGTATGCCGACAACATTACCGGTTCGATGCGCTATACCATCGAAGAGACTGAACGGAGACGGAAAATACAGGAGAAGTATAACCGGGAAAATGGTATTATACCTCGAACAATTATTTCGGCGGTAAAGGATTCAATGCAGCAGCATCTGCACAATACCGGATACACATCGGAGAGATTTTGGCGAACAGTTACTCGAGCTTGCCGAGGAACTGCCGATTTTTTCGTCAGTGAAGGATTTGGAAAAGGAAGTTAAAAAACTGGAAAAAGAGATGCACCAGGCGGCAAAGGAGCTGGCATTTGAAAAGGCGGCGGAGCTGCGGGATCGGATAAAGAAAATTCGTCTGCTGGAGATAGAAATGGGATGAATGCAGGGAAGTTAAACAATCTGCTGCTCCGCTTGTGCCGCCGCTCGTTGCCTGGTTGATGCGGATATGGTTTGGCAGTTGCAGGGTGACCATGCACAATCAGGAAAATTGTTTTAAAGCCGCATGAAAAAGAGAAGAAGGGTATTGCTTCATTTTGGCACTATTCGATAATTTATATCCTCTATCATATGCGGAAATATTCCGCGACGGCAATGGTCAGTGCCAGCAGAGATGGAGAATATCTGGCCAGGTTGGCTGAACAGTTTGGTTTTGAAACGGTCAGGGGGTCAAGAAATAAAAAAGGTGTCCAGGGTTTGAAAGCCATGCTGCGAGCCGTTCAAAATGGAAACAGTGCGGCAATTGTGGCGGATGGTTCCCAGGGGCCGCCGAAAATCGTCCAGGCTGGTGCCATTCTTCTTGCCGCAAGGACGGGTGCACCGATTATCCCCATGATCTTTGCCGCATCCAGGTATTTCACTATCAATTCCTGGGACAGGACTATTATCCCCAAACCTTTTTCCCGTATAGATTTCTATTACGGGGAGCCTCTTTTTGTCACCGGCAAACCTGCAGCCGGAAGATCTCGAGAGCTATCGGCTGCAGCTGGAAGAACGTCTGAATGAACTGTACAAGAAGGCCTGGGGTCGATATGGAAAAGATTGTGCCATTGAAAATCAATGAATATTTTTGTAGATTGTCGTCGGTACTCACAACAGTAAAACTGGACAGCAGGATATGAGGTCGGCGGTAGAGACGGGAGAGAAAGGATTGTGACAATGAAAAAAAAAGGGCTGGTTATTGCCGGACTTGCCGGAGGGTCAGGGAAAAGTGTGGTTGTCGGTGGGAATTACCGCAGCACTTGCCAGGCAGGGCCGCAAAGTCGTGCCATTTAAAAAGGGACCGGACTATATTGATGCGGGGTGGCTGCAGCTTGCTGCCGGGAGAAGATGCTATAATCTTGATCCATTTCTCATGACGCAAGAGGCTATTCGCCGATCTTTTGCCAACCATTCACGTGATGCAGAGCTGGTTGTTGTTGAAGGCAACAGAGGGCTGTATGACGGTGTTGATGCCGAGGGAGGCTACTCCACGGCTGAGCTTGCGGTGACATTGGATCTGCCGGTGGTTCTGGTGGTTAACTGTACCAAGACCACCAGAACCGTAGCGGCGATGATCCTGGGCTGTCAACAGTTTGATAAACGGCTTGATATTAGAGGCGTTGTTCTCAATCAGATAGCGACGGAACGTCAGCGCAATCTGGTAACGGAATCGGTCGAGCATTATACCAATATCCCGGTTCTCGGCTCGATACCACGATTGAAACGAGACATCTTTCCCATGCGGCATTTAGGAATGGTTCCCCACCAGGAATACACAGACAGTCCTGGGGCCCTCGATTTTCTTGCCGATCTGATTGCGGCAAATGTCGATCTTGAGCGGCTCGAAGCGATAATGGGGACGCTGTTCCTGCGCCTGTCGTCAAGGATCAGGAAAAAGCCGAGCGAGTCACGGTTTGCCACAGGTGAAAATAGGTGTTCTGCAGGATGCGGCTTTTCAGTTTTATTATTCTGAAAATCTGGAGGCGCTGGAAAAAGCCGGGGGACAACTGATCTATATCAACGCAATGAGTGCCAGCAAGCTGCCGGAACTTGATGGTTTGTATATCGGCGGCGGTTTTCCTGAAACGAGTGCCAGGGAACTGGCGGCGAATGGTTCTTTCCGCCAATCGGTTAAAACAGCGGCAGAGAACGGGCTGCCAATTTATGCTGAGTGCGGCGGACTCATTTATCTTGGCGATTCAATTGTCCTTGATGGCGAAGAGTTTCCCCTTGTTGGAATTTTTCCTGTACGTTTTGGCATGTCGGCTAAACCGCAGGCCCATGGCTATACGATTTTTCATGTCGACAGGGACAATCCATTTTACCGGCCGGGGCAGAGATAAAAGGGCACGAGTTCCGCTATTCGAAAATTCTCGACTGGCAGGGGGAGGCAGGATCAGCTGGTCCTGAAAATGATCCGCGGACAAGGATTCAGCAACGGTCGGGACGGTTTAACCTATAACAATGTCCTGGCCTTATATACCCACATTCACGCCGAGGGTACTCCAGAATGGGCCGACAATTTTGTAGAGCGATGCCGAACAGTCAAAAAGGTCTAACCCCGGAACGAATAAGGGCGGGCCTTTTTCTGTATGTACCCGTGGGGCTATGGGGCAGGGTGCTGAAGGTCTGCACCCTGCGATACTTTTCTGGCCAGACGATCAGTGCGAGGTTGTCGAACCGAGAACTTTCAGACTGATTTCCTTTTTCTTTTCTTCATTTGGAGCTGGTTCAACCCAGTGAATAAAGGATTCACTGGTGCGCATGAAGCTGCCATTATCTTCTTTGCATTTATCACAGATGCTTTGTGCCTGGTCGCGATACATAATGATTTCTGAGGCCGGATCACCTTCTTTTGAAACAGCCGCCATTTTTCTGCAGCCGCATTCCAGGCGGACAACCACCACGCCAATGCCGTCCGGACTCCCTTCAAGAATACCTTCTATCATGGCCTGTTCACGTTTTTCTGCCTGGAGTATCTTTTTTGGTTTTTTTTGTTTTCATGGGATAGAGAGAATTGTGGTGAAAAGGGCCTGGCCCATTTTATATTTAAATGTTGTCCATGAGTCCTCCGTGTGGGAGGGCATGGAAAAAGAAGGTGCACTATATTAAAAAAAAAGTGCTCAGGTCAATAGTTATTACAAGAGTACAGGTCTGGAAAAAGTGATGCTTTATGGTGTAATGATCTGGAATCATGACTCAAATTGTAGAAAATGGTGGTAATGGGTCGGATGAAAAATCAGCAGGCCGTTTTTTGCTTGACAAAAAACTGGCCGTGAATTAATGCAATATGACACGTAGCAAAGGTGTTAGAACGAAGTTCGGATAGTCAATATAAGTATGATGTATACTTATTCTTTCATTCACAATTTATGGAGGTAGTTCATGTTTGAAGTAATAGTTGACAAAGATAAGTGCAGTGGCGACGAAGAGTGTGTAGCAGCATGTCCAGCTCAGGTTTTCGAAATGGTTGACGGCAAGGCAGAGCCAGTTGAGGCGGATGAATGTCTCGGTTGTGAGACCTGTGTCGAGGTATGTCCTGAGGGCGCTATCACTGTAAACGAAGTCTAATTTCGAAGAGCGGAATAAAAACTTTAAGGAATTTATTTTTTTTGTAGCAGACAGGAAAATAGATTTCAGAGATTCGTACGCAGTACTCGATTTTCGTAGAACAAGCCCATCTCCTTTCTCAGGAGATGGGCTTGTTCTATTTGTACATGGTGAGCTGAAAATGACCAAAGGTCTGTCACGTTTCAAGCCGGGGGCTACTACACATACCCACCTTTTTTTGTCCGCCGTTTTGTGGACAACTATCGGTATTATTATTGCTCACCAAAGGTTTCTATCGCCTCAACGAGCTGAACGACGGGCAAGCATATATTGTGCTGTCTGCAATTCTTGCCGGCAGCCTCAAGGCCTATTTCATTCTCGATAAATCTGCCCGGCGGGGTATAAACCGTATTCTCACTTTTAAGGATGGAACCTGCCTTGGGGCAGTTTACTCTGTTAAAACATGGATATTGGTATTGTGCATGATGGGTATGGGTGTTATCTTGCGGAATTCTTCACTGCCTCTTCATCTGCTCTGTTTTTTGTACCTTACAATCGGCTGGGCTTTGTTATTGTCCAGCAGGCTGGCCTGGAGGGCATGGTTGAAACGAAAATAACTTTTCCAGTATACTGACCGTTATGGATGCTCACTCGTTTAATTGTATAAAAATCGACTGTACTGCCTTACAGAAGAACTATACATTTATACAAAAAAAAGCTGGCCCCGGGGTTCCCGTCTTGGCCATGGTGAAGGCGGATGGTTACGGACATGGGATGGTTATGGCGGCAAAGGCTTTTGGACGGGCGGGATGTACTCTGTTCGGGGTCGCCGAGTTGCGTGAGGCAGTTCTTCTCAGGCAGGCCGGGATACGCGGCGACATCTATGTGACCCTCGGTTTTGCAGAGGAAGATGCCGGCCTGATATTGCAATACCAGCTGACACCCGTCATTTACAGCTATGCAGCAGCTCAGGCCCTTTCGAATCAGGCCGTTGCTTTGGCACGGGAAATAGGGGTCCATATTAAAATTGACTCGGGAATGAGCCGCTTGGGAATTTTTCCGGCAGATTTGCCAGAGTTTTTAGATGCTGTTTCCGGATTGCCGGGGATTAGGATTGCCGGGATTATGAGTCATTTTCCGGAGTCGGACAATCCGGCAGCAAAGAGTACCACACAAAATTTTGCATCATTTGCCGCAGCCTGCAGCGCATTGAAAAACCGGTTCACAGCTATTTGTCATATTGCCAATTCCGGAGCAGTGCTTAATTTTCCCGACACTTGCTGTGATATGGTGCGGGCAGGAATTGCTCTTTATGGCTATCATCCTGCCGGCCGGGTTGGATCGAGAGAGTGATCCTGACGAAAATTTACACCCGGCCATGTCGTTTTCCTCGAGAATTCTTCAGGTCAAGAACTGTCCCTGCTGGAACGGGAGTCAGTTATGGTTATACCTTTAAAACTGAGCAACGGACCAGACTTGCCATCTTGCCGGTCGGTTATGAAGACGGCTATTCGAGAATGTTGACCAATAGAGGGCAGGTCTTGATTGGTGGTCGGAAGGTACCTGTTCTTGGCCGGGTGTGTATGAATATGTGCATGGTCGATGTCAGTACTCTTGAAGATGTGCAGGCAGGAGATGAGGTCGTTCTTCTCGGACGACAGGGGCAGGAGAGTATCACTGCCGATGATATAGCTGAAGAGATGGGCAGTATCAGTTATGAGGTGCTCTGTTTGCTGGGAAATAATAATGAAAGACAATATATCGAGTAGAGACGAATGATCCGTTCAGAAGTTAAAAAAGTGCTTGACCAATTTTTTACAGATGGTGTTGCAGAAGGGTTGTGGAGTGACAAAGCGGCTGGCAAATATACGGTCGAATTGCCCAAACATGAAGGACAGGGTGATTTCTCCACTAATTTTGCCCTGGTGCTGGCCGGGATCGAAAAGAAAAATCCCCGCCAACTGGCTGCGACCATCGCCGAGAAAATGTCGAGCCAGAGCTGATCTTATCGAGCGAGTAGAGATCGCCGGACCCGGCTTTGTCAATATCTTTATCAATCAGGATGTGTGGCGCCGACTGATTCCTGAAATTATCTCCCAGGGAACAGGATTTGGTAAAAGCAGTATTGGCTCAGGCCGGAAGGTGATGGTGGAGTTTGTCAGCGCCAACCCCACGGGACCGCTCATCTATCGGTCATGGTCGTCAGGCGATTCTTGGCGATTCCATTGCCAGATTGCTGGAGGCAACCGGGCATGAGGTGTTTCGGGAATATTACTACAACGATGCCGGGCGGCAGATGCGGGTACTTGGGGAGTCAACCCGGGCCAGATATCTCGAGCTGCTCGGCGAAAATTTCTCTTTTCCTGAAGATGGCTATCAGGGAGAATATATCATCGACATCAGTCGGTCTTTGATTGATGACCAGGGGGATTCCCTGAAAGATCATGCTGATGTCGCTCCTTTCAAGGAGCAGGCGGAACGGCATATTTTTAAAGATATATCTTCTACCCTGGAGCGGATGGGAATTGTTTTTGATAACTATTATAATGAACAGTCCCTGTATGAAAATGGTCATGTCGATGATGTCGTTGCCGAACTGAGAGCAAAGGGCTATGTCTATGAGCAGGACAACGCGGTGTGGTTTAAGACCTCCGCTTTTGGTCAGGAGCAGGATCGGGTCATTATCAAGAGCAGTGGCGAACCGACCTACCGTCTGCCGGATATTGCCTATCACCGGGAAAAATTCCGGCGAAATTTTGACTGGCTGGTGAATATTTTAGGCTCTGATCATATCGCGACAGTACCGGATGTTCTGGCGGGGGTAAAGGCCCTGGGCTATGATCCGGACAAGGATCACCGTGGTCCTGCATCAGTTTGTCACCCTGACAAGAGATGGCAAACAGGTGAAAATGTCCACCCGAAAGGCTAATTTTGTCACCGTTGATGAGCTGCTCGATGAAGTCGGTGTTGATCCGGTCCGATTTTTCTTTATGATGCGCAAGGCGGACAGCCAGCTCGAGTTTGATCTGGAGCTGGCTAAAAAGCAGAGTCAGGAAAACCCGGTCTATTATGTCCAGTATGGCCATGCCCGTCTCTGTGCCATCCTGCGTCAAGCCGCTGAAAAGGGGTTTGCCGAACCGATTTTCAACGTCGATGAAGCGATGCTCCTCAAAGAACCTGAAGAGCTCAAGCTGCTGCAGACAATGTCAACTTTTCCTGCATCTGTTGAAGGCAGCGCCCTTGATTTGGCACCGCATAAGATCATTTTTTACCTTATGGAGCTTGCCGGGCAGCTGCATAGCTACTATAACAAGCACAAAGTAATCACCGACGACATCCCCCTCAGCCGGGCACGCCTCTGTATGATAAAGGCCCTGCAGGTGGTTGTAAAGAACGGTCTTGATATGGTGGGCCTCTCTGCTCCGGAAAGAATGTAAGGTGGACCACCCGAATGGCGGTGAGGCGAAGAACCCAGGCAAAAAAACTCAAGTTTGAGTTGTCGAAAAGTGCTATAGCAGGCATTGGCGTGATAGTCTTTTGTCTTTTCCTGTGGATGTTTCTGCTTGGAGTCTGGACCGGCCAGTCCTTATTGCTCCCTTCGCCCGCAAAAAACGATGTAATTGCCGGGGAGCAAGAAAAAAAGATCGGTCCTTTGAGGATTCGGGCGGAAAAAAAAGTTGTCAAAAAAACAGAATAGAAGACCGGCAGCCTGTATTTCAGCGCTGTAAAAAAATTACTGAAGACGGTTTTACCAACCTTTTACGAGATATAACCAACGGCAGAAGATAATGATTGGAAAAATACTTACCAAGGTTTTTGGCAGCAGCAATGACAGGTATCTGAAACAACTCAATCCTACTATTGCGCGGATAAATGAGTTGGAGAAAGAAGTCCAGCCTCTCGATGATGCGGCTTTAGCCGCGAAAACCGTTTCTTTCAAAGAACGACTCGAAAAGGGAGAACCTCTCGACGATCTCCTCCCCGAGGCGTTTGCAGTGGTTCGCGAAGCGGGGAAGCGGGTTCTGGGCGAGCGCCATTACGATGTGCAGCTGGTAGGTGGAATAGTTCTGCATCAGGGGAAGATCGCTGAAATGAAAACCGGTGAGGGGAAAACCTTGACCTCAACCCTGCCGGTGTATCTCAATGGCCTGACCGGAAAAGGCGTACACGTGGTTACCGTCAATGATTACCTGGCCGCCCGTGACAGTGAGTGGATGGGCCAGGTGTATACTTTTCTTGGCATGAGTTTTGGTAAAATTATTCATGGATTAGACGATAAGCAGCGTCGCGAAGCGTATGGGGCTGATATTACCTACGGCACCAATAACGAGTTTGGTTTTGATTATCTGCGTGATAATATGAAGTTTGACCTCGTTGATTTTTGTCAGCGCGGCTTTAATTATGCCATCGTTGATGAGGTTGACTCAATTCTCATTGATGAGGCTCGAACGCCGCTGATCATCTCTGGACCGGCAGATATTTCCACCGATCTCTATAAAAATGTCAATCGGATCATCGCTAAATTCCACAATGATGAGCATTACACCGTCGACGAGAAGGCAAGACAGGTTTCTATGACGGAGGAAGGGGTCGCCCTTGGGGAAAAACTCCTTGATGTGGAAAATCTTTATGACCCAACCAGCATTGAAAAGCTGCATCATCTCAATCAGGCCCTGAAGGCCCACATTCTGTTCAAGAAAGATGTCGACTATATCGTTAAGGATAATCAGGTTATCATTGTTGATGAATTTACCGGGCGAACCATGGAAGGCAGACGCTACAGCGACGGTTTGCATCAGGCCCTGGAAGCTAAAGAGAAAGTTAAAATTGAGCAGGAAAATCAGACGCTCGCCTCGATTACTTTTCAGAACTACTTCCGGATGTATAAAAAACTTGCCGGTATGACCGGTACGGCTGATACAGAGGCTCCTGAATTCAAGAAAATTTATGATCTTGATGTGGTGGTCATGCCAACCAATCAACCAATGGTTCGTGATGATTACGCCGATGTTATCTATAAGAACGAGGCGGCAAAGTACCGGGCTGTGGTGAAAGAGATCAAGGAGCTCCACCAGGCCGGCCGCCCGGTATTGGTTGGTACTATTTCCATAGATGTCTCGGAAAAAATTTCTACCATGCTCAAAAAGGCAAAAATTGCCCATGAGGTGCTGAATGCCAAACACCATGAACGGGAGGCTGAGATTATTGCCGGGGCCGGGCAAGTGGGCAAGGTGACAATTGCCACCAACATGGCCGGCCGCGGTACTGATATCAAGCTGGGGCCCGGAGTTGTCGAGGTCGGTGGTCTGCATATCCTGGGTACCTCCCGCCATGAATCCCGCCGCATCGACAACCAGTTACGTGGACGTTCCGGGCGTCAGGGAGATCCAGGCTCATCACGATTCTTTCTGTCCCTGGAAGACGATCTGCTGCGCATCTTTGGCTCGGGCCGCATTACCGGCATCATGGACAAACTCGGCATGGAAGAGGATGAGCCCATCGAGCATAATATGATCTCCCGGGCCATTGAAAATGCCCAGCGCAAAGTTGAGGGCCATAACTTCGATATCCGAAAACATCTGCTGGAGTATGATGATGTCATGAATAAGCAGAGAGAGGTCATTTATCAGCAGCGTCGGGATGTACTGAAGAAAGAGGAGGTGAGTGAAGTTGTCCAGGATATGATCGAAGACCTGGTTGATGATGTCGTTGGGGAATTCTATCAGGATCGGGTTGATTCGGACGAATGGGACTGGCCGGAGTTCAAACTCCGTATGGGAGAACTGTTTCACCATATTCCAGAATGGCCCGAAGATGAACTGGCCGATCTGAAAATGGCCAGCTTCAGAGAAAAGACCCTGGCGTTTGTTCAGGAGGCATACAAAAAACAGGATGAAGTTAATGGTCCTGACACCCAGCGCCAGCTGGAAAAACTCATTCTGCTGCAAATTGTCGACAGCCACTGGAAAGACCATCTTCTGTCCATGGATTATCTCAAGGAAGGTATCGGATTGCGTGGGTACGGCCAGAAAAATCCTCTGAACGAATACAAAAGGGAAGGGTTTGAGATGTTTGGCCGAATGGTGGAAACGGTGAAGTCGCAGGTCGTATCAAGCCTGATGCGCGTCCGCATCGTTCGCGAAGATGATGTGGAGCGCCTGGAAGAGGAGCGACGCAGGCGTCAGGAGCAGGAACAGTTGCGGATGAACAAAGCGGGCGGGGGAGAGGAAAAACAGCCAGTTCAGCCGGTTCGACGTGAAGGGGAAAAGGTTGGCCGAAATGCTAATTGTCCATGCGGTTCTGGAAAAAAATATAAAAAATGCTGCGGTAAAGAGGTCTAGGAAAGAGCGGTGCAGGGGTTTTGCCAAGGAAAATGTAATACCTTGCACCAATAAAAATAGGGAACATCGGATGTTTGTCGATGGCCCCTTTTCTTTTAGCCGTGGAGCAGATCCGGTTGCATAAGGTTGTCTTCCATATGCTTTAGTTCGTCGATGCCGGAAACGACGATCTGCGGATCCGGGGTGAGTTCTTTCTCCCCGAGTTTCTGGTCATAGTCCATCTGGCTGAGGATGTGTTTGATGCAGTTGATCCGGGCCATTTTTTTATTGTTTGAACGGATAATTGTCCACGGGGAAATTGTCCGATTTGTCTCGGAGAGCATCTGGAATTTTCGTACCGAGTACTGGTCCCAGTATTCCTGGGCCAGGTTGTCAACGGGTGAGAGTTTAAATTGCTTCAAGGGATCGGTTTTCCGTGATTCGAAGCGTTTACTCTGAACGTCCTTAGACACGGAAAAATAGAATTTTAACAGCTTGATCCCGTCTTTGACCAGCATCTCCTCAAACATCGGCACATCTTTCAGAAAGCGTTTGTTTTGCTCATCGGTACAAAAGCCCATAACCGGTTCCACCATCGCCCGGTTGTACCAGCTGCGGTCAAAGATGACTATTTCTCCAGCTGAAGGAAGGTGGGTGGCATAGCGTTGAAAATACCATTGGGTCAATTCTGTCTCGTTGGGTTTCATGAGGGCAACTACCCTGGTATTTCGAGGGTTGAGGTGGGCGATGGCTCTCTTTATGGTTCCACCTTTGCCCGCTGCATCCCGACCTTCGAAGATAATCAGCATCCGCTGGCCTTGGGCCTTCATAGTATTTTGCATCTTCATAAGTTCGATCTGCAATTTTTTCAGTTCAATCTCGTACAGAAGATGCTTATTGGGAATTGAAATCGAAGTTTTATCCTCACCCTCCTTACTGTTTAAATATTTATAGGCGGTCCCCTCCAGCAGCCTGGTCTGCTCAAGCTCCATTTTTTTATTTTTGCCACTTTTTTCATTCTTGCTTGTTTTTTGCTTGGCCATATCAAGGTCCTTGTTGCCACTAGCAAGAGGTGTTCAGGGGGACGCACTTGAACATTCCTGAACCAATCTCTCCTAATTAATTGGGAATGGTAAATTTTCAGATTTACCTGGATTTGGTACAACAATACGATAACAACAATTTTAATGAAAAGACAAAGCTCAATTGAGTTTTTTTCCTTTTTGATACATCTTGGCGTAAATTTCAGGGAGTCTATCGGCTCTTATTTTCGCGACAACCTCGTCTACCGCGTACTCTACCCTGAAGTGCTGAACGGTTACGGCGTCAGCAGAGAGCGCCAGTGTGGCACAGGACGCCCGTGGGTCGCCGTCGAACATTCTGCCTACCGAACCCGGGTTGATGAAATGGACATCTGCAATTGTCTTATGATAGGGCGAATGGGAGTGACCTGTAACCACAATCTTGCAATTGGTCATCGTGGCCAGTTCATAAAACCTGGCGTCCGGTGTGTCGGCAAAGAGGAATTCGTCGTGATCGGCAGGGCTGCCGTGGAAAATACCCAGAGTCTTTTGGCCTTTTTTGCTCCTCTCGCCATGGGGGGAGAGCTGGAGTGTTCGTTTTTTTTCGAAGCGAGAGAAGATATCGGCGACTGGCTTTATTGAGGTCTTTTCCGGTTACCGCATACATGATGCGTTTTTCGGGGTTTCCCGGTTTCTTAATGGTCTTACCCGAGAGAAATTTAATGGTTTTTTTGTCGGTGTTGCCGAGGATGGAGATGGCCTGATGCTCAGCCAGCCAGGCGAGTGTTTCGTTGGGAAAAGGTGCATAGACCAGTGAGTCGCCTGAATTGATAATGTAGTCAAAGGAGGCTGCATCCAGATGCCGGTCAACAGCTTTTAAGGCCGGATAGTTGCCGTGGATATCAGATATCAGTAGTATTCGTATAGGTCATCAGAGTAGTGGCGAGACAAGCAGTACGGTGTTTTCTTTAAATTTTTCCCACGATCCCCGTTGGGAAAAGCGATCAATATCGAGTGGTGTCGATTGATTGAGATACCCTTTTTGAATGGTTAAGAGCTCTTTGGTAAAGGACCTGCAGTAAACAAAAAGAGTGGTTTCGAAATTAAGCCAGAAACTGCGCATATCGAGATTTACTGAGCCAAAAACTGAAAAATCACGATCGACGGTAATTGTCTTGGAATGGAGAAGGCCGCCATGGAAAAGAAATATCTGCACCCCTGAGTCGGCGAGTTCCTGGTATCTCGCACGGCTGGCGTAGGTGATAAGGATAGAGTCATTTTTCAGGGGGATGATGATTGTAACCTCTACCCCTCTCTGGGCGGCAGCTTTAAGGGCAGCCAGCAGTGGTTCATCCGGGATGAAGTAGGGAGTGGTCATGATCAGCTCCCGCCTGGCGGCATAGATGGTGGTAAGAAGCAGGTTGTGAATAGCATCCGGAACGAGGCCCGGTCCCGACGGAACCAGTTGGATGGCGGATTTTCCGGCAACGGCGGTGGCGCGAACATCACTGACTCTGCCCGTCGTTTCAATGTCTTTGAGCAGTGATTCAGAGTGAAAATGTTTGCCGTCGGTTTCCAGTACCCAGTCGCTGATAAAGGTACCGGCAATGCATTCGACAACCGGACCTTCGACCTTGACCATCACATCCACCCAGTTGCCGACTCCAGCGTCTTTTTTGAAAACCTCCGGGTCGACCATGTTCTGGCTTCCGGTAAAAGCAATTTGGCCGTCTATGACGACCAGCTTTCTGTGATTGCGGATATCTATTCTTGAGAATAAGGCGTTTATAATTCCGGCGGGCAGTGATTCTTGAATTTTTACCCCGGCTTTGCGCATTGTGGCAGCGGTTTTGCTTCTCAGAAAATCACGGCTGCCGATGGAATCCAATAATATTCTGCACGTTACTCCCCTGGCCGCGGCCTGTATCAGCGCATCGATGACTGTGTCCACCCGTCCTCCAGCCTGCCAGATATAGAACTGCAGATGGCAGGTAGAGGTGGCGTTGTGGATTGCCTCAGTTATTGAACGTAGGATCTCATCTGGAATGGTGATCAGGGTAAGCCTGTTTCCCGCCATTGTTGGTATGCCGACCAGGGTCTCCGCCTGGCGGTGGAGAGGAAAACACTCAGGGTTGAGCTCAGACCAGGAAACTGGTGCTTTTTTCTGCAGGGTTTTTAGCCAGCGGAGATAAACATTGTATGAAATTCTGGCTCGATCTGTACGTTTCTCCGGCAGTCTGTTCTCACCAAAGAGCAGATAGAAGAACCCTCCTAAAAAAGGAATGACCAGGATCACAACCAGCCAGGCCAGAGAAACACCGTAAGGACGTTTGCGCATGATGACCCGCACTGACAGACTGATCCGAATGAAAAAATCGGCCAGCAGCAGGATGGTTGAGAAAAGAGTGTAACTCGAGTCGAGTTCCTGAATATTCATGCCCCAGCCCTGGGTAATTCTATTTGGTCTGGTATGGTCGGATTGTACCATGGTGACGGTATTTTCATTGAAGACCATACAAGGAAAACCAATTCTTGCCAGCGAAAACAGATAGCACTTAGTTTGCGGCGTTTGCTTATGATATTTTAAAGTAGCATAATCAGGTGGATAAGTGGTAGATGTATTTTATTGTTGGTGGTTTTATAATTGCATCGACGGGGAAAGTGATTCATTTATTTGTGATGGTGTCGTAAAAACTCTTCATCTTGTTCGTTGTTACAATTTTTATATCATTACGACGTACCCTATGTACTCCGAAATAATAGAAAAATTGCACGCCTCCAATATGAAGCTTTTTACTTATCCATAGAAATTGGATGTTTTTACGAACTTGTCATTTGTGACATGCGAACACGTGAGGCTCCCGTAAGGATAGTATGAGGAAAAGTTACTAAGGGATGGAATTTTATGAAAATCAAGGGTTTTTCATTTTCTGCCGTTGAGGCAGGAATACGCTACTCCAACAGGTTGGATCTCGGACTTATTTACTGTGATGTCCCCTGTGTAACCGCGGGGGTGTTTACCACCAGTCAGGTCAAAGCTGCACCGGTAATTCTCGATAAGGATCGGCTGAAAAGCGGACACGCCCAGGCTATTCTCGTCAACAGCGGCTGTGCCAATGCCTGTACCGGGACAAAAGGTATGGAGGTCGCCAGGGCAACGAGTGGTCTGGTTTCCCAGGCACTCGGGATAGCTGATGATTTAGTGCAGGTCTCTTCAACCGGGGTGATTGGCGAGCAGCTGCCTCTGGAGCCCTTTCGTCAAAGCATCCCGAAACTTGTCGAGGAGTTGTCCCCCGATAATTTTGCAAGAGTTGCCCAGGCAATAATGACTACCGATACCATCCAAAAACTGCCCAGACAGGGCTGATGATTGGTGGCAAGGAGGTCAAAATTATGGGCATGGCCAAAGGGGCGGGGATGATAATGCCGAATATGGCCACCATGCTGGCCTTTATTATTACCGACGCCAGAATAAAATTTTCCGGAACTCCATAAATCCCTGGTGGCAGGAACCGATCGGACCTTTAATCGCATAACAATTGATGGTGACACCAGCACCAATGATATGGTTCTGGTCATGGCCAGCGGAACGGCAGACAATCCATGGATCGACGGCGATTTGCCTGAGGATCAGCAGCGTTTTCAGGATGGACTCGAGAGTGTCCTGAAGGATCTTGCCCTGCAGATCGTCAGTGATGGTGAGGGTGCGACAAAGATGATCACCATCAGAGTCTGCGGTGCAAAAGAGAATAAAGATGCGGAGAAAATCGCTCGAACTATCGCCACGTCCAGTCTGGTGAAAACAGCTTTTTTTGGAGAAGATGCCAACTGGGGGAGAATTCTTGCGGCCATGGGACGGTCAGGAGTGCGTTTTTCCCCGGAGCGTGTTGACCTGGCATTTGGTAATGTGCTGATGGTTAAAAACGGTCTGTCCTTAGGAAAAGAAGCAGAAGCCGCTGCGACATTAATTCTCAAGGAGAAGAATTTTGCGGTCTGTATCGACCTGAAAGACGGGCCCGGGTGCGAAGAGATTTATACCTGCGATTTTTCTCTCGATTACGTGAAAATAAATGCCGATTATCGGTCTTAGAAGCTCATACTAAAAAAGAGACCGACTCAAAAAATATCTGAGTCGGTCTCTGTACGCTGTGAAAATCGAGGTTTTTACGAACGGGTAAAGTTGTAAATTATCCCTTCTTAACCCATGGTTTACCGACAGGCAGAACGTCTCTGCCAAAAACCTGTAAAAATATTACATGGGCCATCATGTAGAATGCACCAAGGGCACAGAGAATCAGGTCGAGAGCAACAAGGGTTTTGATGCTCTCCATACCGGCCAGAATTTCCAGATCAAGACCGATAAAGCCGAGGAGAAGTGTTGTGAACGTGAAGACCATTGCCGTATGGACGGCAAATGAGCCAATCCACATAATTGCGGTGTAGACAGTATAGGCTACCAGGAACCAGCCGAGGTCTCCTGCACCAATTTTAAGATGCGCGCCAATCCAGGTATCTGGCGTAGCTTGATAATCAGATATCAGAAAAATGAACGCCAGGGCAAGCCAGAATGCACCGTATGAGGAGAAGGCACTGTAGCCAAAATTATTTCCCGCCTTGAACTCCTGAAGACCGGCCAGAGCTGAGCGCCACCGCCAAAAGCAAGGGCACAGCAAAAAACCACACCGGCGCCACATAAGCCAAGATTATGAAATTGAAGCAATAAAGTAGTGGTGCCAAAGCCTGCCAGTCCAACAACTGCCGGATTTCCCATAGGTGTTGCATCAGCCATTTCGTTCTCCTTTATAGTGTGATTACCTTACCCACTTATGTGAGTGTTTTTTATCTATTGATGTCTCGAAGACCTCAAACAGTATTATTTGCCTTGAATGCATTTTGGGTGATTGAAATGAAAAAACCTCCTTTTAAAAGTGTTTTAAGTTACTGTATTGTCCATACAGCTCTGAACAGATGATCTGTTTTTATTCTTTTTTGCCAGACTTTCAGTTGCGCATTATACAGTAGAGCCGGGCGTTGAGCCATGGCTCACCTAATGGCAACACATCTCGACCCAAAATGGTCAGAAAGATAATATGGGCCATCATGTACCAGGCATTCAGTGCACCGAAGATAAGCACATAGGCAGCAACCTTGCTCATCGCCGGGTAGCCAAAGTGAGCCAGATCCAGAAGAACAAAACCAAGAACCAACAGAGTAAATGTAAAGGCCATGGCACCATGAATATAGAGTGAGGCGCCCCAGAGAATAATCGTATAAAGGGTCCAGACGATAAAAAAGTAGCCCATATCAGTCATGCTGGATTGATAAATATCAAATTTATTGAACAATTGGATTGTGCAGTAGGCTATCCAGAATGCTCCATAGGCAGAGAAAACGGCATAGCTGAAATTATTACCGCCTTTTTGTTCCTTAAAGCCGACTATCAATTGAGCCAGACCACCAAAAATCATTCCACACGCAATAACGGGACCTATACTGCAAAGTTCAAGATGGTATAGCTGCTGGATGATCAGCGTCAATCCGAAACCACCTAAACCCACTACTGCAGGCTTGCCCAGAACTGTTTTTTTTGTTGCAGACATGGAGAGATCCTTCAAAATTACTCTGAATTTTAATCAGTTAGCCTCCATGATGGGTGGTTGCAACTCTACTAATACTGCTTGATTATGCAAATATAATGCCCATAAATGAATATTTCTAATAAGAACACAAAAACAGATAAATAAGTGTTTGGTCCATAGTCGCCAACCCTACAAAATATATTGTATCTTCAGTCGGTTTTTATAGAGATGCCCGTAAATAAAGGAATTGATGAGGGTACAACCAAAATTGTAATACAATATAAGTTGTAGGGGTAAGCCCGGAGAAAAGAGGTGAAAACCTACGTGTTGAAGAAATTCCCTGAGCGACTATAAATATTTAGCATGGCAAATAGTTCCCAATCTTAAGATAGGTTACCTGTGATTCCAGGTAACCACCTGTAGTGAGTGCCTGTGTATAGTTGGAAAATAAATGCATATTGGTAGTATACAGAGGTTATAGACGTAAATAACGTTGTCCTGCAGTTTCTAGAGAGTGTCTAGAGGCTCAGTAGTGTAGTTTTATGTTTATGAAAAGAAGAAGCCAGAGAGGGTGTTACACCATAGGACGAAACTGTGGATATTGTTGCCAGGAAGGCACAGACGAACGATTGAGGAGGAGACTAGCATGGCAAAGTCGAAAACTGTGAAGAAATGTACCCAAGAATCCTCAAGGAACAACCAGCCAGGATCAGGAGCATTGCTGTCGCAAGGTCGCGCTTGGCAAGAGCTGACGGCCCATTATGAGAAGCTTAAAACAGTTCACCTCAGAACACTTTTTGCCCAGGAAGCCACCCGTGGTCAACGCTTTACCGTGGAAGCGGCGGGCCTGTATCTCGATTATTCAAAACATCGTGTCACTGATGAAACCATGGGGCTGTTGCTGGATCTGGCCAATGAATGTGGTCTGCGCGAAAAAATTGAGGCGATGTTCCGCGGCGACAAGATAAATCTCACCGAGAATCGTTCGGTGCTGCACGTGGCGCTTCGTGCCCCACGTGATAAAAAGATTGTGGTGGACGGCAGTGACGTTGTTGGTGAGGTCCATGCTGTCCTCGACAAGATGACTGCATTTTCAGATCGGGTGCGGAGCGGTGCATGGAAAGGGTACACAGATAAAAAGATTCGCACCGTGGTTAACATCGGGATCGGTGGCTCCGATCTGGGGCCGGTCATGGCCTACGAAGCCCTGCGCCACTATACCCAGCGTGATCTGAGGTTTCGTTTTGTCTCCAATGTGGACGGTACGGATTTTACCGAAGCGACAAGTGATCTCGATCCCGCGGAGACCTTGTTCATTGTCGCCTCCAAGACCTTCACGACTCTTGAGACCATGACCAATGCACACAGCGCAAGGGCATGGGTACTGGCAGCATTAAAAGACGAGGCCGCTATTGCCCGACATTTTGTCGCCGTTTCGACAAATGCGGTCGAGGTGGCTAAATTTGGTATTGATACGGATAACATGTTCGGTTTCTGGGATTGGGTCGGCGGGCGATACTCGATGGATTCCGCCATCGGCTTATCGACGATGCTGGCTGTCGGGCCAGAGAATTTTCGTGCGCTGCTGGCGGGTTTTCATGAGATGGATGAGCATTTCCGTACTGCGCCTTTCGCTGAGAATCTGCCGGTACTGATGGGGCTGCTGTCCATCTGGTACAGCAATTTCTTTGGCGCAGAAACTGTAGCGGTGCTGCCCTATGATCAATATTTGAAACGCTTTCCCGCGTATTTGCAGCAATTGACGATGGAGAGTAACGGCAAATGTGTCACCCTGGACGGCAAGATAATCGACGACTATCAAACCGGACCGATTTTCTGGGGTGAACCGGGAACGAACGGGCAGCATTCTTTTTACCAGTTGATTCATCAGGGCACGAAATTGATTCCATGCGACTTTATCGGCTTTGCCAATACGCTTAATCCGCTTGGTGACCATCACGATATCCTCATGTCTAATGTCTTTGCCCAGGCAGAAGCCCTGGCCTTCGGTAAGAGTGCTGAAGAGGTCGAAGCAGAAGGTGTGCCCGCCTGGCTGGTGCCCCACCGCACTTTTGCAGGTAACCGGCCGAGCAGCGTCATCCTTGCTGATCGGCTTACCCCGAAAACGCTGGGTACGCTGGTTGCGCTCTATGAGCACAGTGTCTTCACCCAGGGGGCCATCTGGAATATTGATTCGTTTGACCAGTGGGGTGTTGAACTGGGGAAGGTGTTGGCCAGCCGGATTATTCCGGAATTGAAAAGTGCAGCGGCCCCCGATCTTAAGCACGACAGCTCGACCAACAGCCTCATTCGCCGATATCGTAAACTGCGGAAAAGGAACTGAGCTATAACCTTCGGACATAACAGACTGCTTGATATGCTGTTGTTCGCTTGTGCCTACTTCCCTGTCTGTTTATTGACCAGGGATGCCAAGAGCCTGAATTGCAAGTGCGTTCTCTTCCTTCTTCATAGGCCAGAAGCCGGCCCTCTAGACGATCTATCCGGAAGGCAAGTGCATGGGCCAGGACACGTATCGGATAATCACGGGGCAGCTGGAGCAGGTAGGGCTGGATGGTGGTAAAGTCGGTCACTCCATATTGCTCCATGATAAACCGTAAGCCACCATTGGCAGGACCAATATTGTAAGCCAGCAGGCCGAGAAAAAGATCGTTCATTCATGTCGGTGAGATAATGGCGGAGGGTGGCTGCACCAAGAAAGGCATTATAGCGAGGGTCGTTCATCTTCCGTTTGTCCTGTGGAAAAAGCTTATCCACATCCTTGGTCACCGCACTCGGCACTCGGGTAATCTGGAAGAGACCATGGCCGCCGTCACTGCTTTTTCGCGGGAGGTAGGAAGATTCGGTCGCGGCCAAGCCTTTCAGGAGATCAGCGTCGATTGCGTAGGCGGCTGCCGCCTCTTCAATTGGTTTTCTAAACTGTTCAGCCCTGTTGATCATTTTCGCCAAGGAAGCATTGTCCAGGCGGCGATAGGCTGCATATACCTGGTGAGCCAGGACGACCCGGCCGGCCTCTTCTTTGCCGCCAACAAGGGTGCGATAATAGCCAAAAGCCCGGGTGACGTAGTGCTGCGGAACGAAACCGGAAATCAGCAGACACAGGAAAAGAATGACGAATGAAGGTAAATGGTAGATCTGCGCAGGAGCCACTTCCGAATCTTTTTCCAGACGCCGAACAGCAGGGAAAGCAGGATGATAAGGAGAAGAGTTCCACCGGCAAATGGCAAAAGACTATTGAGAAAATCGGTGCCGGAGAACCGGTTGCCAAAATAGCCGAGGATAACGATAACAGTGACTATACAGATTACAGCCAGTCCGAGACACTCGAGGCTGAAAAGCAAAACATCTCTCAGCAGATTTTTCTGAGGTTTTTTCTTTTTCTTCCTGCCACCAGTTTTTTTTCTGGTAGATCGGAGTGTTTTTGCCTGGGTCTGCGTTGTTGGTCGTTTTGTTTGCGACTTTTGTGATGAACGTGGGCGGGGCATGGGACAGTGTGGAATATGATATTGTCACCTTGAGCCGTTTAAAGCATAAGGCATGAAAGAAAAACGAGGCGAGAAGCAGGCCTACCATATTCGACGATTGTTTCTGGGTCAATTACAATCTTTTCTGAACTGGTCATCTGCTGCCTACAATATTTTCATTCGCATTTACATGCCACAGATGATAGGTTTTCTGGCCCGACAAGGACAAAGTTTCGTCTGACCAATAAAGATGGATGGATCAAGAAAATATGATGGAAAGAAACAATGAATTTGCAGCAGAAGCTGGAGTTGCTGAGAGATTTTTATGACAACCAAATGCCTTTCCACCGTCTGCTCGACGTTCGGGTAGACAGCCTGACTGTAGAGGATATACGCGTCAGGATAGACATGCGTGAGGAGTTGATTGGCAATTATATGCGGAAAATTCTGCACGGTGGTGTCATTTCCTCCGTCCTTGACCTGACTGGCGGTCTTGTTGCCTTTGTCGAATTATTGAAATTTTTAGATGTCGCGCAACCGGCCGAGTTGCGAGAGCGGCTGGCGAGAGTGGGAACCATTGATCTGCGGGTAGATTATCTGAGAATGGGGGAAGGTGCTTTTTTTACGGCGTCAGGGTCGGTGCTGCGTAAAGGAAATAAAGTGGCGGTAATTCGCACGGAATTATGTAATGATCAGAATGTGCTTATTGCGGCTGGGACCGGGACGTATCTTGTCGGATGAAACGATTTTTATATATCGTCCATGTCAGTTTGCAACAGCGTCGTTGCTGTCCGGATTCACCCCATACTGCTTCGGCTTACTAAGACTTCAGGAGTTGTCTGCGAACGCCTCCTAGCGTCATCAGGATGGATTCATGAAAATATTGGCAATATACAGTGGTAAGGGCGGGGTTGGAAAAACCGCCACGGCAGTTAATCTCTCAGCGGTTATGGCCCGATCAGGGTTAAAGGTGCTGCTTTGTGACATGGATTCCCAGGGCGCCGCTTCTTTTTACTTCCGGGTTCTGCCAAAGAAAAAGTATAACAGCAGTAAACTGCTTGAGGGCAAGTTTGATAAGTATGTCAGGAAAACCGGGCTTCCCGGCCTTGATCTGCTGCCCGCCCATTTTTCTTTTCGTAATCTGGATCTGGCGCTCAGCCGGTTGAGTGAAGAAAAACGTTCCAAAGCACTGCTCGGTGTTTTTAAGCCATTGCATACAACATATGACTATCTGATCCTCGATTGTCCACCGACCATGACAGTTCTGGGAGAGAATATCATTGAAGCGGCGGATGCAGTTATTACACCTGTTATCCCCACATCCCTCTCCGTATTGGCCCTGCAGCGGCTTCTCAAGCTCTTTAAAAAGAAAAAAGTCAGTCAAAAAAAAATCATCGCATTTTTCTCAATGGTGGAGAAAAGAAAAACTATGCATAGTTTATTTCTCGACGAATATGGGACGCATCCGCTCTTTCTCGATACGCGTATTCCATTTATGGCCGAGATTGAAAAAATGGGTCTGCAGCGTCATCCGGTTGGCGAGAATGGAAAAATGTCACCAGCTGCAAAGCAGTATGTCAAGCTTTGGCAGGAAATTTTACAGCGAGGGATTTTATTGTGAAGCGACTCTATCTTATTCGCCACGCCAAGTCCAGCTGGACCGACATAGATCTTGATGATTTTGCCAGGCCGCTTAATAAGCGCGGTAAAAAAGATGGCCCAGAGATGGCAGCACGTCTTGCCAAAGCGGGCGTTCGACCCGATTTGATTGTTGCCAGTCCTGCTAAAAGAGCAAAAAATACTGCAATATGCATGGCCAAAGGGACTGGTTATGATAAAGCTGCTATCAGCTATTATGACGAACTGTATCTCGGATCCCTCTCTTATCATCTACAATTGCTTGAGCATCTGTTTCCGCAGGTTACCAGCCTGTTTCTGGTTGGCCATAATAATACGATAACCGAGCTTGCCGAGCACCTGACCGGGAGGTCTTTGGGTAATGTGCCGACCTGCGGCGTTGTGGCAGTTGAGTATACTGGACAGGATGGATTTACCAACAGGGTTGGCGGCGGACAGTTACTGTTTTTCGATTTCCCCAAAAATCGCCTGGATCTTGAGGATGATATATGAAAGGTGACACTGCCGTTGGGCTAAACCCCGCAGTGCCATTTGGTCAAATTTTGCCTGCTCTGCTGCTATTGGCTGCTGTTTTCTTACTGAATTTTATTTCCCGGGTTATCTTTTCGCCACTTTTGCCGGTTATACAGCAGGATATGCATCTCGCCCATGCTGTCGCCGGCTCATTCTTTCTTGTTATATCTTCCGGGTATTTTGTCTCAATCCTTCTTTCCGGAGCCGTATCATCCCGACTGGGCCATAAGTGGACGATTGTTATATCCGCTGTCACCTCAGGCCTCATGCTCTCTCTCATCGGTTTCTCCGACACGGCTCTCTCGATGAGAATCGGCCTGTTCTTTCTGGGCTATGGTGCAGGGTTGTATTTGCAATCTGGTCTGGCGACCATCTCGTACCTGGTGCCGGCTGCGTATCTGGCTCGGGGAATGGCTGTTCATGAACTGGCACCCAATATCGGTTTTTTCACAGCACCTTTACTCTGCGGCCTGATGCTGCAATATTTTACCTGGCGGGAAGGGCTGCAGTTGCTCGGTGTAGTTCTTGGCTGCATGGGGGGGATCTATGCGCTGCTGGGAAGTCGCAATGACCTGAAAGCAAAGAAGATGGATTTTGCTCTGATCCGCACTCTCCTGGTTATTCCTCAATTCTGGCTGATGGTGGTGTTTTTTGCATTGGCGATCTGTGCCACTCTTGGTATTTATGCCATGTTACCCCTTTATCTGGTGGTAGAACATGGCATGGATCCGGATTCGGCCAACAAGCTGGTGGCGTTCTCCAGAGCCAGCTCGGTGATCATGCCCCTGGTGGCCGGTTGGTTCGGGGATAAATTTGGCAACTCTATCGTCGTGATAAGTGTTTTGCTGGTTTCCGGTATACTGACTATTCCTCTGGGCATTTTTACCGGATATTCTCTCGTGGTCTTTGTGGTTTTGCAGCCAATGGTTGCCGTCTGTTTCTTTCCCTCCGGGTTTGCCGTATTATCAAGAATCGGCGGGAAAGAGGCACAAGGTTCAGCTGTCCGACTCTGCATACCTCTTGCTTTTCTTTTTGGCGGCGGAGTCATTCCCGTTGCCATTGGTGCTGTCGGAGATTATTTCAGTCTGGCAAGCGGGTTTATCAGTATAGGGTGTATGACGATTGTAGCAGCAACTGCGGCTTTTGGGCTCAGACGGAAAAAAGGTTTTTTCCCGTAGCACATAAGGCCAGTCACACAAAGATTGTTTTTCAGGAAAAAAGATGCAGGCGACCATACCTAACTGTCTCCACTGTAAAAATTATTTCATTACCCACGACCCTGCCGCACCATATGGCTGCAGGGCGATGGCATTTAAAAGCCAAAAAAATCCCGCCCGTCTGGTTTATGAGACTTCCGGAATTATTTGTCAGTTCTATGCTCCAAAACAGGCAAAAAAGAATGTGACGCAATCCCCAAATACGGCCTAAGTGATTTTCAGCAGAGATCGTCACTTCGATGAATAATGGTACTTGTATGAAAAAGCAGTTGTAAAGTTGAAGATACCCTGCTTATGGCTGCCGGCGGGGGGAAGTTTGGCGGAATTTTATGGGGACGGATACTGTTTTATGCTGTCTTGCTGCAAGACGCATGCGACAACAGGTATAGTGTTTCCTTCCCACTATACATGAAGAAAGTTCAACGTATTTAAAACGATTTAAAAAATTAAACTCGATATACCTGATTTATGAATTTCACAAATTTTGGCAAAAAGATGACCTCTAATGCCGGGATACTGTCCCTGATGGATGATTTGGGAAAAGTTCAAATTGCCGGCGGTGAGGGCATGATTATGATGGGTGGAGGTAATCCCGGGCTGGTGCCTGAATTTCAGGAGATAATGCGCCAGCAGCTTCTGGCTATCTGCAGCGACCGCAGGAGTTTTCAGCAGCTGGTCGGCAGCTATGCTCCTCCCCAGGGAGAAAAAATATTCAGTGAAGGGTTGGCTGCGCTTCTGAAAAAAGAGCTGGGTTGGGATGTCGGCCCGGAAAATATCTGTTTAACCAATGGCAGCCAGACCGCTTTCTTTATGCTTTTTAATCTCTTTGCCGGTGTTTTGCCGGATGGCCGGCAAAAAAAAATCTGTTTGCCGATGGCCCCGGAGTATATCGGGTATGCTGATCTTGGTTTGACGGATGGTCTTTTCGTTTCGACCAGGCCCAGGATAGAACTCTTTGAAGACGGGTTCTTTAAATACCATATAGATTTTGAAAAGTTGCAGATCGATGACAGTATTGGGGCAATCTGTGTCTCCAGACCGACCAATCCCACTGGCAATGTGGTGACCGATGAGGAGCTGGAGCAGCTCATGGTTCTTGCGGCGCAGCATAAAATACCCCTTATTGTCGATAGTGCCTACGGTCTGCCTTTTCCAAAAATGATTTACACCGCGGCCCAACCGGTCTGGAATCAGAATATGGTGGTTTGTCTCTCTCTTTCCAAGTTGGGACTGCCCGCGGTCAGGACGGGAATTGTGGTGGCCAGAAAAGAGATCACCCGGGCTCTTACCAGTATGAACGCCATTATGTCTCTGTCGCCGAACAGTTTTGGTGCTGTCCTGGCCCAGCGTCTTGTGGCCAGCAGGGAAATTACCGCGATAAGCAGGGATCTCATGCAACCTTTTTACCAAAAGAAAAGGGACAAGGCTGTGGCTGTGGTTCAGGAAAAATTCGCTGATCTTCCCTGCCGTATCCATAAACCTGAAGGCGCCATGTTCCTCTGGCTGTGGTTCAAAGACTTGCCCATAACCAGTCTCGAACTCTACCTGCGCCTTAAAGAGCATGGGGTGCTGGTGGTCTCGGGGCATTATTTTTTTCCCGGACTGAGTGAAAGTTGGCAACATAAGGATGAATGTCTTAGAGTGACCTACTCTCAGGATGACGACGATGTGTGCCGGGGGCTTGGAATCATAGCCGAAGTGGTGAGGCAAGCCTATGCGGAGCATAATGGCAAGTAAATGCAGTGATGACCCGGTGGTTATAAAAGAGCTGACCGGCCCTGCCAGATTGAACAAAGTCATACAACAGGATAAATGACCATGCGCTGGAGTTATAAAACCATACATTATGAGCTGAAAAAAGAAGGACTGCTGGGAAGCGCTTTTCTTGATGAGCCGGAAATAGAATTGTCATTGAATCAGTATGGCAAGGCCGGTTGGGAGCTCGTTTCACTGCTCGAAACCCTGGATGGGCTCATCGCCGTCTTTAAGCAGCCACTGGACCTGGATACCCGGTCTTATACTTCTCCTGTAAAATCCTCCCCGGAAAAAAACACCGAGCCGGCAACGGGAAGAGAACGTCTAACGCCGGCTATTGCTCCGGAATTTACCATTACAAGGGACCGGTCCAAACTGGATAAAGAGGTCGCAGAAGCAGTGATGCTTGACGAGTTTGAGATCGTGGAAGAAAAAGCTGCAAAAGAAGGTGGCAGACCAGCAGTGGTGCCTCCAGATGTCGGTTCCATCCGAATTGAGTAGAGGTGAAAAAAGATGGCAGCCGACATGATACCAGTTGTCGATCAGCAGCTCCTTGAGTGGATAAGGACTATCCGGAGAAATCTCCATCAGTACCCCGAACTGAGCTATCAGGAGTATCGTACTTCTACGCTTATTCAGGAAAAGCTTACCGAATTGGGCATTGGCTTCCGAAACGGTTGGGGAGGTACCGGCGTCATAGCCACAATTGGCAGCAAAGCTGAGGGTACCCCGCATGTTGGGTTGCGTGCTGATATGGACGCTTTGCCGATACAGGATAAAAAAGCGGTGGCCTATGCCTCCAAAATTCCCGGAGTGATGCACGCCTGCGGACATGATGGTCATGTGGCGATGCTGCTTGGTGCTGCGGCTCTTTTAAGAGAAAGGGAGCTGCCCGGCCGTATTTCCCTTATTTTTCAACCGGCCGAGGAGCACGGCAACGGGGCGGAAAAAATAATTGCCGAAGGTGCATTGCATAATGGAATAGGCGCGGTATTCGCCGGTCATATAGATACGCACTATCCGACGGGGACGATGACGGTTGATGAGGGCGTCATCTGTTCCTCGGCCGATCCGTTTTCTCTTCGTGTGGTTGGGCAGAGTGGTCATGCCGCCCGCCCTCATGAAGCACGAGATGCCATTGTCGCCGGGGCGTATCTGGTCACCGCTCTGCAGTCTCTGATCTCAAGGGAAATCGATCCGAACCAGTCCGCCGTGTTGACAGTGGGGCGGTTTCAGGCTGGCGAGGCCAATAATGTTATCGCCCAGGAGGCGTGCATCGAGGGAACCATACGGTCAAGTGACCCGGAGGTTCGCAGACGACTCCTTGATGGCCTGCAGCGTATATGTGATGGTGTTGCCCTGCAGTATAGGGTGAAAATTTCAATAGAATTTTCGCAACTGTCTGCCCGTCGTACTCAATTCGTCATCAGCCGCAACTATAGCCAGGCGTGCTGCTGAGCGCGTGGTCGGGGAGCAGCGGGTTCTTTCCCAGGGACGGCCGAGCCTTGGTGGTGAGGATTTTGCTTTTTATCAGCAGGTTGTTGATGGTTGCCTGGTTCGTTTTGGCGCAAACAATCATCCGGATAATGGAACCGCCCACAGTGGCAGTTTTGATTTTGATGAAAATGTTCTGGCTGTCGGGGCTGCGTGGCTCGCCTGTGTCGCCTTGCAGTGGCTTGAGGAAAATGGAGGGCGCAGGTAAATGGCAGACCGGCAGCAAAGGAATCGGCAGCAGGGGATGCATTTTGCGCATAGCCCTAAGTATACCCTCGGGGTAGAGATTGAATTTCAAACCCTGGATAAGGCGACCTGGGATCTTGCTCCTTTAGCACCCGTCTTGCTGAAGAACGCTCCTTCCCTTTTGCTGCCGCGTCTGTCACCGGAGTTTATTCAGTCTATTCTCGAGATCCAGACCGGTGTCTGCTTTTCACTGGTTGATGTGGAAAATGATCTGCTGCAGACGATCAGCCTGGCAGAAGAATTGGCCGAAGAAAACAACTGCATGCTTTTTTCCGCAAGCCTCCATCCTTTTGCCAAGTATCGGGAACAGTTGCTGACCACCAATGAACGGTACGCAAGGATCATGGAGGAGTTGCAGATAATCGGCCGTCGTTTTATCTCCCAGGGCTTTCATGTCCATGTAGGACTGCCCGATGGGGATACAGCGATTCGTGTCTGTAACCGGATACAGGCTTATCTCCCGGTCCTGCTCTCTCTTTCAACCTCGTCTCCCTATTCCCAGGGAGAAGATACCGGGCTGATGTCATATCGGACAAAATTATTCGAGGCACTCCCCTTGGCCGGCAGCTTTTACCATATCCCCAGCTGGAAAAGTTTTGTCGAGATGGTCAGTGAGCCTGGAAAAAGTGGGTGTTGTGCAGTCAATTCGTGACCTTTGGTGGGATGCGCGACCGAATCCTGATTTTGGTACCCTGGAGATCCGTATCTGCGACCTGCCGACCAGATTTTCCGATGTCCTTGGCATAACTGCCGTGATACAGGCTCTCGTCGCCACCCTGGCTGAGGAGACATCTTCCTGTGAGCCGCTCAATCCCTATATAATTAAGGCCAATAAATGGCAGGCCGCACGACACGGTCTGCACGGGGCCTATGTTGATCCGACCGGGTTGCTCGGCGCCGAAAGGATTTCCTACTCTGAAGCAGTCAGGACCCTTGTGAATTACATTCAGCCGATGTCTATTCGCTTAGGATCGGAAAACTACTTGGCAAAAATTGATAGAATTATGACTGAAGGAACCGGCGCCGATTTTCTGCGGCAAAGGTTTCGGGAAACCGGTGATTTACAGGTCGTGGTGCAATCTCTGCAGAGGGAGTTTTGGCAGTGAGCAGGTATGATAAATCGATCGTCGCCTCCGGCCATCAGCTGGTGAGCGAGGCGGCAGGACAAATCCTTGCAGCAGGAGGAAATGCCTTTGATGCGGTGGTGGCCGCAGGATTTGTGTCGGCAGCGGCTGAGCCGGCTTTGACCAGCCTGGGCGGGGGTGGGTTTATGGTCGGGCATGATGAGAAGACCGGGCAGAACATGTTTTTTGATTTTTTTGTCGACACTCCGGGACGAGGCCTGGGAAAAGAGCATTTTGATCCTGATTTCTTCAAAATAACGGTAGACTTTAGCGGTTCCTCACAGGATTTCAATATAGGTCTGGGCTCAGTAGCCGTCCCCGGGACCCTCAAAGGTTTGCTGCATATCCATAAGCGTCTGGGCCGAATGAATCTGTCCGACGTGATAGGGCCGGCCAAAGAGATCGCCCTGCAGCACACTATTAATGCGCATGTGGCCCATTTCCTGAAGCTGCTTTATCCAATCATGACGCTTACCGAAAGAGGTCGACGCATATATGAGCCTGGGGGGACATATCTGGGGTTTGGCGATAGTCTTAAAAATCAAGAGCTTGCGGAGTTTCTCGACCAGTTAGGCGAAGAAGGAGCGGAAAGTTTTTATTGTGGTGATATTGCTCGCCGGATAGACGAAGAGATGCGGGGCGGCGGGGGAATTCTTACCGCCAAAGATCTTGCGGCCTATACGGTTAAAGAGCGGCCGCCTCTGGCCATTCCCTATCGGGATCGTGAGTTTCTCACTGTTCCAGAACCGTCCATGGGAGGAACGCTTATCGGTTTATCTTTGTCTCTTATGGCCAAACTTCCTCCTGCTGACTATGGTTGGGGATCCGGCGACCATCTGCTTGACACCCTCGGATTGATGCAGGAAGTAGAGCGGCTGCGAGAGGCAGGAGTGACAACGCCCCTGGCCTTGCAGCACTATTTACTGAACAATACGGTTGTGAGTGAATCGGTGCAGAATATCAGACTGTTCAGCCGGGGCACCACCCATGTGTCTGTTGCTGACAATATGGGTAACTGCGCCAGCATGACCTGCTCCAATGGCGAGGGATCGGGCTACTTCGCTCCGGGCAGCGGGGTTATGCTCAATAATATGATGGGCGAAGACGACCTGCATCCCGATGGCTTTCATTCCGGAGAACCGGGAGAAAGGGTGTTTTCCATGATGTCGCCTTCGCTGTTGTTAAAAGATGGTCATGTACAACTTGTTATCGGCAGTGGTGGGTCAAAGCGGATCCGAACCGCTGTAAGCCAGGTTTTAAAGCAGGTTGTTGATTTTAATCGACCTCTCCAGCAGGCGGTGGATGCCCCGCGGCTGTACCTTGATGAAGACTGTCTCCAGGTGGAACCAGGGTTTTCTGAGTCGGCTGTTTCAGCCGTAAAAGACCGGTTACCTGTCAACATCTGGTCGGAAAAAGACGTGTATTTTGGGGGAGTCCATGCGGTCATTCCCGGAGTCGAAGGTGCCGGGGACTCCACGCCGGGGCGGGGCGGTGGTTACCGTTTCTCAAAATGAAGATCGATAACACCGGTTTTGCTAGAACGTTCAGCCCAGATTGAAAAACATCCCCAGCTGATAGATGACAACGGCCATGCCAAAGGCAAAGATGGTATTGAAAGATATTGAGAAAATAGCCCATTTCCAGGATGATTCCTTGGCAATGCAGACCACGGTAACAAAGCAGGGAGCGTAAAACATGATGAAAACCAGCGCCGCTACCGCCACCACTCTGTTCCAGTTGCGATCATTTTTCAGACGTTGACCGAGAGAGACGGACTCTTCGGTGTCCACTTCTCCCATAGAATAGGCCGTGCCGAGTGTTGAAACAATAACCTCTTTGGCGGCAAAGCCGCCGATCAGGGCGATATTCGTTCGCCAGTCAAAACCAGCCAGATGGGTGAGATGTTCCAGGGAGGTGCCAAATCTCCCGGCGATGGAGTGTCGAAGTGCAGCCTCGTTCGCTTGCATTATTAATCCGGCTTATCCGTTCGGCATCGATTGCAGCTATCAGCCACTAATCGTCTACCGCCTGACGTTCCTGTTCAAAAACCGCCGCTTTCTCCTCCGGCAGTCCCGGAAAGGTCATCAGCGCCCACAGCAGAATGGATATTCCAAGAATGACTGTGCCGGCCTTTTTGATATACTGATAGGTCCTCTCCCAGGTGTGTATCAATAATCCCCTCAGGGTTGGGAACCGGTAGGGAGGGAGTTCCATCACAAAAGGTGTGGGGGCACCTCTCAGGACGGTTGAGCGGAGGAATTTTGCGGCAACCAGTGCGACAACCCATGAAAGCATGGTAAATAAAAACATATACATGGCCCTGTTCTCGCTGAAAAAGGCGCCGATCAGGAGAGCGAGTACCGGCAGCTTGGCGCCACAGTTCATAAACGGCACCGTGAGCAGGGTTGCCATACGTTCTTTTGGGGAACGGAGGGTACGGGTGGCCATTACCCCTGGAACCGCACAGCCGCCGGCAATTCCCCCAGAGACAATAAACGGCATGACCGAAGAACCATGGAGGCCGAATATCCGGAAAATCCGGTCCATCATGAAGGCTACCCGGGCGAGATAACCGGAATCTTCCAGAATGGCTATACTGAAAAACATGAACATGATAAGCGGGACGAACCCGAGAACACCGCCGACGCCATCGATTACCCCGGAAATTATCATCGATTTGAGGAGCCCGTCCGGCAGTGTGTTCTCCACCTGATTACCAAGCCAACTGAAACAGTTTTCCAGCCAGGCGACGGGAATTTCGCTCCAGCTAAAGGTAAACTGATAGACAGCAAAAAGAATCAAAAGCATAATAACAGGGCCAACAAGTCGATTGGTGAGAACTTTGTCTATCTTGTCGGATGTGTAGAGACGGTCGGTGTCAAATTTATGGGTCACCACCCCCTGCCTGAGTACTGATTTGATATAGCCGTAGCGGTGGTCGGCAATAATAGCCTCAGGAAAAACATCAAGAGTTCTCTGGGTGTGATCGGTGGCTCTGGCGACGATATCTTCGAGAAGCCGGGCGGTGACGGGATCATTTTTTTGCCCCTTGGCAAGGATCTGATCATCATTTTCCAGATATTTGATAGCAGTATATCGGGCGGGATAGCTGTCACTGAGAAGAGAATTTTCCTCAATTTTGCCAATGAGTTCAGTGAGGGTGCTGTCAAGATCTTCTCCATACGAGATATCACGCGGATTCCATGGTGTTTTCTCAGTTGCGATACGCAGGCAGGCATCAAGAAGTTCTTTTTTACCGGCTCCTGAGCGGGCAATGATCGGGACGACGGGAACCTGGAGAAGGTTTTCCAGCACCTCCGCCTTAATTTCAATTCCTCTGTCTTTCGCGACATCCATCATGTTCAGGGCGATGACTAATGGAACACCAAGCTCCATAAGCTGGCAGGTCAGATAGAGATTTCGTTCAAGATTCGAGGCATCAACAATGTTAATGACCACCTGCGGACGCATATTGACCAGATAGTCCCGGGTGACCAGTTCTTCGGCCGAATAGGCGGTCATCGAATAGGTCCCGGGGAGATCGGTGAAGGTTACTTTTTGATCTTTGTGGTGGAAGATACCTTCCTTATGATCAACAGTAATACCGGGATAATTGCCGACATGCTGCCTGGCACCGGTTAATTGATTAAAAAGCGTCGTTTTACCGGCGTTGGGGTTGCCCGCAAGGGCCATGAGTAGCTGCATTGGAGGGATATTAACGTTTTTGGATTGACGACTGGTGCAGGACGAATCAGCACAGCATGTGCAACTATCACCACAGGAAATATTGACATCCTTGCTGGTTGCGGCCCGCCATTGACGATAGAATCTTCGACCGGTAAAAAATGCACAGATGGCGATGATCGCCCAGATGATAATTGTTTCAACCATGTTTTGTTTCGTCCTTGTTAGACGTTCCTAACTCGCTGGGTAAAAAATAAGTCCGAGAACCTCGGACCGATTAAAAATTACAAACTTGTTACAAAGATATTGTCCGACACATCCGCATCAAGGCTGATGGTACCTCCGTTGACTTTGAGAAGACAATTGCTGCCCGTCTCCGAACAGATCACATCCGCTTCGACTCCCGGATAAAGCCCCATGGAGGCCATACGCGCACAGATTTTTCTGTCTCCGGTAACTTTGCAGACTTTGACTCTGCCGGTTCTTGCTCTAGTGGAAAGTGGGGAGATCAGATTATGGCATCGCTTTTTTCCAAAGCAGTTTCTGATCTTATCGGCAAAGCAGCACCCGTTTATTTTCTTTCTTTTAGCAAACATGCTTTTCTCCAGTTAATGATTACTTTAGGTACACCAAACAATAACCGTAGTCAATATATATTTCAAGAACATACAATATTTTTAGGTCAAACTAATAGTTGATTGTAAGGGGGAGCAAGTCGGTTGCATTAGAGTGAAGTTTTTGCCTTTTAAAGGAGTGGTGAACGCGGCAGCTGACAGTGTCAGTTGTGAGAAAATATAAATTATGCGACACAGTATTGCGCCAGAAGAGGACAGGTCTGGTGACGCCAGCCATGCAGAGAAGACAGTAAATGGATTGAATTACCAGAGGTTTCAGTCTGAGGATTCAGTTTCAACCATGATATAATCGGCTTCATTATTACGCAGGGTCAAGGTTCCACCCATGACTCTGAGAGCCACTGGATCGTTGAGCGGAGCCCGGCCCTGAATGGTAATTTCCGTGCCGGGTACCAGCCCCATTTCCCTTATTCTTCGGCCAAGTTCCCCGCTGACTTTGACCGACTTGATAATGCCTGATTGATGTTTGGCCATTCGGCGCAGATTAATGATTGCCATTATCTGTTCTCCTTATATTGCGCGCAAACCAGGGCCGGATAAAACAGTCCGGTTGTATAGAGGTTACGACTGTTATCTGGAAACCCAGGAATCTCTTAAGGTAACAGTCCGGTTGAATACAGGTTTGCCGGCTGTTGACTCCACCGGATCAGCACAAAAATAGCCTTGCCGTTCGAACTGTACCGTTTCCCCGGGCTGCAGATTGGCCAGGCTTGGTTCCGCAATTGCACCAGTCTATGACTATCTTGGAGTCAGGGTTGAGGTGCTCGAGAAAATCGACATCCTTATCCGCTTCAGGATCTTCGACTCGAAAGAGTCTGTCATATAAACGAACTGTTACCGGAAGACCTTTGTCAGCGGAGACCCAGTGAATGGTTCCTTTCACTTTCCTGCCGTCGGGGGTAGATCCACCTTTGGTTGCCGGGTCATACGTGCAGTGGATTTCCGTGATCTCTCCGCTGTTCTCATCTTTGACATGGGAAACATATTTGATCACATAGCCATATCGCAGCCGGACTTCTCTGCCAGGTCCCAGCCGGTGGTATTTCCTGGAGGGGTTTTCCATAAAATCATCCCGTTCGATATAGAGTTCTTTGGTGAATGCAAGGCTGCGCTCGCCCATTGTTGGATCCTGAGGATGGTTTTTGCCGACCATTTCTTCAACCAATCCTTCCGGGTAATTGTCAATAATCACCTTAACCGGGTCAAGAACGCACATGCGCCGTTCTGCACGGATGTTGAGGTCACTGCGGATTTCGTTTTCCAGCACGCCCATATCAATGCGGCTTTCACTCTTGCCAATGCCAATGGTCTTGCAGAAATTGCGGATCGAGGCCGGAGTGTAGCCCCGCCGTCGCAAACCGGAAATGGTCAGCATGCGGGGATCATCCCAGCCTTCGACATATCCGCCTTCCACCATTTTGAGGAGTTTCCGCTTGCTCATAACGGTGTAGGTCAGGTTGAGACGGGCGAACTCGATCTGCCTTGGATGGCATGGGGTTTCAAGGGTATCCAAAACCCAGTCGTAGAGTGGGCGGTGGTCCTGAAACTCTAAGGTGCAGAGGGAGTGGGTGATACCTTCCAGCATATCGGAAAGACAGTGGGTGTAATCGTACATCGGGTAAATCTGCCAGGTATCACCGGTACGATGATGGACCACTTTAAGGACTCTGTAGATTACCGGATCACGCATGTTCAGATTTGGCGAAGCCATATCAATTTTGGCCCGCAGTACATGTGTTCCTTCTTCGAAGTCTCCGTCTTTCATCTGCTCAAAGAGATGGAGATTTTCTTCTATGGAACGATTCCGGTAAGGGCTGTCCTTGCCAGGTTCAGTGAGGGTGCCGCGATATTCTCTTATTTGATCAGGTGTGAGTTGACAGACATAGGCTTTGCCCCTTTTTATCAGTTCAACTGCATAGTCATAGAGCTGGGGAAAATAATTTGAGGCATAGAGCGGTCCTCTTTCCCCAATCAAAGCCAAGCCATTTGACATCGGTTTGGATGGATTCAACGTAAGCAACGTCCTCTTTACTCGGGTTAGTATCGTCAAAACGAAGATTACAGATCCCATTGTATTCCTCGGCAATGCCGAAGTTCAGGCAGATCGATTTTGCGTGGCCGATATGGAGAAATCCATTGGGTTCAGGTGGAAATCTGGTAATGCTTTTTGGGTGTTTGCCGGTTTTCAGGTCGACGTCGATGATCTGGCGAATAAAGTCTAGCGGTTTTTTTTCCGAATTTTCTACAGATTCCATACCTAATTACTCGTGTGATAGTTAAGCGTTGTTCATTATTCTTATACAAAAATTTTCCAACATCCCGCAGCCTGCGAACGACTCTCTTTTGCCGATTGTCACCAGAATGTCAAACATCGAAGGACCGGCGAGTTGACCGGTGACCACGGTACGCATTGCATTTATGATGATGCCGGGTTTAATCGCCAGCTCGTCGGCCAATTCTCTGGCAACCCGTTCAGTTTCCTCCAGGTTAAATCTGGCAAGTGTTTCGTATCTGTCGGCAAGTTGCGGAAGCCATTCCTGCAATTCTGGATATTTTAATACATTTTTGGCAAGTGGCTTTGACTCAATGGTAAAATCATCGGCTAAAATATGCCCTGCCAAGGGTGGTGAAATCTTTCAGGGTATGGAAACGATCCCGAATCATATCAAGGGTCTTGAGATACCAGTCTTTTTGTTCGCAGCATAGGCCTCCTGCCAGAGTCCAGCCGATTCAAGTTCTTTTTTGACCATTTCTCCCAGTTCATCGATATCCATTGTTCGGAGATAATGTTCATTTATGTAGATGGCTTTTGGGTCAGTAAAGAATTTTGGATCGTTTTTTTGATAGTTAAAAATTGCACTCGATTTATTGATACGTTCAAGTGAAAATTTCTTGATAAGTTCTTCTTTTCAGAAAAACTCCTGGTCATTTCCTGCAGACCAGCCAAGAAGGGCAAGAAAGTTGTTGAAAGCCCAAGGAATAAAACCAATGTCCCGGTAGAATTGAACCGCGACTATTTCGCCATGGCTGCGCTTGGAAATTTTAGCTTTTTTGGTGTCAAGGGTAAGCGGCATATGGGCGAAGACAGGCAGCTGGTGCATCCAGTGCCTCATACAGCAGTACCTGTTTCAGGGTGTTGGTCATATGATCCTGACCGCGGATTATATGGGTAATCCGATCGCGGATATCATCCACTACATTGCAGAGCAGATAGAGCGGTTTGCCGTTGGATCGGACAATGACAAAATCATCAATTTCTGCAATAGTCGGACTCGATACGGCCGAGGATTTTGTCATCATAGCCAAGAGTGCCCGATCGATCAGGCACTTTGAAGCGGATAACAGCAGGGATACCTGCTGCCTTCTTTTTCGGCGATTTCATCGGCGGAGAGATTCCGGCAGGTGCGGTCATAGCCCAGCGGTTTTTTAGCGGCCAGAGCTGCTTCACGTTTTGCATCAAGCTCTTCTTTTGTGCAAAAGCATTTATAGGCGGCCCCATTTTCCAGCAGTTTTTGCGCGGCGGCAGTGTGATCTTGCTCAAAATCTGTCTGGAAATACGGTCCTTCATCGTAATCAATCCCAAGCCATTCGAGGCCCTCGATGATTCCTTGAATTGATTCCTGGGTTGACCGGCCGGTGTCGGTATCCTCAATGCGAAGAATAAGCTTTCCGCCGGTTTGTCGGGCATAAAGCCAATTATAGAGTGCCGTTCTGGCTCCCCCGATATGAAAATATCCGGTAGGGCTGGGCGGAAAGCGTAATCGTGTTTCTGACATAAGAAAATCCCTGAACCAACTCATTGAGACTGGCAAATAGCATGAGTAGTTGAAGTGTTCGGATTGGGTTGATAAACTGTTGACAACTCTTTATTGCCGATGAAGACCAGAGGGCTTCTATCGAAAAGAGTATCTGGCTGCTTATATATCTTTTTCCTGCTGAATGTTCAAGATTATAACGGATATGTGGTCCCTGTTTCAGATACACGCAGCCGATATGGGCTGTATCGCAAGAGGATTGGCACCAGTTTTTTTGTTGTTCTCAACAGGGGAAGTTTGTATAGTTTTTCGTTCATTAACGAGGTCTTGTTGCTTGCTGCTATTTTCTGACCGCCTGAGGTGTCATTGATATTGTTATTATTTTGGTAAAATTGCCGTGCTTTTCCTGTCGTCTTGCAGGGAGAGCTGAGACGAGTTTTTATAGAGGAACAAACAGAAAATGAAAGTATTGATCAGTGATAATTTATCCCAGGTTGGAGTCGACGTCCTCAGAAATGCAGGTCTTGAAGTTGATGTCAATACAGGACTTGCACCGGAAGAACTGAAGAAAATTATCGGCAATTATGACGGGTTGGTTATTCGCAGTGCCACCAAAGTTACTTTAGACATCCTGGAGATGGCGCATAATCTGAAAGTTGTGGGTCGTGCTGGTATCGGCCTTGATAATGTCGATATTCCTGCCGCGAGTCAGAAAGGCATTGTGGTCATGAATGCCCCGGACGGTAACGCGACGACTGCCGCAGAACACGCTATCTCGATGATGATGGCGCTCTCCCGCAATATTCCCCAGGCATGTATGTCGATGAAAGAGGGAAAATGGGAGAAGAAGAAATTTATGGGCAGGGAGGTCACCGGCAAGACCTTTGGGGTTATCGGTATTGGTCGAATTGGTGGGATTGCTGCCAGCAGGGCACAGGGCTTGAAAATGAAAACTATTGCCTATGATCCACATATGCCCAAAGAAATGGCTGAAAAAATCGGCGTGGAGCTGGTGAGCCTGGAAGAATTGGCTCGGCGATCCGATTATATCTCCGTCCATGTACCACTGACCCAGGAAACAAAGAATATCGTCTCGACAGATTTTTTTGATAACATGAAAAGTGATGCCATGTTTATCGATTGTGCCAGAGGGGGCGTCTGTGATGAAGAAGCGCTGTACGATGCTTTGGTGAATAACAAAATTGCCGGTGCCGCCCTTGACGTTTTCAGCAAAGAACCTACCAGTCTCGATAATTGTCCCTTGCTTGGCCTGGATAATTTTGTCTGTACTCCGCATCTTGGGGCTTCAACCAATGAAGCGCAGGAGAGTGTGGCGCTGATCATTGCCGAGCAGGTTGCCGATTATCTACTCAAAGGTTCAGTGACCAACGCCGTCAACGTTCCCTCGGTCAGCGATGATGTCCTGGCCCAGGTGGGGCCGTACCTGAAGCTTGGTGAGATGCTCGGGTTGCCTGCATATGCAGATAGCGAAGGGGGGAGTTGCTGAAGTCAATATCGAATACAGCGGTGAATTAGCTGAGTTAAACACCAGCCCGATAACCGTCGCCTTTCTTAAAGGTCTGTTTACCCCTATTTTAAAGGATGCGGTGAATTACGTCAATGCGCCAATTATAGCCAAAGAGAGAGGTATTCGCATAATTGAATCAAAGAGTCAAAAAGCCGATGATTTTGTGAATACACTGTCGATTAAAGTGACAACCAATGAAGGGGAAAATATTCTCGTTGGCACTGTTTTTGGTCGGCATGAACCTCGCCTCGTCCGTCTCAACGACTTTAGACTTGAAGCACTGCCTTCCGGTCCGATGCTGCTGGTGTTTAATAATGATGTGCCTGGGGTGATTGGCGCACTGGGAACCACCCTGGGGCAGTCAGGCGTCAATATTTCCAGGATGACGGTCGGACGGGAAGAAGCAAGCAACCAGAATATAATCCTTCTGAGTACCGACGAGCTGGTCTCAAAAGAATTGCTGGCCAAGGTTGAAAGCCTTAAAGAAATTACCAAGGCGCAGGTGCTGGATCTGACTTCTGTTTAGTCCCTTACAGATTATTTTCTTGTTTTTTGCGGGAAAATAATCTGTTTCAAGGTACTTATCCCAGCTCCTTTTCCATACCGGGGATAAATGAATGAAAATAGTTATGAAGAGGAGTAATGAGATGATTGACAATGTGCATAGTAAGGACGACGGGTGTGGATGCGGCGAGGGAAAAGTGCCCGACAAGCAAGGCAGATGTGTTATGCCGGAAGTAACTTTTCCTGCTTTTATCATGTCTCTGAACACCTCGGCACTGTATCATCTTGGTGAAATAGCCGATCCGGCAACAGGAAAAAGAGTGGTGGATCTTGATTTGGCTAAACATGCGATTGATACTCTGGCTTTGATGCAGAACAAGACGAAAGGAAATTTATTAAAAGACGAGGAGGAACTGTTGAAAAACATCCTCTATGATATCAAAATCCGTTTTGTAAAAGCGGTGAAGAAATAATGTTTTGCCGCAATGGGTCAGTACTAGTCGCAAGATAATTGTCCAGGCACCGGCAAAAATAAATCTGATCCTTAAGGTCTTAGGTCGGCGGCCGGATGGATATCATGATCTTGAGACCTGGATGCAGAAGATTGATCTGTATGATGTCATCGAACTCGAATTGTTTTCCGGCAGCGGGATAGAGTTTTCATCAGACGATGCTGCAATTCCGAAAGATCAGACAAATCTTGCAGTCAGGGCGGCCAGGGCTTTTTTTCAGGAAAGTAAAAGAATCAAAGGGGATGGGGTGCGGATCACACTGCAGAAAAACATTCCGGTTGCAGCGGGTCTTGGCGGTGGAAGCAGTGATGCAGGATCAGTACTCCGGGGGCTTAATACTCTCATTGACCACGAGTTTTCCGAAAGACAATTGATTGAGATGGCCCGTCCTCTCGGGGCGGATGTACCATTTTTTGCGGTTGATCACAATGCAGTCTTCGCCACTGGTATAGGCGATATAATGTATCCGGTTGATTCTCTGGGCAATTGCTGGTTTATTTTAGTCAATCCAGATTTTTTTGTTTCAACGGCATGGGTTTTTCAAAATTTAACATTGACAAGAGCGTTCGAAAAACTCTAAATTGTCATGCTTTCAAAAGTGCAAGACAGCTTCTTTGTCTCTCCTGGATATGCATAATGACCTGGAACAGGTCACCAGTGTAAAACATCCGGAAATAGAACAAATTAAGAGATCATTGCTGACAGCGGGGGCATCACATGTTCTGATGTCCGGTAGCGGTCCGACAGTTTTTGGAGTTTTTCCAGATACTAAAAAACCGTTAAATACTGAATTGCAGCGTATTGTTGGTGTACTTCGTCAGGAATACGGAAAAAAAGTTTTCTTATCAAGAGCGTGTACTGGGGCGTCGCCAAGCGGTAAGGCACCGGGTTTTGATCCCGGCATTCGTAGGTTCGAATCCTGCCGCCCCAGCCATCACTAATACGTTTTCAAGTTATTCCGACTACATCAAAAAAGAGATGCGAGATTTAAAGATTTTTTCAGGCAACGCTCATAAATCGATGGCCGTGGATATTGCCACCCACCTGGACATACCTCTCAGTCAAGCCGAAGTCAGAAAATTCAGTGATGGTGAAATTTTCGTTGAGATAAAAGAGAATGTTCGCGGAACGGATGTTTTTGTCATCCAGCCGACCTGTACTCCGGTTAATGACCACCTGATGGAATTGGTGATCATGGTGGATGCCTTGAGGCGGGCTTCAGCCAGAAGAATTACTGCGGTGCTGCCTTATTACGGTTACGCCCGGCAGGATAGAAAAAATGCTCCCCGTGTGCCAATTACCGCTAAAGTTGTGGCGGAAATGTTGATGGCAGTCGGCGTGCGAAGGGTTCTCTGCATGGATCTTCATGCCGGACAAATTGGCGGATTTTTCAACATTCCCGTAGATCATCTGTATGCTGCTCCGGTCATTCTGCAATACATCCAGAAATCGTTTGGAGATAATGTCATAATGGTCTCACCGGATGCCGGTGGAGTTGAGCGAACCCGGGCATTTGCCAAAAGACTGAATTCCGGATTAGCGATAATTGACAAACGCCGTGATAAGCCGAACGAGTGTGAGGCGATGCATGTCATTGGCGATGTAAAGGGTAAAACAGCCATTCTGATGGATGATATGGTCGATACGGCCGGTACACTGTGTGCCGGGAGCCAAAACATTGCTGGCCAACGGCGCTAAAGAAGTACATGCCTGCTGCTCGCATCCGGTTCTTTCCGGCCCGGCGATCGAGCGGTTGCGGGGGTCGGAAATCAAATCCCTCGTGGTTACCAACTCCATCCCGCTGAGAGGCGAGGCGAAGAATTGCGATAAGATAAAAGTGCTGTCAGTCTCAGCGCTGCTCGCTGATGCGATAAACAGAATACATAATGAAGATTCCGTCAGCTCACTTTTTGTGTAGCTGATGATTATAGAATTCAATACGCTAAAATACTTTAAAACTTTATCATATTCTGCTCAGTCGTTGTACATTGGCATTAGCGACTGTTTGGCAAAGGAGGAAAAATGCTTCAGGTTGAAATATCCGCTTCAGTTAGAAATACTTCCGGTAAGGGACCCATGCGGCAGCTGCGTATGCAGGGATTAACACCTGCGGTTGTATATGGTGGGGGGGCTGAGGCACAAATGATCCAGCTTGACACCAAAACACTCATGGCCCAGTTGCTCCAGTTTTATCGAAAAAATGCTGTTGTTACCCTGGATGTTGATGGTGGAGCGAAAAAGAATGTCATCGTTGGCGAGGTTCAGACAGATCCGGTTCGTGATACTCTTCTTCATGTGGATTTCTTTGAAATCGATCTTGACAAAGAGCGTGCCTTTAATGTGCCGATTGTCTTCAAAGGTACGGCCAAAGGTGTTGATATGGGTGGTTTTATGGCTGTCAACTGCAGTCATTTGGTGCTTCAGGGAAAACCACTTGATATTCCGGATGAATGTGTGCTTGATGTGAGCTCTATGGAAATCGGTACTCAGAAGAGAGCGAGAAGACTGCGTGTCCCGGCAAACATGACCATGCTCACCGATCCTAATGACTGTTGTTGTTTCGATTATGAAGCCCGGTGAGAAGCCTTTAGAAGACGAAGACCTTGACGATGATGAAGAAGGCACAGCGGAAGAGGTAGAGGAAGCCACTGAGGAATAAACAGGGTTGACTGCCGGAGATCCAGGCCGGCTTGTCAGGCGCGTCCTGGTGGAAGGTATAGAAAAAGGTTCGGAAAATTTATTTTCCGAACCTTTTTCTATTTATTGAAAGATCATTCATGGAAAAAAAAGATTTTATTATTGTCGGCCTCGGCAACCCTGGTGAGCAATATCGCTCTACCCGGCACAATGCCGGATTTCTCATCTTGATGAGCTCGCCCGAAGATGGAGTTCTTCTGTTTTTCTTGAAAAATGGCATGCCGAGTATATTTCTCTGCCCGTTGACGGAGAAAAAGTTCATCTCGTCAAGCCCCTCACTTTTATGAATCGAAGTGGTCAAGCGGTCGGTCAATTTTATCGTTTCTATAAAGTTGACCCTGACCAACTATTGATTATTCATGATGATCTTGATATGGCACCAGGAAGGGTAAAGTTGGTCAAAGGCGGTGGAACTGGTGGGCATAACGGGATAAAATCGCTCGTTGAAACACTTGGAACTAAGGATTTTTACCGTTTAAAATTTGGTATTGGCAGACCAGGAAACGGAACGATTCATCGAGATTATCCAGTGGATAAATATGTTCTGAGCAACTTTACCAGCGAAGAGCTTGATATCTTGGAATCGAGATATGATGGCGTTGAAGACGGAATTCGTCATTTTCTCAAGGGTAATCCCGCCAAGGCAATGAACATCCTTAATGGTTTCAAATAGCGTTATCGCTTCTGCAGCACTTCACCTTCCCGGGGTTGAATATATATTCGATAGGAAAAATTACGGCAATCTGGTGAGAAATATGTTATAGTAACTCAGATACGAAATTTTGCTGGTTAAAATTAATCCCCGCTGCGAAAAATACCAAATATGCCGGATAAAGGAAGATTCCTTCTGCAATCCGAAGCTTTCCTTGTATGGCAAATTACTGCGTTTTGTCTTGTACTTCTCTTGTTCATTTATTGCAGCCTTGTGCAAGGCGTTTAGTGTTTAAAGGAGATATCTGTGTTTACTGAAGGTGATATGGCAGTTTATCCGGCCCATGGTGTAGGTGTTATAAAAGCTGTTGAAACAAAGTCTATCGGAGGAACCGATCAATCTTTTTATATCCTTGAGATTTTGGATAACAGCATGCGGATCATGATTCCTACGGTCAGCAGTGAAAGTGTCGGCCTCCGGGCGATTGTGGGAAAAAATGAAGTGAGCAATGTTCTCGATATCCTCGCCGATCGTTCCGTGGAACTGGGGACCCAGACCTGGAACCGGCGCTATCGTGATTACATGGAAAAGATTAAGACCGGGTCTGTTCATGAGGTAGCGATAGTACTGCGTGATTTGTGTCTTCTCAGTGTTGATAAGGATCTCAGTTATGGGGAGAGAAAGATGCTGGACACTGCGAAAAACCTTATTGTCAAAGAACTTTCTTTGGCTCAGGACACGGAAGAGGCTGCCGTCAGTAAAACTATCGAGGCTATCTTCTCCTAACGCATAGCGTTTATACTGTCTTTTTCCCTACCACTGGTTTTTGTAGAAGTAACTGCATGGAATCAACAGACACTACGCAGGATCACTCCACAGGGTCGGGTCAACATTTTCAGGTGACAGTCGATAGTGGACTTGCGGGGATGCGGTTGGACCAATTTCTTGCCCACTACCTCCCTGCATTTTCCAGAGCCCTTATCAATTCTTCCATTCGGAAGGGTTTGATTTTAGTCGACGGTGTCCACCGTAAAAGCAGCCATCGCCTTAAAGAAAACGAACAGTTGCAAGGAAGTATTGAAAATAAATCCTCAATTGATGTCTGCCCTGAGAAAATCGATTTTCCCATCCTCTATGAGGATGACTCCCTCCTGCTCCTCTCTAAACCTCCAGGGCTTGTTGTTCACCCCGGTAGTGGCAATCACCGCGGAACCCTGGTGAATGGCCTGGTACATTATTGTCAGACAATTGCTGATGTCGGTGATGCCCTGCGACCCGGAATAGTCCATCGACTTGACAAAGATACCTCCGGTATCATGGTTATTGCCAAAACCGAAAGGGTCCATCGATTGCTCGTTGATAATTTTAAAAACCGCCGCCTGCAAAAAGAGTATATAGCGTTGCTGCATGGCGTATTGAAAGAGAAGGCAGGGCGTATTGTCGCTCCAATCGGCCGTCATCCGGTGCAGCGCCAAAAAATGACAATACGTCAGTCGGGCGGAAGGCATGCGGTCACCAATTGGCAGGTTGTAGAGGAATTTGACAATCGATTCAGCCTGGTAAAACTTGCCATTGAGACCGGAAGAACGCATCAGATTAGAGTGCATATGGCCCATCTTGGCTGTCCGGTGGCTGGCGACAAAGTGTATGGGGCAGGAAAAGATAACCAACATTTTCCAAGACAACTCCTGCATGCCTCCAGATTAGTTTTTCATCATCCTGTCACAGCAACTCTTATTGATAAAAATGCGCCAATCTGGCAGTGATTTTCTTATGGTCCTAAAAAGTCTCGGATGGCATGGAGCCGTGGAGAAAAGCGAGTGATTGTTGCGGTGACAGGCGGTTTAGGAACAGGAAAATCAACAGTCAGTAAAATTCTGGCAGCAACTCTTGCCGCCAGACTGATTGATACCGATCAGGAATGTCGTCGGCAGATGGAACCGGGGGCTGAAGGATTTGAAGAATTTCGCCGTATCTTTGGCGAAAAGTATCTCAAAAAAGATGGAACTGTAGATCGGGAGCTTTTACGACATAATACCTTTGTCGATGAACAGTTGAGAACAAAGCTTGAGGGTATTCTCCATCCGCTGGTGAGGCGCCGGGTCGCCTCTTGCCGCAGATTGTTAGCAGAGCAAAAGAAAATACTGATAGTTGAAGTTCCCTTGCTCTACGAGGTTGGCTGGCAGGATGATTTTGATGCCTGTGTTGTTGTTTATATCCCGGAAAAACAATGTGTTGAGAGGGTTATGGCACGGGACCGGATATCAGCCGAGCAAATCAGGCAAATTTTGAATGCGCAAATTCCTATAGAAAAAAAACTTGATTATGGTCATTTTATAGTCGATAATTCTGGTACTTTGGTAAGTACCGTGCTGCAGATTGCCTGGTTGGCTAAAAAGCTCAAAAGAAAGGCACAAAGAAGGGATTTTCAACAATAGGCGGCCTAAAAAGCTTGACAGCGCAGATCTGAAAACGTATAAAAGAAACGATGATTTTGAAAGTCTTATTCCTATCATCACGTAATAGTTTCTTTTGATCCTGTTTAAATCACTTCGGAATAATTTTTTCCGGTGTTAGTGTCCCAAAGACATGCAGACTTCAATAGTGTCATACATTGGAGGTCTGGTCATTTTTCCACTCCGCTTTTTTTATTCTAAGCGACGAAAAAGCTCAAAAGATTCTCTGCAACCAGCTATGATTTCAATTGCTGTCGACTATGCACAGGCTTTTTGCCTGATGGCTAGACAGAACAGTCTAAATATAACGTACACCGGAAATATTGTACGACCCGTCCGTAGGGTCCAGTCCAAAATGGTATGTTCCTAATATCCTGCCAACAATCCCACTAAGGAGAAGAAGGTTAATGAATCTGGCGGAACTGAAACTGATGAAAATCGGTGAATTGGTACAGCTTGCACGCTCGTTAAAAGTGGAGGGGTACAGTTCACTGCGTAAACAGGAACTGATCTTTGCCATTTTGAAGGCTCAGTCGGTTAAAGATGGAAAGATGCGGGGCAGCGGTGTCCTGGAAATCCTGCCAGATGGTTTCGGTTTTCTCCGGGCTCCGGATTACAATTACCTGCCGGGTCCTGACGATATTTATGTTTCACCATCCCAAATACGCCGATTGAATTTACGGACCGGGGATACCATTGAAGGGCTTGTTCGTGCGCCAAAAGAGGGAGAGAGATATTTTGCCCTGCTCAAAGTTGACAGTGTCAACTTCGATCCTCCGGATGCTGCCAAGCAAAAGACATTGTTTGGCAATCTGACGCCGCTGCATCCCAACGAACCTTTCTGTCTGGAGTGGCAGCCAGACAATATGTCCATGCGAATCATGGATATGTTTGCCCCTATCGGTAAGGGACAGAGAGGATTGATTGTTGCTCCGCCGCGAACCGGTAAAACAGTGCTTATGCAGAAAATTGCCAATTCCATCGTGCGTAATCACAAGGAGGTGTATCTCATAGTTCTGTTGATCGATGAACGTCCGGAAGAGGTGACTGAGATGACCCGGAGTGTCAAGACTGCCGAGGTCGTCAGCTCAACCTTCGACGAGCCCCCTCAACGGCATATCCAGGTAGCCGAAATGGTTATCGAAAAAGCCAAAAGGCTGGTGGAACACAAAAAGGATGTCGTCATTCTCCTTGACAGTATAACCCGACTGGCCAGAGCCTATAATACCGTGACTCCGGCCAGTGGCAAGATTCTTTCCGGCGGGGTTGAGGCCAACGCCCTGCACCGTCCTAAACGATTTTTCGGTGCGGCGAGAAACATTGAAGAGGGCGGCAGTCTGACAATCCTGGCGACGGCTCTTATCGAAACCGGAAGCCGCATGGACGAGGTCATCTTCGAGGAGTTTAAGGGAACGGGTAATATGGAGCTTGTTCTTGATCGCAAGATGGCTGATAAACGTATTTTCCCGGCTATTGATCTCAAGCGCTCCGGGACCAGGAAAGAAGATTTGTTGATGAAGCCGGAGACGCTCAATCGAATCTGGATTCTCAGAAAATTGCTCAATTCAATGAATCCGGCCGATTGTATGGATTTTCTGGTTGATAAGCTGAAGCATCAGAAAAGTAATGCAGATTTTCTCGATTCAATGAATGCATGATTTTCTCTCAGGATGGACCATTGCCTGCCATTAATTGTTGAAAAAATCCGGAGTTTGGTTATTATGTCTGTTTTGCGTGCTGAGAGTATCGTATTATGCATATAATTTGATCATCGCCCAATCCGGCGTGTTGGAGGAATAGTAGCTATGAAAGAAGGTATACATCCGGAATATTTTAAGATTACTGCAAGATGTGCCTGCGGCAATGAGGTTGAGATGGGATCGGTGGAAAAAGAGATGAACGTCGAGATTTGCTCGGCCTGTCATCCGTTCTTTACCGGCAAGCAGAAACTCATCGATTCTGCTGGTCGTATTGAGAAATACAAACAGCGCTATGCCAAACATTTTGCGGCTGTTGATAAGGGTAAGGCGTAAATTCAATATTTTTCTTTGTCGGAGATCCTGTTTCCGACAGCAGAGATGTTTGTATTCCCCCGGTAAGAGAAAATCCCTTCTGTTTTTCGTTCGAAGGTCGATTTCCTGCGTTCCGTGCTAAGGGCGCTTTTCTGAGGGTAAAAGTATTACTACGGTCCACAACGATGCTTGACATGGTTGTGGACTTTTTTTCTTCTTCGTTCCTCTGGTTGAATCGTATGTTTGAAAAATTTACTGATCTTGAAGATAAGATTTCTCATCTGGAAGGCAGACTGTCTGATCCTCAGCTGGTTAAAGACCAGAAGGAATATCAAAAAGTTGTTCGTGAGCATGCCAATCTCACCAAACTGAATAAAAAATATTTGGAATATACCAAGATTCAGGAGGAGATTGAAGAAAACAGAATAATGCTTCACGACGAGGATGAAGATCAGGAACTTAAAGGAACTCGCCAAAGCGGAAATCGAAGAGCTGTTGATAAAAGAAAAAAAACTCGATCAGGAGATGAAGATAATTCTTCTGCCTAAAGATCCCAATGACGATAGAAATACCTTTCTTGGAAATTCGTGCAGGGACAGGTGGAGATGAAGCTGCACTTTTTGCCGGTGATCTTTTTCGAATGTACAGTCGATTTGCAGAAGAAATGGGCTGGCGGGTTGAAGTTATGAGCTCAAACCCTTTAGAGTATCGGTGGATTTAAGGAGATTATTGCCCTCATAACCGGTGACCAGGTCTACTCAAAACTAAAATATGAGAGTGGAGTACATCGCGTGCAAAGGGTGCCTGAGACGGAGACTCAAGGGACGGATACATACCTCGGCTGTTACAGTGGCGATATTGCCTGAAGCGGATGAGGTAGATTTGAAAATAGACATGCATGAATTGAAATTTGATGTTTTTCGGTCTTCCGGTCCTGGTGGCCAGTCGGTTAATACCACTGACTCTGCCGTCCGGGTGACCCATTTGCCCACTGGACTGGTGGTTATTTGCCAGGATGAAAAATCACAGCATAAAAATAAAGCCAAAGCCTTAACCGTTTTACGGGCCCGCCTGCTTGATAAACTTGAGCAGGAACGTCATGATAAAATCTCTGAAAATAGAAAGAGTCAGATTGGCAGTGGTGATCGGAGCGAGCGGATTCGTACGTATAATTTTCCCCAGGGGCGAATGACCGATCATCGGATTAATCTCACCCTTTACAAACTCGATGCAATAATCAGTGGAAAGCTCGAAGATGTGATATATCCTCTTATTGCCCACGATCAGGCTGAGAAACTCAAGGCGATTCAATAATGATGGCATCTTAAAAAGTACCCAAAGGGCATAGCAATCTGATCTACTTCGTTGTACGCCAAGGGCACTTCCTTAAGGGCGTAGTTTTTTGAAGATTCACGACATATTACCTGTATAGTCGTGAAGCTTCAAAAAACAGTACGCCTCGTATATGCAAACTTTTTCAAGAGCCATCCGCATTCTATGGGCTGAATCAAGATGCGACTGATAGATCTCCTGCACTTTGGAGAGAAAGAGTTAGAGGCTGCCGGGGTGGAGGAGTACCAGCTTGATGCACGGATTCTTCTGGAATACTGTACAGGAAAAAGCAGAACGGCGATTTATCTTGATGGTGGAACCCGGGTAAATAAAGAAGTTCAGGACGAGTTACCAGCAGCTCCTCGAATCGAGAAAAAAACGCCAACCTCTTGCCTATATTATAGGTGAGCAGGAATTCTGGTCCTTGCCGTTCTTTGTTTCCCCGGATGTCCTTATTCCCAGGCCCGAGACAGAATTTTTGTTGGACAGGGTCTTGGCCCTCACCGATCCTGTAAATTTTCAACAAGGGCATATTCTTGATCTGTGTTGCGGCAGCGGGGTGATTGCAATCGTGCTGGCTAAAGAAACCGGCAAAACAGTTATTGCATCGGATATTTCCGGGAAAGCTCTGCTGATGACAAGAAAGAATTCGAGGAGACACAATGTCGATTCCCTGGTTGGCTTATTCAGGGAAGTCTCCTGGCTCCCTTTGGCGGCAGAGAAAAATTATCCCTGATAGTAACCAATCCACCCTATGTGAGTAGTTTTGCGTTGGCAAACAGTCTCTTGCCGGAAGTTGTGGACTATGAACCGCACTTGGCTCTTGATGGGGGAGAAAAGGGGCTGGCCCATATAGAAGAGATTCGTGCCCAGTTGCCGAGGGTTCTTTGTCCGGGCGGACAGTGTTTTATAGAGATAGGCGCTGACCAGGGGGCGGCGGTCAAGAAAATTATTTTTGGAAAATAACTCCGGGCGGCCAGATTTTCAGCAGGTGGAAATACTCGTTGATTATACTGGTCGCGACAGAGTCGTTCACGCCAGATTGGCACAATGAGAAGAGGAAGCTGCGGACTATGGACAAACTAATTATCGAAGGTGGCAGACCACTGCATGGTGAAGTGAAAATCAGTGGGGCAAAAAATGCAGCCTTGCCGCTTATGGCCGCCACATTGATCACTCCAGGTCGACACATCCTTCGCAATATGCCTGATTTGCGAGATACCCGTACCTTTGTCCGGCTCATGGAAAATCTCGGCGTAAAAAGTGAGCGAACCGGCGATGTTCTCCTTTTGGATACAACCCACCTTAGCCATACGGAAGCTCCATATGAACTGGTAAAAACAATGCGGGCTTCGGTTCTTGTCCTAGGACCGCTTCTGGCGAGATTTGGTAAAGCCAAAGTCTCTCTGCCTGGCGGTTGCGCCATCGGTGCCAGACCCATTAATTTCCATATTATGGGGCTCGAACGTTTAGGGGTGACCTGCAAGCTGGAAGGGGGGTATGTGGATGCGAGTATTGATGGGCCGATGCGGGGTAATGTGATTTACTTTGATATTCCTTCTGTAACCGGTACAGAAAATCTCCTCATGGCCGCGGTTCTTGCGGAAGGGACAACGGTTCTGAAAAATGCTGCACGGGAACCGGAGATCGGCAACCTTGTGGATATGCTGAACGGCATGGGGGCAAAGATAGAGGGAAAAGACACCGACCGCTTGACGATCCATGGTGTGACCTCACCTTGTTCCTGCTGATTGTGCAATAATTCCCGATCGAATTGAGACAGGAACGTATCTCATAGCCATTGCCGCGACCGGAGGGTCCGGTACAGTGACTCACTGTAATCCTTCCCATTTGCCTTCGCTTCTTGAAAAACTTCGCGCTGTCGGACTGATAATTACTGAAACCGATACGACCATCACCGTCGATTGGCCCGCTCGGAGATTGCCAGCAACGGATGGTTGGCAATGTTGATATCAAAACTATGCCATATCCCGGCTATCCCACTGACCTGCAGGCGCAGTTTATGGCACTCATGACGCTCGGTTCTGACACCTGTGTGATAAATGAGACTATCTTTGAAAATCGCTTCATGCATGTTGCTGAGTTGCACAGAATGGGCGCCAAGATACGAATTGACGGACATTTTGCTGTGGTAACCGGCCGGGGAAGAGACGGTTTGAATGGTGCGCCGGTGATGGCTACCGATCTTCGGGCCAGCTCTTCTCTGGTGATAGCCGGTCTTGCTGCTTCCGGTCGAACAGAAATCTCGCGGATTTATCATTTGGAGCGAGGATATGAAAATCTTATTGAGAAACTTACCGGGTTAGGTGCAAAGGTCTGGAAAGAGCAGGAATAACCAGGTACAATTTATCTGACGGCAACTGACTTTATTGCAATGATCACCGAGATAAATTTAAAGATATTTGATTTCTGTGCTGGAGCTCATAAAAAAACATAAGGAGAGAGTGGCGCTTATTGGCATGGGGGTCGCTTTCCTCATTTTTATCGGAGGCGGTATTTACCTGCAGAAGAATAATAAACAGGAGAAAGAACCTCCGGCTGCAGACAAGACCGGTGCGTACAGAGCTGAGTCAAGAACAACAGGCGAAAGAAGGGCTGCAGCCAACGACAATCGTCCGCAGCAAGTACTGCCTATTTTCTCAAACCATCCCCGGATGAACTCCTCGAACAGCTGGCGTCGATGGAAAATCTTACCGAGGATGCCATTGATGAAAAATTCACCCAATTGTCAGTTCTCTGGCCGGCGTATTTTTTCACCCTCCGTGAAACAGAAGATGGCCAGAAGAGCATATTGCTTGATGTGTCTGAAGATGGTTTTGGGGTAGTGATAGAAAGCGAAGTGGATCTTAATCTCTATCCGCAGCTTGGCAAGTTGGCGAGTGGTGAAAAAATATGGATTGGCGGGAAGATTCTGGCCGTTGATCCGGCCGGGACCGGAACGATTTATCTCGCGACAGAACAGCTGAGAGATCGGCGAAGACCCTCCGTTTTCACCAGTTCCGCCGGCAATGGATAAATAGAATCAGTGACTAGGCCTGGCTAAAGTGTTGCCGATCCGACCTCTTGCGGCAGAGGCAGGGTGATGGTGAATATGCCTCCTCCGGTTTCGCCGTTCTGCACCGCAATAGTGCCATGATGCTCTTCTATGGTCTGTTTGACGATCGCCAGCCCGAGACCAGTACCATCCGCTCGGGTTGTGAAAAATGGCTCGAATATCTGTTCCCTTTTGCCTTCATCAACTCCGGGGCCATTGTCATGAATTGAAATTTCAATGGCATCGCTGTCGCTGCTGGTTTTTGTCTCATGGGCCTTAATGGTGATACGTTCTTTTCCCGGCGGGCAAAAAGCCAGACCGTTCTGGATGAAGTGGTTGAAAACTGTAAACATCTGTTTTTCGTCCGCCCACATATCAATGGTTCCGCTAAAGTCGAAAACGATCTGGGCCGTCGCTGGCCAGGCTGGGTCAGCTCGCAATACCTGGAGGACTTCGTCCAGACAGCTGCGCAGTGAAAACCAGTTGCAATGACAATGTTCCGGTCGCGAAAATCTTAAAAAATCGCCAATAGTAGTAATTAACCGGTTGGACTCTCGCTGGATGATGTTGGTGAGTTCAAAATTTGCATAACTCTTCGTCCCTTCTGAAGAAAATTCTTTGGCCAAAATCTGTGCAGATCCGGATATCGCGGCAAGGGGGTTGCGAAAATCATGGGCGATGCTCGCACTCATCATACCTATTGCGGCAAGTTTTTCTGTTTGCCTGACTTGTTGTTCAAGCTTTTCAATTTCGCTGATATCCCGTAAGGTGATTATCTTGTGCGGCGGTTCTGAGCCCTGTTGATCGTTCTCCGAACCCTGAATGACCATATGGGCATAACCAATGCGTACTATGCTGCCATCGTCTTTGTGAAAATCTGTGGTTAACCGGTGATTTTCTTCGGCAAGTTCTATATTGGGAAAAATGGTGGATAATTGCTGGCCAATCAGATTCCTGGCTATGTTATATCCGACTATTTTTTCGATGGCAGCATTGGCTGAGGTGATGATCCCCTGCTCGTCAATTGTGACTATTCCTGTAGAGATATTGTCAAATATCTGTTTGTAGAGAACCGCCAGTCGATCGAAATTCTTGAGGGAGTCAGTGAGTGCATTTTCTGCTTTGAGGAGGCGTTTGCCAAACAGGGCACTGAGGATCGCGGCGAGAAAAAATGTCAACCCGTGGACGGCGAAATTATTGAGGATTGACCATCGGCGAAGCCGTGGACAGGGTCATATACTCAAGGAGATAGGCTGGATACAGTCCATAGGACTCGAGAAAAAGGATGATGCCAAACAACAGAGTGGCCGCTGCGGCGGCTACCAGGCCGCCTTTCCGAGGGAGGATAAGACCACCGGCAATAATAGGAAAAAAGAAAACTGAGCTGAAGATTGAACTCGAGGAACCGGAAAAGAAGACCAGCAAGGCAGCAAAACAAGTATCAAGGAGCGTCTGAGCAAAACCGAATTTGCGCAGATTTCCCTGGTAAATCAGCAGGAGAAAGGCAGAAAAAATTGTTGTCAGATAGACAATCAAGAGAAGCAAGATGAGCAAATTTGCCGGGAGAACGATGATGTCAAACTCTGCGCCTTGAAAGATATAACTGATGGCCAGCAGCAACGTATACAAAATGGTCCGCAGCAGGAGCATCCACAGCAGCTGGTTACGGAGCAGTTGATCGGTGCTGATCGTGCTGCGGGCTCGGTCTAGAAGAGTGGAAAAATCCATACGAATCAGTTCAAACCATATTTTTTAACTTTATAGCGCAGGGAGCGAAAACTGATTTGCAGGAGTTCCGCCGCTTTCATCTTCGAATTGTTGGTTTTTGTCAGGGTGTGTGAGATGAGGCGTTTCTCGAGATTGGCAATGACTCTTTCAATGCCGAGATCATAGAGCTCTTCTTCACTCTCAGCGGCCTGCATGAGAGGATTGGAGGAAATTAGGGAGGTCTCCTGCTGGGCGATGTTTAATGCCCCCGGCAAAAGAGAGGCTTTCCGGGAGAATAATATTGGAACTTTCCAGGGCGACTCCACGCTCAATTATATTCTCCAGTTCCCGAACATTTCCCGGGAAATTATAGTTCATCAACACCTGCATGGCATAGGATGACATCTCCTGGATTTCTTTGCCAAGCCGACGGGAGTATTTTTTGAGAAAATGCTTTACGAGAAGCGGTACGTCGTCTTTTCTTTCTCTAAGCGCGGGCACTCGCAAAGGGACAACCGCCAGTCGGTAAAAGAGATCTTCCCTGAATCTGCCAGCCCTGATTTCATCCTCAAGAATTTTGTTGGTAGCCGCAATGATTCGCACGTTAATACTTTTTGTCCGTGTTCCGCCTACCGGTTTAATCTCTCTTTCCTGAAGAACCCGGAGAAGCTTGGTCTGGATAATTGGAGTGAGTTCACCGATCTCGTCAAGAAAGGCTGTGCCGTTATCCGCCTCGTTAAAAAGGCCTGATTTATCATTGATCGCCCCGGTAAAAGATCCCTTCACGTGACCAAACAGTTCGCTCTCCATCAGATCTTCAGGGATGGCACTGCAGGTGATGGGCACGAAGTTGTGCGAGGCAACTTTACTGTGATCATGAATTGCCTGGGCGACAAGTTCTTTGCCTGTGCCGGACTCGCCATAGATAAGGACATTGGCCGGAGTAGGGGCGACCCGCCGGATCATGTCAAATATTTTTAACATTTCCCGGCTTTTGCCGATGATTTCGGGAAATGTGGCGCTGAGCTCCTGATGCTTGGTGGTTTTAATGTTTTTACTCGTTGCCGATTCTATGACTGATTTGATTTCATCAACGTTGAACGGCTTGCTGATATAATCAAAAGCACCATTTTTCATGGCCAGAACCGCGTCATCCGGAGAGGCAAAGGCGGTGATCAAAATTATGGGCAGTTCGGGAGAGTGCTCTTTAACCGTTTCTAGGAGTTCAATACCAGTCATGCCCGGCATGCGAATATCACTGACGATGACATCAACGGGCTGTTTGTCGAGAGCATCCAGGGCACTTGCGCCACTGTTTGCTGTTGTGACTTCATGACCTTCTTTTTCAAGAAGTATCTTCAAAAAATCACGCATACTTCGCTCATCGTCAACAATTAGTACTGAGGCCATGGCAACCTTCAAAAAGTTTGCAAAATATTAAGCGGATCTCCGGCCTGTCTCTATTAACACTGCCGGCTATAAATACAGGGTATGATCTGATAATATCTTAAATAGCGACAAGAGACAAGCTGGGGATGGAAAGTGTTTAAAATTAGAAGGATGTGAGGCGACCACCAAACCATTTGTCCCAGAAGGTACGGGACTAAAAAAGAGTACCCCTTGCGGGGGGTAAGGGAAAGGCCTGTATCTTCGAAAGATTCGTGAAACACATTGATTGAAAAATATTCTCGATCCGGCAGCCTTGGTCGAAGCAACGGAGCCGGACGAAAGAAAATTGATGCCGAGGCTGTGTCAGGACGGTTATTTTATGACAGCTGCGGCGATAGTATGCGCTGCTTCAGTGAACAGTTCCGGGCTGCTCTGTGGCGATGCACTGCACTGTCGTCCGGGTGATCTTTTAGCACGTCTTGGAGCTGTTGAAGGGTTAACGCGTCATGAATTATTCTTGCCTCCAGGGAAGCCTCTTCTGGCAGGTTTTTCTGGTTCTCCAGGAGGCCGCAGATTTCCTAATCAGCGATTCACTCGCGCCAACTTTGTGCAGGATCGTCTGTGCGTGATCGAGTCCTGTGCCGTGAAGATAGACAGCACAGAGAATAACAGCAAGATTTCCTCCTTCTGCTTTACCGATATTTTCTGCGTGTTTGGCTGCATTCGTGGCCTGGCGAATGTTTTTAAAATCTGTTTGATAGTAGCGCTTCATTTCAACGGCGACTTTGTCTTTCAGTAAATCTTGCCTTGTGCCCATAAATTCTTCAGGCATTGTTCCCAGGCACTGTTCGGCAAACTGACAATAGGAGGCGCAGCCAAAATCCATCTTTGGATTAACAAAACGGTGTTCGCATTTACTGCATTTTCTGGTGGTATCGTCCTTGTAAAATTCTATTGCAGTCCCGCATTTTGGACAATTCGCTTCAAAAATTGCATCTTCTTTCCAGTATTTCATATCCTGGCCTGGACATTTCATAAGCCTTCTCCTGTAAATATTGTTCGCGGCTGCATATGGCTCACGGTACAAACGGCCATCGATTTATGGGTGTAGTATACAATGATATCCAGTCATGCCTTTGATGTAGGTCAAAAAAATTTGTTATCGGCAAAAAAAAGGGAAATACAGTCGAAACCGTATTTCCCCCAGCAAGAAAAAAATATACTCAAATCACAACACAGGACAATGCTCCTCCATCAATTTGTTTATTGCCACAACGGAAAGAGAATCATCGGGTAATTCAAGCAGAGAACGACGCTCCATATCGAATTCAAGGAGTGCCGGATCGGTGGGGATGACGCCGGCTATAGGCAGGCCGATTTCTTTAACTTCGGCGAGAAAGGCATCGCTGAGTTTTTCCGGCCCCCGGGTGACGATAATTGCCAGGTTTTTGACGTCGAGTTTTAAGCTGGCAAGCATGGAGTTAATTCGACGTACAGCTCTCAAGCCGCGCAAAGAATAATCGGTTACCAGATAGAGCATATCCACCTGGCCGCTGGTACGGCGACTCAAATGTTCCATGCCGGCTTCGTTGTCGACGACCATATATTTGTAGTGGTCAGTAAGTTTATCGGTGAAATTATTAAGAATATTATTGACCATACAATAGCAGCCCTGTCCCTCCTGTCTGCCCATAACAAGAAGATCGAAGGTCGGTTTTTCGATTAATGCCTGCTCTATGAGAAGTTCCAGGTAATTGATCTTATCCATCCCGGAAGGGATGCCTTGTGGATCTCTCATATAGTTCTCGCGAATATCTCCTATAGTCGACGGCACATCCAGGCCCAGAGTTTCACCCAGATTGCTGTTTGGATCGGCATCAACCGCAAGTACGGGGGATCTACCTGTTGCACCCATGTAACGGATGACCAGTGATGCTACAGTAGTTTTTCCAACACCGCCTTTTCCTGCAAATGCAATAACTTTACTCATACAAATCTCCCCGTATAAAAAGTACTCAGCAAATAATAATTTCATTCGCGTTCTGTTCACGCCCTGGCATTAACCATAACTCCTGTTCAATAGTAAACACTTTCGAGGAAAAAAAAAGGAAAAACCACCTCATGGTCAAAGACCATTGGAGAGGTGGTTTTCCATATTTTTACCATTGTGGAAAAAGCAGAGGATCAGGCTGAGGCTGCAGCTTTTTTTCTTTTCTTTTTCTTTTCCTCAACCGGGGGGCCAAGCAGGGATTTAATGCGCTCGACATCCGCCGATTCTATGGTGCTGTTCTGCTCAATTCCCAGTGTTTGCTCATCAATGCCGAGACATAGACCGAGAAGCTGTGGATAGAGAAGAACCGGAAGAAGTTTTTCTGCAGGGTTGTTATCAGGTAAATTTTTCTGAGTTGTGTCAAATTGCAGATGGCAGTACGCACAGACAGGAGTGATGTAATCGGCTCCGGCTGTCAGGGCGCCGGAGATTTTTTCTTTCAGCAGCGTTTGGGAGAGTTCATCGTTGATTCCGGCAAGAGCAGCACCGCAACATTCAAGTTTTCCACGCCAATCGAGGCTTTTTGCCCCCGTGACCTGGAGGAGCTCTTCGGTGATCTTTGGGACAAAGGAATCATCGAAGGTGGTGACTTCTCTGGGTCTCAGAATATGACACCCGTGAATCACGGAGATGTTAAGGTCATTAAATTGATAGGCGAGCTGACTTTTAATTTTTTCCGTTCCGACATCCTCAAAGAGTACCGTCAGGAAATGCTTTATCTGCACTGTTCCGCGATACTGCAATCCTTCTTTGGCCAGATATCCATTCAGTTCGTCCTGCAGCAGACTGTCTGTGGCCATCACATTTTTAGCCTTTTGCAAGCTGGCAAAACAGCAGTTACAGATGACGAGGATATCAAGATTCATTTTTTCGGCAATAGCCATATTCCGGAGAGAAGGCAGAAGATAGGCCTTCTCGTCGACATTGCGTGCCGGATACCCACAGCAGTTGAAGTCAGGAACAACCTCCAGCTCAATACCAAATTTATTCAGCACGGCCTCGGTGGATTGAGCGTATTGCTGGATACGTATAGGAATATTGCATCCCTGAAAAAATGCGTATTTCATGAGCTTGCTCCTGCCTCGATTTTGTTGATGGCGCCGTTCTTGAGGTGATAAAAAATATCACACAGTTCAACCTGGTTGGGACAATGTTCCTGACAGAGGTAACAGGTGGAACAGCTCCAGATCATCTGCGCTCCCATGGCCAGATCAACTTTACCGATACCTAGGCTGAATATGATTTGATGGGGTAACATGCCCAGAGCTTCAGTTGGATTGTCATAGCTTCTCACTACCGGGCAGATATTACTGCAGCGTTGGCATGAATAACAGCTCTTGTAAGTATTGTTGGCAGCTTCCTGACGTTTTCCCGAGAGTGAGCGGGACCAGCCAGATCAGTCAGGTGCTGAAAGCTCTTTTTAAAGAGTTCCGTCACTTTTTTCAGCGCCTTGAGATGGTCGTCGACAAAGTTTTGGGCGAGAGCCAGAGGGAAGGAAAAATGACTGAGCATGGTGGTCTCAGGGGTGCCTGTGGTCAGCAGGCTGTACCGTGAACTGATAAAAAGTTCTTTCAGATTGATCCCTGAAGGACAAACATTGGTGCACCGGTCACAGCTGGTGCACACATACAGTCCTTCTTGCATGCGTTTAATTATCGCCGGGTCGTGTTCTTTGTTGGCGGCAAATTTTTTAAGATACTGAACCTTTTCCGAGGGTAAGATAAAATCGTTATTGAAATGTTTCGTAGAACATGCTCGCGGAACATTCCAGTGAGCAGGTCCCGCAGTGGGTGCAGGCAGATAAGCCAATCATTTGGCTGTTGAGAATATTTGCCGGTTCGTCCTGTTGATCGCCGGTGACTCTTTTAATGATAAGACTCACGGGAGCGGCCAGGATGTGAAACATTTTGCTGAAGGGCAGCCAGGCCAAAAATGATAAACAGGCCAGAATATGAAGGTACCAAAACATGGTGACAGTAGCTGAATCACCTAAAAGCGCAGAAAACGGCCGAGTAATTTTGGCATGCAGCAAAGCTGGCAAAGGCAGATCTGTTCGACGCGTGGCATTCGATACAGCTGTCGCCGTTTACCTCGAGGCCCCGGACGATGAGTTCGGTATCGAATGGTTTTGATGCATTGGGAGAGACTAAGCCATTTTCCTGAACCCAGAATGCTTCAAGCGCCTCTGCTTCTTCTTCATCCAAAGAAGCATATTCTTCCACCATGTTTTGATACTTCGTATAGGAGGATATTTTTGAGCCTTCAAGCAGCATGCCGGAGAGGATGATCACTCCGACAAAAACCAGAGCAGTCCAGTCACTTGGGTCGGTCTTTAATCGTTGGGGTTTGAGCGAAATTCTCCGGTAGACGGCAATGGCAACGCCGGCAAGGACCATCACTCCAAAGAGATTTCTCAGGAATAGAAATGGATTGAGCGTCGGCTGGTAATTGGCAAAAAGGGCTTCAGAGACTGTTGAATCAAGGGCGTGCATCAAAAACAACAGAATAAAGCCGACGAAAATTAGAGTATGGGCGATCCACCGAAGGTAACTCTTGTCAAAAATTCGTTTCTGGAAGAGGAGATCAACAAATATCGATTTTAAGACAAGGAGGATCTTGGCACTGAATAGAACCCCTAATAACCCTTTAATGGCAGCACTGATTCTGCCGCCAAGGCTGAGGGCGTTTGCAGGAGTTGACCCGGAAGGACGTATACCTTGGGAAAACCAGATGTATAATCGGAAAAGTAACCCGGCCAGACAGACAATGACAGCCAAACCTAGTAGTATATTAAAATCCATGATTAAATCTCTATACCCTCAGTTTTTTCCAATAATTGGAGTTGATGAGTTGTTTATCAAATTGTGGTTATCTGCTTGTTTTGCGACATACTTCTTGATAATCCTAATGGATGCTTGTTGCCTCCTTATTCCGATCTGCAATGGTTTTAATTTTTCCATGCACTTGTTTGTCTCAGGTACCTATCGGTGCGGTATCTACTGAATATACATGCAAAATATACCGTTTTTTATGAAACGAGTCGAGCAGTCATTGATACGAACATAAAAAAAATTGATCATCTGTATCTGCAAGAAAAACCAGTCTGGGCTGGCAAGGTGAGCAGTTCAGCCAATGGACATAAACTGAAACTCATTTGTGACCGGCTCTTCCGGGAGTTCGAGATAGAATTGTTGTTCCCTCGGGTCCCGTATTTTTGATAGAAATTTTGCCGTGGTTCTCTTCCAAAATACCATAGGCCATGCTTAGTCCAAGCCCGGTTCCTTTGCCGACATCTTTGGTCGTAAAAAAAGGGTCAAAAACCTTGGAGAGGTTTTCCTTTGGAATACCGCCACCTGTGTCGGTCACTTCCAGACAGGCGTTATTGGTTTTGCGGTCACGATAGGTTTTAAGGGTGAGCGTGCCGCTGCCTTCCATGGCATCAAAGGCATTGATGATCAGATTAATTAATACCTGGCAGAGCTGGTTTTTATCCGCGTTGACCATTATTTGGCAGTCGTCCAGGTCTTTGATGATCTTGCACATTCATAAAAAGTTTTTGATCACGAATAAGCCGGAGGCTTTCTCCAATGAGATTATTCAGGAAAAAAACGTTCTTTGCGGGGCGGGTTTGCCGGCTGTAGGCTAAGAGATTTTTAACGATCTCCTTGCATCGCTCCGCATCTTCGAGAATATAGCTTAGGTTGGACGACAAAGGATGGCTTTCTTCCAGCTTTTCCCGCATCAGATTTCCGTAGAGCAGGATGCTTGTCAGGGGATTATTGATTTCGTGGGCAACACCAGCAGCCAATCTTCCAAGAGATGCGAGTTTTTCCGATTGAAAAAGCTGATTTTCTGTTTCCTCAAGTTTTTTCTGAACGGCCAGTTTTTCCCTCAAGTCATTAAAAATTGCGGCAGTTGCAGCCTCTTGCCCATCTTCATAGATTATGGCCGAGGTCATTTCGACAGGAATCGATTCGCCGTATTTAGTAATGATATTTACTTGTGTACTGGGCAGTTTTCCTGGTTCGCCAATATTTTTATCCCGCAGTTTTGCCATAATTTCACGGGCGACCCCAGGTGGATAAAAATCCTCGATATTGACGAGATTGGCATCATGCACCGAGTAACCGAAAAGTTCCTCCGCTGCCTTATTCATCAGGATGATTTCGCCTTTGCGGTCGGCGGCCATGATAGCACTGACCGAACTTTGGACAACTTTGTCGATCAGTTCCCGGATGTCGCTGTATTTTTTCTCAAGGTGTTTTACTTTCGTTATATCCCGCAGACTTTCAATGACATATTTAACCTCTCCATCTGTCCCCTAAAATGGGAGCAAAAACTCTTTCCTCCCAAATTGTTTCACCATCTACCGCAATATTTTTATGGACAACAGACTGCGTTTCTTTTGATTTTAATACGCGTTGCAGAGGGCAGTTTGCTTCGGAGCAGGAGAGGTGTTTGACGGACTTGTCTTCAGAAAAAATATCTTTGCAGGTTCTGCCGACGATTTTTCTGTTGCTGGTTTTATTTCGTTCATAAAATTTTTTGTTGGCGGCGAGTATCGTACTGTCCGGTATTTAAAATGAGAGTTGGAAAGGAGAGGGCGTCAAATACCCTTAGCCGCCAGTCGGCCTCACTTATATCAACATCAGTTGCATCGTTCATGGGCGTAGAGACTGAAAAAATTAAGTACCATTAGGTAAGAACAGGTGGATATAAGAGAGTCGAGAAAATCACTTTACCGAATGGCCATGAGATAGGGGTTAAACCGTGGTTGGAATGACAAACGTATCGGTAAGGGTTTTCAGGCCATCCCTCGCTCTGGTGTTCCGGGGTTACAAAATACATGCTGGTTCCCGAGCAACCGGAGACGAGAATGTCAGTCTTGTTCGTGGTAAGAGCATGAACGGCGATATCCGCAATACCGAATCGGTCCTGGAAATGTGGGCCAAACAAATACAATATTTCCACGGGTTGTTCCAGGCGAAATCGGTTTCCTGCTCACCCTTGGTCAAATCCCTCAAGTGTATCCCCTAACTTGCTTGAATTTTCACAATTAAAGACCAGGTGCAATTCAGTCCGGTTTTTATCTGACGCGTGATAGGTTACAAGTTCGAATCTCTTGATTAAAAGATCAAAGTCCATAATTCGTCGTCCCCATAGATGGGTGCGATGTATGGGAAAACTGATAATTGCTAAGGCCAGATCAACTTTTCTGGAGATACCATAAACTTTGACGCGTTCTTCCTGGTAAACAGCTACGGTTTCCACTTATGTGTTACTCCAAATTGTTCAGATCACAATTGTATCTGGGTCACCCGAAACTCCTGTCGGAAAGGAGCATGGTTGTCGGGGAGTTCGATAATATTTTGTAATTTCTCTGCAATGTTGTCTAAAAGGTGAAAATCAGTATTGATGGCGATGGCAGAGATGGAAGTACTGAGAGAGTGAACAGGAAATCTGTTACATCCAAAAAAATTCAATAATAAGGCCCAGAAAGTTTGAATTCGTTTTTATGGGGAAAGAGGGTGAGAGTGCCAACAGATGGGATGATGTTGATATGCTCGTTTTGATGCAGTGAAAAATCCAGAATTTGCTGTATTCTGTCAAGCTCTGAACGTTCAACGCAAAAGATAGTCTCCGGTGATCTGGTAACCACAGAATGACACAGAAAATGAATGTTAATATGTTTTTCCGCAATCACATGCAGCAACTGGTGATAGAAGAGTCATCAGGTGATTTGAGCGCAACTGTCACCTGTATCAGTTCTTCACTGAACTTGATACCACCAATGCGGATTTTTGCTTCCTCTTCCATTGGCATGCCGAGAAAAAAATATTCTCCTCTGCCGCAGTCATCAGCACCAGAGGAGAAGAAAAGAGGAATTACAGATTGTCTTGAACGATTTCCATAAGCTTATCAAGATCAATAGGCTTGGGCACGAAATCATCAGCAAGGGTGGTTTTTCCGCCCATATGGGTATAATTGGTCGATTTTATTGCTTCGGTAACAGCCGTCAGAAGTACAATTACAATACTCTTGTACTCGTCAGAATTTTTTAATTCGTCACACAAAGTATACCCATCTTTTCGCGGCATCATCACATCGAGAATGATCAGGTCAGGCCGTTCTTCCTTGATGCGATCCATGGCCTCGAGACCATCATAGGCTTTCGCAACGCGAAAATTGGCACTTTCCAACTTCATGGAGACCATTTCCACGAGATCGGTATCGTCATCTACCACAAGAATAAGTTTACTGTCGCTCATGTTTAATTCTCCTCCATCTGCTTATTGGTTGAAAACTTCATTCATTGTTTATACCTGAGGTCGAGGAAGAAGTCCTGCTCTTTCACAAATTTCTTCAACTTTTTCTTCCCATTCGATCGCCATTATATGAAAACCGGCAACACCTTCAATTTTTTTCAGCCTCTCGATGGTTTCAACACAGATGGTAACACCCTCTTCAGCCTGCTTTTCTTTGGGTACCGAAGCCATCCTGTCAACAATCTCTTTTGGGACGTCCATCCCGGGAACTCTGTTCGCCATATACCGGGCAGCACCCAATGATTTACATGGAGTGACACCGGCCAGGATGTAGCATTTTTTGTGGAGGCCTTTCTCGCGAACGCCTTCCATCCATTTTTCAAATTTATCGACATTGAAGATACACTGGGTCTGGATAAAATCGGCACCGGCGGCGATTTTCTTGGCCAGACGCATGACTCTCAGTTCAAACGGATCGGCAAATGGATTGGCGGCAGCGCCAATAAACATTTTTGGTGCCCCTTTAAGTTCTGCTCCACCCTGAAAGATGCCCTTGTCACGCATATCTTTTACCATCTGGATCATCTGAATGGAATCAATATCGTGAACATTCATGGCCATCGCATGATCGCCGAACTTGGTATGGTCACCGGACAAACAGAGCATGGTGTCAATGCCAAAAGAATAGGCACCAATGATATCAGCCTGCATGGCCAGACGGTTTCTGTCTCTGCAGGTAACCTGAAAAAGAGGATTCTGTCCCTGTTGTTTGATTATAATGGAAGCAGCCAGGCTGGACATCCGCACCATAGCCGTCTGGTTGTCGGTCACATTGACCGCATCAACAATGCCTTCAAGAAATTTTGATTTTGTTACCACTTCTTCAGGCTTACAGCCGCGTGGCGGGCCACATTCAGAGGTAACTGCCAGATGTCCTGCTGCCAAAATTTTTTCTAATCTGCTTTCAGTTTTCATTCTGCCAAATCCTCTCTGATAATCTTTCTTGGACCACTACCGCCACCGGTTCTCCAATCTTTTGCCGGGACAATATCCAAATACATATCCTGAAGGCCAAGGGCTTTCAGTCTGTCCCAGATAAGCTGCCATGCACAGTCGACATCTTCGCTGATTTCACATTTGCCGCCGGTAGAACCGCCGCAGGGACCGTTCATCAGTTGTTTGGCGCATCTGGCGATCGGGACAGATACCGCCGGTTATACCCAGCAGGCAGTTGCCGCATCCCTGGCATCTTTCCGCCCAGACACCCTGGCGTTCGGAGGCGCCCATAAATGTGGTATTGACGGCAGGAAATACAGGTTTGTCCTTAAAGCGCATGGCTATCTGCTGGACACCGCAGCCACAGGCCATGGACATGACAGCATCAGCACCGTCGATCATGGGCACAAGCTCTTCAACATATTCTGGGTCGCATTGTCTCTCAAGAGTATGCTGACGGATTTCAATATTATTGCCGTCTTTCAGCAGTGCCATCTGCAAGCCGGAAGCGAGGAGTCCTACTTCCTTTCTTCCGCCGGCGGCGCAAACAGTTACACATTCGTTGCAGCCAAGCAGCAGGATGCGCTTGAAAGGCTTAACGTATTCGATAAGTTCTTCTAAAGGTTTTCGTTCAGCAGTGATCATGGTGGTTCACTCTCCTTATTATTTATACCGTCAACTCAAAACGATGTCGGTTACTGGGCTATAGCTGTTCTAATCGGGCTGGGACCAAGGTTACGAATTTTTTCCGTAATTTCTGTCGCCACCTGGGCAAACCGATGTCCCATTCCAGCAGACATATTGACCATTTCAAGCCGTTCACTTTCAATGCCGATTTCTTCAAGATATTTTTTCACATAGTCGATACGTCGCGCAGCCCTTTCATTGCCATTTTTAAAGTGACAATCGCCTTCCAGACAACCCGCTACATAGACACCGTCAGCGCCTTTTTCAAAGGCAGTGACAATATGCTGGGCATCGACCTTACCTGAGCAGGGAACCTGGATGATTTTAACATTTGGAGGATAGGGCAAGCCGTTGGCTTCCCGCCATATCCGCAGCAGTATAAGCACAGTAGTGGCAGCAGAAAGCTACGATTACCGGTTCAAAATTTTCCATTATGCATTTATCCTTTCAAAAAGTTGTTCCACCTTTGCCAGAATCCTGTCGTCTTCAAACTGCATCAGTTGAATGGCTTTGGCCGGACATTCAGAGACACAGATCCCGCAGCCATGGCACTTGGCTGGATCAATTTCGGAATATCCATCCGCGTTGATGAAGGGAACGTCAAACGGGCATGCTCTGACGCAGATCAGACAGGCGGCACATAATTTACCATCAACCCTGGCCGAAGCGGCTCCGAGATTGATGATATCTCTGGCCAGCATAGTCTGGGCTCTGGCTGCAACTGCATTGGCCTGGGTGATGCTTTCTCTGAGTAATTTAGGAGAATGCGCGGTGCCGGCAACAAAAAAGCCGGGAACAGCCATATCAACCGGCCTGAGTTTAACGTGGTCCTCAAGAAAATACCCATCGGCTGGTGCGGGGCAGTTTGAAGATCATCGCCAGTTCCTCAGTGGAATCGTTGTCGGCGATCATGCCGGTGCTGAGACTGAGATTGTCAGCGGTAACAGTTATCTTCATCCCGAGAATTGCATCGTGAAAGGTGACATCAACCTGTTCGCCAGCTGCCTCTACTTGTCGGCGGTGTATCAAGATCATACCGGACAAAGAGGACACCCTTGCTTCTCGCCTTCTGATAATACTCTTCCTGAAAACCGTAGGTTCTCATATCGCGATAGAGAACAAATATCCGAGCCTCAGGATTGATTTCAAGAATGGCCAGAGCATTTTTAATGGCGTTCTGGCAGCAGATACGAGAGCAATTGGGATTTTCAGCGGTCCGGGAACCAACGCACTGGATCATCACCACGTTTTCCCATTTTTTTACGGCCTCTGGATTGTCATAGATAAATCTCTGGGTTTCCAGTTGCGTCCTGACCGCTGGTAGATTGGTCGAGCAGGTATTGGGCGGACGGTTGGAGATCGCCCCGGTTGCCAAAATGGTGACGCCATGCTCAATCTGCCGGTAGAACATCTGCGGTCCACTCTGCATTCCGGTTTTGAACATACCCGGCATACCGCTGTGATCAACGATCAAGGCCCGGGTGATAATCTGAATTTTCGGATGGTTCTCTGACTTTTGCCATCAGGTCGCCAACAAAGGTCTGAACATCATCACCTTCCAGGGTCTTGATAAGCGCTTTGGCCAGGCCGCCAAGCTTGTCACTCTTTTCTGCCAGATAAATCTGGAATCCTTGATCGGCAAGTCGCAGGGCAGCGGTCATTCCGGTAACACCGCCGCCTACTACCAGGACATTTTTATTCATCGGCAGGCTCTGATCGGCGAGTGGCTGTGCTTTGACGGCAGCACCAACAGCCATTTTGATCAGATCTTTTGCTTTGACCGTTGCTTCGTCCGGTTTTCCCTGAATGAACCCAGGTTGCCTGATCCCGGATATTGGCAATTTCCACCAGATACTTATTGAGACCGGCTTTGCCCAGCAGGTCCTGAAATTTTGCCAGATGCGTGCGGGGAGAACAACCGCCGATAACCACCCGGTTAAGTTGTTCTTCCTCTATGGTCTGCCGGATATTTTCCATGGATAATCGGCTGCAGCCATGTCCTTCGGCTTTGGCAACGGCAACATGGGGAAGTTTAGCGGCATGTTTGACGAGGCGTTTCGACATCAATGACCCCGCCAATATTCTCGCCACAGTCACAGATGAACACACCAACTTTCGGCTCTTCCTGGCTGATGTCTCTTTCCCGGTCAGTATCTACCTCTTCTGCTGCCTTTTTTTCAAAGAAGGGCAGATCGGCCCCGGCCATACAGGCTGCGGCACTTGCCTGGACCATGGTATCCGGGATATCTTTGGGCTTTCAAATGTTCCGGCCACATACACGCCGGGTTTGGTCGTGGCGACAGGGTTAAAACCATCGGTTACCGGGAAAAAATCATCATTGAGTTCAAGACCCATCTTGGTGGCAAGAGTCCGGGTATCCTCAGAGGTTTTGAAACCGGTCGACAGAACCACCATATCGAATTTTTCTTCGTACTGCTTGGTGCTGTCATCCTGGGTGTAGGTAAGAGTCAGATTGTCGTCATTTTCGTGGTGCAGGATGGAGTGAGGGCGGCTGCGCAAAAAACGCACGCCATATTCATCTTTGGCTCTGTTGAGATACAGCTCGTAATCTTTGCCAAAGGTCCGCATATCCATATAAAAGATAGTGGTTTCGATATCTTCCTGGAAACGTTCCTTGGTAATTATCGCCTCTTTTAAGGCAAACATACAACAGGCATTAGAGCAGTAGGCACCGGCACCCTTTTGCAGTCCTCTGGAACCGATGCACTGAATCCAGGCGATTTTCTTGGGCTGTTTGCCATTGGATGGACAGAGGAGTTTGCCGGAGGTTGGCCCGGATGCCGAAAGAATACGTTCGTATTCAAGACTGGTGACCACATCCGGGAACTTGGCATACCCAAGATAATCAAGATGGCTTGGATCAAAAAGCGATGCCCCAGGAGATAAAACAATAGATGCACATTTTATTTCACGCTTGATCGGCATGTCGTCAGGGTTTATTGCCCCGGCGGGACAGACATTCACTAAGGCTTGTACATCGGTGCATTTGTCGAGTTCAATGGAAAATGCCTGAGGTGTCGCCTGGGGATAGCGCATACAGGTTGGTGCCCGATGGTCAAGACCAGGGTTAAACCGGACACATTCAGGAAATTTGGTAAAACATTCTCCACAGGCGGTACATTTTTCAAGATTGATAAATCTTGGTTTGGTTATGAGAGATACGGAAAAGTTACCTTTTTCTCCGGACACATTCTCGACACTCGTCATGGTCATGAGCTCGATATGTTCCTGGCGGTTACTCTCAGAAAGGTGGGGGGCTATGGTGCAGAGATCACAGTTATTGGTTGGAAAGGTTCTATCCAACTGGGTCATAAGACCACCAACAGTGAAGTCCTTATCGACAAGAACGACATCTTTTTCTGCTTCAGCTAAATCCAGAGCCGTTCGTATCCCACCGAGACCTCCACCGACAACAAGTACCTTGTTATTTTGGGTTTCGATTGTATTTGAATTCTGCATTGTTACCTTTTCTTGTCACAGGTTTAGCAGGGTTAAACGAATTATTCGGTCAATCCTTGGATAAATTGCTATGGTGTTTGTACAATTAAATTTTGGCAACATCGAGGATTTCGGGCAATTTGTGCTCCCACCCCAGTGTCTGTATGAGAACGCCTTGACTTTTTTCTTTTAATGCCAAAACGGTTTCACCAGCAATTTTAATTCCTTCCTGTTCCCTGTTGGAGGATTTACGAATACGTCGTATCAGGTCATTGCTTATACCTGCCCCGGGGTCACTGTTGGCAATATACTGGGCAATTGCCAGTGACTTGAGGAGAAACACGGTGGCTATGACCGGTACTCCAAGCTCGTTTATTCTGGACAAGGAGACCTGCATTCTCAGCCACATCAAAAACTGGCGGGATTATTATGTAACTTGCCCCGGCCTTTACTTTTTCCTGGGCTGAGAGCAGGGCAGCGTCTCTGCCCTTATCATCGGCAAAAGGGGCTAAGGTGCAGCCGATTGAGAAATCGGGGGCGCCGTCCAGATCAAAACCACTCATATCTTTCCCTGTCTGCAGGGTCATGAGGGCTTCGATAAGCTCAACTTCATTGAGATCGTTGACCGGTGCGGCGTCACTGTGATCGCTCTCACTCATGTCGGTACTGTCGGCCACTATAATATTCTGGATACCAAGAACGTGAGCAGCCAGGGCGTCACCCTGCAAAGCCATTCTGTTGCGGTCCCGACAATACATGTGCATGATCGTTTCGACACCCTGCTGCTGGAGCAAAACACCACCAGCCAGGGCACTCATCCGCATGATCCCGTTGTCCATGTCAGGGACAACAACTGCATCAACTCTTCCCTTCAGACGCCGGGCATCGTTGATCAGCCTGGAAATGTTGATTCCTTTCGGGGTGTGCATTTCGGCTAATACCGCAAATTCTTTTGCCGCTAATCTTTTTTGAAAACTCATAGGCTTATATTCCCTCCTAGTCAGAGCAAACCAGTTTATTTTAGTCCCTGGATACGTTTTACATCCTTAATACAGGGAACTTTCCGGGTGAAAAACGTCTACATCTTTCAAGTCGTCTCCGAGATAGGCTCGTTCGTTCGGGCCAAGGATTCCAAGAGACAGACAGATCAGCGTCCAGATATGAACAGTACCGAAGGTGGCACCATGATGATGACCGAGATCGTGCACCTGGGCATGGCAGTTGTGGCAGCCGGTAATGCAATAGTCTGCGCCGGTTTCCATGATTTGATCGTATTTAATCTTTCCATAGGCGCGGCGTTCGTCGGTATACCCTGATTGCAGGAATCCACCGCCGCCGCCGCAGCAATAATTGTTGGATTTGTTCGGAGTCATTTCGATGACATTTTCTTCACCAACCACCGATTTGATGACATATCGCAAATCATCGGCGACGATGTCGCCTTCGCCTTTGCGGATAATCTGGCAGGGATCCTGAATGGTAAATTTGATTTTTCGGTCCTTGTTCCATTCAGAACTGACTTTGAGTCGTCCTTCTCTTATCCATTTTGCATAGTAGGTGTAGATGGAAGCAACTTCGAATTTATGGTCGATATTGAATTTTTTCAGTCCAGCCCGGACTGAGAATGTTATGTGTCCTCACTCCGTATTGAGAAAGACCTTGCACCCCAGGTCATCGGCCTGTTTGGCCGACACCCTCGTTACCCTTTCCCAGCAGTCATTGTCGGCAAGAAACAGGCAGTAGTTCTCGGCAGCCCATCCTTTGCTGCCATATGTCCAGTCGACACCGGCGAGGTGGAGGATTTTCCAGAGGGGAACCATTTCGTCAGGTTCTGTCACCGGCTCCCGTGAGTTCTGATTGACGAAGAAGAAAGCACCTTCTTTATCAATAGGGGCTTCCATGTCTTTGAATTCAGGCTGGGATTCCTTGTATTCGGCGAGCACGTCTTCAACGACGAAGATAAAATCATCAGGCGCTGTACCCATGGCACTGTTGGAGTCATTTCTAAGGGCCATATCACAGGATTTCATGATACCAGATGGTCGATCTTCTCTGGGCCATTCAGCGCGGGCGTTAAAAACGAGCTGAGGAATATCAATCTTCATCGGACAGACATAGATGCACCGCTGGCACATTGTGCACATCCATACCCATGGGTGCGTCGTGACCTCCTTGTCCATTCCCATGGCACACATGCGCAGGAATTTTCGTGGATCCATATCAGCCAGCCCGGTTGCAGGGCAGCCTGAAGCACACGCTCCACAGGTAAGACAGAGATTCAGGTTTCCACCGTCCGGGATGATCTCCTTCACCTTGTCGAGAAAGGAGCTTTCCTTTTTTCCTTTTATTTTGATGGTACTTTCTGACATTGAGTTATTCCTTTTTTCCTATCCAGTTTCACATTGTCGGTGATAGTTTAATAGTCTCGCCGATACTATTCGACTGTGGTTTGAGAATGAATTTTTTTGCCAGCATGTTTACTGTCGACCTCCTCGTTTGGCATTGTTGACTGGCAGGATCGCGTTATGATTGTCGTTTTACCAGAGATTCCAGAAAATATTCGTGTATTGTCCAGCTGCTGTCGTCCAGGTAATACAATGATTCACCTTGGCAGTTGCTGGGAAAATCTTGTCTACCCCGTCTGGCTCGCAGCAGTGCCAGAAGGGAAATCGGTATTATGTATATACATCCACACTACAGGGAATATGGGCGAATTTGTGATCATCAGTTGGCGAAAAACCGATGAAAATATCAGGATTGTGATTCGGGGCCGGAAAGGTTTGATTTTTCCGATCTGGAACATTAAGCGAAGAAGAAAAGTGATGAAGAAAGAAAGAGTGGCGGGAAACGCAAAGCAACGACGAGAAGGGAAGGTATGTTGGGAATGAGCATACACCTGCAAGCAATAGGGCACTTTTGGGTGAATTCAACTGTTGCATCTTTTTTTGCTCTCCGATCCGTCAAGTGAAATACGATAGTAAATAGACGGTCTATTTCTCAACCGGTCCATTTACCGATTAATCCACACTTGCAAACTCTAGCAGGCAACGAATTTACAAATACGAATATTAAAAGTCAATCCCTATGGAATGGTTCGAAAAGCTCGAACAGGTCGTTGTTTTTTGTGAAAGCATGAATTATACCTTTGGATATTGTCCTGTAACCGTTGACCGTTAAGTGATACAGAGGATTTGGTTTTTTTTGAGTTTGCTGTTACTAGTAGTTATTCTTTGTTTATCAGTAATATTTTAAATAATGTCGAATATTTTTGAACAGTCAAAAGGGGATGCAAAGATATGTCTCTCACCTATTGCCAATTGCGCGGTTAATTGGGATTTTTTTGTATCGCAGGGTCTTTTCGTATATGTTACAAACGCCAGAAATAGCGGCAAGTGCTTGTGTCATTTGCTTGGGCAATTTGACATGTTTTGTATCGTGTTGTTTTTATATTAATTTTTAACTTTGAGGACTGATATGAGCAGTACTACCTTCACTGGTTCGGCAAGGTATGTTCTGGACCAGGAGTTGGCCAAGATTGTTAATATTTCCATGGTGCTCGAAATGCCATTACTGCTGAAGGGGGAGCCGGGTACCGGGAAAACTATGCTTGCCCATGCTATCGCCGAAACGCTCAGGATGCGGCTGATTGTTCTGAACGTGAAATCAAGTATGAAGCTTGTTGAGGCCCTGTATCAATACGATACCCTGACACGGCTCAACGACAGCCGCTTCGGGGATTCCAGCAGAAATGTGAGCGATATCAAGTGACTATATTCGCATGGGCAAAATAGGTCAGGCTTTTACCTCGGAAAAGACGATCAGTTTTACTGATCGATGAGATCGACAAGGCCGAAACGGAATTTCAAGATGACATGCTCGATGTCCTCGATCAGATGCAGTTTGATATTATTGAAACAGATGAAACGATAGAGGCAAAGCAGAGACCGGTGATTATTATTACGTCCAACGCTAAAAAAGATCTTTCAGATCCCTTTCTCGGCAGGTGTAATTTCCATCATATCGCTTTCCCTGATCCGAAGATGATGCGCAATATTATTGATGTTCATTTTCCCGAAATTGATAAAAAACTGGCCGAGAATGCCATTAATGCTTTTTATGGATTACGCAATATTGAAGGTATTGAAAAAAAGCCGGCTACCCGGGAGTTAATAAACTGGATACGGGCTTTGGCCGCTGATCCTGATTTTCGTGATGGCGAGAGGCTGAAAAAAGAGGTGCCTTATCTTGGTGTTCTTTTTAAAAAGAGCGGTGATTACCAGCGATCATCCAGCAACTTGCTAAAAAAACGTTTCTTCTGACCATCTCATAGTTATGTTTGCAGAATTTTTTTATAAATTAAAAGAGGTCGGAATACCGGTAAGTCCGACTTCTTTTCTTACCCTGCATAAGGCAATGGCCTGTGGTCTGGTTAATTCGGTAGATGACCTGTACACCTCTGCCCGAACTATTCTGGTCAAGAGTGAAAAATATTTCGATCTCTATGATCAGGTTTTCGCCCATATCTTTGATGGCGTTGAGTTACCCCATGTCGACGACCTCGCTCTGGATATGCTTGCCCAGAGTATGCTGCATGAATGGCTGAAGAATCCGAAACCTCTTGCCGACGCTCTAGGGATTGATGAAAAAAAACTCAGTCAGATGACCCCGGAGCAGCTGCTCGAATATTTTAAACAGCGGCTCAAGGATCAGGAGGGGAGACACGATGGAGGATCAAAATGGATCGGTACGGGTGGAACTTCCCCGGTTGGTCATTCCGGCATTCATCCAGGAGGTTTGCGGGTCGGGGGGGAATCCCGCAACCGTTCAGCAGTCAAGGTCGCCAATGAGCGACGATATAAAGACTATTCTGTGCACGGGGTTTTGACCCAGAGTTCCATAGGGGAGGCGCTGAAAAGGTTGCGCAATCTTGTTCCTCAAGGGGCAAAAGATCAGCTGAATATTGATGCCACCATTTATAAGACGATGAAAAACGGTGGTGAAATAGAGCTGATTTTTGAACGGGGGATCGTTGATCGGTTGAAGATTATTCTCGCCATAGACAATGGCGGCTGGTCGATGGAACCCCATGTCGATCTTGTCCAGACCCTGTTCAGTTACGCCAAGTCTCAATTCAAGGATCTCAAAACGTATTTTTTTCATAATACCATTTATGATCTCCTCTGGGAGGATCCGGCCAGATATAAGCGGGCTGTTGAGATAAAAAATTTTACCCAGCTTGATCCGGAAACCCGATTGATTATAGTCGGCGACGCAAGCATGGCGCCCTATGAACTGATGTCCACCGACGGGTCGATTTATGCCTTTGAGAGAAGCGGCAGGCCATCCGTAGAACAGTTGAAATTTCTTGCCGACTGCTTCCCGAGAACCATCTGGCTCAATCCAATTCCCCAAAACCATTGGCCGTACACCCATTCAATCAAAGTCATCCAGTCCATTATTCCGATGTTTGAGCTGTCGCTAGACGGATTGGAGAAGGGCGTACAGTATCTGATGAGCCGGTAACAGATTCGGCCACCATTGTTAAATAAAGACCCCGGTGGCGTTTATAAGGTGACATTCATCATTTCAGTATTACTTATAGCCCTGTCGAATTTTTTATCAAACCTAATATAGATTGAGTGAAGGTACGAACACATGGCACAATTTTATCCCGAACTGTCTCCCGCTTTTGATCGGCAGTCTCCCCCTTGAAAGCCATCTGGAAGCAACCGAATTGATTTTTAACTATACCCCCAGTCTGCCTATATGGCCGCAATTGCCGGTTTACAAGGAAGAGGGGATGATCCTCCAGTTTGCCCCAGGTTTGCCCGGCCTTACAACAGTTCAAGGGAAAAATATGTATAGATACTGAGAGCGAGAGCTTTGCAGATGATCTGCTCGCCTTTTACGAAGAGTATCTCATGGTCACAGAAGGGGGGGCGCCTCTGGACGGTTCACGCTTCCAGCTTTCCGAGGATGTAGCCAGAGGATTTTATACTTTTCTGGCAGAGGCCGAAAAAGGAGCGGAAAAGCCTGATCGGACTCAAAGGACAGACGACCGGGCCGATAACTTTTTGCACCGGTCTGGTCGATCAGGCGGGCAGAGCTATATTCTACAATGATCAGCTGCGTGATGCAGCAGTTAAGCATCTGGCGATGAAGGCAAGATGGCAGACCAGAAAAATGGCGGAAATTGGTGGGCAGCCAATAATGTTTTTTGATGAGCCGGGCTTGGCCGGGCTTGGTTCCTCGGCATTTATCACTATTACCAATGAAGATATTATCAGCTCATTTACTGAGGTTTTTGCCGGCGTTCAGGCGGAAACAGGTCTCACCGGGGTGCATGTCTGTGCCAATACTGAATGGCCGGTTCTTTTTGAGTCCGGGGTCGATATTGTCAGCTATGATGCCTATTCCTATTTTGATAAGCTGATTCTCTATGCTGATCATCTGGTGAATTTTTTTGCAAGGGGCGGTATCCTGGCCACCGGTATAGTTCCTACAGCACCAGAGTTCATTGACATTGAAACTGTGGATGGGCTGGTCGAAAAATGGTTTGAGCAGTCTCGCCGCCTGCAGGCGATCGGTATTGATGGAAGAAGCGGTGTATCGACAGACTCTCATCACCCCAAGTTGCGGGACCGGTGCAGTTTCAGTCGATCAGGCACGGAAGGTACTTGCGCTGACAAAAGGAGTATCAGAAAAGATTCGGGCTTTTTATTCTTGATCTATTAACCGCCGGGCATGTTCTTATCAGCTGTTTTTTGCCAGAGAGAGTTAATTTTTTAATCTGATGTTCTCTCCTTGTTGCTATCGATCTGCGTTGCGGCCTTTTCAAAGTAAACCAGTTGAACAGGCCGCCGTGGGCGAGTATACCGTGCGCCTTTTGTTGGTGAATTGTGCTCTTCAATTCTCCGGGTCAGATCTGTGGTGATACCGGTATAGTAGGAATTATCTTTGCAGCAAATGATGTAGACATGCCAGGCCTGTGCCGGCTGCATTATCACTTATCGGTTCTTTTTTGTTCATTGGCAGGGGATGTGGAGATCAGGATGACTGACATTGTATTGATATGTAAAAGAGAGAGATCTGTTTTGTCCATCTTGCCAAATCGAATCGCAGATGGTATTCAGATCGTTTGAATTAACCCACAGGTAAATTATTCAATGTTCAGGATATATGACACATGAATCCGCAAGATGATAGCGAAAACTTTCAAAGGCAGGCCCTTACCGAACATCTCAGGGAATTGCGTTCCTGCCTGATTATTTCATTTGTTGCTGTTTTTATTGGTTTTTGTCTCTCCTATACCGTTATCCGCCCAATCGGTACCTGGTTTTTCAAGCCACTCACTGAAGTTCTGCCGGAAGGCACATCTCTTATCTTCACCTCTTACCAGGAAGGGTTTTTTTTTATCTAAAGCTCGCGCTGGTCTGTGGAATATTGCTGGCGTGTCCGGTTATTTTTTCCCAGATATGGCGATTTGTGGCGCCTGGTCTGTTCAGCCATGAAAAACGGGTGGTTGTCCCGTTTTCAATCCTCTCCTCGTTTTGTTTTATCGGGGGCGCTGCATTCGGTTATTTTGTCGTTTTTCCTCCCGCTTTTCGCTTTCTGGTCGGTTATAACAATGAATTTTTAACCTCCCTGCCGGCGGTGAGTGAGTACTTTTCTCTGGCCATCAGGCTGCTGCTTGCTTTTGGCGTCATTTTTGAAATGCCGATATTCATGGTCTTTTTGGCCAAGGTCGGTCTTATCAATGTTCGATTTTTTAAATCGCAACCGAAAGTACGCAATTCTTATCAATTTTATCATTGCCGCTATCCTCACTCCAACGCCGGATATCGTCAATCAGATGATGATGGGGATTCCCCTTATGGTTCTCTACGAAATCAGTGTTCTGGCGGTTTGGGCCTTTGGCAAAAAAGGCTTTAGCGGATTTAGTGATTCGCCGCCGCCCCCGGAAAACATATCAGAATAAAAGAGTCTCCTAACTGGATTTCTTGTTCGGTTTGCATTATAAATGTTAGGAGTTTGGGAGCAGAGCTTATACGCTTATTTCTTTTCTTAGATAAGGGATGCTTGCAGGACAAGATCAATGGAAAATACTTGCGGAGGTGTTGTATGGGCACGAATGCAGATTTTGAAAAATTGATCCAAATTGGCAGACCCCCTAATATCACGAAACGTTTCCCACATTCCCAGGCGTTGATAGTGAGCGGCAAGGTAATTGATCAGGCGCTGGTGGCAAAAGGCAAGGCCATGACCATTGCCGCCAATGGCCGCAATAGTTTTGTTATTCGTGGGGCGCTTATGGCGGCACAACGTGCCGATGCGGCACTGATTATTGAAATTGCCCGCTCGGAATCGAATTATTGTCCGACAAATTTTTATAATATTGCCCTGCATGTCGACTGCATCTGTAATGAACTTGGCATCACTATCCCGGTGGCCATTCATGCCGATCATTACGGTATAAAGAGTGAAGCGGATATCCCATTTGCCAAAATGGAAATACCGTCCATGTTTGATGCGGGGATAACCTCCATTGCTATCGATGCTTCCCATATGCCGGATGATAAAAACCTGCTGGCCAACCTCGAGCTCAATCCATGTATTCCGCGTTGGGCAGGGCTTGAGACGGAAGTTGGGGAGATTAAAGGAAGTCAGGGACTTTCTACAGTTGATGACGCATCGTTTCTGATCAAAGGGCTCAATGCTCACGGTATTTTTGCCGATTGGATCGCCTTAAATAATGGCACGTCCCATGGACTTGAGGCCAGCGGGCAGGGGATTCAGGTCGAGTTGACCGCCGAGATCCACAAAGCGATTGAGAAATACGGGGTCTCCGGTGCCCAGCATGGCACGTCAGGCAACAATTCCGACAAACTGCGGGCTATCGCTGGTCAGAGACCAATACCACCAAAGCCAACGTTGCCACAGCCCTGCAGATGATATCATGGGGCCTTGAGGTCAACGATTACGGCAATGCCATCCAGGATAGCGACGGAAATTTTGTTAAAGTAGTCGATCAGGGGGTCACAGAGGAAACGTGGCAGAAAATGACCGCCTATGCCGCTGAAAAAGGCTGGAAGGGCGGCAACTATAAAAATCTCAACCTGCCTTTTGAAAATCTGCTTCTTGCTCAGGATAGAGCTGTTCGCGAGCGAATGAGCAAACGGGTGGAAGAGTTCGTCTACAATATGCTGACCACGGTTTTTAATGCGGATGGCACAGCTACTCTGGCAAAGGAGCTGATCCTGAAAGCAGGCTCCTACGATCTGGGTTCAAAAGGCAAGCAGCTTGAAAACCCACAGGAATGGACCAAGGAGCTGATAATTGAACGGGCCAAATCACTCGATGTTGATAAGGGACCTGAAGGCGATTTTGATGATTGAGGCGGATGACGATACGGCATGCTTGTTGAGAATCATTTATTGTGCAAGAGAATGAAAAAAATACTTATCACCGGGGCTGCCGGATTTATCGGGGCACATTTAGCCCAGAAATTGATTGCCGGCGGGGCTGAGGTCGTTGGGCTGGACAATATCAACGACTATTACGATCCACAATTAAAGAGGGATCGTATGGCAGCTCTCGCCGAGGGGCCCGGGTTTACCCATGTGAATATTGAGCTTGCCGACAGAAAAGCGGTTGAAATCCTTTTTCAGGAGCACCGCTTTGATGCGGTGGTAAATCTGGCCGCCCAGGCCGGAGTTCGCTATTCCCTGATCAACCCCCATTCCTATGTGGATACCAATATTGTCGGGTTTGTCAATATTCTTGAGGGGTGCAGACACTCCGGGGTAAAACATCTGGTCTATGCTTCTTCAAGTTCCGTCTATGGTGCGAATACCAGATGCCGTTTTCAGTGCATGACAATGTGGATCATCCGGTCTCTTTATATGCGGCATCAAAAAAAGCCAATGAGTTAATGGCCCACACCTACAGCCATCTCTTTAATCTGCCCACGACCGGGCTAAGGTTCTTTACCGTTTACGGTCCCTGGGGCAGGCCGGATATGGCCCTGTTCCTCTTTACCAAGGCAATTCTGGAAAATCGGCCTATTGATGTGTTTAATAACGGTAAAATGGAACGGGATTTCACCTATATCGACGATATTGTTGAAGGGGTTTGCCGGGTCATTCATCGAGTCCCGGAAGGCTCGCCTGCCTGGAATGGGGATGCTCCTGATCCGGCCACCTCTTATTGCCCTTACCGGGTGTATAATATCGGCAACAACAACAAAGAAAAGCTGTTGCGCTATATAGAAGTTCTTGAGGATTGTCTTGGTCGAAAAGCCGAGAAAAATTTTCTTCCGATGCAGCCGGGAGATGTCCCGGCTACCTTTGCCGATGTTGATGATCTGGTCAAGGATTTTGATTATAAACCGGAGACAACTCTTGAATATGGTATCGGCAAGTTTGTTGACTGGTATAAAAACTACTACAAAACCTGATCTGCTTCGTCTTTTGTTGGGTCAGAGGGACATTCGGAATGCCTTTTCAGTGAGCCGTGTCAAAGCCGGATGTATTACTTCTACGGTAGAGAGATCTTGGTCATTCAGGGGAGAATGGCCCTAGGGTGCCAGAAGGAGTCTGACTGTGGCAAAAGGTGACAGATAAATAAGGATGTTCGGGTCAGTGGCAACGGATATCCAGCGGATGTCCGTGCGAGGTGGACAATTTCAGATATAAATTAACCGGTGCAGGTAGGCCTGCTCCAAATACGCTCCGGAATCACTTTTCCTTTCTACCCGGTTATTCTTCTCTGCCCATCAGCTTTATGCCAGCCCGGATAATCGCCGGTGTATCTATAAAACTATTTTTCCACAGTGTTTGTTGTGGACCGTGTTCGACAAAATGATCCGGATGCCCAAGCAGGCAGGTCCTTACGGAGTGGAGCCCGCGACGACTGAAGAGTTCAAGGACTGAGCTGCCGAATCCCCCCTGGCGGGCATTGTCTTCAATGGTCACGACCCGTTTGGTCGTGGTCTGCCCACTGACAGATGAGTTCGGCGTCCAAAGGTTTAATAAAACGAGGATTAATAACAGCGGCGCTGATGCCCACCTTTTCAAGGCCCCTGGCTGCCTCCAGGGCAGGATAAACCCGGTTGCCCACCGGCAGTAAAAGAATATCACTGCCTTTCTGGAGAAGTTCTCCCTTGCCTATGGGCAGCTTGTGCGGACTGGCTGCAAGAGGAACATCTAATCCGGATCCCCGAGGATATCTCACAACAGAAGGTCCGTCATGGTAGATGGAAGTATAGAGCATATGCTGCAGCTCTTCTTCATCCTTGGGGGACATGAGGACAATGTTGGGGATGAAGCGGAGAAAAGATAAATCAAATACGCCATGGTGGGTGGGGCCGTCGTCTCCGACAACTCCCGCCCGGTCAATGGCCAGGGTAATCGGCAGATTTGGGATGCAGATATCGTGGATTATCTGATCCAGAGCCCGTTGGAAAAACGTGGAGTAGATTGCGACCACCGGTCGTAATCCCTCAACCGCCAGTCCGGCCGCAAAGGTCACGGCATGCTGTTCGGCTATGCCCACATCAAAAAAACGATTGGGAAACTCCGTAGCAAATTTTTTCAGACCGGTCCCTGATACCATGGCAGCTGAGATCGCCACAATTTTGTCATCTTTTGCCGCAAGATCGGTAATCGTATCCCCAAAGACTTTGGTGTAGGTAACCGATCCTTTTGACGCATGGGGTTTTCCGCTGACAATGTCAAAGGGGCCTATGCCGTGAAAGATATCAGGATTTTTCTCGGCCGGTTCGTATCCCTTTCCTTTCTTGGTGAGGACATGAATCAGCACGGGCCCATGCTCGGTGTCGCGGACAGTCTCCAGTGTCTCTAGCAGATCTTCCAGGTTATGACCGTCAATGGGACCTACATAGTCAAATTTAAACGCCTCAAAGAGCATCCCCGGGGTGAAGAAACTTTTAAAGCTTTCTTCACTTTTCCTGAGAATGTTGAGGATGTTTTCTCCGACATCGGAAATTTTCAGTTTCTCGACCATGTGGGCTTTCACCCGGGTCATGGTTCTTCCGGTCAGTTTACGACTCAGAAAACTGGACAGCGCACCGACATTGGGCGAGATGGACATTTCATTATCATTGAGTACAACAATGAGATCTTTGTTGAGGTGTCCGGAGTGGTTCAGGGCCTCAAATGCCAGGCCGGCGGTCATCGACCCGTCGCCAATGACAGCTATTGCCCGGTGGCCATTTTTTTTAAGCGTCTTGGCAAGGGTTATGCCGAGCGCCGCCGAGATAGAGGTCGAACTATGACCGGTTTCAAAGGCATCATAAATGCTTTCTTTTAATTTAGGAAAGCCACTCATGCCTTTATACTGACGGAGCGTTGCAAACTGCTCTCGCCTGCCGGTGAGAATTTTATGGGCATATGACTGGTGGCCTACATCCCAGATCAGTTTGTCATGGGGAGTGTCGAAGATATAGTGCAGAGCTATGGTGAGCTCAACCACCCCAAGGCTTGGCGCCAGATGGCCGCCGGTCCGTGAAACTGTTTGAATTATATTGTCCCGGATATCCTGGGCCAGTTCCGCCAGCTCCCGAAGAGAGAGATTGCGGATATCGGCAGGTGACTCAATCTGGTCAAGTAAGGAAGTCCGGGGTGTTGGTTGTGGTATCGACATAACGTTTACAGCAAATATTTAAAATACCAATCAATGGCTTCTGGTATAGACATATTCTGCCAGGGCTCGGAGTGGATCGGCATTTTGGTTAAATCCAGTTAAGGCGTCGATGGCTTTTTCGACTGCTTCCTGGGCCTTTTTCCTTGTTTTTTCTATACCGAAAAAAGCAGGGTAGGTTGCTTTGCCTCGGTTTGCGTCTGTACCTGCCGACTTTCCAAGTTGCTCAGTCGTTGCCGTTACATTAAGCAAATCGTCGACTATCTGGAAGGCCAGGCCAATACTGTCGCCAAAATCGATGAGTTTTTCCGTCTGCTCATGATCAGCACCGGCGCCAATTGCTCCGGCATGGACGGAACAGGTAATCAGGGCTCCTGTCTTGTTTTTATGTATGGTTTGCAGTGTTGTAAAAGGAAAATACACTGTTTTCACTGGCAATGTCAAGGGCCTGTCCCCCAACCATTCCATTTGGACCCGCTGCTCTGGCGATAATATGGATTATCTTAAGCTGTTGCAGAGGGGTGAGGGTGGTTGCTTTCGGGGAGCTCAGTAAATCAAAAGCCCAGGTGAGTAAACTGTCTCCGGCGAGGATTGCCCCGGCTTCGCCAAAGAGAGTATGATTTGTCGGCTTTCCCCGACGAAGGTCATCGTCATCCATTGCCGGCAGGTCATCGTGTATAAGTGAATAGGTGTGGATACATTCCAGGGCGCAGGCAACAGGCAGTAAATTGTTTTCTGTAATCGTTGATTTGGCGACAGCCTCGCCGGCGGCAAGACACAGTATCGGTCGAACCCGTTTTCCTCCGACGAAAAGACTGTAGCGCATCGCCTGTATGTGGTCTGCAAAAGGGCCAACCGCCTGTACCATTAATTTCTCAAGAGTGTTTTCAACAATTCTGCGTTTGTCACTCAGATAGGTCTTGATGTCCAATATCCTGCCCATTAAATGGAATAGATTCAAGCTTGCCGTCTTTTTCCAGCAATAATTCGACCTTTGCCCGGGCCACAGAGAGTTGTTCGGTACAAAAAACAGCAAGCTTTATTCCTTCGTCAAATTTCTTCAAACTGTTTTCAAGACTCAATTCACCGTCTTCCAGTTCTTCGGTGATCTGTTCAAGTCGGGCAAGAGATGTTTCGAAGGTTTTTTTGGCCATAATCATTCGCCCTTGTAAAATAAAAGAGGGTTGCCACGTTTTGTCATTCAGACTAGAACTGCAAAGATTGCGTTTATATTGTAACCCTATATAAAGAGCATAAAAAGAAGAAAAAAGCATTGTATATATTCGATGCATGCCCGGAAGTCGAGTGCAAAACACACCATACTCTATGGTACTTTATATAAATTTAGTCCGATTGTTGCATCATTTAAAAGGTACCTGAAGCAAATGATAAAGACTATTGAGATGTTTACAAGATGGCTGACGACTGAAAAAGGCTATTCCGAGCATACGGTCAGCGGTTATCAGCGTGATTTGCGTGAATTTTCTACCCATCTGACGCAAAGTGCCAAAAGAGCCAATAAAAGTGAGCAGGAACAGAGAAATAACACTATTTCTCCCGGTGATATCAGTTCCAGCCAGGTGCGGAAATTCATCGTCAGTCTGCACGGTCATAACAGCGCGGCCACCGTTGCCAGAAAAATTTCGGCTTTACGGTCCTTTTTTCGATTTGCCGAGCGACGCAAACTGTTGCAAAACGATCCCCTTGCCGGTGTTACCGGGCCGAAGATCGGCAGGTTTATTCCTGTTTTCCTGACTGTGGATGAAACCTTTGCGCTGCTGGAGGCGCCGAATGACAAAGATACCTATGCCCTGAGAGACCGGGCAATTCTTGAGCTTCTTTATTCCACGGGAATAAGGGTTTCTGAGCTGGTTACCAGGAACATCTGCGATCTTGATTTCAAAGAGGAAGTGCTTACGGTACGGGGCAAAGGGAATAAGGAGCGGCTGGTGCCCGTTGGGAGTCCGGCCATTGAAGCCGTACGTTGCTGGCTGCCGCAGCGCTTGCAGTTAATAGAGCAAAGAGCAAAAAGAGGAAGGTCCGTTGAGAAAGAAGCCTTGTTTCTTAACGGAAGGGGGAGTCGTCTTACCACACGGAGCGTCGAACGGTTGGTAAAGGCGTATGGAGAGCGGGCCGGGATTACCCAGATTGTCACGCCTCACGCCCTGCGGCATTCTTTTGCCACGCACCTCCTGGAAATGGGTGCGGATCTGCGAACCGTCCAGGAATTGCTGGGCCATGCAAGTCTGTCCACCACCCAGCGTTATACGCACCTGACCCTGGATCATCTGGCGGATGTGTATGATAAATCCCATCCCTTATCAATAGAAGATATTAAGTAGCAGGGCTGAGACGAAGTTTGTCAGTCTGGAAACGAACAACCAATTTATTTCAAAGTGCAAGAATGAAAATACGATCAACAACAATTCTGGCGGTACGCCATAAAGGACAGGTCGCTTTAGCTGGTGACGGCCAGGTCTCCCTCGGTAATACCGTCATGAAACATCAGGCCCGGAAAGTGCGGCGACTGTATCATGATAAGGTTATAACGGGATTTGCCGGAGCAACCGCAGACGCATTCACCCTCTATGATAAACTCGAACAGAAACTCGAACAGTATCATGGAAATCTTATGCGTGCCTCTGTAGAGCTGGCAAAAGAGTGGCGGACGGATAAATATCTCAGGCGGCTTGAAGCCATGCTTATTGCCGTGGATGAGGAGCATTCATTGCTGCTTTCAGGAACCGGTGATGTCATTGAGGCCGATAAAGGCATCCTGGCCATAGGTTCTGGCGGTCCTTATGCCCAGGCTGCGGCCTTGGCCCTTGTTGCCCATAGTGATCTGGATGCTGCGTCGATTTGCCGGGAGGCAATGGATATAGCCGCCAATATTTGTGTTTTTACCAATAATTCAATAATCGTTGAAACAATATGATCTCTAATCAGTCCCTTACCCCAAAAGAAATCCTCATTGAACTCGATAAATATATTGTCGGACAACCAGATGCCAAACGATCTGTCGCCATTGCCCTTCGTAACCGGTGGCGGAGAAGACAGGTGCCGTCACCCCTGCGTGAAGAGATCGCCCCAAAAAATATTATTATGATTGGCCCGACCGGGGTTGGAAAAACGGAAATAGCCCGTCGCCTTGCCGCTCTGGCCCAGTCCCCCTTCATCAAGGTTGAGGCTTCAAAGTATACGGAAGTAGGGTATGTCGGTCGGGATGTCGAGTCGATGATTCGTGACCTTGTCGATCTCGCGGTGAATATGGTCAAAGAAGAAGAAAAGAACCGCATTGAAGGCATCGCCGCAGCCAATGCGGAGGACAGAATTCTTGATATTCTTTTGCCCCCCGGGCCGAGCTCTCCCTCATCGGCAATTGGGCCGGATGCCGACCATTCCTTTACCATCCAGAACCCTGATCTGCCGATGCGAAAAGAAAATCCTGAAGACCATTCGACCAGAGAGAAATTCCGGAAAATGCTGCGTGATGGTCGGCTGGATGATCGTGAACTTGAGGTATCGCTCAGTGAATCGAAATCGATGCCCATGGTCGAAATTATGACGACTTCCGGGATGGAGGATATGCAGTCGAATCTTCAGGATGCCTTCAGCAAGCTTTTTCCAAGAAAGAAAAAAAACCGCAAGATGAAGGTACCGGAAGCGCTGGAGGCGACCACAAAAGAAGAGATGGAAAAACTTGTCGATATGGACAAGGTTATCAAAGAGGCGCTGCGGCGAACTGAGGAGTCGGGAATTGTTTTTCTCGATGAAATCGACAAAGTTGCCTCTCAGAGTGGCAGTACCCATGGTCCAGAGGTGTCCCGTGAAGGGGTTCAGCGCGACCTCCTGCCAATAGTGGAAGGTGCCACGGTCAGCACCAAGCACGGGATGGTTAAAACCGACCATATCCTTTTTATTGCCAGCGGGGCGTTTCATATGAGCAAACCTTCAGATCTTATTCCTGAGCTCCAGGGACGTTTTCCTATCCGGGTCGAATTGCACTCTCTTGGCAAGGATGAGTTTGTCCGTATCCTCACGGAACCGGAGAACGCCTTGATAAAGCAGTATATAGCTCTCATGAAGACAGAAGGAATTGATCTGGTCTTTGAAGATGATGCCATCGAGCAAATCGCCTCGATTGCCGTTGAGGTTAATGAAAAAACAGAGGAGATCGGGGCACGGCGTCTGCATACGGTAATGGAAAGGGTGCTAGATGTTTTATCCTTTGATGCTTCGGATCGACCCGATGAAACCTTTGTGGTTACTTCTCAGTATGTCAAAGAGCGGCTTTCTGAGATAGTCAAAGACCAGGATTTGAGCCGATATATTCTGTAGCAGCAACATTTCGCCGTGGAGCAGAGAATGTTTTTAAAATTTTTTGGCAAAAAGTCAGGAGAGCAGGACCAATCCTCTGGTAAAGAGGAGACAATCAATGCATGGTGTTGACCTCCACATGAACTATTGCCCCTCCTGTGGTGATGAATACAGAATTGATATGCGCAATTGCATGGCGTGCAATATTCCCCTTATCAGCGGCAGGGAGAAGCTGGAGAAGGTTCTGGCGGCAGAGGAGACCCTGAACGGGAGATCAATGGATATCTCGCCGGCCGATGAGCTGGTCAGCATTCGAAAAGGTCCATTAAAGGATATGAAATATTTGCAGAAATTGCTGGCGGTTCATCGAGTACCAGCAATTTTGGCTGGAGATGAAGGTGCTTGTGGCAAAGGGTGCTGTGGCCCTGAATTGTATCTGCAGATTAAAAAAGAGGATATGCCGCTGGCCGACGAAATTCTTGCCAGGGAATTTATCAAAAGCACGGCTCTTGACAGCCATGATTTGAGCAATGCCGCTGCAGTGTTTGACCAGCATGCCGCTGAAACTGTTTGTCCGGCCTGTGGATGCAGGTTTTCGCCAACGGTTGGGGCCTGTCCCGAATGCGGCCTCTGTTTTGAATAAAGAGGACGGGAAAGCCGGACTCAGTTCGGTTTTCCTCTGTTGTTCTCCCATTGTTTTTTTCTTGGTGCAAATGCTATTGGTTTTTTGGAAAAGGTGATCGCCTTATAATTGAGAACGTTCTCCACCTGGTCGGTAAGTTGTCGACATGGCCTGATGGTGAGATCTTTCAGCACTTCTATATCGACTTCGCCCCGACCTTGAAAATGGAGGGTAAGAAGGATCGGACAGGAACCGTGGTACTGATACAGTATTTTTTTTACTGACTCCATCTGCTGCCTGGACAGATTGTCGGTCTCGAAGCGAATTTTTGCCGATTCAGTGTATTTTTCTCTTGCATCCGGTAAAGAATCTATCGATTCAGCGATGATTTTAGGACCCCGTTCGTCCTTTTGTACCGTTCCCTGGACAATTATCGGATCGGTGGAAGAGAGGAGTTCTTCACATTGGGCGTAGGTATTGGGAAAGACAACCACTTCGACCGATTCATAGATGTCCTCCAGGGTGAGAAAGGCCATCGGATCACCTTTTTTACTTTTCAGCTTCTTGCACGAGCGGATCAGCCCGCCAATTCGAACCGGCTGTTCATCTCCCCATTCCACCAGGTTGTGTATAGAGCAGTCGGTAACCGTATTCATTTCGTGAATAGCATCGTCGAGCGGGTGGCCGGTAATATAAAACCCGACCGTTTCTTTTTCATGGACAAGTCTTTTCCGCTCGTCCCATTCCGGGATATCGGGCATTGGTATAGCTGTGTTTTGCGGTTGACTCTGCACCTCAGGAGCAACGGAAAAGAGCGACATCTGGCCGCTTTGCAGGTCGCGCTGGACCGCCTTGGCCTGTTCCATAGCCTGATCGAGAACCGCATAATATTGTGATCTTTTATAGCCAAGAGAGTCAAAAGAGCCGGATTTGATAAGGCTTTCAATAACCCTGCTGTTAACTCGTCGGGAATCGACCCTGTTGCAGAAGTCACTGAGCGAGAGGTATTTGCCGTTTTTTTCCCGTTCTTCAATAATTGAGTCGAGAGCCGATTCTCCAACGTTTTTAACCGCCGCCAGTCCAAAACGAACCCTGTCATCGATGACACTGAAATCCTTTATGCTTTCATTAATATCGGGAGGAAGCACCTCGATATTATGTTCTTTACATTCATTGATATAGAGGACAACCTTGTCGGTGTTGTTCATGTCGCAGGAGAGCAGGGCGGCCATGAACTGAGGCATGTAGTGCGCCTTGAGATAGGCGGTCTGGTAAGAGACCAGGGCATATGCCGCAGAATGGGATTTATTGAATCCGTAGCCGGCAAATTTGGCCATGAGGTCAAAAATATATTCTGCTTTATCTTTGGGGTGGCCGTTTTTCAGGGCCCCGGCCATAAATTTTACCTTTTCGGCGTCCATCACCTCGGCAATTTTTTTGCCCATCGCCCGGCGCAGGATATCGGCGTCGCCAAGAGAATAGCTTGCCAGGATATTGGCTATTTTCATAACCTGTTCCTGATAGACGATGACGCCGTAGGTTTCTTCAAGAACATGTTTAATATCCGGCAGCGGATAGTTCGCCTGCTTTCTGCCGGTGTTTGGTTTCGACGAAATCGTCAACCATGCCCGAATCGAGGGGGCCTGGGCGATAGAGCGCGACCAGAGCTATGAGGTCGCTGAATTGTTCCGGCGCAAGTTTAACCAGCAGTTCACGCATGCCGGAACTTTCCAGTTGAAAAACACCCTGGGCATCTCCTTTACAGAGAAGATCAAAGGTCTTGGCATCATCCATGGGGATGGTGTCGATATTGAGATCGAGGCCGATATCTTTTTTGATATGTTTAAGGGCCTTATCGATTACCGTGAGTGTTTTCAGACCGAGGAAGTCGAACTTGATAAGGCCGGTCATCTCGGTATGTTTCATGTCGTACTGGGTCAGGGTCTCCTCGTTACTTCCCCGGCAGGTTGGGAGATACTGGGTCATTGGCCCGGGAGAGACTACGACCCCGGCGGCATGGGTGGAGGTATGACGGGCCAGTCCTTCGAGGGTTTTTGAGACAGAGAGCAGTTCGGCAATGCGTGGATCGTGATCAGCCGCTTCCTGAAGTTTCGGTTCTTCGGCCATGGCCTTTTTGATGGTCATCTTCAACTGATCGGGAATGAGCTTGGCCACTTTATCGACCTCGCCAAACGGGATGTCGAGAGCACGGCCCACATCACGGATTACACCTCTGGCCTTCATCGAACCGTAGGTGACAATTTGCGCCACATGGGCGGCACCGCCATATTTCTGCCGAACGTAATCAATGACTTCACCTCGCCGTTCCTGACAGAAGTCGATGTCGAAGTCGGGCATTGATTTTCGTTCGATGTTGAGAAAACGCTCAAAGATAAGGCCGTAAGGGATAGGGTCAATATTGGTGATGAGCATGCAGTATGCGGCAAGACTGCCGGCACCGGAGCCTCTGACCGGGGCCGACCGGGATTGCCTGTTTTTTGGCCCAGGTGATGAAATCGGCGACAATCAGGAAATAGGCAGGAAAACCCATTGTGATGATGACGTCGATTTCCATTGCCAGCCGTTCGGTGTAGGTTTTTTCAACCTCGGCATTAAATGTACCCGCTTTGCGCATGTCGTTAAAACGGGCTTTAAGGCCATCCCAGCAGGCTTTTTTAAACATCGAATCGAGACTTTCACCCTCAGGAATGGGAAAGTTCGGGAAATAGTAGTCGCCGAAATTGATTTCAAGATTACAGCGATCGGCAATTTCCTGAGTAGTGGCAATTGCTTCCGGGCAATGACTGAAGCTTTTCTTCATCACCTCTGGGGATTTGAAGTAAAACTCATCGGTTGAAAACCTGAATCGCTTGGGATCGTTGATAGTTTTGCCGGTCTGGATACAGAGCAGCAGTTCATGGGCATGGGCTTCTTCCCTGTTAAGGTAATGGCAGTCATTGGTGGCGACCAGTTTGATACCCATTTTAGCCCCCAATACTTTGAGGCCGTCGTTGACGAGCTGCTGCTCCGGGAGACCATTTTCCTGAATTTCAAAATAGAGGCGGTCACCGAAAATATCGTAGAGTTCCCGGGCTTTTATTTCGGCACCGGTCATGTCGTTTTGGCCAATGAGATAGGGGACCTGGCCGTGCAGGCAGGCGGTCATGGCAATGATCCCTTCATTGTTTTCCCGCAGAACATCCATATCTATTCTGGGTTTATAATAAAATCCCTCAAATTGAGCGATGCTGGCCATTTTCATCAGGTTTTGATATCCGGTATGATTCATGGCCAGGAGGATAATATGGTAGGCGATGGTTCCATCGACAATTTTTTTAACCCGCATGTCACCAGGGGCAATATAGAGTTCACAACCGACTATAGGTTTTATACCGGCTTTTTTGGCTTTGGCATAAAACTCCAGGGCTCCGAACATCGCGCCGTGATCAGTCAAGGCGACGCTGTCCATGCCGTATTCTTTGCATTTTTTGAGGAGATCGGCAATACGGATGGCTCCATCGAGGAGACTGTATTGAGAATGAACATGAAGATGGGTAAATCCTGCACTCATAATTATTCCTTGAATCCTTGAATACTTTCGAGATGGGCTCCGGTAAGGGTGGTGCCTTGAAATTTTGCTCCGGTTAACCTTGGCGCGAATAAGGTTGCTCCCGGTGAGATCAGCGTCTGAGAGATCGGATTTACTGAGGTCGGCTCCGGCAAGGTTGGTTCGGATCAGTTTTGCGCCGGATAGGTTGGCGCCGGCCAGATTAGCCCGTCGGAGATTGGCATCACTGAGATCTGGCACCGGCCAGATTGGCACCGGCTAGATTTGCCGCTATCAGCTGGGCGCCTTCCAGGTCAACACCGGCAAAATTGCAACCTGGACAGTTACGGGCAAGACGTTGCAAGGTATTGCTGTTTTTCTGCCTGGGAAAGTCGGGGAGCAGGGGGTTGTTGCCGGCTGTCTTCTTCGACCAAGGGACTTTCCAGCCGGTTTTGGTCTACAGTGTTCTTTTGATTTTCAGCTGAGCTCGCGCCTGTGTAGTATCTTGCACCGTTAGTGGTGAAAAAAATATATTGTTCTTTTTCTTTGACAAGCTTGTAACATTTTAGATCGCCATAATACCAGAGATTAAATTTCATACAGAGCTGGTCCTCAGGGGTGATGTACCATTTTCCGCTATCTTTTCCCCCCTGCAGGCTCTCTGCTCGCAGATGACCGTCTGGCAGGTATTCCACCTGGCCATCAAAATCAATTGCTTCGAGATGAAGACTTTGGTCGGACACTAATTCACGCAGCTGGTCGGCGGAAAGCGGAGTGTTTCCCTCAGCGACCAATTGATTCATAGTGGCGGGGGCACAGGCACTGATGAAGAAGAGGGCGACTAGAGAAAAATAACCGCGAATTTGCCAATAAAAAAAGTTCTGCACAAAGGGAATGCTCTGGGAAAAGTTGTCAAAGAAAGATCATAAGAAGATTATTAGTAGCATAGATAAAATGTTTTTGCACAACAATTTACAAAAGAACTTCTTGGTAATATATGTTGAAAATACAGGTGAATAGATGCCTTTCTTAGCGCTATGCGTATGGACAAAATGAAGCAGTCTTCTGGCAATTTAAAAGATCCCGGGTGAACGTGCTACAGGCAGGTGACTCACGCAGGCGACTCATGTTTTCGTGAACAGAGTTGTTTTTGATTATATCGTTACTGGCCAGCATTGTTGTCAAGTTTGCCGAAGAATTACCAGCCCCATGGCAAATATATTTTAAAATATATTTGCAATAATTTTATGCTATAACATATACTTATTATTGAAGCAAAGGAGGCCGAATTAACCTGAATGAAGCTAGGAGCGGTAGAGGCTTGGCTGCCTGAAATTACTTGAACTTATTGTTTCAGAGGCGACTCATATAGCACGTGTTCTTTGGTTTTTTTCTAGTTTGTTTATATGATGGCATCGTAAAAACCCCCAAAGGGGATAGCAATACCCAAAGGGCGTAGAAATCTTTATCTTGTTCGTGTTACGTCCAAAGGAAGTGCCCTTGGGGTACAATTTTTATATCATTACAGGTACCGTATGTACGCTGAAAAAATATAAAAATTGCACGCCTCCAGTATGAAGCTTTTTACTTATTCATCGAACATTTGAAGTTTTTACGAACTTGTCTTATATAAAAAAGTACAATGGACAATAGACTGACAATGAAAAGCGTATCCTGCCACCATACAACTGTCTCCCTCCAGGGAAATATTGCTGTAATTGAGCTGAGTAATATCTTTCAGATCTTTGATTATGGTAAAATGTCCGGGGAGTTACGTATTATCAGCGAACAAAACAACGCCAGTTTCTTTTTCCAGGAAGGAATGCTGATATTTGGCGCTCTCAGCGTTAATCAGAAAAAGATAGGTGAGCTGCTTCTTGAATCCCAACTCATAACAACCGCACAATTACGTCAATGCCTGGAAATTCATGCCAGGTTTGGGAGACGGCGAAGGCTGGGGGAAATTCTTGTTGGCAATGGTTTTCTCGATTTCGAGAAGTTAGCCGAGATCCTTAAAAATCAGGCGAGAGATGCTTTTTACGAAACCCTTTCCTGGAATACGGGGATGTTTTATTTTTATGCCGACCAATATCCGTCCAGGCAGGAGATTCTGCTCAATGATCGAATTGATCACCTCTTGCTGGAAGGATTCGTTCGGATGGATAATGCACCGACGGTGGGAATATCCTGCGAATCCTGACACAGGCAGGTCGGTTCTCTATTTTGGTGTGCTTTTTTAACCGGCAAGCAATGGAGGACAGATGGATTGGTATTCGATAACTTTCAGCAATAGAGACGACCCGAAAGAGAAAATACAGCGTATTTTCTTGAAGTATTTCACAACAAGTGGAACGCAGGAAGGAATGGGTGTTTTTGCCCGGCAGGTTGAAAAACGGAGTGCTACCACTTTCTATTTTACTCCAGCGGCTGCTGCTATTGCCAAACTGTTTGGTGCAGCTCACTGTGACCCGCCGTCGAGTGACGGCATCAAGCTTCTTTTCGGTCCTGACACATGCTGGAATTTATTCACTGATAAGGCTTGAGGCTGGCCCACTAATTGCTGCGGCACTAAAATTGCGATACCCACATAGATTGACAATTCATTTGAGATCAAAAGGTTGACTACCCTGGTTCAATAGCTGAACATTAGGGGCAATCAGATTAATTTATTTGTGGGCCATTTGGCCGGACTTACCGGATATGTCTCCGGGTGGTGGAAAAATATATAAAGTTTTTGAAAGAGAACCTGATAAGGCTTACAGGCGTATTCCCCATAGGAGTGTTTTTGACTTTTACTGAATAGTTGAGACTATATGTTTGATTTTTCTTTCTGTTCTTCTCTTTCTTCTCTTTCGATATTGAAGCGTTCTTTAATCTTTGCATAGGAAACGAGCTGGACTTCACGATCTGAAGGGGTGAGAAAGGATTCGAGTTTGGTTTTAAGAATGACTGGGTTAATTTCGGAGTTGATGGAGATGACCCCCTCCATAATGATTTTTTGCAGCAGGAGTTCCTGATTGGTCCGTTCTTTTATATTGGATGCAAAGGGCAGGAAGAAAAAGTTTGAAAAAATAAGCCCGTACAATGTTGACGTGAGGGCAATGGGAATGGCCTGCAGGATGACTGATGTATCGCCAATCCCCCCCAGCATGGTAATCAGGCCAACCACGGACCCGATAATTCCGAAGGCCGGGAGATAGTCGGCAATAGCCCTAAGTACCCGTTCTGAGTCTTCTCTTCTCAGGCGGAAAAAATACATTTCCGTATTCAGAATGTCGCGAATCTGGTCAATTTTATAGCCATCGACAACACATCCAAGGGCTCTCCTGAGAAAAAGGACTGTTGTCTCATTTTCCTTGTCCTGCAGGGAGAGCATGCCTTCCATTCGGGATCGAATTGATAAATCGATAAGGATATTGATTACCTCGGTCTCCTTCATGATCGGTTTGCGATATGCGGCACTAAGAACTTTGGCGACAATTTGCAGCTGTTCAAATCTGAAGCTGATAAGCGCCGCGCAGAAAGTTCCGCCACATACAATCAACAGCCCGGAAATATTAAAATAAAGGCTGATGTTGCCATGAATTATAAAGCCGGCCATGAAGAGGCCACCGCTTAAAATCAGTCCTAACAGGTTCTTGTTTTTCATAAAAATCGGTAATTAGTCTGTTACTGAAGGTTTTCTGCAGTAGCCGGTAATGGATTTGGCAGCCTTTTCGAGATGATGATTTCCACTCTACGGTTTTTTGCCCGATTTTCGGCGGTGGTGTTAGGTACTATCGGACGATAGGATGCATATCCGCTGACGACAAATTGAACCGGGTTCATGCCCATTTCATCAATAAGAAAACGTGCAACAGAGCTGGCCCGTGCTACCGAAAGCTCCCAGTTGCTCTTAAATCGTTTGGAGTGCATTGGCAGGTTGTCTGTATGACCGACAACATTTATCATATAGGGCGTCTGCTGGATGACCGCGACGATTTTTCGCAGGGACGCCTTGGCATTCTCAGACAATTCGCTTTCCCCAAGAGCAAAAAACAGATCACCGGTAAGAATAATGCGCATGGTTTTATCGGGAATAATATCGATGGCGGCAAATTTATCAAGGTTATTATGTTTCCAGAGCACCTTTACTCATGGTATAGATTTCCTGAAACTTGTCAGGTTCCGGCGACTCTATTTTTTCTTCAGGCGGCTGAGGCGGGGTCATCGTCTGGGAAGAAATAGGATCTGGAGCGATGGCCGCTTGAGAAGAAATTTCAGGCTCCGATACGACAACCGGATCAGTTCTCTCAGCTTCACCGGATGCGGGTGATGGTGGTATCGATTCCTCCATTTCATCAGGCATCTGCTGCTTTGCCTGCCGGCTGTCTTCTACGGGATAAACTTCGCTGGGATCAATGGCTTCAATTTCGACCTTTTCCACATTTTTAACAGTTCCTCCGGTGATAAGAGGCAGTCCGGGAGATATCGGCGCAAAGGGAAAAGACGCCCCGCTGGAGTCAAGAGTCCGCAGGGCATCGGTTGTGTCACCGCCAATGACTTCAGGATTTTTTTTAGCAAGGAATTCCTGATTTGCAGCCTGGTAAACAAACATAGAGAGAAAGAGGACAAACATGGTCATCATCAGATCCGACCAGGCGATGGACCAGTGGGATCCCCGTGGCATGGAGGAAGTAAAGGTATTATCGTCGATATGGAAAACGGTATTGCTGGGAGTGCGCCTGTCGATATTGACGAAATGCGATGCATAGCGGTCTTTCGCTGCGCCATGTGGAAAGTCAGTGATCTCCAAAAGACCTTCCTGGGAGGAACCTGCAGGGGGGGGAATCGTGATCTGAACGTGTTTCGGGTATCAAAATATTCAGCTATGGTAAAATAATCAAATTACAGAAATCGAGAGAGTCAGTTGCATACTCAGTTTTGACAAACTCCGAAGAAATTCTCATCAAATGGCAGTATCGGCTAGTAAACAGGTTTAAAATCAAAGAAATGACGGGTCTCGAGCCGTCTGTACGTGTGGGTTTCACCCCGGGCGACAAACGATCTGGTAATCGCCCCATTGGGGGTAAAGCGGACCCCTTCGAGAAATTCACCGTCAGTGATACCTGTTGCGGCGATGGCTACTTCTTTACTTCGTATGAGATCCTGGGCGCGGAATATCTTTTCAAAATCATTGATCCCGTGTTTTGTCGCCTCTTTCTTGTCTCGATCGTTCTCGTAAAAAATCTTACCCTCAAAATAGCCGCCGAGACAACTGATGGCCGCGGCGACCAGAACCGCCTCCGGTGCATAGCCATAACCAATATAGATATCGGCTTTTTCTCCGGTGATTGCCGCGAGGCAGCCGGAAACCTCGCCCTCATCGATGAGTTTAATGCGGGCGCCGCAGCCTCTTACCTCATGGATCAGCTGTTTATGTCGGGTCTGATTGAGGATGCAGACGGTCACATTCTCCGTGTATTTTTTAAGGGCCCTGGCGACTCGCTTGACATTTAAGATGGGCGGCTGATTGATATCAATGACTTCACCGACCTGGGGCCCTACGGCGATTTTGTACATGTTCAGATTGGGTACCGATTGTATTGATCCAGCTTTGGCAATTACCGCATAGGATGTCGAATTGTTTTTCCCATCGGCGGCGGAGCGATAGGCTTCAAGGGCGATGGCCATGAGATCGGTTTTTTCGCCACCTTTGCCGAGAATCTTTGGCAGTTGGAATGTCTCAGGACGATTCAGGAAACGGTCGTTTATGAGGACGCCATCGATAGCGAGACGGTTAAGGGTCTTGGTGATTGCCTTACGGGTCTGATTGAGTATATCGAGATGGTCTCCAAGTCCCTGCAGGCGTGCGGCAGTCAAGGCGGCAATTTCGGTTGCCCTGACAATTTCCATTCCGTAGTTAGTATCCATAGCAGTCTTTTAGAAAATTTTTATAAGGTAGAGGAATGAAGACCGTTCTGCTCCCCATATTCCAATAATCGCTGCAGAATTGCCTCCCGTTCGAGGATGAGTTTTTTTCCGGCTATGGTGTCCTTGATTTTCATGGGCCGACGGAATTCATCAATGAGTTCGACATCAAGAGGTGCGGATTCGAGTTTTTTTTCCGCTTCTTTCATCTCGTCGGGCGTGGGCAGAATAATACCGTATAGCTGATGAGGAGTGTGGACCAGGGAATGGCCCCGGTTATAGTAGGCTGCGGCAAAGCCTCCATCGACATTTATGGCTACCCCATCTTCACTGGCCATGTGGAGCCCCTTCTTGTAATTCACCGGGGTATGACCAAAGATAACCCTTTGCACCCCGAATTCCTGCTGCAATTTTTTCTTGAAGGCACTGGTCTGCATATTGTCTTTCCAGAAAAGGCTCCGTTCCGTATGCGTCTCTTTGTCTTTGAGAAAATATCGTTCAAAAGTCTTCATGGCGTGCTTGCCGAAAAATGGTGATTTTGGCCCACACCACAAATAGAAAAAGAGGGCTTGATCTTCTTCATTTCTGTTTTTTCCCCTGGAGATAATTTTTGCCCACCCGGGCAATAGTATCCTGAATAAAATTAAGGAGATTTTTTCCTTTGCGGGAGAGAAATTCTTCGAATTCACCGTCAGCAGTTGAGGGAACCAGAGCATGAATATTGAGAAAATTATTTTGGATATGATACGTTTGACCTTTGGTAAAGAGGAAATGAAGAAGACGTTTGAGATGTCTGTTGGTGGTGAACTGTTTGGCCAGATCTTCAATGATCGCCGTTTCCTCTTTGGTCAATTGTCCGGGGGAGTTTTTATCCAGCGTTGGAAAATGAGTGTCGTTTAAACCTTCGGTCCGGCCGGATTGCAACATATCCGCCAGTCGGTCGAGCCAGAGCCTGGAGCTCATCTCATATTGCGGAAAATTTTTAATGGTCTGTTCTTCGAGTTTAAATTGAATTATTGCCAGAGCCTTCTCCATGGAGCGGCCTTTGTCGGTTTTGGCTTTGAAATTGCCGGTTACCTTGTCTACGGGATAGGTACGTTCGGCGAATTCCGCGAGTTTGTGTGTATCAAAACGCAATCTCTCGAGAAATTCAAAATGATCATAGCGGCAGGTGATGCGCAATGCCTCGGCGATCAGGGATCGATTGCCGGATGCAGCTCCCATCCAAAGGATATCGTGATTGCCGAAGACATAATCGACTCCGTTGCGATAGAAATGAGAGGAGAGGATGCGGAGAATCTTATCGGGTTGAGGCCCCCTGTCAAATACATCGCCCAGAACCTGGATCCGGTCAAGCAGGACCTGGCGGATAGCATGAGACAAATGAGAGATCAGCCGGTTAGCTATTATTTTTTCTTCAAAGATTGGGTCCGGCACGGGCAACCCGGCCAGGAGGCGATTGATGACATCCCTGAATTCAGGCCGGAATATCTCCCGCTCCTGGGAACGGATGTTGGTCAGCTTGTATTTGAGTATTTCAACCAGACAGAGTATCACGTCCTGCATATCCATCTGGATGGCATCGTCATGAAAATATTGCTGTTTTCGTATTATTTTCGTTAAATATTGAATTTTTTCAGAACTAAAGGTATTAGGCAAGGCCTCGTTGCAGGTTTGGTAGAGCATGCCAAACCTGCCTCGGAGAATCGATTTGAAGCGGTCGCCTTCACCATGGAGATCACTGATCCACAGGGTGGTGGGGATATTTGAATTCAGCTCAAGGTCTAGATCAAGAAGTTTATTGGAAAGTTTGTCAATTTCACTGACCCTCACTCTGGCGACCCGACTGTTACCATCATTTTGTTGCTGGATAGAGGACATATCTTCACCAATATGATAGGAATGAAAAATTAAAAACTGCTCAACAAGATATCTCAGAATGCGGTGTTGCTTAGTGTATTCGGTTCTTGCAATATACAGATACTATAGCAAAAGATTAATAATTTGCCTAGGAGCCTGTCGTACTATGCCCTTTTTCCCCATATCTTCGTTGTTTGCCAAAATTAATGCTCGCAATATTAGCTATATGGCTGTGCTTAATTTTCAAAAACGGTTCGATCTAAGAAAAAATGCCTATACTCCGACAGGCTCCTAGAAAATCAAAGATTTTATCGATTCCTCCTGGAGGTCAACTTTTGTTCAAAGGTGCTGCCCGGTTTGCTAATTACAATTGGAAGTGATGGATGGGGAGGCGGCGGGTTCATCAGTATATGGTCAGGTTAAGCGAGTGTCTGTACGATATGCCTATTCTTTACTATCATCTTGTACGCAACGCTTCGGCCAGCGGCGAGTTAATCGTGACAACAAAAGATTCATCAAATAGTAAAAAGATCAAGTAATTGATAAGTTAACTAAAGTAATGTAAAGTGATTTTTTACAGGTTTGTAAAAAAATATCTGTTTTCGGCCTATCCGTTATTTTCATGTACATCCAAATATCCAGAAAAGGAGAGCAGGCAATGAATGAAAAATTCGTCAGGATTTCTTTTGCGCTATTTTTGGTGGTTTTATTCTCTGGGATATCCTTTGCAGAGCAGAGCAGTCCCGTGCCAATGGGTATAGTAACTGGTGGGCCTAAAGGAACCTATTACCAGTTTGGATTGAATCTTGAGCAATTGATGGCACAAAGCGGCATTAAATTGAATGTCGCCAATTCAAACGGTTCTGTTGAAAATGTTTATGCGGTGTATAAACGTCCCAACACCCAAATGGGAATTGTCCAGTCTGACGTTTTGGCTTTTGTCGCGAAAGTGCAGACCGATCCGGTACTCAAAAATATTGCCAAGAAAATCAAAATGATTTTTCCTCTCTACAATGAAGAGGTACATCTCTTGGGCGTCAGCAGCATCGCCGATTTCGACCAACTGGAAGGGAAAAGAGTCGCTATCGGCCAGGAGGGCAGCGGCACCTTTTTGACAGCCAAGCTTTTATTTGAGGTGTCCGAGGTTAACCCCGCAGAGATGATCGAAATTGGGGCCGATGAGGCCCTTTCACAATTGAAAGCAGGGCAAATTGATGCTCTGTTCTATGTCGCGGGTTATCCTGTTAAACTTTTTACGAGCAGGTGACTAAAGAGGATGATCTTACGTTTAATTCCGATTCTGAATAAGAGTATTACCGAATTTTATCCCCAGGTTGAAATTCCCGCCAACACGTATGCCTGGCAGGAAAAACCGGTAGAGACTGTTGCCGTCAAAGCGGTTCTTATTTCCTACGATTTTAAAATGGCTAATTGTTACAATGTTGGGAAATTTGCAAATATCCTGGAAAACAATATCGCTTGGTTGCGAGAAAATGGTCATCCTAAATGGAATTCCGTCGATCTTGAATATCCCTTAAAAGGCTGGGAGCAATACAACTGTGTAAAAAACTTCCCGGGGAGGTCAAAAAAAACAATAAATAAGACCAAGCCCACTGAAATAAACCCAATTCTCGAAGCTATCAAAGAAATACTCTAGAAGGAGATGATGACAGTAGCTCTTCTTGGTATATCCCTCGGGCGGCGCGTTTTGTGCGTAAAAAATTTAAAGGCAGGGTCAATATGTATCTTTCCTTTTATAGGCTCAAAATAAAGCCATTTCAGAACAGTACTAACCCGAGTTTTTTCTGGCCCGGGGAAATGCATAAAGAAGCGCTTGACAATCTTCAAGTACGGAATTCTGAAAATGCCTGGGTATCTGGTGCTTACCGGTGATGTCGGTACTGGTAAAACCACACTGATCAATGTGCTGATAGACAATTTGGGTGACAAGTTCATCGTGGTCAAGGTTCCAGATCCTGGTCTGGAAGAGATCGACTTCATGAATTATGTGTCGGATACACTCGATTTTAAAAAGACAATTGCCAGCAAAGAGCGTTTTTTCATCATTTCAGTCATTTTCTCCATGAGTCGTCACTCGTTGGTAAAAAAGTTCTGCTGATTATCGATGAGTGCCAACGCTGAGTTCCAGCCTTTTGAAGAGATTATAAAACTTACCGATATTGAACAGGATACCAGAGAATCACTCAAGGTATTGTTAATTGGCCAGAACGAGTTTAACGATGCGGTGCTGAAGAAAAACAACAGCGGCGTTGGATCAGCTCATCTCCATCAACTATGCCATCGAGCCTCTGAACCTATCTGAGACTGGTGACTTTATTAAGCACCGCCTCAAGATTGCCGGTGCCAGAAAAGAGATTTTCACCCCCGACGCCATCACTAAAATCTACCAATTTTCCGCTGGTATTCCCCGCAGAATTAACAATATTTGCGAGCATGCTTTGCTGGCAGGGTTTGGGCAAAGAGCGAAAATTATCAATGGTGACTTGGTCAGGAGATGTGCGGAGGATCTTCCCCATATCGATTTTTCCCAGGATCTGAATAGTGATGCGCAAGATTCTTCGGCTACATGAAGAATTTAAAAAAACAAGAATGATACCTCCTAAATTGCGGAAGAAAATCTCTGTAAACCGGGGAGGAAGAGCTTTCGGCATGCTTTTTCTGATCACGATACCAATATTCTTAATACTCTATTTTTCCGGTCAAACGACGCATAGAGATTTTATTGATTCTGTTAAAACCGGTGGAACGCGGATTGTAAACACTCTAAAGGGGCGATATGGAGAAAGTCGCAATTCTTCGTCGCAGCCGGACCAGGTAAAAACATCAATCGGGCCAAAAGGAAACCTCAGATATTGCTCTGCTGCCGGAAAAAGTGATGCCTGAAAAAGATCCGACAGGTGAGAGTGCGCCACCTGTCAGCGAACTCTCAAAAGATGAAGGAATAGATGGTAAAATGCAGGTTACAATCAAGTCAAGCTGGAAGGATGGCCTACCCGCTATTGTTCCGATTGGAAAAGATATTGACGATGGTCATCAGACCAATGGGCAGATAGTTTTACCCCTTCTTTCCGGTCAGCAAGGCGCAGCAATTGAAAAGAATATGGAAAGTGGTCGAATTTTGTCAGGAACTGCAGCGGTGCCGCAGTCGACAAATGGACCAGACCTCACCGGGACGGCAGATATTGAAAAATGAATCAACGTTTCAAGAAAATGATGCAGTGCCTGCAGATATTATTTCCCCAGCAACAGAGATGACCAGCTTGAACGAAACGCCGGATATTCGTGTTTCTGGCGAAAGCAATGCAGAGACAAAAGATTCTTTGACGAAAGAGAATGAAATGAAAATGAATTCGAGCGTTGTTCTGAGCAAGAATCCCGAGACGCCAAAGAACCTGCCTGACCGCCCGGTCGCACCGGAAAAACTTCCAGTCGCCAGTGAACCCTCGGATAATAATCAGGAAAAAGTGGATCCGGGGGCTGTAATTGACTGGATCCTCGAAAAACGTTCCAGGTGAGTCACCGAACCTTTACTCTGCATTTCTGTCGTTGAACAGTTCAGGAATTAGGGCATTCCTGTTGCCCAAAAAGTGCTTTTTTCCCCTGACGGAATGTTCCCGGCATCTGGCCGAAATCAATTGCCTGATATCCCTGCTGGGCCAGATCAAAGGCCATAACAGTTGCCGTCGGACCGAGGACAATGAGGATGAGATAGTCGTTCCTGTCATAGTGCAGCACTTGATCCATAATAGAAGTGTATTCCGCAAAGGCATTCTTTGGCGGTGCGTAGATATAATCTATTGACTTGACATTGTTAAATAATTCAGGCTCAAAGGTGAACCGGCTGTTTCGGCCCACGACGAAGACGATTTTTCTGTTGTGCCAGAGTTCCTTGATAAGTTGGACACGGGCGATAAATGCTGCTTTATTTTGCAGAGGGAGGACACGGAAGACCCCGGTGGACGGATATTCCCGGTTCCTGTCCAGAAGAGACAAGATTTGGCTGCCCATGCGGATGATATATTTCTGCCAGATCCGTCCCAGACTGCTCATAGTCATGGACCGGGTGGATCGCGATCAGGATATTGGGAACATCACTGCGCAGGACGTCCAGCATTTTCTCATTCAAATCCTGATTGATGTCCTGGAAAGATTTGTGGCGTCTGCCGATGATCAGTTTGAACTCACCGTCGCCAAAACGGCATATACTTGAGCGATGCGCCAGCATATGTCGAATAGTCTGTTCCTCAGTCCATACCTTCGGATAGGCACGGATGAACTTTTCGATGTCTTCCTGATAGAGTTGGATGATGATTTGGTCGATGGACTCGCGAAATGCTGCCCGCTTTTCTGGACTCGTTTGAAAAATACTTCCGAAAAGTGAATATCGGCGGAGCAGAAATCGGCAGGTTCTTTTTTTACAAAAAGGTTTCATGTTTATTTTAAAATATGCCTCTTAGTACATCCTTTTTGCTGTGGCTACCTCTACTTAATTCTAAAGCGTTGCAGATGCCTCGCTTCATATTGTGATGAAGATGCAATGCAAAATGAATGAGCACCACGAATTTTGTAGTGTATCTTCGTGAAGGAAAAAACGAATCAGTTCCTGGGTGCGTGTCAATGGACGAGCAGATGCCAGTATGCGACAAGCCTGGCGAGATTCGGCTGATCATTATTTGGTCTTCTTTTTTCGCCCGCCCCTGCATTCCACACTGCCTTTCGGCCTTGATCGTGGCAATTGGACTGTGGTCGTGGACGTTTTTTCCTCTTGCTCTCCATCGAGTCCTTTCAAAATGGCATCGATCGTTTCGACAGTGAGGCTGCTTCCTCCCAGTCGCTTGAGCATTGTCTGAATTAACTTCAGCTGCCCAATCACCGAGTCCTGTTCGCGCGGTGTGGCCTGGGCGGTGACAAAGACCTCGCGATAACCGCGCGACAATGGTAGGTGACGGCATCGGCGTTCAGCTCACCTCGCAGCAGGCGACGGGCGAAGTCGGCATCGGGCGAGACGACGGCGTCCCACAGTTTGCGCGAGGCGGCATAACGTTCCACGGCAACCGCTTCGCAGCGCGCCAACCAGGATTCGCCATCAGGTAGTGTGTTGCCCAAGAGGGTCTTAAGGGTGATCCAGTTCAGACTGTGGTAAGGGTCGAGCCGTCCTCGCTGGACACCGGTCTCGACCGCTTTCTGGTAACAGGTGGCGCTCTGTTTGAGCGCTGCAGTTATGCCTTCCCGATCGGCCTGGACCTGGGCCAGACGCTTATAGGCACTGCCCAACAGGGCGCGGCGCTCAGGGGTCTTGCCAAATGCGATCAGGTGCTGGAGACGTTTTATAGCCTGTTCGATTAATTCGGCGTCATTTTGCTTCTCCCCCAACCGCGCTTCGAGGTTGGCAAGCTGCTCGGCGGCTGAGATGAATACGCCGCTGTCTTCTTCATCTGTGTTTAAAGCTAGATGGTAATAATCAATGGCGATTTCAAACTCACCGAGCTCGCTGAAGGCCCGGGCAAATCTATATGCCACGGCACCTTGCGTTTGCCATGCAGCCGGGCATTTCTTTTTTCAGTTCTGCCAGTTCTTGAGTAAGGATGCTTTCCATTGCTGCTCCATCTCTGTAGTTTCTAAAATGCGCAATATCCTGTGCCTTGATCCGTATCGAACCTAGATCGTAGAGCACTTCTTCCGCCGATGCATAGGGCTGGTCATCAGACGTGTCGACTGCTGTTTCGTCAGTGTTGAGCCGAAAATCAGGATCACCATAGGCCTGGTAGGCTCCCCAGGTGTTGCAGTCCCGGAACTGCGCCCAGGTTTCATTACGTGCCTTATGCAGGGCGTCGCCGAAGGTCGCTCCGTCGAGCATGGCGGTGTAAAAGACCTTGGCGAATCAGTTCGCCGCATCATCACGCACAGCCCAGCCGGCAGCGACCACGGCGCGCACGCCCATCTCAATGAGTTCACGCGATAGGCTGGCGGCCAGTTTGTTATAAGCGACAGGGTTGGTCTCCTTGAGCTCGGGGCCCGATTTTCGCCAAATGACAGCAGTTGAGAAAAACCAGATCGGGGACCTGACGCATCTGGGCGATTTCGACTGCAGTGAGATACAGGCCGCCTTCCAGCACCATACCGCTGCGTTCCTGCCGATCTACTGGCTGGAGGGTTCATAATAGCCGTGCCCAGCCAGGTGGAGGATGCGATAAGGTTGGGCAAAAAGCCTGGTTGAACACATCGAGGGCGTTTGGCCGCTCGGGGTTGTACTCCACGCTGTAGTTCTTCTTTGCCAGCAAATCGGCAACCAGCCGCCCCTCCGCACGTGCGCCCGGCAAAGAGGGGATAGTGGATGAGGTTATAGGGTCGCCTACAACATAGGCCCACTTGGACGTGGCGGCACGAATCTGTTTTCGATAATGCCCCGTGCGCAGTTGCCGAACGAATCCGAGTTTCACGCAGAGAGGCTCGCCTTCATCCTCCATCAGTTCCCAGGGATAGTTGGCCGTTTCGGCATCGACCTCGAGCACAAGGCGTGTGGTCTGTCCGATACTGTCCTTGATCTGGTTGGGCATCAATAATTCGCACAGGGTGCGAGATGTCCCCGGCCGGAACTGAGTATCTCGTATCGAGAGCTGCACAAACTTGTCGATGAGCCCTGGTTGACGTTGTTGTACGTTCACTTCGTTACGGGCCCGGTCGGCGACGGTGACATAACGCAAAGCGATATGCGGTTGTTCACAGTCCGTAGTGTCAGCGAAGGCGCAGTCCAGCAGAGCGCGCCAGGTCGGTTCGTCCAGCTGGCTAACATCAGACAGGCTGGCCTTGAAGCGCTCGGCCATTGCTTTCGGCAACGCGGGCAGTCGCGTCGTTGTTTGTGGAACGGATTCAGCCGTCACCGACCAGCGTCGCCACTGACCTGATGCAGACATGAGCGAACGCCGGGTGCGGCCGTTGCGGCCGACAACCAACTCTGATTGTGCATCAATACGCACATCCAGAGACTGAGCAACTGCGGGGGCGAGCTCGCGCACGGCGTGCGCGGCTTGCGTTGCTGTGTCGATGAATAGTTCAATGATTTCGAGCTGGTTTATACGCACCGGGATATTCGCCATCTCCAGCTCGGAATTTGCCTGCGCAACTGCGCGCATCATCGTTGTGACAGAGTCTTCCACCGTAATGGCGGCGGCTGTATTGGCGCCGATCAGCAATGCGCTGAGTCCAATTCCTTGAGTTTTGTCATTTTTGGTTGTGCGAGGTGCGCTGTGGTACCTTTGCAGTGCATATTGCAATGTGCCTTCGCGTATAGCATTTCCCAGTGCACCTGTCCCCAGCTCACCCATCTGTCCGAGGCCTATCACGACCGCACCGCGCGGAATACCAAGGCGTATATCCAACTCGCTCGTCGGGCACTGCACGATGGCGGTTGTCCCTAGCGCCCCGGGATAGATGCCAAGTTGATAACGATGTGATAGGGCGTGGCCGAGTTTGCTGTCGAGGTAGCGCTCGGCAGCGACGATGGTATCGCCAAAATAATGGCCGACCATAACCGGATAGGTAGCGTAGCGCAGATCTCCGTGGGTGACACAGACACTAAGACTTCCCGGCTCGTGTCGGCGGTAAGCCCGAACGGGTTTCCCCATCGAACCCGCGATAAGTTCTCCTCTTGTCGGGTACAGCACCGGTTGCGGCGCGTAAGGTAGTTCCCTGATCCCGCCCCGTGCCAGGCTGGGGGGAGTGGTCGACAGGAGGGCCGTCCTGCCCTGTTTGAGCAGTTCTATCAGTGCCGGGAACGCGGGCTTGTAGTCAGCAAGTTCCCCGTGTTCTGCGGCCATATACCATGTCACCACACCCGGCAGTTTGCCTGCTTCGTGCGTTACCCGACCATCGCCTGCGGCAGTCGATGACAGGACCACGCGGCCATGCTCGTCGACTTTCGCTCCGCATGGGCGTCATGGGCGCGCTGCCCGCCACATAGACCAGGCGGTCAACATGAGGAATATTTTCAGGTAATGCGGTCACGGAATTCTGTGCATCCGCCAGCATCTTGGCGGTGGGCACGGCAGCGCAATTTCCATTCGCTTTTTTAAGTGTTTTCCAGGTTTCCTCGGCAAACCAGTCAGACGACGTGTCCTGACCTTGCTGAGACAATGATTTTTGGGGTAATAATTCCAATGCCCCCTGGAAACCGCCGATGATATTGACTACCCGCTGAAGGTCATGTGCCACGTCGAGCAAGGTAAGCTGGCGCACAGTCTTGGCTGCGCCAAGAAGGCTCTCGACCATGGAATAAGAACCGCGATTCGGCGTGCCCAGCATGACAACTCGGCTCCCCGGTCGAGCGCAGATCTCATTCCATACCTTTTCATGATCAGCAATGAAGCAGCGCACCACCAGGCCACCCATACTGTGGGCGATGAATCGCACTGGCTGGTTTGTCTTCTTAAGCACCGCAGCTGCTTCTTTGGCCAGGATGGCTGCGGCATCACGGATGGACTTGCGCCAGTCGTAGGCAAAGGGCAACACCTGATGGGTATCGGCAAGATAGGTACAGAGATTGTTGTAGTACTCACCCAGCAGACCGGTAACCTTGATGTTGCCGTCGTGAATATCCTTGATCTTGCCCAGACCGCCCAATATCAAATCCGAGTAATCCAGCCAGATGTGATCGTTTTTGCGCTCCAGTTGCGATCCCATGATCCCCGGCAACACAAACACCGTCGGTCTGGGTAGATCCGCACGAATGTGCAGAGCCCGCTGCATGGGCACCGGCTCAACATGCTCCGGTTCAAAAGCTGTGAACCCTTCTGGAGGGTGTCCGACAGGTGCCTGCAACCACTGGGCGAGTTTGATACGGGTGCGCGCGTTCCTGAAATAATTGAAGTGGCTGACGTCCGAGCCTTGATCGAAGATATAAAATTCTTCTTTGCGCCGTGCACCGTAGAACATCGAATCGGTATTGACCACAAGATCGTTGTCACGCTGGTCATAGATAAAGCGGTCGCTAATGAACACGGCAATACGTTTTAACCAGTTGCCGCCCTCGATATCCCCGGCGATTACTCCCAGTACCCCGCCTGCACCGGTTACGCCATTCACCAGAGCTACCAGGGGTGATTCCGGCATCATCGCCTCGATACCAGGGATAAGTGCCGGGTCGGTGCGATCCCGAACAACCTGTAATGTCACGCGCTTGATGACCTCATAGACAGGTGATTGACCGACGCCCGGGATGTAGCCGATGAGATTGGTCAGCACTGAGAGAAATTCGTCGATGTTGTCCGAGGCCAGCAGGGTGCCACCCGCCGGGCAGGCGACGCGGACAACACGCATGATGCGCAGTCGTTTCTGCTGCAGCTGATCACGTAGACGTTTGAGTTGCTTCCTGTCGTGGCGGTCGGCCTCATTGAATGTAGTGCCGGGACGTTTGAAGCGATCAATGCGGGCATCGTCAAAATCGGACACGTCCAGACACAGCAGATCCCCCACCTGCCCGCCTCGAGAGTGGGTGACCAGAGAAACCTGCGCGCCTTCCGGCAAAAGCTCGGCAAGAGCGAGGGCGTTGTCGATGGGGCTCTCGCTCATGGTGCGATGTTCGAAGGTGTAGATATGTTCGCCGAAGCGTGCCCGCAGGCTGCGCCATGCCTGGCGGGCATCGTCCTGACAAAAGGCCCCGAAGCTGCCGAGGGTACGTGAAGCAGTGCCGTGAATAAACACCAGGATGGGTTTGTCCCTGGGCAGGTCGTCTGCAGTCAGCAATTGAGCCTTGGTGAGGTCAAGCGGGGCACTGGTGTCCATCGAGGACCAGCGGTATAAGCCTGGGGCGGGCGTGAGCCGCTTTTCGATCAGATACATGAGCAGTTTGGCGGTCGCCCAGGCGCCGGCCTTTTCCACCTGTCCAAGAGCCAGATCCTTGACACAATCCGCCCAGATTTTGGGATCTTTTAACTGCTCGACAAGATCATCAGCCTTCAGGCGCAGTACCCGCAGCGCACCGGTGAACCAATCTTTTACGCCGCGATCCGCAACGCTGGGTCCCGGCACACCCGTCAGTTCCAGGCCTCGGTCGGTGATGGCCTCGGGATGCCAAAGCGCTACCCGCTCCTGATAACTCCTGGCCGATGTCCACAGTATCAACCCACCCTCGACCTCGATCTCCAGGATGTCATCATCTTCAACGTCCACCACCTGTGGTGCGCCTTTGGCTATTGCTCGGGCCGGCCGAGAAAGGTCGAAGGCATGCACCACCTCAATACTATTCAGTAGATCTGTAGTCGGCGGGGCCTCTGTTGAGCCGCGTAGCCGCGCGCGAAAGGGTTCGAGCGGTTCGTTCCGCCCCGGAATGATAAGCTGGATTGTCATCGTCCTCTCCCTTTGTGCGCCTCAGGCGCGTTACGTTTGCATTCTGTTTCCAGCATGAAGGCCTGGCAGGCGTTCATGACCATTAGCTTACTCAAGCGGCGAAAGAAACTGCCGGTCGAAATGCTCCCCGCGTCCTTCGAGCTGCGGCACCTGGTCATAATAGCCCTGGTTGAGCTTGATCAGCGTCTTGGCATGCAGGTCGCGATAGCTGATCATCCCTTTGGCTTCGGTAAGTGTCTCGACAAGATAGTAGGTCAGCGCACCGTTATAGCTATTGCCAATGAAAGCGTCGGCCGAGGTTTGGGTATCGCGACAGCCGGTAATGAGAAGTTCCGGAATATCGGCCACCACGATGTCTGATTTCTCGCGCGTTGCTTGCGGGGAGGCGCGCAATTCGCCGCGCACATTGCCGCGCAATTTGCGTCCGGATTCCTCGGCCATGATGTCCCAGGGATTGGGTAAATAACGCGGGATTATCGGCGCATCCGGCGGTAGCAGGGCACGGGTATTGGTGCCGGAGTGGCAACAGTCCATGATCACAGTCAAACTCACTCCCGTGCGCAGCTTGTCGAATGTTGTTCGAAGCCAGTCGTCCCTGAGCGGGTCCTTCCAGTCGAGGTCGGTCGGACAAAGGATCTCGTCACGGTTGTCTGCCTCGTCGCCATCGTCGTCCGGCACGTTGGCACCGTGGCCTGAGTAATGCAGCAACAGCACGTCTCCCGGTTGTCCCTGGCACACCAGCTCGTCGATCGCCGCCTGGATCGCTTTCTTGGTTGCCGCCGAATCGGTCAGTACGGCAATATCGCCCGCGTTGAACCCGTAATAATTGGTAAGTACACCCTGTAGATTCGTGACATCATTAACACACCCCCGCAGATCGGCGCCGGAGATTCTGTAGCGATTGATGCCGAGTAACACTGCGCGCTTGGTCATGGTTTTCTCCTTGGTTGTGGTCGTATGGTGTAGACTGCAGATTATTTTTGTATCCGCTTTGGGTTATTATCTTACTCCACGCCTAACCTTGTTCTGCCAAGGAAGCCTCGTAACCCTTGCAGACCTCGTCTGTCCTGATTCATCCTGGCAAGGTCATCACCAATGAGAAGGCTATCATCCTTTATACTGCGGGCAAAGACCATATCAACTCTAACCATTAACCCCCCTTTAATCTGCCTCTGGTTTACTAAAGCTCGCGGGTGTCGATCCAAGTTACCTGTCCAGTGCGGCGTTTTACTTCGTTGTACATATGTGCCGTACCTCCAGGACCGTCGCCTCCTTCACCATTCCACAGGCAGACAAAGCAAACCTTGTCTACACCATGGGCGAGCGCGGTGTAGAGCAGCCAGAGGTTGCAGCGTTCGTAGGGGTAGTCCTGCTCGGAATTAGGCGGTGGAGGGCCAAGTGCGTCGGGAGCGGAGCGAATTGGTGCGGCCAGCTTTGCTCTGGCGTCGAGATAGCGCGGCCGCCAGGCCTCCCAACTGCGAACCACCGAATTTTGGATGAAATCGGGCTCGCTGAAGGGTTGCAGCCAGTGCACCTTTACCCCACGCTGGAGGCAGGCTTCGGAGAACAACAGGTCGCCGCCGCAGGCACCCTGGGTGAGGGCAAAATCGTAAGGACCAGCGCCGAGCTGGTCTAAGACTTCGGCGATTTTCTCTGCGGCGATGGACTCTTTCTCCCGAGGAAAACGTGCCGGCGTACGGCCTGGCGCGTCCATCATATGACCGCTGAACAGGAGCACCTGGCGGGGCTGCCATCGGTCTTCGGGCTTGGTGAGTTTTTGCAGAGCGCGCTCGAAGATGGTGAGACCTGCGTCGACGTTGTCCGGAAGCAAACCGAGATCCTTGAGAAGCAGGAGCTGTGCCCGGCAGGAATCGAGGTCGAACCAGCGCTTGTCGTTCCAGGCAATGGCTTCCTTATAGGCAGCCTTAACGCTGTCCGGTCTGCCCACCAGCACCTCCAAATCACCCAAGGTCGCCAGCGACCAGTAGCGTTGGTTTTCATCGGGCGCGCATTCTGCACTGAAATGTACCGCCCCTGCCAGAATGGTGATGTCCCTATCGTAGCGTGTATCGCCAATGAGATGGCGATACAGATGCATTAATGTCAATGCGTTGATGCCGGAGTAATAGTGGTTTTGGTTGCGCCGGTAGCCCTCGGCGTAGCTCTTGATGGCGGCACGCAGCAGTGGGTCTTCGTTGACAGCATCTTCGCGCATCTGCTCTGGTGTCCTGTTGGGCTTGCGCCAGGCTGCGACCCAGGCATCTTTGTCTACCCGACCCAGCAAAGCCCAGGTTTCCGGGTCGTCTGGGTATTGCTTCAGAACATCGCGATAGTGCACACGCACGCGATCCAGGGAATACCCCGGGATATCGGCAAGTGCCAGCCTTTGCAGGCACATCCCCTTCTCGCGCAGGCCGGTGAGGTTGCCCGGTTCCACTTCCAACCCACGTTCCAGCTGCTCCAGGGCAAAGTGAAACTGCCCTGTCTTGCGCAGGGCAGTTCCTGCACGAATCCATGCCTCTGCGCGAAAGGCGGCGACGGGGGCTTCGTCGCCCAGCACCAGCACGTCGCCGATATGGTCTGCTTTGCTGGCAAGGACAATCCGATCTTCCCAGGCGTCGTAGCGATCCCAGAATTCGCGATGGTCTCCAATGCGCAGGGATTTCCAGTCCGGCTCCTGCAGATTGGGCAACAACTGATACACCGGGCTGACTGTGTGGCCGTGCCAGGATTCCATGGTCGCTTTGACCATCTCGGTCAAGCGCTGGATATCGCTGGCGAGCGTCGTCGTGTCCGGCCCGCCGTCCTTGATGCCGTAGCGTAGCTTGCGGTCGGTATAGAGATCGAAGGCGGGAGTGACTTTGCCGCCGCAGATGATGACCACGCCGCGTGACCGGAGCGCATGGCGCACGCCGAGTTCGTACCAGACGTTGGGGTTGGGCAGGGTGAGGTCAGCCACCACCAGATCGGCGATGAGCAATTCCTGAAACATGTCGGTGCGGATTTCACCGGCGCGTTCCTCTTCGTCTACGCGAAAGACTTCAAGCCCTGCGGCTTGTAACGCGGGTTTGATAAGTTCGTTGTAGATCCGATTGAAATTGATAACTTGCCCGTCCGGCCCAGGTTTACTGCCGAACGGCATAGCGATAAAGGCGTGCAGCTTCACTGGTATTTCCCCTTGCTCATGACCGTGCCGCTTAGAATCCGGCTATGCTTCCCGCTATAGGGGAACGATGATCAAATCCGATTTTGACATTCCCTTAAAAGTGGGAATCAGGGGTGATAAGTAATTGTTTTTAAATCCTTCTAAAATGATGATCATCCAGCCAAAATTTGTCAAACACATTCCGCTTAAACAACCATTTCATGTTAGATGCGGCAATTTTTTTTGCAGACCATAATGGTTATGTTCACACCCTGACCATAATAATCTAAGCCATTGACACCGGTTATGCTTGTCCCTATTGAGGTTAAATTTTCAACGCTGATTGACAACCTGAGTAGCCATGAACTTCTCGTCGCCAAGCGTGAGGAAAGTGGGGTTATAAATGTGTTCCTCCAAAAGGAGAGGTTGCAACAGGGAGGAAGAGGGTGGTGCCTGACTACCATAGGTACGCTATCCTGCTCGATTACAAGACCTTTCGGGCGCTAAAAGCTACTCCATTTCAGACGCTTTTGAATATTATAAAAATGTTGCACCGTCAACAGATACTACCAGGTTCTAACAAAAAAAGGAGCAGAGCGGGAGCAAAACAGATTTTATTTTATGTCCAATTACGGTGATATGGATAGGGTTACTGGGTTCGGTGTTTTGAAATATACCCCTGAGTACACCCTTTGTGTTGTGGCTACCGCTATTTAATCCTACAGTGTTACAGATGCCTCGCTTCACATTTTAATGCAGATACATTTCAAAATCGCACTGACATACAAACATTAAAGTACATGAATCGAAACGCTAGCACAATTCTAAATTCTATAGGCCCATTTGTAGCGCACCCTCCACGTGTTTTAAATGGGTTAGAGTACATCAAATAGCATTAAGATACATCCAAAACCACCTGGAAAACCACCTGGGATTTACTCTATTGGCAGCCCCTCGTAGACTCGATCAGAACTCAATTGATTACTTTATAATAAAAAATGATTGATATAATCCTGTGATTGCGAAGTGTCAAAAGAAGGATGGATTTCTGGGGGCTAATGGTAATTTCTTGAGGAATTGAGCTTCGATTGAAGATTTTGCAGATTGTACGTGATCTTTTTACTGCATTTTGTGCTCGAAATGCTTCATCCCACTAAAATATTGCCAGTATGGATTCTCTACCAAGCTGTGAAGTACATCTTCATCACTGAGATCAAACGTGTACTTAAAATAGTGCAAAGCCACCATCAATCGTGTGCTGATGGCTGACCTTCCTTTTTCCGGGCAAAAACTTTCCACAAAGGTCTCATTAAGTTTTTCCCAATCCACAACCTTTGACAATCTAACCAAAGAATATGAAGGGTTGATCATACTGACGAATTCTGGCCGGAATAAATTTGCCTGACGATTCTGCTGCCGAGATATTTTCGGTTTCATGGCAAAAAATGCAAGAAAATCAACGTATAGAATCAGTAAACTTGCAGTTTTTATAACACATTTTACGAAAAATATTTCGTCTATTCAGATAGATAGTTCATTTATCAGCATCGAGTATCTCTGCGAAAGATACGAGAGGTATTGCGCCTCAAATACGAGTTGAACCGGAGCAACCGCGAGATCGGATTGAGCTGCGGCATGGTTATAGTGGATCCAATATGGGCTATGACATGGGGTTGGGTGGTTATTGTGACGCACCTTATTGTCAGTCGCCGGAAAAGATGCAGCAGTTTTATGGCGACATAAAAGAAATACGTAAAAACCACATGATCTGCGTTTTGAATACGGCGAAAAGATGCGGGATCCAAACACTACAGTCGGCGATTTGCAACAGATGCAAAAGCAGATGTACGAAATGCAACAGCAGCTCATGGAAAAGGCTCGGCAGCAATGATGGCTTCATGGAAACCGTAAAGATTGAGAAACGGGCCGATCACGCGGTCCACCTCAATCGCCCGCGATATTGAATAAAGAAGGAGCAAAAGAATGCATTGGTTTGGCAATTACGGCTCTATGATGGGTCCTGGTTTTGGTGGGGTATTTATGGCGATATTTTAGATACATATCGTTTTCCTGATTGTTTTTGTGGCGAGTCGCCTGTTCAGACAAAGGGGGCCAGGGGAAGAAAGGAACAGAGCTCGTGCGCAAATGGGGCGCTGGTGATTTATGAATCCTGCACCATCAGTTTTTCACAAGTCCAGTTCAATAGTTCCACCTGTCTGCAGTTCATGGAGTTTATCCCGCAAACCTAAATTAATAGGAATAGAAGTCTCTCCCCTACTGGAGATTTTTATACTTTTCTTTTGAATGGTTACCTGGAGCCAATGCTCGCGATAAAGAATATTGAAAGCAAGACTCTTCACTTCCTCGGGCAGGGCCGGGTTAAACCAAAGTGCATCCTGTCTTGTTTCCAGACCACTGTAGCAGCGCTGAATCAGGTCTACCGTTCCGGCCATGGCGCCGAGATGGATACCTTCATGGGTAGTACCGCCCTGAATATCCATGACATCGCTTTTCAGAGCATCACAGAACAGGTGCCAGGATTGTTGGCGCCTGGACCTTGCCAGCACCCAGGCATGAACCACTCTGCTGAGCGTTGAACCATGCGAGGTGCGCTCAAGGTAATAGTCAATATTTTTCGGAATGGTATCACGCTCAAGCGAGTAACCGAGCCTCTTAAAAAGCTGGTCAAGTTCATCGGCTGACAGCAGATAGAAGAGCATGAGAACATCAGCCTGTTTCGAGAGTTTATATCGATTGGGACTGGACCCTTCTGCCTCAAGAATACGATCGAGGCGATGAATGTTATCATATTTTTGTTTATACCCTTTCCAGTCAAATTCTTCGAGATCATCATACCCTTCGAATTGACTTATAATACCGTCGCCATGAAAAACGATGCGCATTTTGCGGCTGATATCCTGCCAAAGTTCCAGCTCTTTATCAACCAGGCACAGGTTATCCCTGGTCGCCTGCCGTCGCTGTTCCGGCAGGATTTCAAGCACGTCAAGCGCCCGGCAGAAAACCCATGCTGCCATTATATTGGTATAAGCATTGTTGGAGAGCCCTGGCTCCTCGGCCTCCGGATATCCAGTATGAAATTCGTCCGGCCCCATGACTCCTTTTATTTCATAGCGGTCAAGGGATTCATTATACGTTGCCAAACTAGCCCAGAACCTGGCTGTTTCTATCATTATTTCAGCACCGTAAAATGACATAAAATGTCGGTCGCCGGTTACCTGATAATATTGCCAGACATTGTAAGCCACAGCTATATTGATATGGCGCTGAATTTGCGTGTTGTCCGGCACCCAATGCCCGGATTGCGGATTAAGATGCAGCGTCTGGGCTTCTTCCTTTCCATTACTGCCGCTCTGCCAGGGGAACATGGCTCCTTCAAAACCCGCTTGTGCAGCCGAATGCTTGGCCTGGGGCAACCGCCAATATCGATATTTGAGGAGCGCCCTGGTCAGATCCGGGATACGTAAGTTCAAAAAGGGGAAGACGAACAGTTCATCCCACATGATCAGCCCCCGATATGCTTCTCCATGCAGTCCCCGAGGAGGAATTCCGACATCGAGGTCGATTGAATGTATTGATACCGTCTGCAGCAAATGAAAGATATGCAGATTGAGAATCTGAGAAATCCTTTGATTTGAAGCCTGTAGATCAATACCGCAGCGCTGCCAGAGATGACGCCATGCCCGCCGATGCCTTTTGAGTAAAATATGGAAATCCGAAGCATGAGCGGCCCGCAGCCGTGCCTCTTCAAGGCTTTCGGAGATGCCGCGGTCCCTGGAACTATAAATGCTGACTATCTTTTCAAGGCGCAGCGCCTCACCTGCAGTGATTGATACAGTCATTTCCTGACCGATAAATCCAGGCTCCGAAATGGCACTGCGCTGTATTTCTTCTGCGGGTTCATCATCTTTAAAAATCCTCGTACGCCCAGCTTCGGCAATACGAATATGCGATTGTTTGGTTTCAACCTGCAACCAAATGACTTGACCATCATCACTGATCCCCTGGGAAAGAGCAGAGAGGTGATCATTGTTCAGCTCTCTATAACGGGCTACCAGGGTATTTGCCACCCTCCCATCGAGCGCTGTTCTGATATTGATTTTGCCGGACCAGTTTTTCACGGTCAGTACAGTTTCAAGTGCAGCTATATTCGGCATGTCCATGCTGACAAAACGGCGTTCAGTCAGTGAGATTTCTCTCTGCTGTTCATCAACAAGCCGGATATTCCTGTGGAGAATTCCGGAGCCCATATCAAGTTCCTGATGATACTCGGCTGGTTCGGACACATCGCTGCCAAACCAGCAGCCATCTTCAAGACGAAATGTTAAAGGCAGCCAGTTGGGTATATTGACCAGACTTTCATTTTCTATAGTTTTCCCGGCAATACTGCTTTTTAGGCGATTATAACAACCGGCAACATAGGTGCCTGGATAATGTTCTTTATCGGCTGTTGATTCCGGACTGGCACCACGGCTGGCCAAAATACCATTACCCAGCGTACAGAGTGTCTCCCGCAATTTTTCACTTTCCGGATCAAATCCATCGTAAGTCAAGGACCAGATCCCGCTGGTTGTTTCTTTTTCCCTCAGCTGGACCAGTTTTTCGAGAAAAGTTGTTACTTCGGACAGATCCCGCAAAATATATCGTGCGCTTGTTTCTCTGGGCTCATCACTGACTAATATGCCGATTCCTCTATCTGCTATACTGAGAAAAGCGTCTTCGTCGGTGGTATCATCCCCGATATAAAGAGGCGTTATCCGGGAGCAGTCAACATGGAACTGCCCCAGCATCGCCTGCACTGCTTTGCCCTTATCCCAATCCACATTGGGATGAAGCTCAAAAATTTTCTTGCCGGAACTTTTCTTTAATTCCGAATACTTTTTGGCAAGATTGTCTACCTGCTCCTCGATCTCAGCAACTGCCTTCCCACCTGCTCCTCTATAATGGATTGCTATGGCATAGGGTTTTCGTTCGATCCGAATCTTCTCTAAATTCTGAGCTGTCCTATCGAGATCCTGTTCAGCTTCCTTCAGGATAGAAAGATATTGCTGTTTTCGGTTGCCTTTCTCAAAATATCCTTTACCGCAGGTCATCTCAAAACCATGGCTGCCGGCATAGGCCAGTTCATCGATCCCGACCATTTTCCGGACGTCACTCAACGCCCTGCCGCTAATCACCGCAACGAACATCTCCTTGGTGAGTCTTTGCAGTACCTGTCTGTTCCTTTCTCCAAGTTTTGCTTCTGTGGGATCATCGACTATGGGAGTGAGCGTTCCGTCATAATCGAGAAATATTGCCGGCAATTCTTTCTGCAGCCTCTTAAATATATTCTGTGCCTCCCCCAGAGCGGAAAGCAGTTGATCCTTATTGCCGGATTCAGTAGCTGTTTCCAATGTGAGTTCGCTCAGATCACTCACCACCAGATCTGCACCCGAATTTTTCAATTTATCCGGCTGACCATGACGGTCGATACCGATAACTTTGGCAAAACCTCCTGCCTTTCCTGCCTGAACACCGGCCTGGGCATCTTCGATGACCACAGCGTTCTTCACCTCAATACCAAGTCTTTTTGCTGCTTCAAGGAAGATATCGGGGGCAGGCTTACCGGCAAGATTCGTTTCAGCCGCGGTGTTACCGTCAATTAATACCTGAAACAGATCACTCAAACCAGCAGCATCCATCACCATGCGGGCATTACGGCTGGCAGAAATCAAAGCAAAACGCAGACCGGAATCACGTCCATTTTTAATGAAGGAAATTGTTGAATCAAAAGCTTTTACTCCCTTCTTTTTAACGAGGGAATTAAAAGCATAATTTTTCTTGTTGCCCAGCCCGCAAATCGTTACTTTAGAAGGCGGATCATCGGGATCTCCATAAGGCAGACTGATGTGCCGAGAAGCAAGAAAGCTTTTGACACCATCGTACCGAGGTTTACCGTCCACATAATCCTGATAATCCTTCTCTATATCAAAAAGCACAGCCTCCTTGCCTTTACGGCGGCCATGCTCCCTCAAAAAATCATCAAACATCCGTTTCCAGGCCTCAGCATGCAACCGTGCAGTATCGGTCACAACACCATCCATATCCGTGATACAGGCTTCTATGTTTTCGATTGAGAGTTTCATACATTATTTAATGCAAATATAAGGCCTGTTATTCTTTTAACAGACCTTGGTGAAGCGTTCATGGATGGCAGGTTGTCATGTCTCCGCACGGTAGGAATGGAGGGTATGCACATCAGAGATCTCCGGTAAGCGCCAGGAATTGAATCGGGATCAGCGTTATTGAGTTGTCGTCCTGTAAGAGAAGAAAAAGTCCGGCATAACAGGACATCGTATGATGTATCGGATTTTATTTTTTCGCAATTATCGTAAAGGTTCACCGGTGGACATAGGAATGACAATACCCAAGCCAATTTCTAGCATTGGTGGTGAACCTGGGTGATAAAATTTACTGGAAGCGATGTGGTGCCCGAGGCCATATTTTTTCGGGACGTTAACCTGTATAAACAGAACAATGACCCTATATAGTGTTGTTTTGCTATTTAGCGGCATGAGACCGCAATATTTCTGCCTTGGCCTGAAATATCAGCTTAACTGCTTGTAAAATATTTGCCGAAAGATTTCTGGTATCGCCTGAAAATCAGGCATGATATTTGAAACTCTCCAGTTAGGGGAAACAAAAGTTTGCTTTATGTCCTTTCTTTTCAAAGGAATACAGGCCCGCTTTCGAACTCGAATGTGCGGCTATCCAGCGAGTGCAAAACACCATGGGTTTTTGATAACGTCATTGCCATGATTCCATTCTGTCGGACGCTTGAAGAGGCGGACAAAGTCCTTGAGGTGATGGCCGATTCCATGCGGGATGTCAAGAAACGCATCGCCGAACTCGAACAGAAGCGTAACTGAGACGCCTTTTGAAGAAGAAAACCTACTCTCAATTAGATGGATGATGTCCAAAGAAAAGAATCAGACATATCGATTCGCTCCATGGAAGCACTGCGCAAACTTGGCGAACACCGCACCAGTGTCCTGCGCGATGGTGACATTTATGAAGTAGCTGCCGAAAAACTGGTGCCTGGGGATATCGTCGATTTGAGTGACGGAGAGCTAGTCCCTGCCGATGTGCGACTGATCGAGACGGAAGGATTACGGGTGAACGAGGCGGCGCTCACCGGTGAATCGGCATCGGTGAACAAGAGTTCCGAGCAGATCAATACCGACAGCAGCCTGCACGAGAGGACATGCATGCTCTACAAGGGCACCAGCATTGCCGAGGGAACCATGCGGGGAGTGATGACGGCTACGGCGATGGAGACCGAACTCGGCCGTATCGCCAAATTCACCACCGAGGCCGATGAAAAGGTCGCACCACTGCAGAAACGCCTCGACGGTCTTGGCCGCAGGCTTGCCTTGATAACGCTCGGCATTGCTGTCCTGGTGGGAGCGGCAGGTCTCGCTGTCGGCAGAGAGACGGTACTGATGATACAGACAACCATCGCTCTGGGCGTTGCCGCCATACCCGAGGGACTGCCGATTGTCGCCACCATCGCCCTTGCCCGGGGCATGTGGCTGATGGCACGACGCAACGCCCTTGTCAACCGACTCACCGCAGTTGAGACCCTGGGGGCGCCGACGGTAATCTTCACCGATAAAACGGGAACACTGACCGAAAACAGGATGCAGCTGGTGCAGGCGGTTACAGCGACGGATTCTTATTCGCTTCCTGCTGAAGAGAAGAGTCCTGAAGGGGAATCTTCAAGGAGCGATTCTGCAGATCTGGAGAGACTGTTGCAGATCGGCGCCCTCTGCACTAACGCCAAAACGGCTGAGGAAAACGATCAAGCATATACAGGTGATCTAACGGAAGTGGCGCTGCTCGAGGCAGCCGAAAAACATGGTGTCAGCCGTAGGAAACTGCTTGACGATTTCCCGGAAGAGCGCGAGGTTTCCTTTGATTCGAAAACGATGAAAATGGCCACAGTCCACCGTCGAGGCAAAGAAGAGGGCTCTTACTATATTGCCGTCAAAGGTGCCCCGCTGGCGGTACTAGAAAAATGTGATTGTGTTTGGGAAAATGACCATTGTTCTGAAATGGACGAAGAGCAGCGTAGGTCATGGCAGGAACGGGCCGATGAGATGGCCGCCGGTGGATTGCGGTTGCTTGCCTTGGCCGATAAGGAATCTCAGAGTCCTGATGAAGATGTCTACAAGGGGTTGCGGTTTGCCGGTCTCGTTGGCCTTGAGGATCCGCCGCGTGAAGATGTCTCGAAGGCGATCGAGCAGTGCCGGCATGCCGGCATACAGGTATTGATGGTCACCGGTGACCGTCCCGATACGGGAGCCTCCATAGGCGAGCAGGTGGGGTTGGCCGATGATATTTCGGCAATGCATGGTGATGAGCTGCATAGGCTCGATGAGATGAAGGAGACTGGTCGAGAAAAGGTGAAGAATACCAAAGTCTTTGCCCGTGTTACTCCGGAGCAGAAGCTCGATTTGGTCAAGTTGTATCAGGATGAAGGTCAGATTGTTGCCATGACCGGTGACGGCGTCAATGATACGCCGGCTCTCAAACAGGCCGATATCGGGGTTGCCATGGGTAAACGGGGAACTGATGCGGCCAAACAGGTGGCCGACATGGTTCTGCGCGATGACCGCTTCGCTACTATTGTTGATGCAGTTCGCGAGGGAAGGATCATCTACGCCAATATCCGCAAGTCTGTCATTTTCATGCTCTGCACCAATATCGCCGAGGTACTGGCGGTGACCATCGCTTCGCTTTTGCAGATTCCCATTCCCCTTCTGCCGCTGCAGATACTCTATCTCAATGTCCTCACCGATGTGTTCCCTGCCCTTGCCCTGGGAGTTGGCACCGGTGGTAGAGACGTCATGGAGCGGCATCCGCGCGCACCGGATATCTATGTGCTGCTGGCTGCCGGTGACATTGTTGTTATCGAAGTCTATAAAATGCTTCGCGATGATCCCGGTCGTATTTTCGGAGGAAAAGAGCATGAGTGAGTCAGCAGAGCTGAAAAAATACAGAGGAAAACGTGACTTTCGCAAAACCGCCGAACCGAAGGGCGAGGGCGGCGACAGCTCCGATGCGCCCATCTTCGTTGTTCAGAAGCATGATGCGTCGCGGCTCCATTACGATTTTCGCCTTGAGGTGGATGGTGTACTGAAAAGCTGGGCGGTGCCCAAAGGGCCGTCAACGGACCCGCGGGAGAGGCGCCTGGCGGTGCCCACCGAGGATCATCCGCTTGAATACTCTGATTTCGAAGGTGTCATACCCGAAGACAACTACGGTGGCGGTACTGTGTTGCTGTGGGATCGGGGAACATATGAGAACCTCAAAAAAGATGACGACGGAAACGAGATCAGTATGAAGAGCTGCCTGGAGAATTGGCCACCTCACCGTCTGGCTTAAAGGCGAGAAAATAGAAGGGGGATATGCTCTGATCAGAACGGATGGGAGTGAGGAGGAGCGCTGGCTGCTTGTCAAAATGGATGATGATAAGGCTGACGCCCGCAGAAATCCGGTATCGACAGAGCCACTATCGGTGGCCAGCGGGCGTGACCTTGATAAAATAGAAGGGGAGGAAGATGATGACTGAGCTGCTCGCCATGATCAAACCGAAAGAGCGGGAGCTCATTCAAGCAGGCGAGGTTCCCGAATGGCTGGCCCCGATGCTGGCAACGCTCAGCAAAGAAACGTTCAGTGATCGGCAATGGATTTATGAGCGAAAACTCGACGGTGAGCGCGCCTTGGCATTCAAAGATGGACAGAGCGTCCGGCTGCTGTCGAGAAACCGTAAAGACCTCTCTGCAACATATCCCGAACTGGTCGATGCACTGGAGACGACAGCCGCTGACGAACTTCGTTGTCGACGGTGAGGTGGTGGCATTCTCAAAAGGGGTTACCAGCTTTTCAAGGCTGCAGGGGCGCATGCAGCTCAAGGATCCCGAAGAGGTGCGACGGAGCAGAATCGCCGTTTTTTACTATCTCTACGATATTCTCCATGTCGATTCCTACCTGACTGACAGACTGCCGCTTCGCTCGCGCAAAGGGATACTCCGCCGCTCCATTGATTTCAAGGATCCATTGCGTTTTACGCCCCACCGCAATGAACAGGGTGAGGAGTACTATGAGGAAGCCTGCAGAAAAGGCTGGGAAGGGCTGATCGCCAAGGATGGCAGGGCGGTTTACACCCACGGCCGGTCGAAAAAATGGCTGAAGTTCAAGTGTGTGCTCCAGCAGGAGCTGGTCATAGGCGGCTATACCGATCCAGGCGGTCGGCGCAAAGGCTTCGGTGCTCTGCTGGTCGGCTATTACGATGATGATGAACTCATCTATGCCGGCAAGGTGGGAACGGGATACGACGAGGAAACACTTGAGAGACTGCATGGGAAAATGTCTGCCATCGAGCGGGAAACTTGCCCTTTTGACCGCGGAGATGTTGGGGAGAAGCATGTCCATTTTATCACTCCCAGGCTGGTTGCGGAGGTGGGTTTTACCGAGTGGACCGAGGACGGACGTCTTCGTCATCCGCGCTATCTCGGTCTCAGGCGGGATAAGGCGGCTCGGGAGGTTGTCCGGGAAGACGTCTAGTCTGAAACAATACCACAGACTTCTTATAGAAGCCTGTGATTTGCAGTCAAACATTAGGTGAACAAAGGGCAGAATTTTGGTGAAAGTAAAAGCGGGACGGCGCGCAATAGAAATCAGCAGTCCGGAGAAGGTGCTTTTTCCAGGCAGCTCCATAACAAAAGAGGATGTTGCGAGGTATTATGCCAGAATCGGCTCCACTCTTCTCTACCACATCGGCAGTCGTGCTCTGACCATACAGCGCTTTCCTGACGGAATAGGAAAAGACGGTTTCTTTCAGCAGAAGCGGGCCGACTATTTCGACAGGACCGTGGAAAGCCATGTGCTTCTCAGAAAGGATGGCAGCGAGTTGGAACATATCGTCTGCGACACTGACGCCTGTCCGGTATTTCTGGCCAATCTCGGCACTATTACCTTTCATATGTGGCTGAGCCGGCTTGATCGGCCGGAGTGCCCAGACAGAATGATATTCGATCTTGATCCGCCAGGTGGGGATTTTGCTACTGTGATAGATGGAGGGCAAAAGCTCAAGAATCTTTTTGACCGGCTCGGCCTTCCTTCCTTCGTGATGACCACCGGTTCAAAAGGCGCCCACGTTATCGTTCCGCTCGATCGGAAGGCGGACTTCGATACGGTGCGTGGTTTCGCAGCCGATACGGCAAGACTCCTTGCCGCAGAGAACCCGGATACGTTGACTGATGCACAGAGAAAGGACAAACGGGGAGGTCGGCTCTATATCGATGTCTTTCGAAACGGTTACGGCCAGACCGGCGTCGCGCCGTACACTCTCCGTGCGCTTCCCGGAGCGCCGGTGGCAACTCCGCTGGAGTGGAGGGAATTTATCGACTTTGACGGTGACAGTTCGAAATACACAATCAACAATATCTTCCATCGACTTGGTCAGAGGGACGATCCCTGGCACGGCATGAAACGGTACGGCAGATCGCTGAACAAGCCCAGACGGAAACTCGACCGGCTTGTCGATGGCCTGGAAAGGACGTAAGGGAAAATGTCGTTGTCCTGCTGAGTCGGACAGTGTCCATTTCTCGACTACGTATATATTTTCTCTTTTCATCCTCCGGTCTACCATTTCCCATCCAACACGGCTGACTTCGGTGATGACACATCGAGATAGCCGTCTCGATCATGAGCGCCGCAAAGCGGCCGACTCCAGGTCATCAACGACCCTGCTGCTGCCGAGATTATCCTGTAAATTGCGAACGACTTCCTGCTCTCTTTCTGAAAAATACTCGTCGGCAATGTCCCTGGCTTTTTGATGAAGAATTTCTACTGACATCTCACCAGCATTACCGGTAATAGCACGGGGAAGGATGAAATGACTTTTGGTGATGGCCCGGCGGACGCAATGAAATTCTTCAGTGCCGGGCCATAAAAAAGGGTTCGCGAAGACACGGGTTCGACAACGTCATCATCATGATCCCCTTCTGCAGGACATCTGAGGAGGCGGACAATGTGCTGAAGGTCCTGGCGGAAAATGGGCTGGTGCGGGGAGAAAACGGCCTGACGGTCAATGTCATGGCCGAAATCCCCGCCAATGTGATACTGGCCGGAGAACCCGCAAAGCGCTTTGACGGTTTTTCCATCGGTTCCAATGATCTTACCCAGCTCATCCTGGGTGTGGATCGTGATTCGACAGAAATCTCCTACCTCCTTGACGAACGAAACGAGGCAGTCAAAAAAGAGATAAGCAGACTCATCCAAGTAGCTCACAAAGCAGGATGCAAGGTGGGGATCTGCGGTCAGGAATGGGCGTTATCCCTCTCACGCCTCAAGTGAATATTGCTTTATGTACCCTTTGCGGCGAATGTGTTGAGGTGTGTCCTGCTGGTGTTATAGAAATTGACGAACAGGTACAAATGGATGTGGAGTCATGCACGTTCTGCTGCGCCTGCATCAAAAACTGTCCGGAAGAAGCGGTCAGCCTCGGCAATGCCCCGCCTATCGTTGAAAAGAAGCAGTGGCTTCATGAAAATTGTGCCACGCGGAAAGAACCGGAACTCTTTCTTTAGTGCCTTAAAAATTCACTTCTCGTTTTTTGAGAATGAATTTTGTGAAGGTACTTATCCAGCTCAGCAGGGGGTACCCCCCCCTCCTCGCCTTAAGGCGACGTCTTGTTTTACGGGATGATGAAAGGCCATAACGTCGATTGAGTTTGTCCTGAGAAACTGGAAATATCCTGCATAACAGGACATTTGATACTCTGTTTTTATCCTTTAAAAAATCCCAATTCACCGGCGGCAACCGGAAAAAGGAAAAAAGAAAGCGTTGGAATGCAATTTGCTTCTTGAACAATAATGTTGCATCTGCTGCAAGGGTTTGACGGGGTATGTCTTGACGATAAGGAGACGTTTGTGAAATGATGTGCCTATTCTTGCAGTAAACGCACCGAATATGAGTGAATGTTGCTTCAGTTATCGCTTATGAGGAGGAGTCATGGGTAAAAAAGAACATGAACGAGAGGCGTTTGCTAGTGTCAGCCGGCGTGGTTTCATGCAGTTCGTCGGTGTCAGTGCCGGTCTTATCGGCACATCGCTTTTTTCCAGGCAGGCTTTTTCGGTTGCCGCAGAACCCGGTATGAGCAAGATACACCAACTGACAGTGCAATCCATATCACGCTCAATATCAACGGCAACAGCTATAATCTTCTTGTCAGCCCCGCTGGTCGGTGCTTTATGTCCTTCGGGAAATAATAGGACTGACAGGCTCCAAGATGGGGTGTGACGGGGTGAATGCGGTGCATGCACCGTTCTGATGGACGGTGTACCCCGCTATTCCTGCATGACCCTTGCGGTGGAAGCACAGGGCGTGGAGGTTACCACGGTTGAGGGGCTGATGGAAGGGGAGGAGCTTGGTGAGGTGCAGCAGGCCTTTGTCGACAAGGATGCCTTCCAGTGTGGATACTGCACGTCCGGCCAGATCATGGCGGTGGAGGGGTTTTTGCGGAAGACAGCCGAACCATCGGAGGATGAGATTCGCAGAGGATGCTCCGGCAATCTGTGCCGCTGCGGTGCCTATCAGAATATTTTAGCGCTGCCGAACAGGCGGGAAAGGCAAAAAAAGCTAACCAAGCTGAGCTGGATAAGCCCCTTTAAACAGAATCATTTCCTGCAAAAAAAAGAAATGAGACTGGGAAGGTGCTAAAGGAGGAAGTATATGTCTGCAAAGGAAGAAATTTATTACAGAGAAGGAATACCGGTCCCGGAAACACCGCCGGAAAAAGGCAAGCCGAAGTTCTGGGATAAAACAGACATCGTCGGCAAACCGATGGCCAGGGTTGACGGATACGAAAGGGTGAGCGGAACAGCCCTCTATCCATCCGACATACTATTGCCGGGCATGCTCTATGGGGCGATACTGGGATGTCCGCATCCGCATGCCAGGGTGAAAAATGTCGACATCAGAGAAGCTGAAAAGACTTGAAGGTGTCCGGGCAGATCATCACTGGTGAGTCGGCTGCCGTCAAAGGTGTTACCTGGAAGTACCAAATAAGACGGTGCCGCTGATTGATCCGCATTGCCGCTTCGAAGGGGAAGTGGTGGCGGCCGTGGCGGCAGACACCTGGTATCAGGCAAGCGATGCTGTTAAAGCCATAAAGGTCGAATATGAAGTGCTGCCATATGTGGTCGACCATGAGAAGGCCGGAGGAATCTGCAGTGAAGGTGGCCGGCGATGGCAATTTGCTCTCCGAGGAGGAGTATTCCAGGGGTAGATGTAAAAAAAGGTTTCGATCAGGCGGATGTCGTTCTGGAAAGTGACTACTCAACGTCCTGCGAGCTGCATACGCCGCTTGGAACTGCACGGCTGCGTGGCCAACTGGGAGCGGGACCGACTGACGGTTTGGGAGTCGAGCCAGGGTGTCTTCGGAGCCCAGTCGAGACTGGCGGAATCGCTTGGCATTCCGCTATCCAAAATCCGGGTGTCGGGCCATTATATGGGAGGGGGCTTCGGCAGCAAGCTCTGGCCGGGAAAATATACCGTTCTTTGCGCCCTGCTCGCCAAAAAATGTGCCCGGCCTGTCAAACTGATGATCAGCAGGGAAGAGACCTTTCTCTGTGTCGGCAACAGGCCGCCCAACACCATGCATCTCAAAGCGGGGGTGACCAGGGACGGCAGCTGACGGCTCTGGAATTTGACTGCGCCGGACCAAGCGGAGCCTTTCCAGCGGGAGGAGCACAGCTGGTCGATTGGCTTATCAAGTGATCTCTACCTCTGTGATAACGTCAGTACGCGCAGCAAGGATCTGCTCATCAATGCCGGTCCTGCCCGCCCGTTCAGGGCACCTGGGCATCCGCAGGGGGCGTGGGCACTGGAGCAGATGATAGATCCAGCTGGCCAATGAGATCAACATGGACCCGGTGGAATTCAGGCTGGGCAATCATTCCGGAGAAAAGCCAGGCCAGAAAGAACAAACCCTACACCGTCACCGGATTGCGGTCCTGTCTGGAGAAAGGGGCAAAGGCGTTCAACTGGCAGGCCTCACGGGCCGAGGCGGAGAAGTTCAATGCCGAAAACAGCCATGTCAAGCGAGGGGTCGGCGTTGCCTCCTGTCTCTGGATCGTCGGCGACGGCGGTCCTCCGTCGACGGTGATTGTCAAGCTCTACAAGGACGGTTCGGTTAATCTCAATATGGGAGCCAGTGATATCGGCACCGGCACGAAGACGGTAATGGCCCAGGTGGCGGCCGAGGAACTGGGGGTCCATCCCTCGATCATCCAGATCGAAAACGCCGATACGGCAACGACCCAGTTCGCCACCCCTTCGGGCGGCAGCAAAACGGTGCCCACCGAGGCGCCGACGGTACGTAATGCCGCCCTTGCCCTCAAACGGGAATTGCTCAACATGGCTGCAGAGGACCTCGAAGCCGATGTGGAGGATCTCATTTATGTCGGCGATGAAATCAGCGTCCGCAACAAACCATTAAAGAAAGTGAATATTACCGAAGATCAGCGGACTGAAGAAACGCGGCGAGGTGATCGGAGTGGGCTATCGCGGTCCCAATATAGAGGGCAAGGTAATCACTCCTTTTGCTGCCCAGTTCTGTGAGGTGGAAGTCAATATTCGAACCGGCGAATCCAAGATTCTCAGTTTTCTGGGCGCGCATGACAGCGGTCGGGTGCTCAACCGGGCGACCTTCGATAGTCAGGTTATTGGAGGCATCGTCATGGGTGTCGGTTTTGCCCTTACCGAGTTCCGCCAGCTCGACGGATCCCAGACCGGCAAACTATGCAATAAGAACTGGCATGACTATAAACTTCCCACGGCGCTCGATGTGCCGCAGACTACCACGAGTCTGGCCATCGAACTCGACGATCCGGAGGCCAACAATACGGGAGCCAAGGGACTTGGCGAGCCGGTCACCATCCCGACGGCGGCTGCCCTGGCCAACGCCCTGCACATGGCCACCGGTATCCGCTTCACCCGGGCGCCGATCCTGCCTGCCGACATCGTCGACAAACTCACCAATCAACAGAAGGGGTAAGCCATGTTGCCGAAATTTTCCTATATACGACCGGACAAGCTCGAAGAGGCGTTTGCCCAGCTCGGTGAAGGCGATGCCGTTATTCATGCCGGCGGTACCGATCTGCTCGGCTGCCTGCGCGAGCGCATAATCGACGGCAAAAAAGTCGTGAGCATCAGCGGTCTTGACCAGCTCAGAGGAGTAGACAGCAAATCCGGTGGCGAACTTCGCATCGGTGCCTTGACGACGATCACCGAGGTAAGTGAGAATGCAACAATCAACTCCCGCTATCCGGGGCTGGCTCAGGCGGCATCCGAGGTGGCCAGCCCCCAGCTGCGCAACCAGGGAACGATTGGCGGAAACCTCTGCCAGAAGCCGAGGTGCTGGTATTACCGCGGCGAGTTCGACTGCACCAGAAAGGGCGGTGACATGTGCTATGCCCTGGGGGGCGAAAACCAGTTTCACGCCATTTTAGGCCATGATTATATCTGCGCCATTACTCACCCTTCGGATACGGCGCCGGCGCTTGTGGCCCTCGATGCCAGCGTCAGCGTCATTGGCAGCGGCGGCAGACGGGACATCAAGGTCGCCGATCTGCACATTCTACCAAAGGAGGATCCGACTCGGGAGACTGCTCTCAAGAAAGACGAGATCATCACCCATATCATTATTCCCCCCCACAGCGGCAAGCTCTATTCATCCTACCGGAAGGTCCGGGCGAGAAGGGCCTGGGACTTTTCTCTAGCAGGAGCCGCCATGGCACTGAAGACCCACGGCGGCAGTATCGTCGAGGCCAGGGTGGTACTCTCCGGAGCTGCGCCCGTTCCCTGGCGGAGCCGGCCGGTCGAGGAGCGGATCACCGGCACCAACCTCTCGGAAGAAGTCGTTTCGGAGGCCGCCAGGGCGGCTATGGCTGATGCATCACCGCTTGACAAAAACGGTTATAAACCGGCATTATTCACAGGCATGCTTGAAGAGGAACTGGAGAAAGCGAGGGGCGCTTTGGGAATATGAAGAAACGCTCGGTTGGAGTAGAAAAAGTATTCGAAGAGATTGCCGCCCGGCAGCAGCGCGGCGAGCCCTGCGCCCTTGCCCTGCTTGTTGAGGTTAAAGGCTCCGCACCTGCCAAACCGGGAGCCAAGATGGCCGTCTTTGCCGGCGGAGAGATAGCCGGCACTGTGGGTGGCGGCACCATGGAGAAGGAGGCCATCGATCTGGCGCTGGAGGCGCTGGAGACCGGCGAGGCGGGGCTCCATCATGTCGATCTTGCCAACCCTCCGGACTATGTTTGCGGCGGTAGTGCGACGCTCTATATCGAGCCCGTGCTTCCCTCATCCAGCCTGCTGATCGCCGGTGCAGGCCACGTCGGCCAGGCGCTCTGCAGGATTGCCGCAACCGTCGGTTTTTCGGTAACGGTTGTCGATGACAGGGAGGAGTTTGCCGATCAGGCGATCCTGCCGGCGGCCTCAAAGGTGGTCTGTTGCAATTTTTCCGAAATCTTCGATAAGGTGCAGATATCCGCATCGACGTATATTGTTTGCGCCACTCGGGGCCATGCTCACGACTACACCGTGGTCAGCCAGGCATTGAATACCGATGCCGCTTATATCGGCCTTGTCGGCAGCCGCAGCAAGAGAGGCGCTTTTTTCAAACGACTGCAGCAGGAGAACGGCATGTCGGAGGCGGATCTTGCCAGGATACACACGCCGGTAGGACTCAATATAGGGGCGGTCTCTCCAGCCGAGATTGCCGTCAGCATAACCGCTCAACTTATTGAGGTGAGGAGCAATAATGGCGTACAAAACTGCTTTAATACTGCTGGCGGCTGGGGCATCCCGGCGTATGGGCAAGATAAAGCAACTGCTGCCACTGAAGAATGAGCCGGCAATTCGGTTCTGTCTGCATCGTATTCTGACGGCAGATATTGATGAGGTAGTGGTTGTCCTGGGGAATTACCGGGAGAAAATCGAGCCGTTTCTTGCCGATCTGTCCGTCACCATCGTGGTAAATGATAAAGGCGACAGCGAGATGGTCGACTCGGTAGCGGTTGGCCGGAAGGCCGTCTCGAAAAATGTTACCGGTGTTATGATCCACCCTGCCGATCAGCCGCTTGTTGCCACCGAAACATACAGGCTGGTGGCCATACATCACACACAAGATCCACAGAAAATTATTGTCCCCACTTACGAGGAACGGGGCGGACATCCTACGCTGTTTCCTGCCTCGTTATTACATCAGTCAAAGCCGTCGGAAGCTCTGAATCTTTTTATGCAGCGGAATCATGAGAAGATAAAACGGTTCCTTGTCGATGATCCGGGTGTGAGGCTCGACATGGATCATCCCGAGGAATATGAACAGCTCGTCAGACTTGCCCAGTGTGAAGATTGAAACGAGCTGACAGTCTCTTCTTGCCGGCAGGAGGTAGTGTTATTTTACGACGGGGATAGAGCCCCGAAAACCTGCTGGTGTCACTCTATTTTTCCCAGGGTTTGAATGCCGGTTTTTCTGGCAATCGCCAGTTGTTGATAAGTCATCGCTTTGTGAGCCCGCCCTAACTTTCCTGCAAATTCCTTTCTTTCTGCCATCAATATCAAACAACCTATCTTTTTAAAACCGTCCTTTCAAGCAATTTTGCGCTTTTCAAAATGCTGCTCAACATTTTCGGTGAGTAAACAGCTTCCTCACCGCTATTTCAGCCAATTTTGGATAAACGTATCCATTAAAAGTCAGTGTTTTTAAAAATCTAAAACCGTCTCATCATATTCCGGCCAACCATCGGCAAGGACAATCTCCGGCTCGGTATATTCAAGTGCGGTAGTCGGTGGCGCTCGCTGGTTCTTTCTCTCTCCAATAAATTCAGATGGTTGAGGATCTTCTTTATTACTGTTTTTTGTAGATAAAACTAATGATACGCATCTCACCTGTGCACTTGGGGCAGACTAATGGGTCAACCTCCCACACCTTCTTGATATGCCCTGAAAGAAATTCTGAAACCTGTGAAATAAAGCGAAAACTGATGGTAAATTAGGCTATTAATCCTCAGGGTGATTATCGAAGGTACGGATTAATAAGATCACCATGCTCTCGAGGACTCCTCCGTTGAATTGACTGGTTAATATTGCCACCTTGAAAGTCTGAATTTTCTACCAATGCTTTAACTTGAAACTGCTACTGTTCATCCGAAATCGTGCTGTCTTTAAAACCTAACAACAAAAACGCAATTTCAGATTAGAGATTATCCATGAACACCTTTACCTCAGTCGTGAAAGGGCATAGCTGAGCTTCTTCCTGAGAAGGCAATACTACCTATTTCCATAGAATTGTTCATGAATGGAGCGACTGCAAGGTGGAAATCACCAAATCGTAATTGACAACGAGTCAACAAACATGTACATATGTACATATGAAAATCATTGCGGATACAAATACCTTTTTGGCAGTTATTCTGTCAGAACCTGAGAGAGATACGCTTATCACCCTGACAGCTGGGAATGACCTGATTGCACCAGATGTATTACCTTTTGAAATAGGCAACGCATTGTCAGCAATGGTTAAGAGAAAAAGGCTGTCTCCAAGTGAGGCACTTCAGGCATGGGATGCAATCCAAAATATTCCGGTTGATCTGAGGTCCATTGATATTAGAAATGCACTGGAGGTAGCATCATCATTTAGCATATATGCTTATGATGCATACTTTTTGGTATGTGCTGAAAGCCTGCGCAGTCCTCTTCTAACATTGGACAAGCGTATGGGAGATGTCGCTGGTGAAATGGGCATTCGCGTCCTGGAGGTGGAAAGATGAAAGTTTATACTTATACTGAAGCACGTCAAAAATTGTCAGCAGTTTTGGATCAAGCACGCTCTGAATCTGTGATTATAAAACGAAAAAGTGGAGAGTCATTCCAAGTTATATTCAAAAAGCCGAAAAAGAAATCTCCTTTCGACGTACCGGGGATCAAAACTAAAGCAACTACCTCTGATATTCTTGAAGCCGTACAGGATTCTCGCTCAAGATAGATCTCAACTCTTATTTTGGGGTAGGTTATATGGAACTCACTTCAAGAATGGTTACAACTGGCAAGGTTAACCATTTAAGAAAACCTGCAAATTTATACTATTCCTAAGCACTTTGTTTGTGACCATGCCATAAAAAATACCCAAAATGGAGCATCCCAGATTATTGATGTTTCCAGATTATTTCTGCAGATCTTTTCAGGGCGAGTGTCAGGCAGCCTGGTTGATAGTAAGAATAGGTTTTATCAATTGTTGCGGGAGATTAATCTGGTCAAAAATAGTAGAACAGGATTTTGTCTCTGGTTAGCGGTTGAGATATAGCTAAGACGCAACAATTGATAAAACCTATTCTTACTACCTTGCACGCTGCCTGACACTTCTTCTGGATTGATCAGCAAAAATAACCTGGTACAATCTAAACTTTCTAATTGCTCCATTTTCTCCTGCTTTTCTTGAAAATATTCTTGCATTCTGCTAGATGAAAAATGCTCTGTTCTGTGCATTATTTTGGTAAAGATCGAGGTGCAAATGATCAGGAACTGGAACAAGATGAATCTATGCAGAGTTGGCCTTCTATTCAGACCTGGCAAGGGAAATATTTCCTTAGTGAAATATTAATGAAGTTCCAATCCACACTCGGTGCCTTGACATCAAACGTTTTCAGCCAGACTCTCTTTGAATATCACTCAATTTAATCTCAGAACAATGACAGAGTTCATTCTGGTTAGGTTAATTCCCGTTCTGGGTAAGAAACACTCGTTTAATTTACGCAGCCATGCTCAGGGGTTAATAGTAGGCTTTGTTCTGTCAGAAGAAGCTGTTTGCAAAGATGCGATTCTTAGTACTGAGTTTTTTTGTTGCCTGAGGATGGAATAAACAACAAGGGGGAGTGAGATAACAATGGAAAAAATGACGCAACCCATCAAGGACGACAAGAAGAAATTGCCTTTCAGGACAATACTGCGTTTTTTGGGGCCGGGTTTTTTGGTCACTGTCGGCTTTATCGATCCAGGGAACTGGGCCACCAATATTGAAGGCGGCTCGAAATACGGTTACGATCTGCTGTGGGTCATCACCCTCAGTACCATCATGCTGATCATTATCCAGCATATGTCGGCCAAACTGGGGATCGCCACCGGCAAATCGCTGGCGGTTAATATCCGCGACAACTTCCCCAGGCCGGTGGCTTATTTCCTCGGGGTCACAATTGTTCTGGCCTGCGTGGCCACCGATGTTGCCGAGCTATTGGGCGGGGCGATCGGCTTCAACCTGCTCCTTGGTACTCCTTTGTGGCTGGGGGCCTTTATTACCGTGGTCTGTGAGGTCGTGATGATTATCAGCATGCGATATCATCGACTGGAGGCTGCAATCATAGGTTTTTTGGCAATCATCGGTATCTGCTATGTCATTGAAATACTTATTGTCAAACCCGACTGGGCAATGCTTGCCCCGGCCCTTATCATCCCCAAGGTGGACAGCAGCAGCATCTATGTAGCGATGGGCATCCTCGGGGCAGTGGTTATGCCTCATAATATTTTCCTCCACTCCAACGTCATTCACAGCAGAAAATGGGGAAATTCGGAAGAGGATAAGAAAAAAGCTGCTTAAATATGAGAAGATAGATACCATCGCGGCGATGATTATGGGCTGGATTGTCAACTCGGCTATGATCATTGTTGCTGCTGCCGTCTTTGCCCGGCACGGCATAGCCGTAGACAGTATCGAACAGGCTTCGGAAACCCTGAAGCCTCTAGCCGGACCTCTAGCCGGTTTTCTTTTTGCGCTGGCCCTGGTTTTTGCCGGAGTCGGCTCATCGGTCACTTCCTCAATGGCCGAAGTCAATGTCATCACTGGTTTTCTGGGAAAGCCGGAGGATCCCCGTACCTTTCTCTATAAAATCTCCGTGTTCATTACGGCTATCCCGTCATTTGTCATTATTATGTGCGGTATGGATACCTTCCGGATTCTCATCTTCAGTCAGGTTGTGCTCAGTATCCAATTGCCCTTTACCCTGGTACCGCTGTTAATTCTTTGTCGCAAAAGAGGGATAATGGCTAGTTTTAGGAGCGATACCAAAGAATTTTGTGCCGCTGTCCTGATCTCGGCAATTGTCATCGCCTTGAACCTTTATTTGCTCTATTCGACCGTCACTGGAGGATGATACCGTGCAAATCTATAAAAAAATTCTGGTGACCATCGATTGTTCAGATGTCGATGGTCCGATTCTTGCCCATGCCGGAGCATTGGCCCAGCAGAATAATGCTCAGGTTGTGCTCATGCACGTCATTCATGCTCATACCATTGACCAGGACCGAGCCTTGCGTGAAAAATCCTCGATTGCCATGGAAACTTGCCTGGCCAAAATGCAAGAACAAGGTGTCGATGCCCGGTCAATCATCACAAGCGGTGAACCGGAGGAGGAAATCATGAAAGAAATTGAAACCGGCGATTACGATCTGGTGGCGATGGCAACGCATGGCCACAACTTTTTGGGAGATATCCTGTTCGGCAGTGTTTCCGACAGCCTTAAGCACAAAATCAGTATTCCGTTATTATTACTTAGATATGAAGGGTAAATCTGTAAAAACCCAAAAAAAGCTCATGCTAATCCTGAAGTACGCATATCAGTCCGAACAAAATAATATTTTAAATGGGATATCCCATATTAAATGACGCCCGGTTGAGATTTATTTCTTGATCGGGCTTTTTTATTTACAAGTGGGGGATATGGTGGGGGAAAGAAAAAGGCACTCACAATGAAAAATTGCAAGTGCCTGATATTACTGGAGCGGGATACGCGATTCGAACGCGCGACCTTCAGCTTGGGAAGCTAACACTCTACCACTGAGTTAATCCCGCTTTGTGATATGGAAAAGCCATATTTAACTCTTTGCAGCGAAGATTTCAAGTATAAGTACAGCCACATCCCTAAAAAAATCAGTACCCAATTTGGTCCCCCTGCTCCTCCAGGATTTTTCACTATATAAACAGAAAATAAACAGAAAACCCGTTTTGGGCTTATCTGAACCAGGCTTGTGTCGTTTCTCGCTGCCATGTAGTTTACGGCTCACTATTTGAATATATTGTCAGTTCTTGCACGCCGCCTGACACTCACTCCGAAGTGATCTATAAAAATAATCTGGAAAAGTAATAATTTAAAATGCCCCTTTTTAGCTAGTTTTCTGGAAATAAATTTGAATTTTTACGAGTTCCAGAATACTCCTTTCTGGGTATGGTTTTGCGCATGATCAAATTGTAACTTAACAGGAATTAGTTTCAACCCGGATGTGTGCTTTCCAACCGAGGCTTTGCATGGCAAATCTATATCTGATAAAATGCCTGGACAGTTTTGAACCAGTAATGATGGCAGATGGCAAAATTATCAGAGGCCTTTCGTCGATATACAGGCATGAAAATCGTCTGCTACAAGAAACTGTTGCCTAATTTAGGTCATTAACGCCATGCTTTTTTTTGGAAAAATTCTTGGTACTTTGGTCACATGCCGGTGTTTGGTGTCAGCGTAAAAAATAATTGTGAAAGGCGCAGAGAAAAGGTAGTTTTGAGGCATCGGTTTAGTCATTGCTTAAATGAGAGATAACATGCTCGGTCGCACAATTGAAAATAGTCAAAATAATCAATCCACCCCGCTAGAGGCCAAGTTTTGCTTCACGCTTACTAAGGAGGAGATTTCACTTTTATTCGTTAGTGATAGTGTTGAAGCGTTGCTCGGCTATAAGGCAGAAGATTTTCTATCTAAACGAATCAGTCTGAAGGAGCTTATACACCCCGACGACAGCGATATTGCTGACGCACTTTTTGCGAACGCCCTTGCCGACACATCAGACAACATTAACCTTCGTATCAGACAAGCCAATCAGCATATTCGTTGTATTACAGGTCATTACACACAACGAAAAAATCACCTTGAACTTTTTCTGCAGTGCGCAAAAAGCCTTTCTAAAATCACAAACGACCAAACCATGATGGCTAATTTTAAAGCCATGATGGAAAACACTGACGATTACATTTACTTCAAAGATTGCAATCATGTATTTACTGGAGCCAGCAAAACACTTGTCGCAATCACTTCACCTAGCGAGCATTGGGAAGACTTGCTCGGGCTTACGGACTACGACGTTTTTCCAGAAGAACTTGCGGATGTTTATTACCGCTTAGAGAAGCAAGTTTTTGCCGGGCAATCAGTTGCTAACGAAATTCAGGAGACCCTTACCAAAGATGGTCAAAAGGGCTGGGTAGATAACCGCAAATATCCCATCAAAGATGACACCGGCCAAATCATTGGCTTGTTTGGCATTGCCCGCGACATCACCGAGCGCAAGCGCGCGGAGGAGAAATTAGCTCACTCCCACAAACTGATGCATTATATCATTGAAAATACCAACAGTGCAGTTGCTGTTCATGATAGAAATTTACATTATATCTATGTCAGCCAGCGGTATCTGGATGATTATAAAGTTAATGAAAACGATATCATTGGAAAACATCATTATGATGTTTTCCCTGACTTGCCACAGAAATGGCGAACTGTTCACCAAAAAGCACTGGCAGGAAAGATTTCCAAAGCGGACCGGGACCCCTACTTTCGTGATGACGGGACAATCGAATGGACCCGTTGGGAATGTCGACCCTGGTATGAGGAAGATGGATCAATCGGGGGGATTATTATTTATACAGAAGTCATTACTGATTGGATAAATGCTGAAGAAAAATTGCGGACTTCGCATGAAAGAATGCTGACAATTCTGAACAGTATCGATTCTACCGTTTATGTGGCAGACATGGACACCGGTAAAATCCTATTCATGAATAAAAAGATGATAACTGATTTCGGCGGGGATAAAACTGGTGATATCTGTTACAGGGCCTTTAGGAAAAATACAGAACCTTGCGATTACTGTACAAATGATCAGTTGGTCGATAAACATGGGAACCCGACCGGTGCCAATATCTGGCATGACAAGAACCCTATCACAGGCAAGTATTGTATCAATTACGACCGGGCAATTGAATGGACTGACGGCCGCATGGCCCGGATGCAGATCGCCACGGATATTACCGATCTGAAAAAAATGGAGGCTCAGCTCCACCAAGCCCAGAAGATGGAATCTGTAGGCCGGCTGGCCGGCGGGGTGGCCCACGATTTCAACAACATGTTGAGTGTGATTCTCGGGCATACCGAGATGGCCCTTGAGAAGCTGGATCCGGCAGATCCACTCTTTGCCGGCCTGCAGGCGGTGCAACAGGCAGCCGAACGTTCAGCCGCTCTGACCCGCCAACTGTTAGCCTTTGCCCGCAAGCAGACCATTGCCCCCAAGGTCATCGATATGAACGACACCGTGGAGGGGATGCTCAATATGCTGCGCCGGCTGATCGGCGAGGATATCGATCTCCTCTGGCAACCCGGCCAAAGCCTCCGGCCGGTCAAGGTCGATCCCTTCGCAGATCGACCAACTCCTGGCCAACCTCTGTATCAACGCCCGGGATGCCATCGCCGGCGTCGGCAAAGTAACCATAGAAACAGATGCAAAAACCTTTGATGAAGAATATTGCGCCGACCACCTAGGGTTTTTGCCCGGAGAATACGTCCTGCTGGAGGTGAGCGACGACGGCTGCGGTATGGATAAAAAGACACTGGACCAGATCTTTGAACCTTTCTTCACCACCAAGGAACAGGGCCAGGGCACCGGTCTGGGGCTGGCATCAGTTTTTGGCATGGTCAAGCAGAACAACGGTTTCATCAACGTCTATAGCGAGCCGGGCCAGGGAACGACCTTTAAGATATACTTACCGGCATATGCGATAAAATCAGACGGTGTGGTGGAAAAGGCGCCGAACCTGCCCACCGAACACGGAAACGAGACCATCCTCCTGGTGGAAGACGAGTCAGCTATTTTGGAAATGACCACGAGGATGCTGGAAAGGCTAGGCTATACCGTGGTGGCCGCCACCACCCCCGGCGAGGCCATCCGCCTGGCTCATGAATATCGGGGACGGATCGACCTGTTGATGACCGACGTGGTGATGCCGGAGATGAATGGCCGGCAGTTAGCCAGAAATCTGCTCTCCCACTACCCGGAACCTCAAGCGGCTGTTCATGTCCGGCTACACCGCCAACGTCATCGCGCACCACGGCGTGCTGGATGAAGGCGTTAACTTCATCCAGAAACCGTTTTCAAAGAAAGATCTGGGGGGGAAACTGCGCGAGGCTCTTGAAGGCTGACGTGTTAGTTCAACAATTGATTATGCGGAGAGTTGATGTTGCCAAGTATCGTGTTTTCAGAAAACCTTCAAACCTGTATACGGCTGCTGTGAACCGATTACCTTCGATCAGACGGGTCGAGGCTCAGCCCCCCTTACCTCTTTATCCCTGAAGGGCTCAGGAAAAACCTTAACCTGACTATCTAACTGAATATTTTTCAGCATTTACTGCAAGAGACATCAGTCAATGGTGGTTTATCACCCTTGATTCATTTTATTGATACTATCTTCGGAGGGGGTCCAGGTGAAAACTTCTTTGGTCCATCTTCATTTCTCTGTTTCCGCTCTGAGTATAAGAGCAGATGACTTGTTAATCGATTTACGACATATTTGTCGTTTTTTTGTGCAAGGAGTTACAGTATTGAAGGTTTTTCGTTCCGTTCTCCACGGCAGCCATTTCTTTCTTATTGCTCTAATATTTTGAAATTGTAATTTTTTTTAATGCAGGCACGCTGTTTGCTACACAATAACCATAGAGTATAGCTGGTGATGGAAATTATACAACCGCAGTTATACAGATCTGTATAGAAAATAAACGTATGTTTCTCCTCATCAATAATTCGAAAGCTTAATCTGGCGAGATAAGCCAAGCAGAACTATCCTGGAGTATAGAATGATGTTTCAACCATTAGATGACAGCATGCCCCGCCCGTTGCCATACTCAGTGGAGCAGGTAGTGACAGTGCTATACGAAGACATTTCACTTAGGGAGAGAGTTATAATTGCGAATCTTTCTGAAAATGAACTGGATCCATCGCTTTATTCGGCCATGGCTAAGACTATTAGAAAAGAGTTTAGACTCTACAACGGCAACACCGAGTTGTTGAACTCATGCTGCAGTTACATTGGCAGGAAATATGAAAATTACGAAGATCCAGTCATGATAATAATTAAAGAACTGTGGGAAAAAGCAAGAAAAACCAATAAATTGCAATTGGTGCATACGAAACGTCAATCGTCGGTGAACTAAGTTGTCGCTAAAAAAGAGAATGGGTGTCTCGTGCACCCATAAAAATACTCACCTGTTTTGAGTACATCCTTGACCTTTTCCGCATCACTCCTCTCTATTCCCCTCCATATCAATACTGCAACTCTCCAGCTGACAATCATTTCTCCAATTTTTGTCGGAAATCTCCTCGTGAAAATGAGGAAGTCTTTTTTCGCTACCACACATAAACAGCCTCATTTTGGCAATTCTTCTGACAAACAATTCGGCAACTATCCTGAAAAACAGCTAAGATTCTAAAGAGATGCTGCAAACTTGCAAAAAAAATGAAGTGGAGTATTTCACTTTGCTGCAGCTTTGTGTAATGTTGTAAATCATTATTATTGTTATGGGCGATCAAGTCATATTGAACACTGCTCTTTCATGGAGATATTTAGATGAGTAAAAAATGGGTATATCGGTTTACCGAGCTGGATCAAATTGAAGAGTATGTCGGTGGTTCCTGGGATGATGTTCGGGGCCTGCTGGGTGGTAAAGGGGCCAATCTTGCCGAGATGGTGCGTATCGGGGTGCCGGTTCCGGATGGTTTTATTATTACCACTGAGGCGTGTAACGAATATTTATCTCTTAGGGGAGCAGCTGCCGGATGGTTTATGGGAAGAGCTGACTGCCTCGCTGAACGAAATTGAGGCGGCGACGGGAAAAACCTTTGGGGATCCGAAAAATCCTCTTTTGCTTTCCTGCCGTTCGGGGGCAAAGTTTTCCATGCCGGGGATGATGGATACGGTCCTGAATATCGGCATGAATGATGCAACCGTTGAAGGACTGATTGAGAGCACGGGAGACCCCAGGGTGGCCTATGATCTGTATCGCAGACTGATCCAGATGTTTGGCAGCGTGGTGATGCATATCCCGGACGACAAATTTGAAGAGGTTATCACCAGAACCCGTAAACAAGCAGGGGTGAAGTCAGACACGGAACTTACCGCCGAGCACTGGAAGGCGGTTACCGAGGAGTTCAAGAACGTCTTCAGATTCCATACCCACCATCACTTTCCAACGGAACCCTATGCCCAACTGCAGATGGCAACCGAGGCGGTGTTTATGAGCTGGAATGGGAAACGTGCTATCGATTACCGAAATGCCGCAGGGATCGCCCACGATTTAGGTACTGCAGTCACTATCGTCACCATGGTTTATGGAAATCTTGGGGACGATAGTGGGACAGGCGTTGCCCTGACCAGAAGCGGCACGACCGGGGAACGGAGAATTGAGGGGGATTACCTGACCAATGCCCAAGGGGAGGATGTGGTCGCAGGTATTCGGATGACCAAGGATCTGTCCGAACTCAAAACAGAGATGCCCGAGGTACACGCCGAGTTTGAGCGGGTGGCGATGTCGCTTGAAAACCATTACCGGGAAATGCAGGATGTTGAGTTCACCATCGAAAAGGGCAAGCTGTGGATGCTGCAGACCAGAGACGGTAAAAGGACCTCTCAGGCTGCGGTGAGAATCGCAGTGGATATGGTTGAGGAAGGGCTTATCACCAAAGAAGAAGCGCTCATGAGGGTTACCCCCGAACAGCTGGATTTTTTCTTTCATCCTCAATTTGACCCCCAGTCAATAAAGGAAGCCATTCAGGATAACAAGCTGCTGGCCACAGGACTAAACGTCTCTCCAGGTGCTGCAGTTGGAGTGGTTGCGCTCGACGCGGATCTTGCCGAAATATGGGGCAAAGAAGATGGCAAGAAGGTCATTATGGTTCGCCCGGAGACAAGGCCGGAGGATGTACACGGAATGCTCGCCGCCCAGGGAATTGTAACCAGCAGGGGTGGCCGGACCAGCCATGCTGCCCTGGTTGCCCGCCAGTTTGGTACTCCTGCCGTGGTCGGGGTGGATGATATGGATATCGACCTGACCAGGAGACAGATCACTGTTGGAGATATGGTGATAAAAGAAGGTGAATGTATCTCTGTTGATGGCACAACCGGGAAAATATTTCTTGGTGAGATTGCGACCAAAGACCCTGATATTAAGGACGAATGGCTTCTCAAGCTTCTTTCCTGGGCCGATGAGTTCCGAACCCTTGGGGTCTGGGCAAATTCTGACTATCCCGTGGATGCATCCCGCGCCAGGGAATATGGCGCCGAGGGAATTGGTCTCTGCAGAACAGAACATATGTTTATGGAGAGTGAAAGACTCCCCTTCGTGCAGAAGATGATCCTTGCCGAAATGGACGTCCAGACGAAGTGAGGCTATTAAATCTCTGCTGCCGTACCAGCGCGAAGATTTTGCTGGTCTTTTCAGGGTGATGGATGGTCTGCCGGTGGTGATCAGGCTCATTGACCCACCGCTGCATGAATTTCTCCCTGATCATGTCTCCCTGGTCAGAGAGTTGTCAGACCTGAAGATCCAGCTGCAACATGCTCCAAACCTTGATGCCATTGATGATCTGCTCAAGCAGGTGCGGAGTAAAGAAAAAGTACTGAGCCGGGTCGAAGTGCTGCGGGAAGACAATCCTATGCTTGGACTGACGCGGAGTGAGACTTGGCATTCATTTCCCGGAATTACCTAAAATGCAGGTGCGGGCAATTTTTGAGGCGGCATGTCTGGTGACCAAAGAGGGTGGTGATGTGAGGCCAGAGATCATGATCCCCCTGACAAGCCATGTCAACGAGCTGAAGATTCAGCGCGCAGTCGCTTGAAACAGAGGCGAGGAAGGTAATGGAAGAACATGGGGTTGAAATTACCCTATAAGTTTGGCACCATGATTGAGATACCACGGGCGGCACTGACCGCAGATAAGATGGCCGAGTATGCCGAGTTCTTCTCATTTGGGACCAATGATCTGACCCAGACCACCTATGCTATATCAAGAGATGATGCTGAGTCCGGATTCCTGATTGAGTATATGGTTCATGGCATCCTGCCTGACAATCCTTTTGAAACCATTGATCCCGATGGGGTCGGCGAGTTGATGCGCATTGCTGTGGAGAAGGGACGAGCGACCAACCCGGATATTAAGCTGGGCATCTGCGGGGAACATGGTGGTGAGGCAAAATCTATCGCTCTCTGCCATAAACTTGGTCTGAATTACGTTTCCTGTTCTCCTTTCCGGGTACCTTTGGCCAGGTTGGCGGCGGCAAGAGCTGCAATTGTTGCCAAGAATTGACTGCCTTTGAGGGGGGAAACAGTAGAAGAGAAGGGTCGTTGTCTGACCCTTCTCAAATTTGACAAGTTCGTAAAAACTTATCGAAATCATCGGGATGGACTCTGGAAAAAGCTCGATATACTAGGCATAGTGTCTGAAACGGCGATTTGGCAGTACATATGGTACGGCGAATTGTCGTTTCTGGCCTACAACGACGTAGATCGGGCTTTTTCACGAGTCCATCAAATTTGATGGCGTCGTAAAAGTACCCAAAGGGCATAGAAATCTTCATCTTGTTCGTTGTCACAATTTTTCTACCATTACGACGTACCGTATATACGCAGAAATAAAAGATAAATTCACACGCCTCGACTGTGAAACTTTTTACATATCCATCTGAAATTTGATGTATTAACGAACTTGTCAAATTTAATAATCCAGAAAATGAACTTTTCTTAGGTCCACATATCTTGCTGGCGGACACCTAATTTGTCTCTTTCGGAGAGGGATCACTGGTCTTCGAAAGAATTTCCACAAAGAATACCAATACGGGGTTTGGTCAGAAATAATGCGTCTTATCAACACGCCAGCATCTAAAGAACTTTACAACAGATTGTGGGTACGGACGGCAGCATCACCCTCGATTCACCAGACCTTCTCGAAGGTGTGCTGCCATGCTACGCATTCGTGCATTATTTTTTCTTCTGTAGCCGTTTCATCGCCAGACTGATACTGGTCCCCAGTCTTTCAATTGCCTGACTCAGCTGACCAATCTCATCGGTACGATTCAGGCCGGTGATTTCAAGATCAAGCTGTCCCTGGCTATATTTATCGGCGATTTCTGTCAAGTTACGAATCGGAGCAGTGAGCCACTTAGAAACGAAGATTGCACTTACCAGTACCAGGATGAGTGTTGCTGCCAATAGAATGAGGGCCTGCTGATTCTGGGCCTTGATCAATTGGTAAGCTTCTGCGTAGCTCTGTTGGCTGATCATGGTAAAACCTTTTGCAGTCTTCTCGGCAACAGCAATTATTTTCTCTCCATCTGAATCAACAAATACTATCGAGGTTTGGCCTGCCTGCTGTTTTGCTAAAGCAGGATGATCACTTAAATCAACTCTTGATTTGGTCATTTCTGCATCGGGGTGGGCAATGACCTGACCCTTTTCATCCACCAAAAAAGTGAAACCGGTTTCGCCTATCTTGTTGTTGACAATTTTTTCCGATAGCGTCGTCAAAGTCATCGCTTGAGCTAAAACTCCATCAAGCGCGCCGTTCCGGTCAAGGATTCCAGTGGATAAAACCATTGCCGGTTGTCCGGAAGTTTTGCCGATGAGCAGTTGTCTGCCGAATTGCTGTCCTTCCACAACCTGTTTGAAATATTCGCGATCTCCATAATATTTCATACTTTTTCCGTCACTCCGAGCAACGTTATTGCCCTGACTGTCGACGGTAAAGGCAAGGTAGGCCCAGTCGTAATAGGTGGTGATGGTTTTTAAAATTTCAGTCTGTGCCATTCCATTCATAGATTGCATTGAAGGCAGTGCGGCGTTTTGCAGTAACATTCGTTCATTCATATCAAACCAGGTATCGACATAGGTGATCAAGTTGCGATTAATTGCCGACAATTCGTTGTTTACCTTTTGTGCCGTCAAACTCGTGATACTCTGGTAATTGAAAAACCACACCGTAAATAACGGTACTAAGGCCACAACCAACAGCATAAGAAATAATTTCTGAGAAATACCAAATCTTGTTTTTTTCACAATTTCCATCTCCGCCTGAATTCTGTTTCTAATAATACCGAGACAACAGACGTGTCCGGTTCATTTACTCTCCAGCCGTGTAGAGTAAATAAACCGGTTGGTCAGTTACCGGCTGGTTGAATTTTATAACCAATAAAAATATCGATGCCTACAAGCCTGCTTGATTATGATCATCTGTACTCTCGGGCACTTTGCTGCCCTTTGCGTCACTTTTCACCAGGCTGAGCAGGTGATTTATCTTGGCCAGCATCTCTTTCAGTGGACAATCCGGAGTCTGAATCACTCCAAGATAATATTGTTGAAAAAGGAATATATGAAAATTGTGGCCACTCTGACGGTTAAAACTAATGGACTGACAATGAGCAAATCCAGTTTTTACCATAATGTCCCGTGCGTAGTTGCTGCAAATAACCAACAGTGGCGGCAGCTTTTCATGGTCGTTGATTATATGTCCTAGCAGGGACCCGTCTCTTTTTGTCAACAGACACCCCGCAACTCCTTCTATCCTTTTGATCCGGGTCAGGAAATCTTTAATGGTAGCCATTATTTTTCACCTCCAGCAGCCTTCTTGAGTGCTGGCTCAATCATTTCTTGATAACTGCGGATTTTATCCGGATGACCTATCTCCTCATTGAGCAATTGAACCAGAGCCTCGCAGGTCATTGACGGAACCTTTAGTCTGCTGTTGCCAGGTTTCAACAGTTTCATCAAAAATTATTTCTGCCATTGGACCCATGATTTTTGGAAGATGACTCTTCATCGCCGCCAGAACAGGAGCAACTTTTTCCGATTGATTGGTCTCTGCAGCAGTAACCTGTTCCGCTTCCTTTGACTCGGTCAGTGTGACAGTCTTGTTTTTTATCTCCTGCTGTAAGATGTTGAGGGACATGGTGACCAGATTCTGGTTGAATTCAGGATCGGCAAGAATAAATATTGTCAGGTTTTTTTCAAGCTCACGGACGAGAATGACCGCTTCGTCATATTGAAGGGACAGATCCGTCAGATCATGGAAGTTCATCCTGCCTGCGGTCTGGATCTTAATCAAAAGTTTTCCTATCTCTTCCTGCTTTTCTGCTGAAAAGATTGTTGGCATATTGCTGACAAGAACACCTTTTTGTCCATGAAATAGACAGGCACCCAGAACGCCAGGCAGGGCTTTTAAATCGCCGATGATTTCTTTCATTATTTCCGACCTTCTTTGAGGTAAATAACTTTTTGGTGAGCTGCTACCGTGAAAATGCCAAATTTTTCATTGTATAAATAAGTTCCTGAGCAATTGGCTGGGCACGGGACCCCGGTTGTAATTTCACAAGCAGGCTGTATTCATCCAGTTTGAACAACACAAAAGGTGTGCGTCTTGTGTTAAAAAAGCTGATCCATCTATTTGTACCAAAACCAAGCTTTTCATCCAGAGGAGCTAACAGGTGAAGATAGATAGCGGGATCAAAGGAATGTAGAGAGCATTTGCCATTGTTAAGCTTATATATCTGACTGTGTTGATCAAAAAGAGCAAATTCAGAAATTGATTCGTTGCTGTTGAGCAATAAAACTAATTCAGATAGCTGTTCTTTTTTATGAAGAGTTGGCTTTGAAGAGGGGCTGCTCTCTTCTGCTGATTCCAAGTCAAGCAGGTCAGGCAGGATGAAGTCCTGATCGTCAACCTCGGAACTGGGAAGATCGTTGTGTCTCAGCTTATCCAGCTGTTCATCCTTTTGTTGAGAGGCGTTCAGTAGAATAGACTCTAAAGAACCATTGATAATCGTTTCTTGACGCTGGCAGAAATTTTCCATTTCGATTTCAGTTTTATCCCAACAGACAATCTGGTATGCGGCCTCTTCTCCTTTCAGCTCACCACATTCAGCGTCAATGAGATTTCCATTCTGGAGATAAAGATAACCAACCTGCTGGGGTGATTTGACTTTCAGGCTGCAACTTTTTTTCTCCATATAGAGCAGTTGCAAAAAGGTGGCCGGACTGATACCCCGGATAAAACTTTTAGAGACATTATCCAGACCGGTAAGGATAGCTTTTTCAAGTGTATAGAGATCGAGGGGTTTTTCGAGATACTGCAGAGCTTCGAATTCGGCTAAACGCGACTCTATCTCAGGTGTACCGAAAGCTGTCATTACAATTACCGGTAATTGTGGAACCTTTTGGGTTACCCATGCCAGAAGTTCGAATCCGTTCATTTCAGGCATTTCAAGGTCTGTTATGAGAAGATCGAAAAACGACTCCTCAAGAAGCTTAACAGCTTCCAGGCCATTATTAGCGGTGACGATGGAAAATTTGTCGGCATGCATCTGCAACCCGTCCTGCAAAGATAGCAGAAAAGATTTTTCATCGTCGACAATCAGAACTTTTTTCATACTGTCAGGAGATTCCTTTGCAACAGATATTTCTCTTTTAAATGGTCGGTATGCTGATGGTTACGGTCGTACCTTTGTCCGGCCAGCTTTCAATTTCGATACTGCTGTCCATCAGAGCCAGAAGCTTGCGAGTGATGACAAGTCCGAGTCCGTTACCACTCGCCTTGCTCGAGTTAAAGGGCTGAAAAAGGTGTTTTTGCTGCTTGAGGGAAATGCCACAGCCGTTATCTTTAATCGTCAGCCATACAAGCTGATCCCTGAGAATGGTGGAGATATGTATTTCAGGGTTTGGCCGATTTTCTAAAGCATCAACAGCATTAGCCACCACATTCAGCAGAACTTGATTCATGGCCCTGGGATCAATACTCACTGTGGCCAGCTCTTGGCAGGAGTCAACTATGAGATGAATTCCGCGTTGCTGTAAATCTGCGGCAGCCAGGGTCAAGAAAGTTTTAAGATAGTTTTTAAAGGATACATTGGTCAGATTGACACACTCAAACATGCTGAAATTTTTTAAAGATTTGAGGAGATATTCTACTCGGCCGATATCGGCGAGGCCACGGTCTACATATTCCTCAAGTGTATTCTCAGAAAAATGTCCAATGTTTTGCTTCATCACACTCAGGGTCATTTTTAAGGAATTGAGCGGATTGCCAATTTCATGGCGGATGCCTGAAAATATAAACCCCAGACTATCAGTGCTATTCACCGCCTGAGCGATGGTTTCCAGGCGTATTCTTTCTGTTATATCACGCATGAAGAGACAGCGGTACCTGTTCGCAAAATGGTACACGGAACAGACGAGAATTCTCTCCTTAAGTTTGATTTTGCCAAAAGCAGAACCATTACGTGGCCCGTCAGGTGATAAATTGAGATGATCAGAAAACAACAGGCTAAGAGAGCTGTAGTCATTGCATAAAAAATTATCAGCGAGAACGTGGAAAAAATTGGGATTGCGGTATTCGATACGTTCTTTTTCAAGATCGAGAACCAAGATACCAATATCGATATGATCTAGAATTTGATTAAAACTCCAGGTCGAGGGCGAGTTCTTTTCACTTTCGGAATTGTTATCCTTGTTAGCTGATGAATCGACTGGTTGTAACAGTAAAGTGTCTCCAGCCAGAGGGTCTTCCGATCATCCTCATTGATTCCTTTATTTCGTTCAGAGTCACTTACAATAACCACCCATCTCTGCCTGTTTTTTATCTTAGCAATAAATTATATGGCCTTAAGGAATAGGAATGCAAGTTTAAATGAGGATTGATTTCAGAAAGCAACATTTAGCTCATTACACCGTTTAGCTTGATCAAGCTATTAAATGTGGCTCACAAGTGAGGTTTCCGCACTTTGCAAAATGCAAAAATACTCAGAGAAAATTGGCTTTTTATGGAGTATTTTTTGATTCGACGGCACAATAAGTCTACGGAACTGCAGGGTTAGGGGGATGAGGGATTTAATGAGCGTCTCAAGGGTTGGACAGAGACCGGATAATGGGAGAATGAGGGTGATTCGACCCTGGGAGGCTATATTTTGGCAGGTGAAGGCAGATAGATAAAAGTGGTGGCAGCTATAATTTTGGTGAGCGAAAAGAGACCCAGTAAAATACTTGTGAAAATAAATACGCTCATATCTGTCAGGGCGATAGGAAAAGAATTTGTTTGTTGCTAGTGTTCGGGGAAATATTAAAGAGTTTTAAAGATCATCCACAATGTTTGACACCGTAGTCTTGATTTGAGCTTCAGTATGTTGGCAGGAGATAAAGAAACGTAGTCGAGCAGATTTTTCAGGTACAGCTGGGTACAGGATCGGCTGAACGTTGATACCGCGCTCAAACAACGCTCCAGATAAGCGCGCAGCTTTGATCGAGCTGCCGGTAATTGTGGGAATTATGGCCAAGCCACAACTTCTCCCGGTATCAATGCCGGCCGCTTTGGCTCGTTCCAGAAAGAATTGTCCTCTTTCCTGCAATCTTGCAACACGCTCCGGTTCTCTTTGCAGCACATTGAGAGCGGCAAGAGAAGCCGCAGTCACGGGTGGCGCCATTCCAACGCTGTAGAGAAATCCTGGTGCGAGAAATTTAAGGTGCTCAACCAGCGCAGTTTCTCCGGCTATATAGCCTCCGCAGCCTGCGAGGGTCTTGCTCAGGGTGCCCATCCATATATCTACGTCCTTGCCTTGAAGTCCGAAGTGCTCTCGGATGCCCAGACCAGTTTTGCCCATCACCCCAAAAGAGTGGGCGTCATCCACCATCAGGAAGATCTTGTGCTTGATGCTTGATTTCAATGAAACGGGGTAAATCTGGATAGTCACCATCCATGCTGAAGATGCCTTCAGTCACAACCAGGACCTTTTCGAAGTGGTGGCGCTGATTAACAAGAATAGCATCCAGAGAAGCCCAATCATTATGTGGGAAGATGAGGCGTTTTGCACCCGAGAGCGCTATTCCTTGAAGGACGCTGTTATGGACGAGTTCATCATGAAGGATGAGGTCTCTGGGGCCGAACAGGTAGCCAATGGTTGTGACGTTAGTGGCGTGTCCACTGACAAAAACCAGGGCGTCGTCAACATTATAGACCTTGGCAATGGTTTGTTCCAGTTCTCGATGTATGGGCCTTTCTCCGGACACAAGCCGGCTTGCGGAAACTGATGTTCCGTAGCGGTCAATAGCTGATTTAGCAGCTTCATTAACCTCGGAGTGGCCGGAAAGAGCGAGGTAGTTGTAACTGGCGAAGTTGATATATTCCTGTCCTGAGATATGGGTTGTCGCCCCTGCAGTTCCCTCGTGCATCTTGAAGAATGGGTTGTCAATGCTCAACCGGGCCGCGCCCTCATTGATAATACGGATTTGTTGATAGCCTGAATGAAAATGAAAGCGGTAATGCTGTTCAGGAATATTGATTACGTTTAAAGGTAAACGGGTAGAGATTTCGGAACTATTCTCGTTTTCGGCATGTCGGATTCGGCGCGCCAAAGCCTGCTTGAATGAGTTTATCTTTAATTTGGGCTGTGATCCCAGGGTTTTTTTTTCGGTGTCATATTAATGAATGATCAGGTCGTTTGAGGCAGCATCCTGAGAGTCAAGACCCTCTGCCAGGTTCACGATGGATTCAGTGGATACATCAGCACCGTGCTGAGAGGCGAGCAGTTTTGCCTGAATCAGAATTTCCTTCTCATTGGAGTTTGTATCCGTTTCATTTTTTTCCTGTAATTGCTGGATGATCCGCTCCGCCAGCTTGATTATGGTCGGGCTCTGGGGCAAGGCCATCACCGGTAATCTGGTACCAAAAAGGGATTCGAGGGCAACGACCAGCTCCACCCCCATAAGGGAATCAAGGCCCATATCGTACATGGATCGTGTAGGGTCGATTTTTTCCGGGGAAACCTGCAGAATTTCTCCGACTTCGTTTTTGAGCATCTCGATAACGGTGCTAAGCAGTTCTGTATCCGAGAGCTCTTCAAGCATCTGCAGGATATTGTACCATTGTCCTCATCATACGCCGTATTCTCCAGTATGGCGAGCAAGTTCAGCGAATTTCGGGCTTCCAAAACTTGGCAGGAAGCGGGAAAGTGCTTTCCAGTCAAATTCCAATACACCGAGGCCGGAACGATCGGCAACCAGCATGTCCTCCAAAACATCTAAGGCGACTGCTAGATTTGAGTGCTGATCCTCCCATACGGCTTTGCAGGGCAGTCCTTGATTTTTTCGTTGCGGGCGAGAAAACCTACATCATCTATTGCTCCCCAATTTACACAGGTCGCTGGCAGGCCAGAAGCTCGGCGATAGTTTGCCAGGGCATCGAGGCAACGCATTGGCGGCAACGTAATTGCCTTGACCGGGATTACCGAACAGGGTTGTGGCTGATGAGAAGAGAATAAAATAGTCAAGCGGTGTGTCGAGGGTCAGTTCATGAAGGTAATATGCACCCAATGCCTTGGGGGTAAGCACATTGCGAATTTGATCTTCGTTCATATTACTGATAAGACCGTCATTAATAACGGTAGCAGCATGGACAATTCCTTTGAGAGGCGGTAATTGCTTAGAAATGTCGACCAATAAATTTGCCAGAGCATCTTTGTCGGTGACGTCGCACGAAGAAGCATAAATATTGATGCCCCGGTCATTTAGGCGCTCGATGACATTTGTTGCCTCCTCAGAACCTGGTCCGCTGCGACTGATTAAAACAAGGTTGCGCGCACCTTTAGTTACAAGCCACTCAGCAGTTCTTAGTCCAAAACCGCCCAGGCCGCCGGTTATCAGATACGAACCATCGGCTTTCAACGCTAAATTTTCGCGTTTGGTCGGAACTGGGGAATGAACATGACTGATTCCATGTCTGTAGGTGATGACGACCTTGCCAATCTGCCTTGCCTGCTGCATATAGCGAAAGGCTGCAACAATGTCTTCAGCCTCAAATGCGTGGTATGGGAGAGGGTGCAGCACACCATCGGCGAATAAGGCCATAACTTCTGTAAACAGTCGATGAGTAAGGTCTGGTTGAGATTGCATCAACTGGTCGGCATCAATGGCGAAATAACTTATATTGTTTCGGAAAGGGCGCAACCCGATCTTAGTGTTTTCGTAGAAATCCCGCTTGCCGAGTTCCAGGAAACGGCCAAAGGGTGTAAGTACCTGTAGGTTGCGGTTAATTGCTTCACCGGCGAGGGAGTTGAGTACCACATCCACCCCTTTGCCATCTGTTGAGGTGCAGAATCTCGTCGGCAAAAGAAAGTGATCGGGAGTGGAAGATGTGCTCAACACCGAGCAAGCGCAGAAAGTCACGTTTTTCCGCAGATCCAGCCGTTGCATATATCTCCGCACCAATCCATTTGGCCAACTGGATAGCCGCGATGCCAACCCCACCGGCGGCGCCGTGAATCAGAACTCTTTCTCCGGGCTGCAGTCGAGCAAGGTGGTGCAGGCTGTAGTATGCCGTAAAAAATGTGCTTGGGATAGTTGTTGCAGCCTCAAAAGTGATTCCCGCAGGAATGAGGGAAATTGCACTGATTTTGGTAACTACGCGGTTGCCAAAGCTGGATGGGCCAAAACCTACAACCTTGTCCCCTGGCTTGAATGATTGGGAGTTACTTCCAACATTTTGTACTATTCCAGCAAACTCAAGCCCTAGGGTAGGGCCGGCAAAACCATTTTCAATAGCCTCATCAGGAAGCAGGCCAAGCGTATACATGATATCTCGAAAGTTGAGACCGGTAGCGTAAATCTCTACTTCGATTTCATCTTCTGCTGGGACTGACACGTGGAGAAGATTGCCAATGGAGGTTGCGCAATTGACCCGGGAGCAGAAAACCGAGGGATAGGGTAGGGGAATCGATTCCCTCGGGATTTGCTTTTTCTCCCGACAAGATCTTGCTCAACTCTCAGGCGTGGAACGTAACGCTCCCCCAGTGCGGTGAGAATAATTTCCTGTTCATTATCTAATTGCTCCAGTTCTCTTTCCAGCGCAATGGCAATGGTTTCGAGGGCAAATGGGGTCTCAAGATCAATCATACGGATCGTATAATTTGAGGCTTCGTTGATCAATGTGCGTCCGAATCCCCAGAGCCCTGCATCACCGGGAATCATTGTTGTTTTGGTGTTTTTGGTGAATATGGCGATTAGGCAGCAGGTCACTTGCACCATTCGTTGTGATCAACCAGCATGTGGTCTTCGTTTGAGATATTTCGCACGCCTGGATGATGCTGGCCGCAGCAGTGCATCGGTTTATCTGTCGATCTACAATAATATCTGCATCGACATTGTCCTTGTTGTGGGCAGAGTCCGGCCAGGTAGAGAATTCCATTTAGCTGGCCGTAGCTCGCGGTTGTCTCCAGCAGCAAGGCGGAGATATCGGCAGCGCTACCGGGGCAGGCCTGTACGACAATATCACCCTTGGATTGGAGAGCAGTGGTAAGAAAATTTGATAATTGTGCCGATAAACCTGTCTGATCAGCCAGCAGCACCCAGCTGCGCGGCATGGCATGAGAAGATGACGTTGACGGGACGAGACTTCTCTGCCGGCTGGGCCAGCAGTACATATGGTCCGGAAAAAGCATCCGACGAAAATTCCAGGAGGTTGGTATCGGAAAAACCAAGTTGTTGCAACTGTTGTTTCCAGAAAAGAGCTGGTACTTGGCTGGAAAGAAGCGATTGATCTTTTGACAGGGACCAGTGTGTAGGCTCGGTTCCAAAAACAAAATCGATCCAGCGGGAGGGATGTAGACCGAGCACAATAAGAGAGCCTCTCTGGGTGAGACAGGCGCGGGCATACTTCAGCGCCGCCATTGATTCCTCCGGAGTGGAAAAATTGAGGGTGACAATGGCTATCTGACAAACAGGAAGCATCTCTGGAGATTCGGTCTCGGTGCTGATTAAACGAGTGTCTAAGCAGGAAAAGCGTTCTTTTAGCTGAGCGACACTTTCCAGTGTCTGTGTAGAAAGACCTGCGAAAATATAATCGCAGCAGTTCGGGTCCATGGCGACACAGGCATCTAGAGCAAAATACGGTGAACCAGCAGAGATTTCGATGACCCCTAGGCGTCTGCCTTCAGGTAATTGTTTTATTCCCTGACCGATCAAATCGCGCAGGGCCTTGCCACCTTTTTGCCTGCCGACAGCGCCAAATATCTGACCTGTAAGCCTGGCAACTGTCTGATCTGGCGAATGTATCTGACTCGGCGTCAGAGACCCAAACAAAATTTCGATTTGAGGTGCATCCCCACCCGTCCGACAGAATGAATAATATCGAAAAAATCAGGATAATCCATGACCAGGCTGTTCCAGATGTCTTGTGCAGATGTCTGCTCAATATGGTTGGGCAGGATTTCCCAGCCGTCCTGGGTTGGCATTATTGACTGATCGTCTTCGGCTTGGGATAAAAGGTAATCAAGGAACGGTGCAATTTCCGGGGTAGCAGTACGGCAGTTCAACATTATTTGAGAGCTGAGTTGTCGGCCATCCTCTGACAATTGCTGCAGGGCCTCTCGGATGAATTGGTTGCAAAGTATATCCAGCAAAGGGTCTAGTTCTTCCGTATAGCGGCGTCGGGCTCTCTCGAGGTTGGCCCCTCTTGCCAGTTTGACAAAGGCGCATTGTACACTCTTGAAAGGAATAAATGGCGTATTGTCCGGATTGAGGATATGAGGGTGGGGAATACCATGGTAATGCAGGAAACGAAGATGGTCTGCAGCCTTTTTACCCAGACGTATGCTCCGAAATCGAGCATCTTTAACGAAAGCAATAGCGAGGCCGCTACTGTCAAAAACAGTAAATTCTGCGGTGAGAGAATGCGGGGCTCGACGCAGAAGAGTGGCTTGAGCAAAAGCGGGCTTGGCATGGTTTTGGCGAAAGGCAATTCGTCCCATTCTGGTGGGAACAAAAGTAATGCCCTCATGAACTCCGACATCCTCTCGTAATAATTGGATAATTAACTGGAAGGTGCAATCCAGAATGGCCGGGTGGAGGTAACAATCTTCTATTTCTTTTTCAATACTTTCCGGTATTCTCAGGACGCACAGTGCGGAATCACCCTCCAGCCAGCCGTAATCAATGCACTGGAAAGCCGGACCATAAGTGAGACCGGCTTTTCGGGTAAGCATCTCATGGCTCGTGATGGTGAAATCGGGCTGGCGGGTTGGTAATATTGGACATTCCGCGCTCAGTAAGGTTTCTTGTGGTTCTGCTAAAATTCGTGCCACTGCGTGCAGGACCCATGGTTCTGTGCCGCAGTGATCTCGCCCTTTGACAGTCATGCTTCCGTCCCGAGCCTCGATGCTGAGACGGATGAGTTTGCTGTGATCGTGACTGAGGAGCAGCGGGGAGCGTATCTCCAGTCCCTCAATCTCGGCAACAAGGCCGCGTTGCCAGGCGAAGGCAGCTGCCAGTGCAAGTTCGGAAAAGCCGGTGCCGGGGAAGACATTCGCGTCTCCGACTATATGGTCTGCCAAGGTGGGGTGGAGTCTTGCGTCAAGCTGGTTTTCCCAAGTGAGTTCCTGTTGTCTGAGCGGATAGCCGAGCAGGGCATGTACTTTGTGTCGTTCGAGCAGGGCAATCGATTCCGGGGTAACGTTGTGCCAATGGCGTTCACGCTGCCACGAATAGTTGGGCAGTTGGATAAATTCACCAGGCGAGGTAAAAATATGCTGCCAGTCGATTTTTGCCCCCGCGATCAAAGCCTGACTGTGTGCCTTCCATATTCGCCGGGGAGAATTTTTACCCTGAGTGGCGGTGGTAATAATTCTCCCTTCTATACCAACGTCTTTCATACAGGTATTGATATAACTCCGCAAAACGGCATGGGGGCCAATCTCAATGAAAATATTGGTGCCGTTGGCTAGAATACTCTTTGTGGCCTGCTCGAAGAGAACCGGCTTGCGAATATTATTCCACCAATATTCGGCGTTAAGATTTTCACCCTCCAACAGTTTACCGGTAACCGATGAGTAAAAAGGTACGAGAGATCTATTCGGATGGAGAGCTGCCAGAGCATTTTTGACGCTCATTTCAATTTCAACCATAACTGGGCTGTGAAAGGCGTAGTTAATATTAAGCCTTTTGAAGAAAATGTCATGAGTACCGAGGGTGGTTCTCCAGCTGAGCGAGCGAACTCGGGCTGCCGGCGATGGTTACCCCGCGAGAGCTGTTGATTCCTGCGATGGTAAGGGCTGACGAAAGACCTGACTCAGCTATCATATCCAAAGCTGCTTCATGGCCTATGCCAATAGCTGTCATGGCTCCTTTGCCTTTGGTTCTTCCTTGCAGTCGGCTGCGGTGGTAAATTACCTCGACTGCTGCCTCAAGAGTCAATGCACCTGATGCCCAGGCTGCGGCTACTTCACCGACACTGTGCCCCGCCACAGCAACCGGCATTAGCCCGCGATGCCGGAGCATTTCCGTTATTCCGACTTGGATGGCGAATAATGCAGGCTGAGCGATTTCTGTATCTTCGTAGCTGTTTTCTCCGTTTTTTCCTGCCAATTCGTCTTCTAGGGAGAAATTGGCATGACGACGAAAAAGGACATCAATTTCTTGTATTTTACTCCGGAAAAGAGCCTCCTCGTTAAGAAGCTGCATGCCCATCCCCTGCCATTGGGAACCATTACCCGAATACACAAAAGCAGGCCCGAAAGGTTCCTTGAGTGCGACCCCGGTTTCCAGTACATGTTTTTCCTGGGTATCGTTTGCGTATTTAAATAACTCCCTGGAAATGGTTTTTGTTGTCGTGCCGTAGAGAATTAACCGATGGTCGTGCCATTCTCGGCACAGGGTGGTATTATAGGCAATATCGTAGAGGGCGTACCTGGGATGATTGTTGAGGAAATCATGTGAAATCCCTTGCGGTTGCTTTCAATGCGACGTTGTTTTTCGCCGAAAGAATGAATAGGTAAAAGACTGTTCTGAGACTTTTTAAGAGTCTTTAATTGTGATTGCTGGTGATTCTCCAGGATAACGTGAGAATTGGCGCCTCAAATCCAAAGGAATTGATTCCGATAATAAGTTTGCCTTTTTGTTTAAGCGGCAGATTCCTGGTGACTACCTGGATATTCAATTCTTTCAAATTGATGGCTGGATTGGGGGTTGTAAAGCCAATCGTCGCAGGTACCTTTCTATGTTTCAGGCAGTAGAGCGCTTTCACCAGTCCTGCGACACCTGAAGCTGTCTCGAGGTGGCCAATGTTACTCTTGACCGAACCTATGGGCAGCGGCTTGTTTCCGGGGCGTTTTTTGCCTAGGGCAGTGCCGATGGCCAGTGCTTCAATGGGATCTCCAACCGCAGTTCCGGTACCATGAGCCTCGAGATAATCGATTTCTTCCGGATTGATACCGGCTTGTGCGTAGGCCTGTTTCAGTAAAGCAATCTGGGCTTTTGGATTGGGCACTGTTAGCCCGGATTTGCGACCATCCATGTTGATCGAGGAGTTTGCCACAACCGCCCAAATAGGATTGTGGTCCCGCATAGCCTGGTCGTAATCTTTTAGAAACAAGAGACCGCCTCCTTCAGAGCGCACATATCCATCCCCGGTGGCGTCAAAAACACTGCATCGTCCGCGCGGAGATAACATTGATGCCTTGGCAAAAGAGATAAACCCGTAAGGGTGCAGATGGAGACTGATGCCGCCGGCAAATGCCTGGGTACTTTCGCCTGAGAGGATAGACTGACATGCCTGGTGGAATGCGACCAAAGATGACGAACAGGCTGTGTCAAGCGCCATGCTGGGACCACATAAATCATAGATATAAGAGATGCGGTTGGCGGCAATGCTTGCTGTGTTGCCGGTGGCTATCGATGAGTCTACAGCCGTGAGATCATCGGCAAGTCGATAGGAATAGTCTGCGCTGGCAATTCCTATAAAGACGCCACACCTGCTGCCACGAAGAGAAGAAGGGACGATTCCAGAATTTTCCAGCGCTTCCCAGCTCATCTCGAGCAATAATCGCTGTTGAGGATCCATCTGGGCGGCTTCACGAGGAGAAATACCAAAAAATGCTGCGTCGAACGTAGAAATATCGCCAATGGAACCCGCTGCAAAGGTATAACTGGTTCCAGGATGTTTTTTGTTTGGGTGGAGGAACACCTCCTTCGACCAACGATCAGAAGCGACCTCGGTTACCAGGTCGCGTCCTTCTAATAGGTCTTGCCAGTATTGGTTATGCATTCGTAGCAGGAAATCGAAAAGAAAAACCTGTGATTGCAATTTTTTTGGTCATAATATGAATATGTAGGTTACTGATTGTGAAAAACTCTTTTTCTAGGAGCCTGTCGGACTATGCCATTTTGCCCAATATCTTCGTTGTTTGCGAAAATTAATCCTTGCAATATTAATTATATGTCTGTGCTTAATGTTCAAAAACGGTTCGGTCTAAGAAAAAATGCCTATAATCCGACAAGCTCCTAGTATCCAATGCGTTGAAAAATCGGTCAATAGCGTGGTACTATTCATGGATAGACAGGAAGGGCCAAATAGTTTTCCATATAATTGTCCATATAAATATAAGATCCGCAAATTATTTGCCAACAGAGACTACCTGAGCCGAACATTACAGACAACCACAATCACCGGATAAAGCAACAATGTTTCTGTAAATTGGCAAAATAATTTTTTCTTATACTCTTCGGTTGTGGTTAGGTCTGATCTGCATAAAGTAATCACTATATATGTGCCAAAAGAACTCCAACAGTGTGTGGGTATTTTTATTTCTCGGACAGATTGTTTATTGCGAAATCAGCAGTTTAATTTGTTTTTATGTTGATTGTTATTTTGAAAATTCGTTTGCCAGTATATGTTTTTTGGCATGTTTTGTCATTTTCTGGTACATCGTAGGCAATAAATGTTCGAGAGTTTTGTTAAGTTCGGGTACTATAGGAAACTATTCCGAAAATTGTGTTTTTCAGATTAAACAACAACTGGGTCATGCGATGAACGAAAAAGAACTGCAAAAGCAATTAAAGACTAAGGTGAAGAAAAAACTCGAACCGCTGTTTGCCCGCTATAAAATGGACTTTGGTGGGATAGATGCAGCCTTGAAATGGAAGCCGATCGTGCTCATAATCGGTAACTACTCATCGGGAAAATCGACGCTTATTAATGAGCTTTTGGGTCAGGAAGTTCAGCGCACTGGCCAGGCTCCGACGGATGATTCCTTTACCATTATTACCTCTGATCCCGGAGTGGATAATGTGGAAACCCCTGGCTCGACAATCGTCAATGACGAGAAAATGCCTTTTCAACATTTTCGAGGGTATGGTGAAAAGTTGATTTCCCATATCTGTATGAAACAGGTCAACAGCTCCGCATGCTAGAGAATATGGCAATAATTGACAGTCCGGGGATGATCGATGCCACAAGTGAAAAAAATCGGGGCTATGATTATATGAAGGTACTTGGTGAATTTGCCAAGATGGCTGACCTTATCGTCCTCATGTTTGATTCGCACAAAGCCGGCACCATCAAGGAATCCTATGATACCATTCGTACCACACTACCGGAAAAATCAGGTGAACATCGCATCGTTTTTGTGATGAGCAGGATTGACGAGTGTGATCATTTGAGTGACTTCACCCGATCCTACGGGACACTCTGCTGGAATATGTCGCAGATGACGGGACGCAAAGATATTCCGCATATTTATCTCACCTATGCTCCGTCAGTTGTTGATCCGAGCACCGTAGCGGAGGGATGGCCCCAGGAGCGGGATCAACTCATTGAGAAGATAAAGAGAGCGCCGGGCTTTCGGATTAATCATATCCTTGAGGATATTGATCGTCAGTTGAACGAGCTGCAGATTGTCGCCGAGGCGGTAGCCGAATTTATCAGACGGACCAATAAGGTTTTCTGGAAGTATGTGAGAGTCACTGTTGGTATTGCGATACTGCTTTTTCTTTTTGGTGATGTATTGCTCAATACCTTGTTCAGCAGCCCTGAATCTACCCTTGTCACTTCAATCAGGAACAGTCAGTTTTCTCTGGACCACCTGATAATACCAGGCATCCTCGTTGCCGCTACGCTGTTTATCGGTGCTTTTGCTTTTTCCAAGATAGCCTTCAGGCAGCAGCTGAAAAAGGCAATGATCAATGGTGCTGACCTGGTATCTCTTGAAACAGATTACCGCAAGAATCTCTGGCAGAAAATGGAAGCCAAAGTTAAGGAAAATCTACAGGCTATGACGGTTAAAGACCTGTGGAGCGGTTATGGCAGGGGATTATCGAAAATTAATCATTTCCTCTACAATGATCTGAAGAAGTACTATGAGAAAATTGTAACCTGATTTGATTTTACCTTCGAATAATAAGTGGGTCGTTAGATGGGATGTCACCATTTTTCGACCCATTTTTTATGTCTAGGAGCCTGTCGGATTATAGGCATTTTTTCTTAGATCGAGACGTTTTTGAAAATTAAGCACAGCCATATAGTTAATATTGCGAGCATTAATTTTCGCAAACAACGAAGATATGGGGGAGAAAGGGCATAGTCCGACAGGCTTCTAGTGGTTATGTTTAATGCAATTGATTTGGGTTTGATCATTTAGCTAGGAAAGAGACATGAATTCAGACATACAAAAAACAAAAGACGAACTTCTCCGGGAGTTGATCACGTTGCGGCAAAATGTTCAGGAAAGTGATGCATTGCGCATGAAATTGACTGCTGCACAAGACGCGTATGATAGTCTGAAAAAACGTTTTGATAACCGTACCCAGGAGTTTGCCCAGGAGTGTAACGAACGTCATCAAATGCAGAAAGCTCTGCGGATGTCGAAGCTGATTGTCGAACGAAGCCCGGTCATCCTGTTTCGGCGCCCAGCCGGCGATCACCTCCATCTGGAATATATTTCCGAAAATTTACGACAATTCGGCTACTCACCGGAAGAATTTCTCTCCGGTGCTCTCTCTTTCCGAGATATCGTCCATCCCGATGACAGGGAAAGGATCAAAGCTGAGATTGACGAGTATGCCCGTGCCGATGTGGAAGAATACACCCAATTATACAGATGTCTGACCAAGTCCGGCAACATTCGCTGGGTGGAAGATCAAACCTCCGTTGTTCGCAATGAAGCGGGAGAAAAAACGCATAATCAGGGAATATTAATTGATATTACCAAACGTAAACTGGTTGAAGATGCACTGCGCAAAAGTGAAGAGAAATTTCGCCGAATTGTTGAGACTGCCGCAGAGGGTTTTTTACTCATGGACGAAAATTTTATCATTACCGATGTCAACAATGCCTGTTGCCGGATGCTCAGCCGTACACGGCAGGAATTGATCGGAAAGTCGCCTTTGGATTTTGCCAGTAATGAATTTAAACAAGTTATGCAATTCAATAGAGAAGCCCTGCAGTCTCAGGAATACCGAGAATCTGAAGGTACTATTATCGCCAAGGACGGCAGGCCTATTCCTGTTCTGGTGCATGGCAATACCCTCAGAAATGATCGGGGACATGTTATTGGCAATATGGCCTTTATCACTGATATGTCGGAACATAAAAAAGCCCTGGTACTCGCCGGAGAAGTTCAGAAGAGCTTACTTCCCCAAGAAAAGCCGCGTGTTCAGGGCTTGGATGTTGCCGGGAGAAATGTTTCCTGTGACGAGATTGGGGGCGATTATTTTGATTATTTCTGGCGTAGTGATGCGCAGCGGCAAAGCTTCAGTGTTGTGGTGGGAGATATTTCCGGCCATGGGGTTGATTCGGCCCTGTTGATGACCACAGCCCGCGCCTTCCTGCGTATGCGGGCCTCACAGCCGGGCACTCTTTCCGAAGTAATATCTGCCATGAATCATCACCTGTCTCAAGATGTCCTGCAGACCGGGCGGTTCATGACTCTTTTTTATCTGACGCTAGACCTGGAACAAAAAAACCTTGGCTGGGTTCGTGCAGGTCATGATCCTGCCCTCCTGTATGATCCCGCTTCAGACAGGTTTGAAGAACTAAAAGGCAAGGGGATTGCCCTCGGGGTACAAGATGATTTCTTTTATGTGGAAAACAAGAAAACTGGATTAACCCATGGACAGATAATTGCCATTGGAACAGATGGTATCTGGGAGGCGCTAAACGGTCATGGTGAAATGTTTGGTAAAGCCCGGTTTCGCGAAATTATTCGCCGGACGGCAGGAGAGCCTGCCGCCAATATCCTCAGTGCTGTGTATGACGATCTCAACCAGTTTACCATGGGGCAAAAGTCCAAAGATGATATAACCCTGGTTATTATAAAGGTTGACGACCTCAGAGCTCAGCACAAGTGATCACATCTTTCCCGTACCTGTTCCAGTGAATAGAGAGGCGTCTCTTTTACTGGCAAATTCTCCTCTGCGTGAGTTCTTTTCCGGTGGCCAATGCGATTTAGAACGTCACCTTTTCGGCGCCTGCCACCAAACGAGAAAACTCCGCCAACCACTTTTGCCCACCAAGAGATTCGGCCAGAAGAACCGTCATATGTTTCGGAACAATGTTCAGATCTTTATTGCGGCCCAGTCCGGACAGACAGGACGGGCAGTTTGTCGCAATTATTGTCGCCTCGTTGCTTGTCTTGGTGTTTTCTATCGCTTCTCTTTTGCGCTTGAGCATGGCATAGGCAATGTCTGGTCTGGAAATGGCGAGAGTTCCCGCTTCCGAACAGCAGTTGGGTACGCTTTGCACAGTTGCATATAACCTGCCGAGAAGTCCGGCCCCTTCCCCGTCAAAGGAGTCATGGCAAGGGGTGTGATACAGCACCTTTTCTTGTCTTTTGGCACCGTATTGGTGAGGAGAATTTTCCAGGACAAATTGCGAAACATCACCAAGAGGACAATCAAATATTTCAGCGCAGCCCATCTCGTGCAAAGACTCGCGGCAGGTACCGCAGCTGATCAGAAAACCATCGAATGCCAGGTGGCCGAGCATTTCCCTGATTTGACTGAGGATGATTGTATCTCTCAGTGATATCTGGCCAGCCATTTTTTTCTTGGCATTGACTTTTGCCGGAAAACCGCAGCAGAGAAAAGGCGGCGGCAGAACGACTCGGATGTTGTTTTTGAGCAGCAGGTAGATCGCCGCCATCCCGATATCAGCATATAGACGTTCCGAGCCGCAGCCTGGAAAATAGAACACAGTTTTATTGATCTCCCCTTCAGGGCGGATCATCAATGCTTCGTGTTCAGAACACTGGGGCAGCATCGAGCCGAGGGTTTTAGGAGATGCCGGTGTCATTGGTGATTTCAGCATATTCAGGGAGCGCCACTCTTTTTCCATGAATAGCAGGTGGCGCTTTTTTGAAAGCTTTGACGCCCAGGCGCTGCAAAGAGCTGCCCCATTCCAGGACCCCTTTTCTGAAAATGCTGTTGACCGTCCTGTTCCTGTTCTGCAGGTACATAAGAGACAGGCGGGTTGCGGGAGCGGTATGTTTGTAGCCGAGGTCGCTGAGGATTTCCCGCTCAAGGAGCGAGACTTCGGCGGTGTCGATATCGACCGGACAGGGGCTGAGACATTTTCCACACATGGTGCAGTGGTCGGCGATCTCTTCGAGGTTTTTCAGCTGATTGAATCTCGGCAGATGGGAACGCTGCATATCATAAAGCAGGGCCTCGATCAGTGAGCCGATAACCATATTTTTATTTCTTGGATGGAAAAAGATGTTGCTGCCCGGATGGTAAACGCAGCAATCCGGCATGCATTTGCCGCAACGGATGCATTTTGAAATCATCGACGAAAGTTCGGCCAGGGAGCCGTACTGAAGAATTTTTGCCTCCAGTTCAAGAAGGTTAAAAGAAGGGGTGAAGACCTTGTTGATAATCGACGGGATCGCTCAGCATCCCCGGATTCATGATGCCGTCGGGATCAACCTCTTTCCTGTATGCTGTCAGTTCCAGAAGACGTTTTTCGTCCAGAAACTTCATCTTGGTGATGCCGATTCCATGCTCTCCACTCACCACACCGCCGAGTTCGACCGCTTTGGTCATGACATCTTCAGCGGTTTTTTCCGCTCGCTTCATCATCTCCCGATCATTAGAAAAAACCGGAATGTTTACATGGATATTACCATCACCGGCGTGCATATGGGTGGCAATGATGATCCGTTTTGAGCGGATTTCACGATGAATCCTTTCGATATTTGCGCTGACTTTTTTATAGCCGCTGAACAATTCCAGTAAATCGGCCATCAATTTTTTGATGTGGGTTTCGTGGCGAACCGATTCTGTGGTGCGCAAGGCAGAGTATCTCTAAAGTCTCCTGCAGAGTTCATTTGCTTTGGGAATCTTTGCCTCCATCCAGTCAGGATCCTCAATGGGTTCGGCAGTCTCCAGATATTGGTAATCGCGTGGATAAATTGTTCTTTGTTGTAGATATCCTCTTCGATATTATATTCGTCGACAAACCGGGCAAATTCGGCAAGCGCCGTGGAGCGGCAGGACAATGTCTTCATTGAGCTTAAAGGCGTTGGTGCGGGCGGAGATTGCCCCGAGACGTTTACGGTCGCGCCAGAAACGAGTTGCTTCATCGGCATCCTGGGCGGTGAATAATTCGGTGTTTTCATAAGGGGCGAGAAATTTTTCCAATCGTTTTTTTCCCCGTCAATACCTGTTCGGTGGTATGGCCGACCATATCAATCAGCAGACACCGCCTTCGGGTGGGTGCTTCTGGCTGCCTTGAATTTATATTTGATTGCCCGGATATATTCCTCGTCAAAGTGTTCCAGCGCCATCAGGGCTTCTTGTCCCTCATTGACAAATTCTTCAGAGATCTTCGACTATAACCCGGCTGGCTTCATCCATATCTTCGCCAAAAAATTCCAGACAGAAGGTGATCTTTTTTTCATAGGCCTGGTAAAGAACAAAATCTCCCGAGGTGATGATCCCGTCGGTACCTTCCTTCTGAAAGCCAGGCAGCCCATTCAGGGCCTTGTTGGTGATATCTTTCCATAAACCTTTTTTACGAATATCAGTGCCGGCAAGAGTGATTTCCCGAAGGATCTTTTTTATGACTGTCAATCACTTGAAAATGGAGAGTGTCGTCGGGAAGAATTTTGCGCATCGGGTGGTTGATGCGTTGAACGGTGAGGAGGTCCTGTCCGGGCATGGCAATAGTGTAGGAGAGGATATTGTCAATTGCCGTTCCCCAGAGGACTGCTGTTTTTCCCCCGGCATTCTCGGCAATGTTGCCGCCGATGGTCGAAGCCCAGGCACTGGTCGGGTCGGTGGCAAAAACAAGATTCTCCTTGCCGCATGGGCCATGGCATCAGAGGTGACGACTCCTGCCTCAACTTTAAGAACCGGAATTTTGATGCCTTGCTCCCAGATGAGGAAAGTCTTTATATTCGATATCGTGGATTTTGGTCAGTTTTTCGGTGTTGATGATGACGCAGTTGTTGGTGACCGGAACGGAGCCTCCTGTCAAGTCCGGTGCCACCACCCCGGGGAATTATTTTCAGGCCCATTTCCGCAATTGCTCTGATCATCGCCGGTACCTGTTCTTCCCTGGATGGTCTAAGGACGGCAACGGGAAGAAAAAGGCGCCAGTCGGTTGCATCTGTTGCATGGCTGATAAGGGTAAAAGGGTCAAAGCGGACATTTTCTTTGCCGATGATTGGCACCCAGCTTTTTCTGCATCTGATTGCGTTGACCGGAGACATCAGTGATTTCTTTTTTTAGCTCACCGAGGCGATCGTGGCAAAGGCTGACCAGGCGGAGCACTTTGGCGCTACGTTCGGAGCCGACCCTGACTGATTTTTGCCGCCTCCTCGATGATGGTCAGATCTTCCTTGGCGGTTTTGAAAAATTTTTGTCGTCTGATTGGGGAGTCGATAAGCTCCTGATAGAGAAAAGGATTTCTTCTGAGGATAAAGAGATCGCCCATAAAACGCATGACAAGTCTTGCAGATCTGCCGGTGATTCGCTGGCTTCTCAGTTCTTCGAGGTCTTCCCAGACCTCGGAGCCGAAAAGCAGATTGATAATCAGTTTATCATCAGCTGAGGTGAAATTGTAGGGGATTTCACGATAATTGTTAGTATTCATTTTCAAAGCGCTTAACTGCACGAAAACGTTATTCCCGGTATCCGGGGTGAATTGTGTGAAAAAGGAGGTGTCTCGCAATACTCGAAATCTTGTTTATAATTATTACCTGTTGCAGATACTATCGCCCGGTGATGATTCAGCGGTAAGGGAAAATTCATTATGTTCCTGATACGTTACGAGATCAAAATCATGGAAGAGAAAATACTCTTATATCGATGGCGCTGCTATCCTTAGCGGGAGAGAGGACTGCCGTGCTCATTTATTTACCATCTCTGCTGATTATTGCCAGTTTTTTGTCTCTAATATCGATGAAACAGAAGGCGCTGTAAATGGCTGCTCGGTACAATATATACCTGACAAGGAAATCCATTCAGGAGACTTGTTATGTCGATATTGCTTCGATATTTTATCCTTGATGGCCTGTCTTGTGCAATCACTCATTTCATCGGTGACGTTTGCTGTGGGAATGAAAAAAATGAGAAAGATTGGTGAGATGGATATCGGCAATGTGGATACTGGTCCACTGGTGTCAATAATAGTTCCTGCCTGCAATGAGGAGGAACATATCGAAAAATCGTTATTGTCCCTCCTTGTCCAGAAATATCAAATGTGGAGATAATTGTTGTCAATGACCGTTCCACTGACAGGACGATGGTGATGTTGCAAAAAATGAAAGACGTTTCCCCCAGCTAATTGTCCATGATAATTGATCAATTGCCCGAGGGCTGGATCGGCAAGAGTCATGCTCTTCTGCAGGTGCTGCCCTGGCAAAGGGGGAGTATCTGATTTTTACCGATGCCGATGTCGTTCTGGAAGAGACCACGATTGCCAGGGCTGTTGGATATATGAAAAACAATCAATTGGACCATCTGACCTTGATTTTCAGGAATGTGACCCGTGGCTGGTTGCTTAATTGTCTGATCCTTGATTCGGCTATCGGCCTCATGGTTTTTTTCCGGCCCTGGCTGGTAAGAAAAAGTGGCACTCGGCTGGTTCGTCGGAATAGGGGCTTTCAATATGGTGAAAAGATCAGTATATCACGCAGTTGGTGGGCATCAAGCGATCAAGATGCATCCCATTGACGATATGATGCTCGGTAAGACCATTAAAAGAACATGGTTTTTTTCAGGATTGTCTGCTGGCCTATGATTTTGTAACCATCCCCTGGTATGATTCAGTGCGCGGCAATGATCAATGGTTTGCAGAAAAATATGTTTGCCCTGATCCACTACCGGTTCCTGCTTATCCCTGTGCTTCTTCTGGCAATTATTGTTCCAAGTATCCTGCCGGTTTGGGGGCTGATTTTTAGGCGATACATATGTACAGATAATTTGTCTGTTGACTGTGGCAACTCCGGCTTGCCACTTTTTACCAGGGATTGCGGTTCCAGGGATTGCCGGGCTGGTATCTTCCCGGGGTTTGTGATTACTCCATATATATCCTGCTATATCATTTTGAAATCAGCCTTTATTACCTTAAAAAATCGGGGGATTATTTGGCGTGGCCAGCATTATGCATCTTGCCGACCTTAAGAAAACCGAACCTATGTTTTTTAGATGAGCTATTTCGGGCAGAGTGTTATTCAGCTCATTGCTCAAATGATTGCGCTGTGGCTGCTGTCCATATTACAACATATCGCCTTTTGATGTATTATAACGGTGCAACCAATCAGCAGACCGGCCAGTCCGAACAGGGCAAAGGTGAAGGTGTGGAAGGTATCAAAAATAAACCCGCCATGATCGGTGAAAAAGAGGCGAGGATATTGCTGGAAAACAGCCAGCCGTAAATTTGGCTTACCTTGTCGGCTCCCCAGCAGCGAGAGGCTGATGCAACATAGATGACCAGCACCCCACCGTAGTTGAAACCGGTAAAGAGGGCAAAACACCAGAATCCGGCAGCTGAATGAAGCATGACGGGTGCAGCAAGCAAAACAGATGCCTGTAAAAATAAATTGGCTTGTATGGCAGTTGCCGATTGAACTCTGTCAAAGACCATCCCCCAGACGATCCGGCCGGTGGCATTGGCCAAGGCAAAGAGTGAGACGCCGGTTATGCCGATCTGCACACCATTTTCTCCTCCCTGGAAAAGTTCTTTGAGGTTGGCATTGACGGCAAAACCGGCAGCAAGGCCGATGAACATTGCCAGGTAAAGAAGACGAAAACTCGGATGGGTGAGAATTTCAGAGATTTTGATCGGGGTGGGTTTTTGTAGTGGTCTCTGTTTGTGGGAAGCGCATGGTCGAGCCGGCGAGGCTGACGGTAACCATGAAGCCCAGACCAAAAATAAAAAAGGTTTGAAACGGGGTTCGGCCCAGACTCTCCATCAGCCAACCGCCAACCTGGCTGACAAGGGCGGCGCCTCCGCCAAAACCGGCCACAGCGATGCCGGTGACCAGCCCTTTGTTTTGCGGAAACCAGCGTATGCAGACGGCAATTGGAACGATATAGGCCATCCCGGCACCAATACCGCTCAGGACACCTATGCCAAGGATGGTGAAGATAAAATGATGAATTCCCAGACTGGCCAGAATCCACCCGCCGCCAAAGAGCAATCCCCCGAACATGGCACTAGATTCTGGGACCTATTCTTGGCAGGAATGTTCCTGCAGCCATCATAGTCAAAGGAAACATGAAATAAAAGACAGTAAAAGGGATCTGTACCGGGCCCTGCTGGAGCCCGGTCAGGGTTTTAAGGGGCTGAACATAGACACTCCATGAGTAGGTAGCGCCAAGGCACATCTGCATAAGATTGCAGAAAGAAGAATTATATATCGCATGGAATCACCTGAGTATGGGGAAAAGATGTTTTTCTACTCTTTCTGCCTATGCATTTGTCAAGGATTTCAATGGACAAAATTTTGCTCGATAATTGTCTGTCGCCAAGAAAAGGTAGTACCAATTTACTAGCACTTGCAAATGGCGAAAAATAGATGAAATAATATATCATTATTAAAATATTCATGTTTGAATACAAATGCAAAACATATAGTTATATATATTAAGTAGAGTGAGTTACGCATAGTTACGGCTTCGATACTGTATTTGGTAGATAAAAAAACCAAAATCCGTTTTGTTCTGTACAGAATTAAATTGTTGCTCTCTTGTTTGTCACAGGGTATGAAATTTCACTTCAGGGTAAAATTATTCACCAAACACGCAAATGTTCAGAAAGGATAGAAAGGATAAACAATGAAAATACTGGTTATTAACTCGGGAAGTTCGTCGATAAAATTTCAGCTTCTCGATATGGTCGATGAATCCGTTTTGGCATCCGGGCTTGTCGAAAGAATAGGTGAAAGTGAGGGGCTGATAAAATGCAGTTTCGGCCCGGTCATGAGGACGAGCTGGTGGTAAAAAAACAGCAGTCGTTCCTGATCATAAGAGTGGAATGCATCTGGCTGTTGACTTGCTTTCCGATCCTCAGCAGGGGGTGATAGCTGATCCGGGCGATATCGATGCTATTGGCCATCGGGTGGTCCATGGGGGTGAAGATTTTCATAAGCCAACCATTATCTCAGGAGAGGTGATGGCTGCCATTGAAAAAAACATTCCCCTGGCTCCCCTGCATAATCCGGCAAATCTTGACGGTATTCGGGTGGCTCAGGAATTGTTTGCCGGAGTTCCCCAGGTGGCAATATTTGATACTGCCTTTCACCAGACTATTCCTCCCCATGCCTACCATTATGCTATTCCATACGAATTATATGAACAACAAAGGGTGCGTCGCTATGGTTTTCACGGGACTTCACATAAATTTGTTGCCAGCGAATGTGCCAGGCTCATGGGTAAACCGCTTGAAGAACTCAATTTGATATCCATTCATCTTGGCAATGGTTGTTCAATGACGGCCATTAAAAATGGTGAAAGTGTCGATACGACCCTTGGTCTTACCCCTTTGGAAGGGTTGGTCATGGGTACCCGCAGCGGTGATGTTGATCCGGCAATTCATGCCTTTCTGGCCAGAAACTGCGATATGGATATTGACGCCATCGATGAAATGCTCAATAAGGAATCAGGCCTGAAAGGACTCTGTGGCTCAACGATATGCGGGACATTCATGATGCCATTGCCAGCGGCAACAAACAGGCGAAACTGGCTCTGGATGTGCAGACCTATCGGAATAAAAAATATGTCGGGGCGTTTATGGCGGTTCTCGGCCGGGTGGATGCCATAATTTTCACTGCCGGGATTGGTGAAAATGATGAGGTCGTCCGGGAAATGACACTGCAGGGATTGGAACCGTTTGGAATCCTCATGGATCTTGAGGTGAACAATCAGCGGATTAAAAAACCAACTCTTCTCAGTACAAGAGGAAAGTCGGGTGCAGATCTGGGGGATTCCGACCAATGAGGAATTAGCCATTGCCCGGGAGGCAAAAGCTGTGCTTGGCAGGTGAGAAAGGCCGTAATATGTTCCCATTTTTTAATTTGGTACAGATGTAATATTATTAATGCTTTACAGCATCTTTGCACCTGTAACAATTTCATATCAGTTCTTCTCAAGTGGTACAGGTAAGTATTGGAAAGAAATGATGCCTGACCATATTTTTTTCTTTTCTAGTGGTAAAAAATCAGCATACTAGTTCTGCCTGACTGAAGTCGTAAAAGGAACAACCTCTCCAGTCGCATCCCCATCGGAAGCCTTTGGCTCGAATCAGATCCTGTCAGGAATAAGGTTCATTTTAATAAACTATCTTCGACTGACGTCTGCCATTGGACATCTACTATCAAAAGGGACGTTAACCACCAGGCACGATCTGACAAAAGAGGATGCATGTGCCTGTTTCCACGCTTTTATCGCATTGCTGAACATTAAAGGTAATGAGGGTAAGTTTTTGGAATAAAAAGAAAAATAATGTGTAAAAAGCCGCTGGCTCAGGTTGTCAACATCAACAAGAGTTATTAATTGTATCCGATAGCATTACCCAACACCTCAATAGAGGCTTCGCAAGAAAGCGAGGTACGAAAATAACTAAACAAATTCAATACGAAGTACATCCCTATTGAAAAACCAAAGAGGTAAATAATGATACAAAGAATCAGTCGAATTACATTATTTTTGGGTGTCGGCATACTGGCCTTGTCTTGTTGGTCGGTCGTGCAGGCGGAAATATCCAAAGATAAGACGGCCATCGTCGTCAATGTAGACAATTTTGATAGAGCCCAGACGGACTTTGAATACGCCGGCATAATCAAGCAAGCCGGTGGTATCAACAAAGTACACAGTAACCGGGCACCCACACCGATCGACAAACAGAATATCATTCGAATGAACCGGGACACTCTTTACAGCACGGGTGTTATTAACATCTCTCAGGGTGCTACTGTAACGCTTCCGGATGTCGGTAAGCGCTATATGTCGCTCATGATAATTAACAATGACGGTTATGTGAACGATGTCTATTACGGCGCTGGCTCTTATAAATTAACAATGGAAAAGTTTGATACTCCATACGTGGGTGTGGTCATTCGCACGCTCGCGAATCCTGAAGATCCCAAAGATCTGGCAATAGCCCACAAACTTCAGGATCAGATTCAGATTGCGGCAGGGTCTGACGAACCGTTCGTTTTACCGGACTACGACAAAACCAGCTATGAGGCGACGCTTGAGGCCATTCTTGATTTGGCTAAAGGGCTGAAACGATATACCAAGACTTTTGGCTCAAAGGAGGAGGTCAACCCCGTTCATTTTCTGATCGGTACGGCTTCTGCCTGGGGTGGTCTGCCGGACAATGCTGCCCAGTACATAAATGTGCAACCTAACCTGCCGGTTGGCAAATATGAACTCACGGTAAAGGATGTTCCGGTTAAAGGATTTTGGTCCATAAGCCTTTACAATGCAAAAGGCTACTTCCAGCAGAATGACCTCAATGCCTACAGTCTCAACAATCTGACCGCTAAACCAAACAGTGATGGATCTTACACCGTGCGTTTTGGCGGTTGCACGGCAAGTACCGAGAACTGCCTGCCGATCATGGAAGGTTGGAATTACGCCGTTAGAATGTACGAGCCGAGTAAAACGATTATCGATGGCACATGGACATTTCCGGGGCCACCGAAACCAAGAAGTCATTGATAAGCAATTGTATCAGCATCATGTCTCCGTTTCTTGTTAAGATGCAATTAAATAAAGGCCATTGAGGAGAATATTAAAAATGAAAACGAATATTATCGCTATAGTGCTCGCCGGTATGCTCACTATTGCGAGTGTGAATGTTCAGGCAGAAAGCTCCAGGGAAGCCATGAAAACGAAGGCTGCATCGATCCCGGACAAAGTCCAGACGGCTGCCGGTGAGCTGAAATTCTTCGATGGTGTACCGATAGGCGACACCAACCAGTTGGTCTATGACTATCTGGACCGCTCGCGTGGGCTCGGGGTCTATCTTGACAACGTCGGCGCTGTATCGATCTACAGCGTACTCGCCGGTATGGCCGAGCAAGGTGCCGATGCACCGAACAAGATCGCTATCTGGGAACAGCTGATGGATTCCCGGACGCCTGTCATTACCTCCAACACGTCTACGATGTATGCCTATGCTCCCACGGATCTGGCCAAGGATGGTCCAACCGTTATCGAGGTGCCACCCGGAATGCTGGGCTTCCTCGACGATGCCTGGCAGAGGTTTGTCGGTAATATTGGTATCACCGGACCAGACAAGGGTAAAGGCGGCAAGTACCTCGTCCTGCCTCCAGGTTATGAGGGCGAGGTGCCAGACGGGTATTTCCTGCTGAAGCCTCCAACCAACAGGAATTTTCTTTTTCTACGTGGTTCCATTAAGGATGGCCTGAAGGCGGCTGCTGATAACTTCAAATCCGGACTGCGGGTCTATCCGTTGAAAGATGCCGCCAATCCGGCACCGACTGAGTTCATTAACATGTCCGGCAGATCGTTTAGCACGATATTCCCGAGTAATTTAGATTACTTCAAGATTTTAAACACCATCGTTCAGGAGGAGCCGATTGATGCGATCGGGCCGGAAGTTCGCGGTTACATAGCCGCGATTGGCATCGTCAAAGGCCAGCCATTTAATCCCGATGACAGGATGAAGAGGTTACTGACCGAGGCGGCGACGCTTGGTAATGCTGCCGGACGTTCCATCACCTACGACCCACGCATCGCCGGGGTATATATTTATCCCGATACAAAGAGCAATTGGGTTACGGCCTATGCGAACAGGAATACTTCTTTCGAAGCGGATGGCAGCGATGGGCCTCGATGCGAGAGTGCTGTTCTACTACAACGCCGGCTGGTGTGACTCCTGCGATGGCGACGACCCATGTCGGTGCCGGTTCCGATTACGCACTGGCTTTTCTGGATAGCAACGATAAACCTTTCGATGGTTCGAAGACCTACAAGCTGCATCTGCCACCCAATGTGCCTGTGAACGACTTTTGGGCAGTGACGCTCTATGACACTCAGACGCGCACACAATTGCAGACCAGCCAGCTATTCCCAACCGTTGGCAGCCAAACCAAAGGGATGAAGAAGAATGCGGACGGTTCCTATGATGTCTATTTCGCGCCGAAAGCGCCTGAAGGTGAAGAGGGCAACTGGCTGCAGACCAATACCGGGCAAGAGCTGGTTCACCATCTGCGCATGTATGGCCCGCTGGAGCCATGGATCAATAAGACCTGGCGTCCCGGCGAAATCGAAATGATGAAATAGCCTGACAGTGCCCTGAACCGGCGAGTTCGGTGGTTCAGGGCCGTAACAAAAAGATTCGACTACAAAGGGAAAAACGGAGAACAGATCATGATAACGAAAAGAACCAAACGCACCATTGCCACCGGACTATTGGCCGGAACCGTCGCCCTGACGTTCCTCGCTGGCTGCACCACCAAAAACGACACCATTTCCGACGCCAAGAAAATGGAAAAGGATCGGCCCGGCATTGCCGAAACGCGGGCGATTGCCGAAGAGGGGTTTATCTACGGCCTGCCGATCGTGATGAACTACGCAGTGATGTATGAATATGCTGTCGACAAGGGTGGCAGCCAGTTCAAGGCCCCGTTCAACCAGCTCAAGAACGAGCCGCGCGTCTACACCTACAAGGACACTGCGGTCATCACACCGAATAGCGACACGCCCTATTCCTTCGCCTGGCTCGACCTGCGCGCCGAGCCTATCGTCTTGACCGTGCCTGCGGTCGAAAAAAAACGCTACTACGCCGTAATGATGTGCGACGGCAATACCTATAACTACGGTTACATTGGCAGCCGTGCCACCGGCAACGATCCCGGTAGCTACATGGTCGTCGGACCCGATTGGAAAGGCGAAAAACCGAAAGGCATCAAGAAAGTCTTCACTTCCACCACGCCCTTCTCCCTCGTCGCTTACCGCACCCAGCTCTTCAACCCTGAAGACATGCCGAACGTGATCAAGGTCCAGGACGGCTACCAGGTGGAGCCGCTTTCCGCCTTCCTCAAGCAACCCGCACCTGCCGCCGCCCCGGCGATCGACTTCAGTCCTGCTACCACCGCCGGCATCAAGGAGAACTTCTGGAGCTACCTCGACGCCGCGCTTGAATACGTTCCGGAAACGAACATGGACAAGGACATCCGCGCCAAGCTCGCGGCCATCGGCATCGGCCCGAACAAGACCTTCGACATAAAGAATCTTTCGCCAGAGCACCAAAAAGCCATCGTCGAAGGAATGAAGGCCGGTGACGAAAAAATCAGCACTTTCTTGGCCTCGGGTATGACCGACGTCAATGGCTGGCAGATTGGATCCCTTCCGGGCGACGAAGCTCACTACAACGGCGACTGGCTCAAGCGTTCCGGCACCGCCAAAGCAGGCCTCTATGGCAACAGCGCCGCCGAGGCCGTTTACCCGCTGACCCGCGTGGACGGCAATGGCGAGACACTCGATTGCAGCAAAAGCAACTACACCATCACCTTCCCTGCGGGCCAGTACCCGCCGGTGAATGCCTTCTGGTCGGTCACCATGTATGATGGCAAGTCCCAGTATCTGATCAAAAACCCGATCAACCGCTACCTCATCAATTCGCCGATGATTCCGAACATGAAGAAGAATGCCGATGGATCGCTGACGATCTACATCCAGAAGGATTCGCCGGGTGCGGACAAGGAGGCCAATTGGCTGCCCGCGCCGAACGATACGGTGTATCTCGTGATGCGCCTCTACTGGCCCAAAACCGAAAAGCCTTCAGTCCTGCCGGCAGGCAAGGGCACCTGGGCACCGCCTGGCATAGTCAAAGCAAGATTAAGCTTCGCGGGCTTCTCTCTCCATGTGGAGCCCGCAATCTTGTTTGCGGATAAAAGATAGGGCAAATTAAACCGAACTTTAATGTTGAAAACAGCATGAGGCAGCATTTTGACAGTAATACGGCAGAGCTGTCAGACAGAGGGTGTCTCCACCTGTTTTTGTACCGTGAGCACGAATGTGCTTTGGCCTATGGTTCTGGAAACGGAGTAACATTTTCGGGCAAATTTAGAGTGGAAGTCATACTTGTCGACCAGGTTCCTTCTCAGGAAACAATAATTTTCAGTCATCAAATAGTATTCCCTTGATTCTTTATCAAGGACTTGCCATATAATGTATATAGAAAAAATCAGTTCAATTGATATAAGACAAAGCCGACCCTGCCGTGAGGCAGGTACGGAAAGCAACGGGTCTGAACAGATAGCCGAGCTACCTTGATAAAAGGTGGTTCGGCTTTTTTGTTTTTCCTGACATCTTTTATTGGAATACTATTCGATACTGTAAAAGCTACATTATTCACTTTCATCGGCTATTTTGAAGAAATTTCATATTACCAGGGAAATTCAGTGTGAAGCAATGGTGGACCAAGGAAGTGGAGGCCCTGACATGGAGATAAAAGAGAAAGAAGAAAATCTTGTAAGATCGGCCTGAAAAGGATAATCTGATTTTTGATGTGCGTGACCTTGAAAAGCTAGATGCACTGAAAAAGTAATAATGATATAATTACTCCATAAAGTCAATTATTTCAATGGGATTGATTAATGTCTGTCGTATCGGAGGACGGTGGAATACGTTTCAAAACCTGGAAGTAATGGCGCAGTGGCAGGAACAATAGAACAAACAACGCGAAGGAGATAAAACATGGCAAAGGAAAGATACCAGATCAAATCGGAATGCCCTGAATGCGGATGTGGTCTTATATGCAATATGACGCCTGATGAATACCGGGAAAAATATGGCGACATCAAGGATAAAGTGACCGTTAATTGTAGTGAGTGTGGCAAAGGGCACGATGGCTGCGTAACCGAGGAACACACTGCTGTCCAAAACAGGACAGAATCGTAAAATGATTGTGTAATTTTATCGGGTTTTGAGGATTGGAAAGCTCATTTCTCAAAACTGGGTTACCTTTTTCGTTTTAATAGCATTTTCGGCTGCCCGTAATCAGACACTCATGTATTTTCATGACCTATCGCTTCACTAGACGCAAGAGGGGGGGGAAGTCTGATTATACAACCGATAGTTTGCCTGGCATCGGTGACCTTAGCGTTAACACTGGCCCAATAAATCTCAATATCTCTTCAACCGTTTCGGCAACGAAGGAGCATGTATGAGAGTGCTTGCTAAAGTTCTCTGGCCTCAAGGTTTCCAGTGCCCTAAGTGCGTTTTTAAGAAATACAGTTACATAACGACAAGAAAACTTTATCAATGTTCGTTTCCCCGAGATTGTCCAGACAAATTGGTGTTTGCTGGTTGACAGCTTGCAAAATGTTGAAAAAAATCGCACAGTAATGACTCATCGGGACAGTATTTACAGATTGCTGTCAAGTTTGCATCCATTTAGGAGCAAATGCGTTGCTACCTCGACGATCTCAACCACCATCAACCTGCAAAGGATGCTTTTTTATGTTATTTATGCGCTGGTAGATCTGCAGAAGGTCATTATGAGCGGTGGAGAGTTGCGCCCAGGATTCTGCGAAATTGAGACCTGAAAATTTCGTTGTTGCGGCGATGATTGAAGTTGCTTCATGTAATTCCTCTTCTTGATAAAAAAGACGTAAACCTCTGCTGAAGTCACGTGCATCATCGCCGGCTATATGGAAATTGAGAAGTGATTGCAGCAACCGATAGTGGCGCATTCTTTCAGGTGGGAGTGCGCCGAAATCTAGACACCAGGAGCACCAGATGAGTGCTTCTTCCGGCCTGTTCTGCGCCAGATGTATCATTGCTTTGAGCTCTCCGATGCGCAACGTGGCCCAGTTTGATGGTTCGTCAAAAAGAACGCCTATTATGGTGGAAATCAGCTGCTGGTCATTAAACCCAAGAGAATCAAGCAGATCGACCAACTGGTCAAGTTCTTTTCGGTTCAGCTCGGGCAGCCGCAGCAGGCACAGGACGAAGCCGGGCACCTGTCCCTTTGTTATTCCAGACCATATCGTCGATGGGGTAAATCTCTGACATGCCCGGGACAAGCATTCGACAGCTATACATGCCGCAATGAAGATATTCGGCGCGATATATATGCCAACCTTGACGCGGTAATAAGGTGCTGTAGCTGGTAAAATTCCTGTTCGGTGGAGCCGTCAAAATCCCAGGGTGTAAAATCAAAATCGGCTTTATCTTTAAACATATTCCATGACAGCAAGCCGTCGGAATCGATAAAGTGGCTTTCGAGATTGTAAGGATCGGCAACCTGGTCGAGATCGTGACAGGGTGGTTGAAAGTTCTTGAACTGGTCCAGATTTCGTCCCTGAAGCAGCTCGGTAAGTGTTCGTTCAACGGCAGTTTCAAATCGGCAATTAGCCCCAAAAGCGGCAAAAACTCCGCCGCTGTCTGGATCTGCGACGAGGACGCAGATAACCGGGAATTGCCCCCAAGAGATGCATCTTTTACCCGGACGGATAATTTTTGGGCGGTAAGGGTGTCGAGGATGGAACAGAGCTTCGGATATTTTTTCAGGCGGGCAGAGGGAACATCGGGAAGGCAGATGCCTTCAGCAATAATGATGTTTTTGACATAACGTTCAATAATTTCAGAAAGTGCCTGGGAACAGCATTCGGCAGGGGAGTTGCCGGCTGCCATACCGTTACTGACATATAAGTTATTAAGAAGACTTACCGGGAAGTAGGTTGTCTTGCCGTTGGCAAGGGACTGGAAGGGCAGGGCGCTGATACCCTGGCGCATCCGGGCTTGGTATTGCTATCACAGAGAGTGTTAAAGGTCAGTTCTTCATCCGGATTGTAAAAAGCACGTAAATTATCATTCAGCAGTTCGATGCCATCCTGATTGTATGTTGGAATTGAGTCGCTCGTCATCCGGAGTAAACCATGCTTCATCGGGGTAAAAACAGAAGGTGCCATGTCTGGCCAACATCTTCTAGAAAATAGTCGGCAAAAAACAAATTTGTTGCCAATCGTTCAAAGAATTCACCAAGCCCACTGGCCAGGCTGGCAAGACGGGATGTCCCTTTGCCGTTGGTATAAAGATGGGGACATGCGAGTGGACTGGATATGGACAGACCAGCAATTTGGTGCAGGGTTGAGCCAGCTGACTGCTTCGACAGGAAGCCCAATAGCTGAGAGTAAAGATGTGGCATTTTCAATGGTTTCTTCTAAAGAGAGATCTTTACCGGGAAGATGCGTCTTATTGTTCATGATTCTGATCGGCCGGGAAGATTGGAAGGGAAAAGGTAACATGCTTGAGGTTGCTCGTATTACCACAGCATCAGGATATACACAATATACGATACAGCGGGAGGGAAGAGATAAAACCTGTCCCTGTTGTTTTTTAACCATCTTGGCAGGTAAAAAACAACAGGGGCAACAGAAGATAGACTTTCAGTATTGATGGATTAAATGGTTTTTGCCGCACGCAGTGAGTCGGCCAGCATTTCAACCACAAAACGCATTTTTTCACCTGATTCATGCTGCAGCAGGTTATCCTGAATATGCATGACACATGTCGGGCAGCCGGTTGCTACATAGTCAACCTCGGCTGCCTGAATGTTTTTAACCTTGTGGTTGTTGATTTTAATAGCGGTGTCATAATGGGTTATACAGTAACTGCCGGCACTGCCGCAACAGACAGCGGCGTCTTTCATTTCTTTAAACTCAACACCGGGGATCATCTTTAACAGCTTTCTGGGCTGTTCGCTGATACCCTGACCGCGAACCATATGGCAGGGATCGTGGTAGGATACTTTGTACGGAAGTTTGCCCAGTTCCTCCTCTTTAATGTCGATATTTTTTTCAATAAACTCATTGATATCGAATACTTTATCGGTGAAATTCCTGTAGCTCCCTGCTGTCGTCGATAAAGACTTTTATTTCTTTTTTAAGAGCCATGCCGCAGGAAGAGCAGGCAACGACAATTGCATCAAGGTCGTAATTCTGGAACAGATTGAAATTATGTTCCATGAGCATTTTTGCCCCTTCGTAATCGCCATTGGCGAGTACCGGGGTGCCGTTGCATTTCTGTTTTTTGGGGATAACCACTTCGTAGCCATAGCCAGTAAGGATATCAACCACCGATTTTACCACGTTGGTATAAATGAGATTCCCGGCACAACCGGTGAAATAGCCGATGCGTCCTTTGGCAGGACCCTTTTCTGGAGGGATCACTTCAGGATATTGGCTCTGGGCACTTCTGAGCGCCATCTCGGGAAAGAATCTTCGTTTTGAAAAACCAAACAGGGGAAAGAGATAGCGTACCGGGTTTTTCGGACCAATACCCAAAAGAGCCCGCTGCGCGACACCTATTAACGTCGCGCCCAGGGTGATCGGCCATTTACGCCAGACCAGCTGCCTGAAAATAAGCGCTTTGAAAAAACCAAGTCCTTCCTGGGTGGTGATATACCAGCGAAGTCTCAGGACAACATGTTCCGGACTGACACCTGCCGGGCAATTGGCCGAACAGGTTTTGCAGTTCAGGCATTCGTTGATGGCGTCTTTAACCCTCTGGGTGATCTGCAGGTCTCCGGAGACAATTTTTTCGGCAAGTTTGTTTTTACCGCGGGCAACATACAGCTCGTTGCCCATTTCTTTGAAAACCGGGCAGACCGATCGGCATTTGCCGCACTGCATGCATTTCTGAAATTCTTTTGCAGCTTCCAGCAGGTGGGTTTCAGCCTGGTGTTTTACGGCGGCGTGAGTATTCATCTTTCATTCACCTCACTTATACTGACTGCGCTTCCGGCATATCAAACATTTTGCCGGGATTGAGCAGATTGAGAGGATCAAAGGTTTTTTTGATGTTCTGGAGGAGTCTGATACCTTCTGCGCCGATTTGATTTTGCAGAAATGGCTTCTTTTCCAGTCCAATGCCATGTTCTCCGGAGATGGTTCCTTCAAGATCGATGGCCAGCTGGAAAAGTTCCGCAACACCTTTTTCGGTGCGGGCCATTTCGTCTTTGTCCTGCATATCCAGAAGGAATGTCGGATGGAGATTGCCGTCTCCGGCATGACCGAATATACCGATTTGCAGTTGGTATTTTTCGGCAATCTGAATGATGCCCCTGACCATATCCGGTAATTTCGAGCGCATGACCGTGGCATCTTCCAGAATGAGATTTGGTCTGACACTGGCCAGGGCATTCAAGGCAACACGGCGTCCCTCAAAGAGCCGGTTACGCTCCTCACTGGTTTTTGCTCTGGCAAATTCACGGATATCGTTCTTTTTTACTTCCCTTTCAACTTTAGCCATTTCGGCAATGGCTGAGTTTTTTTCACCATCTGTCTCTATCAGCAGCACAGCAGCACCATCGCGGGGGAGACCACAGTCTTTAAAATTCTGGATGGCATTGATCGTGACCTTATCCATAAACTCCATGGTGGAAGGGGTGACCCCTGCGGCGATGATGGCGGAAACTGCCTGGGCGGCACCATCAAGGCTGTTAAATATTGCCAAAGCAGACTCGCGATGTTCCGGGATGGGCAGGAGGGCAAGGGTGACTTCGGTCATGATGCCGAGCAAGCCTTCACTGCCGACAAAAATTCCTTCCATGTTGAAACCGGCGACATGTTTGACGCATTTATTGCCAAGAGTGACGATATCGCCCTGGGGTAAAACGACTTTCATCATTTTGACATAATCCTTGGTAACGCCATATTTCAGTCCGCGCAGGCCTCCGGCATTTTCGGCGACATTGCCACCGATGGTGGAAAAGGCGACACTGCCCGGGATCAGGTGGATAAAAAAGATTGGATTTGGCGGCGATCGGATCAATATCTGCGGTGGTCATACCCGCTTCAACAGTGATGAGGCGATTGGCTGGATCAAAGTCGATAACCCGGTTCATTTTGTCCATACATAAAACAATACCTTTTTTCAAGGGAATAGAACCTCCCGACAGACCACTTCCCTGACCGCGGGGAGTTACCGGGATTTTTTCCCGGTAGGCAAGCTGCATGAGCTGGCTGATCTGTTCTGTGGTGGTTGCAAAGACAACAGCTTCCGGTTGAACTTCTGCATGTGAAGCATCATAGCTGTAGGCGATCATATCTGCAACATCTGTAAGAACGTGGTTTTCGCCAAAGATCGTTTGCAATTGTTCGATTTGCTTTTTATTCATGGCATGATCCGTCTCTTGTTAAATATTGGTATGGAATTGTTCGTTACAAAATGACGTTTTCTTAATGGTAGTACCAATAATAAAAGATACCAATAATTTTGTCAAGTGGTAATGCAATTATGTTTAAATCGATAAAAAACAATTAGTTAATATATGTTATTATATTTTGATTGTATGGGTCGGAGAGTGTGTTTATTTGTAATTGGTAATACCAATATTGTGTGACAGGTGTTTCTTTTGCTGTTGATCTCTTAAATTATTCTCAGACTGGTTTGGAATGTTTCATAGGCCAAGGTGCATAGTTAGAATACCGACAAGTTTTCGGGCTACATCGCAGAAGGTGGCAACGTAATGTGTTATAAAAAGTCTTTGACTGATGGGTCTTGCGTATGCTATACCTTATGATGCAATGATATGATATCGCAGTAAGATGTAACATTTTGCCTGATATTAATGAGATACGCATCAGACTCTGGTGCTATCAGACGAAATAATGTCCAGCAACAATAAAAGAGAGAGGACGGTTTATTGGTGAATTAAAGAAGTTCTAAGGGAAAAATTTCTAATTACAAGTTGTAAGTGTGAAAATATATGATATATTTGTGCGCGGTATAAAATCTAACTCGAGGGTAGTTTCGGAGCGTATCTTTTACACTGCTGCGTTGTAAGACTTGTGATGTTCGAAGGAGATGACAGTAATTGCTGTCGTTGATCGGATAGTGTTGGGCAGTGAATTAAAGAAGATAATTAAATCCCTCTGTATTGTTCTTCGAGCGGACAAGGTAACCCGCATGAGTGAATGCACCATCACATTTCTTCCCCATGACAGAGCCATAACTGTCTCTTCGGGGGAGAGTCTTATTCGGGCTGCTCTTCAGGCCGGTGTGCATATTAATGCTTCCTGCGGTGGCGAAGGTGTTTGTGGAAAATGCCGCGTTCTTGTCGAAAAAGGCAGTGTCTCCGGAGGAATATCCGAACGGATCAGTAAAGAGGATATTGCCAAAGGCTATCGTCTGGCTTGTCTTGTAAAAGTCACTGAAGATGTCACAGTCCGTATCCCGATCGAATCTTCCATCGATAAAAGTGTCATGAACCTGCAGGCGACTCCGCGCAGGACTGCCACCATTCAGCAGATGGACTTTGAGAGCCTGAAGGAAGAAGGGCTCTTTATCCCCCCGGTAGCAAAAATATTTCTTACCCTTTCCCCTCCCGATTCGCAGAATAATATGCCTGATGTCACCAGGCTTATCGAGTATCTCAAGCTTGAGGCAAACGAACATAAGCTGGAGCTCACTTTGCCGGTTATCCGGAAACTGCCCGGAATAATGCGGGAAAGTGATTTTCAGGTGACTGTTACAGTCATCCGCCCGGTACGAGCTGACGGGAAAAATCTTATTATCAATGTTCAGGCAGGTGATACAACCAGCGCAAATTATGCCGTGGCCATGGATATTGGTACCACAACTATCTATGGTCAGCTTATTGATTTATCGACTGGTGAATGTCTGGCGGAAGCGGGAGACTTTAATGGTCAGATAAGTTACGGAGAAGATGTAATTACCCGTATAATGTATGCGGAGAAACCGGGCGGGCTTGAAAAACTTCAGGAGGTTGTGGTCGGCACAATCAACAGCGTGCTTGAAAAGATTATCCGCCAGTCGAAGGTTGACCGGGAAGATATCTCAACGATTACTTTTTCCGGCAACACCACCATGACCCAGCTGTTTCTCCAGATTGATCCGCGCAATATCCGCAGGTCGCCCTACGTGCCGACCGCCACTCTGTATCCTCCTTTTACCGCCGCAACTGTTGGAGTTGACATTAATGAGCATGCCATAGCCCTTATTTATCCGCAGGTTTCGAGTTTTGTTGGTGGCGATATCGTCGCCGGAGTTATGGGCTCAGGCATGTACCGCAAGGAAGAGTTGACTCTTTTTCTTGATATCGGCACCAACGCCGAACTGGTGGTGGGCAATAAGGATTGGCTTGCCTGCACTGCCTGTTCCGCTGGCCCGGCCTTTGAAGGTGGCGGCATTGAGTTTGGCATGCGTGCTGCCAAAGGGTGCAATCGAAGATTTCTCCATTGATCCGGTCACCTTTGAGCCGATGATTTTTACCATCGGTGATGTCAGACCAAAGGGGATTTGTGGTTCCGGGCTTGATCACCATGGCTGCGGTCATGTTTGAGATGGGGGTGATTAATAACAGGGGTAAATTCAACCGTGATTTAGGTACGCCGCGGATCAGAAAGAACAATGATGTCTGGGAGTATGTCATAGCCTGGAAGGATGAAACCCAGATTGACCGTGATATTGTCCTGACTGAGCCGGATCTGGATAATCTTATTCGTGCTAAGGGTGCAATCTATAGTGGTTGCATGACCTTGCTCGAAGAAGTAGGATTGTCCATGGATGAGGTGGAACACATCATTTTAGCTGGTGGATTCGGCAGCTACATTGATTTGGAAAAGGCCATGGTTCTTGGGCTTATTGCCGGAGGTTGATCCGGAACGGGTTACTTTTATTGGCAATGGTTCACTCATGGGGGCACGGATGAGCTCTCTTACCAATCGAATTCGTCAGGATGTGGTGTCGGTGACTCAGAAAATGACCAATTTCGAACTTTCTGAGACACCATCATATATGGATAATTATATCGCAGCGATGTTTTTGCCGCATACGGAAATCGAGAAGTTTCCGCGTTTGAAGGCGCGTATGAAGGCTAGGAGGCAATAGCATATCGCATCGATAACATAATAATAAATAAATTGCTGCGCAGGCAGGACGGACTGTTTGCAGATAAAAATTTCATAGTTTTAGTAAACATTTTGTACCTCTTGTTGTTTGGCTAGTGTTAAAAAGGGAGGGTTGATGTTGAAGTTTGACGCAACCTTCAGGAGAAAAATTACTCACCAGTAAGGAGGCAAAAGTGGGATTTAAACTAAAGAAGGAATCCTATAGCGGCGGCATTAAAGCAATTTCCATAGGGAAAGGTGATGCAGCTATTACTGTGGGAGGTGAGACATGTTATCCCTTCTATACATTCGAAGGCGACATGCCGAACAAGCCCATCATTGCAATGGAAATTTGGGATATGGAGCCGGAAGACTGGCCTGCGCCGGTTATGGCGCACTTCAAAGATGTAATCTCCGATCCTGCTGCTTGGGCCAAAAAATGTGTCGATGTTTTTAAGGCTGATGCAATCGTCATTCAGCTGAAAAGTATTGATCCCAATGATAAAGATGCCAGTCCTGAATCTGCCGCCGAAACGGTAAAAAAAGTTCTGGCGGCAATCAATGTCCCTCTGATTGTCTGGGGATGTGCCAATCCAGCCAAAGATGAAGCGGTTCTGAAAGTCGTTGCTGAAAAATGCCAGGGCGATAATCTGGTCCTGGGCCCTGTCGAAGAGAAGAACTATAAGGGTATCGGTGCTGCGGCTATGGGCTATGGTCATGCAGTTATATCCTCTTCGCCAATTGATGTTAACCTCGCTAAGCAGGTGAACATTCTCCTAGAAAATCTCGGTATGCCGATGGACAGAGTCCTGGTTGATCCGACCACTGGTGGCCTTGGCTACGGGTTGGAATACACCTACTCGGTAATGGAGAGATTGACCATGGCCGCTATGGTTCAGGGCGATGAAAAACTCCAGTTTCCGATGGTCAACAACCTGGGCAACGAGGTCTGGAAATGTAAAGAGGCCAAACAGACGGCTGACGAAGCCCCTCTTTTAGGCGACCCGGAAAAACGCGGTGTTATGATGGAGGCCGTCGGCGCTGTTTCCTATCTGCTCAGTGGTTCCAATGTTCTTATTATGCGTCATCCTGAAGCAATCAGAATGACCAAGGAATTCATCAATGCTCTGGCAGATGGTGGTTCTTTGACCGATTCTGCGGCTATTGCCAAGATTTTGGATGAAGCGAACATTGATTTTGCAGCGCTTGCCCCGGCAGCGGATCTGACCATTGCTGAGGAAGAAAAGAAAGCAGCACCTGCCAAGAAGGCGGCACCTGCCGCAAAAGCTGCAGCACCTGCTGCTAAAGCTGCAGCACCTGCCGCTAAAACAGAAGCCGCTGCACCTGCTGCACCGGCAAAAGAAGAGCCTAAGGCTGCTCCTGCAGTAGATCCTGAAGCTCAGGCCAAAGCTGAAGCTGAAGCAAAAGCCAATGCAGCCGCCAAGGCTGAAGCTGATGCCAAAGCCAAAGCTGATGCTGAAGCGAAAGCCAAAGCCGATGCAGAAGCCAAAGCTAAAGCCGATGCTGAGGCCAAAGCCAAAGCCGAAGCTGATGCTCTGAAAGCTGAAGCCCAACAGAGAGAAGAAGAAGAAAAGGCTTTGAAAAGGCTGAGAGCACAGGCTCGTAAAGCCCATGATGAGGCTGCCGCCAGCCAGCCAGCTGCTGAAGTGGCTATGACCGCTGCTGCAGTACAGAAAACAGCCCAGGAAAAAATTCTTGATATGTTGGATAGATTCCACAAGAGAAAATAGGTTAGGATATCAATTAGTATAAGAAAGCGATGTAAAGCTCTTGAGATAATTGATAATCTCAAAAACTCTACGAGGAGGAACCTCGATATGGCAGAAGTAAAAGAAAAAATAGTTAAACAAGCTGACCAGATGGAAGCATCAATTGATGCGTCAACCCAGGAAATGATCCGCAGAGCCCAACAGCTCGGTGTTGAAACTGTTTTTGACCGTGCTGTAACCATGAAGCCTTGTGCTATCGGTCTTCAGGGTATCTGTTGTAAAAATTGTGCAATGGGCCCATGCCGTCTGCCGTTGCCTAAAGATGGTATTCAGGGTGAAGATACCCGTAAAGGTCTTTGTGGTGCTACGGCAAACACCATCTGCGCCAGAAACTTTATTCGTATGATCGCAGGTGGCGCAGCCGCTCACTCTGATCATGGACGTAATGTCGCTATCACTTTCCTGGCAGCAGCAAAAGGAGATGTTGAAGATTATAAAATTAAGGATCCGATCAAACTTGTTCAGATTGCACCGTATTACGGTGTTGCCACAACAGTGGAAGAAGATGGTGTGGTCAAGGATCGTGATATTAAGGAAATTGCCATTGCTGTTGGTGAAATTGCTGTGGCAGAATGGGGCAAACCAACAGGTCACCTCCATATGATCAAAAGAGCACCACAGCCACTGCAGGATAAGTGGGCAGAACAAGGTGTTATTCCCCGTAACGTCGATCGTGAGATTGTTGAAATCATGCATCGTACCCATATGGGTGTTGATCAGGATTATAAAAATCTGATGAAGCAGGGTACTCGTGCCTCTCTTGCTGATGGTTGGGGTGGTTCCATGATCGGAACCGACCTTCAGGATGTCATGTTTGGTACTCCTTCTCCTCTGCAGGCTGAAGCTGATCTTGGAGTTATGAAAGAAGACCACGTAAACATCATTGTTCATGGCCATGAGCCTCTCTTGTCCGAAATGATCGTTGCTGCTGCACAATCTCAGGAATTGATAGATTATGCCAAAACCAAGGGTGCTAAAGGAATACAGCTGGCTGGTATTTGCTGTACCGCCAATGAAGTATTGCAGCGCCATGGTGTTCCACCGGCAGGAACCTTCCTGCAGCAGGAACTGGCTATCATTACCGGTGCCTGTGATGCAATGGTTGTTGACGTCCAATGTATTTTCCAGAACCTGGCCAATGTTGCCAAGTGTTTCCATACCAAACTGATCACCACTCATCCAATCGCCAAAATGGAGCAACCGAATGTGCTTCATATCGAGTTTGATGAGCATCATGCAATGGAAGATGCTATCCGCATTGTTAAAATTGCTATTGATAACTACGAAAATCGTGGCTGCTGAGGTGATGATTCCTCGTCACAAATCAAGTCAGATAGCCGGTTTTGGTGTTGAATCTATTAAATATCATCTCGGTGGAAGTTTCCGTGGTGATTATTTCACCTTAAATGACAATATCATTAATGGTCGTATTCGTGGTATTGCCGGTGTTGTTGGTTGTAATAACGCTCGAACCAAGCACAATGATGAACATATCACTATCATCAAAGAGCTGATCAAAAATGATGTGATCGTTTTGACCACTGGTTGTAGTGCAATTGCTGCCGGTATGCATGGTCTTTGTACTCCTGAGTCTGCTGCTGTTCATTGTGGTCCTGGTCTCGTGAGGTTTGTGAAACTGTTGGTATCCCACCTGTTCTTCATCTCGGATCCTGTGTTGATAACAGCCGGATCCTGCTGGCTGCAACTGAAGTTGTAAAAGCTGGTGGACTTGGCAACGATATCTGTGACCTGCCGGCAGCCGGTAGTGCTCCGGAGTGGATGAGCGAGAAAGCTATCTCAATCGGTCAATATTTTGTAGCTTCTGGTGTTTACACCGTTTTTGGTTACCATATGCCGGTTGAAGGCGCGCCGGTCTTTAAAGACTATCTCTATAAAGAGATGGAAAATATGTATGGTGGCAAGTGGGATTGTGAGCCCGATCCGATTAAGCATGCCCACAAGATGATCGCCCATATTGACAAGAAGCGTAAGGAACTTGGCATAGACAAGGCTCGTGACAGGGTTCTTATGGATATGGCTGACAGACAAGCCCTTGGAATGGAATAATATAATATTAACAATTACGTTATTACTAATATAAGGAGTAAAGCATGTCTAGATTAGTAGCATTTGCAGCTATACAGGGTGGTTACAAAGTAGTGTCTCAGGTTGAGGGTGAGCTTGAAAGAGCCCTTCAGACCTATGACGCCAGCACAAAAATTGGTTTTCCCAATACCGCGTACTATCTTCCGGTTATCTATTCTCTCACCGGAATGAAATGTGAGACCCTGGAAGATTTGAAAAAACCCATGGAATTTGCCCGTGGACTGTTGCCACCTCATATTAAGGGAGCAACCATCTGCCTTATCTTGGACCACTTCTTGATGCTGGTATGGCTGGTATCTTCGCCTATGAAATCAAAGAGGCCCTCCGTATTTTAAGAGAGCCGGATTTCTACCTTGACGCTGAAGATCCGGATATCGATGCCGGAAAAATCTGGGTCGGTCCCGCAAGTGACATTATTCTTAGAAAACGCGGTGTCGAATTCGTTGACGGTTCGGCTCCCGGTTTTGCGGCAATCGTTGGTGCCGCTCCCAATGCCGAGATCGCCAAAATGATCGTCGAAGATTATCAGAAGAAAAACCTCTATATTTTCTGTGCAGCTAACCACAACGGCAAAACGGTCATCGAGCAATGTCTTGAGGCTGGTATGCAGGTTGGCTGGAATACCCGTATCGTACCTTTTGGTCCGGATATTTCCTCTGCTGTATTTGCCCTTGGTTTTGCCAATAGAGCTGCGATGGCCTTTGGTGGTGTGCAGCCGGGTGACTATCGCAAGATGCTGATGTACAACAAAAACCGTATCTTTGCCTTTGTCAACGCTCTGGGCGATGTCGGAACTGAGTGGGCTGTTGCTGCTGCCGGTTGTGTTAACTGGGGCTTCCCGACACTTGCCGACACCGATATTCCTGAGATCCTGCCAACAGGTATCTGCACCTACGAGCATGTTGTCGCCAATGTACCGCACGATGAGATCTGTCAGAAGTCCGTTGAGGTCCGCGGCCTGAAGATCAATGTCACTGAGATCGATATTCCTCTTCGCTTTTGGACCGGCATTCGAGGGTGAGCGGGTTCGTGGCGGCGATCTCTTCGGTCAGATGGGTGGTGGCAAAACGCAATGTACCGAGCTTGTCAATATGGCCGAGATGAGTGAGATAGAAGATGGTAAAGTTACCGTCGTTGGACCGGATATCGCTGATATGAAGGAAGGCGATGTGTTGCCGCTTGGTATGTTTGTCCAGATTGCCGGACGTGAATTCCAGTCCGATTTCGAGCCGATCATGGAGCGTCAGATGCATCATCTGATCAACTATATCCAGGGAATCATGCATATCGGACAGCGTGATATCGCTTGGATACGTATCAGTAAGTCTGCAGTTGAAAAAGGATTCTCCTTGAAGGATATTGGTGTCGTTCTTCATGCCAAGTTCCATCAGGACTTCCAGAAGATTGTCGACAAGGTGCAGGTAACGCTCTACACCAAGAAAGAAGATGTTGACAAGTTGACCACCAAAGCAAGGGCAGAATACAAGACCCGTGACGAGCGTGTTGACAAGATGACCGATGAGGACGTGGAGACTTTTTACTCCTGCAGTCTCTGTCAGTCATTTGCACCAAGCCATGTATGTACGGTAAGTCCGGAAAGAACCGGACTGTGCGGTGCCTATAACTGGATGGATTGTAAAGCATCGTATGAGATCAATCCAACCGGCCCCAACCAGCCGATCCAGAAAGGGAAGGTTCTTGATCCGGTTCTCGGTCGTTTTGAAGGCGTCGACGAGTTCATCAAAGGTGCCTCTAAAGGTGCCATCGATACCTACAACTTCTATTCCATGGTTCAGGCGCCAATGACCACCTGTGGTTGCTGTGAGTGTATTGCCGCCATGCTGCCTGGTTGTAACGGGATCATGACTGTTGGTCGTGATTATACCGGTGAGACTCCTTCCGGAATGAAGTTCACTACCCTGGCTGGTGTTATGGGTGGTGGGGCTTCTTCTCCTGGCTTTGTTGGCCATTCTAAATTTAACATTACCCAGAAGAAGTTCATCCTGGGTGATGGTGGCTTGCTCCGAATGGTATGGATGCCAAAAGTAGTTAAAGATGAGATCCGTGATAGATTGAACAAGAGAGGCGCGGAAATGGGTGTAGAGAATTTCGCTGATATGATTGCCGACGAGACCGTTGGTGTCACTGAAGACGAGATTATGCCTTGGCTCGAAGAAAAAGGTCATCCGGCCCTGAAAATGCCTCCGATTATGGGATAATTTGTTAAGCAGGGTACCCGGTTTCATCCTCTGATGAAACCGGGCACATCCAGCTGTGAAATATACTATAAGGAGACAACACAAATGGCGTTAACAGGAATACAAATCTTCAAACTCCTGCCTAAAACAAACTGTAAGGAGTGTGGGGTTCCAACGTGCCTTGCTTTTGCTATGAACCTCGCGTCTAGCAAAGCCGAACTTGATGCTTGTCCGTACGTGTCTGATGAAGCCAGGGCGCAACTTGCCGAAGCTTCTGCACCGCCGATCCGTCCGGTTGCTCTTGGTAAAGGCGTTCGTGCGGCGAAGACCGGTGGTGAGACTGTTCTTTACCGACATGAAAAGACATTTTTCAATCCAACTTTGTTTGCAGGGATTATTACCTCTGATACCGCTGAAGCGGATGTTGAGGCTAAGCTCAAGTCCTGGAATGCGCTGCAGTATGAGCGTGTAGGTCTTAATTTGCGTCCGGAACTGGTCGCCTTAAAAGATGTAAATGGTGATGGCGTCGCTTTTGCTGCACTTGCCAAACTTGATTGCCGAGACCTCGGAGTTCAATCTCATTCTTATGAGTGAAAATGCTGAAGTAATCAGTGGGGCTGTTGCAACTGCCGGTTTCAAGCGTCCTTTGATTTATGCCGCGACTGCAGATAATGCTGACGCTTTTGGCAAAATTGCTCTGGATAATGACCTTCCGCTTGCCGTTAAAGCAGATTCCATTGATGGAGTTATTGCCTTGACAGACAAGTTGGTTGGTATGGGAATCAAGGATCTGGTCATTGATTCTGGTGCAAGAGAAGTAAAACAGGCGCTGGAAGATCAGGTGGCAATTCGTCGGGCTGCATTAAAAGACGGTAACCGTTCGCTTGGTTTCCCAACTATCTGCTTTCCCGTGTGAGATGGCCTCCAATATTGCAATGGAAGGCCTCATTGCCAGTATGTTTGTCGCCAAGTATGGCGGCATCGTGGTCATGTCTGATTTGACCACCGAGGTTATTTTTCCACTGCTTGCTGGAACGACTGAATATCTATACCGATCCGCAGCGGCCAATGACGGTTACCGAAGGTATATTTGAAATCGGTACACCCGATGAGAATTCACCGGTGCTTGTTACTACCAATTTCGCCCTGACATATTTTATTGTTTCCGGTGAGATTGAGGCGAGCAAAGTTCCTGCCTGGTTGCTTATCAAGGATTCCGAGGGACTTTCCGTTCTTACCGCATGGGCTGCCGGTAAATTCGGTGGTGATGATGTGGGTATGTTTGTCAAGAAATGTGGTATTATGGACAAGGTTAAACATACAGAACTCATTATTCCAGGGTATGCGGCTGCTATTGCTGGCGATGTTGAAGAAGAGTTGCCGGGCTGGAATATCGTTGTTGGTCCGAGAGAGGCTGCCCATATTGCTGGATTTTTGAAAAGCAGATAATTACAGATAATAGCTATATTGCCGGTTGTTTCTTTGACGGAGAGCCGGCAAATTTTTATAAATCGACCACTAAGTATTTTTGAAGTTTTAATACTTTTTTAATAAAGGAGAAAAATATGATTCTTTTTGGTGAAAGCCTCAATGTTATTTCCAAGGTAATTGGAAAGGCATACCGAGAACGTGACCCAAAACCAATTCAGGCAGAGTGTCTTGAGCAGAAGAAGCTTGGTATGGATTACATCGACATCAACCTTGGCCCAGCAAAAAAAGATGGTCATGAGTTGATGCCATGGGTTTGTCAGGTCGTTCAGGAGGTAGTGCCCGAGATCCCACTTCTCCTTGATACATCGAATATTGCTGCTATCGAAGAGGGTCTCAAGGTTCTTAAACCGGCAAGCAAGCCACATATTGTCAACTCAATTATGGCGCGCCCCGAGCGTTATACTGTGATGCTGCCGATGGCTGCGAAGTACGAGGCTGATATCGTTGCCTTGATGTGGGGACCAGACGGTCTGCCTCGTGATGAGAATGAACGTGCTGCTCTCTGCGTTGAATTGGTCTATGCGGCAAACGAAGCCGGAATCCCCAATGAGAAAATCTGGGTTGATGGTATTGTTACCCCGGTAAATATTCAGCAGGCGCAATGTGTGTCACTGCTGAATTTTCAGATGATGCTGGAAGATATTGCACCGGGCGCCATGTCCACCTGTGGTCTGTCCAACATCTCCAATGGTCCTCCGGTTCATCTGCGTCCAATCCTGAACAACACCTATATGATCATGCTGGAACGCTATGGGATGAAATCGGTTATAGCTGATCCGCTGGATACTGAACTTATCGCAGTTGCCAAAGGTAAGCGTCCTGATATCGTAGAAGTTGTTCATCAGACAATGGACGGCAACGCTCCTGATCTTTCTTCTTTATCCAAAGAACTTGGCGACTATGTAAAAACTGTCAAAGTTATTACCGGTGAAAATCTTTTTTCCGATTCTTACCTGGAAATCTGATAAAGTGTTATTTGCAAAAAAAGCCCCATCCTTTCGGGGATGGGGCTTTTTTTTTGTCGAAATAATGGTTACACATCTGAACGTAGACAGTAAATGATGATGCAGAACACTTATATATTTCAAAAAAGAGAGATTTTATGGAAGAAGAAAATGCTGAAGTTGGTGGCTGGGTGTATGTTTTTGTTTGTGATCCTGGAAAGGATGAAAGTTTTCTTGGATTATACAACACAGAGAAAGACGTCAATTTTATTCCGGCTTTTCAAAGCAAAGAAGAGGCAAATGACTGTTTCTTGACTCTGCCAAGAGAGAAGGGAAAGAAATATGAACTTCAGGCCGTTCATGTTGAAGAATTGCAGGAAATTGCGACTAAAAGTGGTTTTGCTGTAGCTCTGGTTGACAGTGATGGAAAGGTTATCACCGAGTGATTTGAAGATTTATAATGAGCAATCTAACTCCTGGATCGATGTTAGTAGCTCGGTAGGCAGGATAATAATTGAGTGGAAGGAGATTTCCGAACGTGAGTTTAAAAATTGCAATAGGTGGAAAAGGCGGGGTCGGTAAAACCACCATAACAGCTCTTCTGGCAAGATGTCTGGCCGCTGATAAAAATAATAAAGTTATTGCTATTGATGCCGATCCGGTGGCAAATCTTGCTGCTGGACTCGGTATTCCTGAAGATAAGCCAATTACACCAATCTCTGAATTGACCGAGCTTATCGCCGAAAGAACAGGAGCGACACCTGGGACAATGGGTGGATTTTTTACCTTGAATCCTAAAGTGGATGACATCCCTGATCGATTTTCTTTAGCAAAGAGATGGGGTGAAATTGTTGGTCATGGGAACCGTGCAAAGTGGTGGTTCCGGCTGCATCTGCCCGGAAAGTACAATCCTGAAAGCATTGATGAATCATCTGGTGTTGGTTCGGGATGATATCGTTATTATGGATATGGAAGCGGGGGTTGAGCATCTTGGCCGAGCGACTTCGGCATCGGTGGATGCCCTTATTGTCGTTGTTAATCCAGGTGCGAGAAGCAGAGCCGCTGCAGCGAAAATCAGAAAACTCGGGCAGGATATTGGCATAAAAAATATTCTCATTCTTGGCAATCGGGTTAATGGTCCAGAGGATGAAGAGATTATTCGTCAATCTTTGTCTGATTTTGAAATTATTGGATTTATTCCCGAGCAGGATGAGATTGTCGATGCTGATAGAGCTGGCAGGCGCGCTTTTGAAGATATAACTGATGCACCGAAAGAGCTTTACGATGTGGTAGAAAAATTGTCTGCGATGAAGAATTAGAAGCATTCTTTATATTTTAACGAGTTTCAGCCGTCCCTAACCTGATAATCTGGTAGGGCGGCTTTTTTATTGAATTTTTTCCTGACTGCTGATTTTCTGATCTTTTTGTGCTGTCTCAGCTTACTGTTCTGAATGGTTTGATGCTGCACTTATTGGTGGTAATAATATTCTTGACAATGCCACTGCGTGGTGCAATAGTATGACTGTTGAGAATTTTTCTCACATGAGAATTGGAATGCCTGTGGAGAGCGGTGCTTTGTGTAGAGGATTGTCATTGCCGCATATACAGGACAGGTCCTGTCATAGGTATCCTAACCTTGACATGTCGACCAAAGTATCCCTAAAACCATTGCATCTGGAGGCATCATGGCAAAACCACTAGAACTCATCAAAGTATCAGACCTCACAATCTGCGATTCCACCGCACAAATGATAACCAAGGCGAGACAAGATGGGGTTGTGCTTGATTTTGACAGATTTAATGCCACAAAACCCTGTCCAATTGGAGAAAAATCCGCCTGTTGTAAACATTGTGCGATGGGGCCATGCAGGATGAATGTGAACAGCCCCTATGACAGGGTAGGCGTGTGCGGGGCAACCGTTGACACAATTGTGGCCCGTAATTTTGGGCGAATGGTTGCCGCAGGGACTGCTGCCCATACCGATCATGGCATGGCCATGCTTGAGCTTTTCCGTGATGTCATTAATGGAAAGACAAAAGATTATTCCATTAAAGATCCCATGAAGCTTTTAGAGGTTGCGGCTTCTCTCGATATTGTCACCGAAGGCCGGGAGCTAAAAGATGTTGCAATGGATCTTTATCATGAACTTGAGAAAACCTACACGCAAATTGAAGGTGAAATTCCAATGGTCAAAAGGGTTCCGCCGAAAACCCTTGAACTTTGGCGAGAAGCCGGGATTGTTCCGCGCGGCGCCATGCTGGAAATTATGGAAATGATGCACCGGACGGCAATGGGTGTGGATCAGGATTATGAAAACATTACCAAGCAGATATCCAGGACAGCCCTCGCTGATGGATGGGGTGGTTCCATGGTTTCAACGGATATCTCCGATATCTTGTTTGGTACGCCATCGCCGGTGGAAGTGGAAGTTGATATGGGTGTGCTGAAAGAAGACCAGGTAAATATAATTGTTCATGGTCATGAACCTAATCTTCTTGAATCTATGGTCGTTTCGTCTAGCTGATCCTACGCTTGTTGGAGGCAGCAAAGAATGCAGGGGCAAAAGGCATAAATCTCATCGGAATGTGTTGTTCTGGTCTGGAGGCGCTGTCTCGACATGGTCTGCCTCATGCAGGAAATTTCTCCAGTACCGAGGCTGTCTTGGTAACCGGCGCAGTTGATGCCATGACCGTAGATATCCAGTGCATAAAGCAGGGTATGCAGAAGGTGGCGGATTTCTATGACACTCCATTTATCACGACCAATTACCGAGCCAAAATTGAAGGAGCACTGCATATTCAGCTGGATGAGCACGATCCGCGTGAATGCACCGATGAGATCGTCATTAAGGCAATCACCAGGTTTAAAACCCGTAAAAGACCGATTCAGATTCCAAGAAATAAGGCGACAGGCGTACACGGATTCTCTTTTGAATATATAAATTATATGCTGGGCGGATCATTCAGAGGAAGTTATACTCCACTTAATGAGAACATCATCAATGGCAGGATTCGCGGGGTTGCCGGGGTTGTCGGCTGCACCAATCCCCGGTCGAAACAAGATTACTCCCATGTGGAACTGGTCAAGGAGTTGATCAAAAATGATGTATTGGTTCTGCAGACCGGTTGCTCGCAAATGGCTCTGGCCAAAGCAGGACTGACCGGACCTGGAGCCGCCGCTCTTGCCGGACCAGGCCTTGCAGAAGTCTGTGAGACTGTTGGTATGCCGCCGGTCCTTGGCTTGGGCTCCTGTGTTGATAACAGCAGGATTCTTATTGCCGCCTCTGAAATGGTCAAGGTGGGTGGCTTGGGTGATAGTATTGCCGACCTGCCTGCTGCCGGTTGTGCACCGGAATGGATGAGTGAAAAAGCCATTGCCATCGGCCAATATTTTGTCGCGTCCGGAGTATATACTGTATTTGGCCATACCTTCCCGATGACCAAAGGAACGAAGTTTGAGAAGCATATGTTTGAGGAACTTGAAGGACTCGGCTTTGGTAAATGGGGTTTTGCCGATGATCCGAGAGAGATGGCCAGACTGATGATCGCCCATATTGACAAAAAGCGTAAGGCAACTTGGTATCGATAAGGCTCGTGAAAGGGTTCTTATGGATATGGCTGACCGACAAGCGCTGGGAATGGAATAATATTTCATCGGGAGATGACAGCCTAAAACAAGGCTGTCATCTCCTTCTTGTTTGTTGGCAGATAATCTGATGCATGTGAGATTTGCGGAGATTGATATGGCAATCTTTGATGGAAGATATCGATGGGATGGAACAAAAAAAGGTGAACACGAGCCAATTGCCTGGTCTCCGGGTGCCTATGATGTGAAAATATTCAAATATGCATCATCTTCTGAAAAAGTGCAGCACCTCAAGCCTGTTGTCTGTATCTACGCACCGACAGGTGAGGGGCAGTCAATTTCGGCACATCCCGAAAAATTTGCCAAACAGATCTGCAATGATTTCTCTCTGGAAATTGAAAGGGTGCTGTGGGTTGAAGACCTGCAGACGGATAAAGACAGATATCAGATTGTCTCGTTTACCCGATCAATGAAGATAGGTAGAACTATTTTCTATAGAACCGATAAGCGCAAGGCTCTGGATCGTGAAATTCTGATGATTCAGCAGGGGGTGACTGGAAAAGAGGTACCTGCCGGTGATTAGATCCGGTTCACTTCCTGTTTGTATCTGGTTTGCGGATAATGAGACGAAGATGATTTCTGAAATTGACCGGATAAAAGAGAGACTGCATGAGCTTGAAGAAGAGATTGCTGAGACCATGCGGCGATTGCCGGCCCACTCGGTTAAGCCGCCGGTGATGATGGATCTTTTAGAACTTGAAGACGAGCGGGATCTGCTTTTGAAAAAGCTGGGTGAATATAAAGTGACTATCAGCCGTTCCAAGGTATTTGATGAAACCTATCGCCAGCTATCTTAAGGAGATTGGCCAGATTGATTTTCTGGCCAAAGCTGATGTGCTCGGTGTTGAGACCGGCAACGGAGCGCTGAGAATTCCTCTTTACGATAAAATGTATCGCTTTGCCATGGACGGAATTGTTGGTGATGATGGAGAGGAGCTGACTCCAGCCGTTCAGGTGATGATCTGTAAGTATATCCTTACCTGCCCTCTGGAACTTCCTGAAATGAGCAACACTTTGGTGACCTATAGAGAGTTCAAAGATGCCGGGCCACTTATTTCCTATTTCACAACCAACACCAATAAAACTCTGGAAACAACATTTTGCGGCAATATCGCCCTTCTTGAAGAGAAGGGGAGAGGAAATTGGCGGAAAGGTTTTAGAATCCGACACATATGACCTCTCGCTTGAGTTTCATGCCTTCCCCCGTGTCCCGGTTATTGTGAATTTCAATGACCGAGACAATCTCTTCTCTGCCACCTGCTCGGTTCTTTACCGATCCTCCGCAGCTCATTTTCTTGACATGGAGTGTTTGGCGATGACAGGAACACTTCTTACCGGAAAACTGATTGCTGCCAGGAATCATATTTGATCCTGTTTTGAGACGAGTCGTTTTTACTTCGGGTCTGCAAGGCAGAAAGTCTTTTCTCGTGAAACCTTTCTCTGGCTTTTTGGAATTCGGACTTATATATTCCTGTTAAGAAGTTGCAGTAAAACAATTAACTCTGCGATTAAGGAGGAAGACATGACTGATCAACATTGTCCGGGATTTGAAGCGAATAAGACTTTGAACGAAATAAAAGTAAAATGTCCAGATTGTGAAAAAGAATGGGAAATTTTTTCAGATGAAGCCGATAAAAAAGCTAAATGTCCTTCCTGTGGTTCTGCAGTTGACCCGAAAACCTGTACCGTAAGTTAGTTGCTGCAGTCTGGTGATTTTAAAGTTATGGTGATATGTATTCTGCATATCACCATTTTTTTATCTGTTACCACGAATTATCCTGCTTTCTGTGACCACCAGGTCAAGGAGTTCATCGTGCTCCTGAAGGGGAGCTTTGGCTACGACCTGCAAATCAAATGCTAAGCCAATACGTCTGGCCTTTGGCACTTTGGCCAGGAATCGGTCATAGTATCCACCGCCATATCCGAATCGTCCACCCCGTTCATCAAAGACTGAACCTGGCAGAAGAATGGTCTCGATTTCCTCAGGGGCAACTTCTCTGGTTGTGCAGATTTCTTCTTTTGGTTCTGGAATATTGCAGTAACCGGGTTCAAGGTCTCTCGCCCGATTGGTGATATGAATGGCATCCAATCTTTTCTCCTGTATTCTGGTAATCGGCACAACAACAGTTTTACCCATGGCAATCAGGGAATCAATGAGCTCAAGGGTTGCAACCTCGCTTCTGAAACTGACGTAGGCAAAAATTGTTTGACAACTGCTGATCTCTTCCAGGGCCAAAAGACGCTGCGCTATTGCCCTCGATTTGCTCTCTATTTCTTTACGGGCAAGTTGGTTTCGCGTGGCCAGAATAGTTTTTCTCAGCTGTGAGGGTTCAGGCATTGGGTTATCTCCGGTTGATTATTGGTGGGACTTGAAGGGTTTTCTGCTAGAGGCGCTGGATAATATAGAGGTACGTGGGGAATTTACTCAGGATTTTTAATCTGTTAAATTCAAAAAGACGAGCGCGGGATGGTTTATCGAAGGTAAGAGGCGAAAAGTAAATGGTCCCTTTGGGTTTAGTGAAGGTCTGTGTGTCTCTGATAAGTTCAATAATTTTAGGGTAATGATTTTTGGGCAATGTGTCGTCCATCAGAAAGTTTGCTGTTATCTCAATAGAGCTGTAGCGGGTATTAATGTCCTGAATGCGGTTAAAAGCCTGTTGTACCTGATGGGCGGAAATGGGTTTGCCAATTTTGTCCAGGGTTTCTTGGTCAGCTGACTCAAGGCCGATATTTATGTAAATCAGCGGCGGCAGATTTGCCAAATCCTGGAACAGCTTTTCCGGGGCCTCCAATAAAGAGGTGACCGAGCCGAAGAGAAAAACATTACTGCCGTTGAGATAAGAGCTACTGAAATTGAATTCTCTATACGCTTCTTCAAGACTGAAAGTGATAAGATCTGCCCCGGCGAGCAAGGCGTCGTGTTCCCCAAGAAAGAGGCTGTTGTAATTTTTCAGATCTGCTCCGTAGTGATCTTTTAAGCTGGAGATTTGACTGCGGATTTCTAGTTTCGTCTTTTTCGGCAAAGCGCGCAGCGTTTTTGACTTTACAGAACCTGCACTTATAGAGACACCCCTGGGCAATGGTGAGCGGGATAAGGTTGTAGTCAACATGTCTTGCATCCGGCGGCAATACTGAAATACGACCACCAATAATGTCAAAGAGCTTGCGAGCCTTGTTTTCAAGGTAGTGCGGAGTGTTTGCCGTAGTTTTGGTGAGAAAATCGAGGAGTGCATCATGAGAACATTTGCCCGGTATGTCAGCGGATAGCGTGAATTTCACTTTACCCAGCAACTCGATGAGAATCTCGTGCCAGGTATCGGCGAGGGAGTGTATTTCCTGCAGTCGAAAAGGATGCCCTCCTAAGATAGAGTTTGAGGGATATCTGAAATTTGGCAGGTAATATTCACCGGTAGCTTCAAAAACTCCAGTATATCCCCCGGTTGAGTAGAATACCCAGTCATTTCCCACAGTCCGTTTCAGCCACTCATGGGGATGGCCCCAAATATCACCTTTAGCTTTTGCTCTAATTATCTCGTTGTTGAGGTTGAAATGGAAAATATGGTGATCCGTTTCCAGTACACTGTACAGTCCGCAGTGGACGGGGTAGCTCATCTTGGTATAGACGGTGCTGCCCTTTTTTTGTAGCGTTAGATTGTATTTAGGTAGTGATATCAGCCTGTTCATTACAGTCACCCGATAATAATTATGGGCAGTGTCGCCACACGTATTTTGCAAACAAATAGTGCTTTTTAGCCACTACCCGGTTATTACAGGATCATAATGAAAATGTCAAACAAACCCCTTTATAGTCTTTGCGGCCAAAAGCCTGTCAAAAACAACACCTCTGGTGTAGTTCATGATTTGACCTGCAATACTATTGAAAAAAATTATTTGCATATGTTCAGCTGAAGCTGTTTGTTGAGCATTTGAAGATTTGCCAAAGAAATATAAATAAATATCAAATAATTACAGGACATAGAAAAAAAGTGTTTTTTTGAAGTGAAAAAAATATGAATATTTATAGTTTGTTATATTGAGTTGATATTTGTTGATAAAGATGCTGATTTAAGCTAATTTAGATGTGCTTTGAGTAGCGGTTACCTCGCTTGGACATTTCTCTCAGGGAAGTGGTGGGTGGGCCTAACAAAATGAAAGCGTGTTGTCGTTGGCCCTCTTATCGCCTTATTACTATAGAAAGGAACTGATTATGGCTGAAGTGGTAATAAAAGTGGAAGGACGGGTGAAGCACAAAATTCTTGACGACGTCAAGAAGCTTCTGCCCGAGGGGAATCTCAGCCTTTGTCTCACCTGTGGACTTTGTTCCTCCGGCTGCCCCGCATCAGGTCTTGAAGGAATGGATCCCAGAAAGTTCCTGCGCATGCTGGTTCTCGGTATGGACAAGGAAGTACTTGAGTCTGACTGGCCCTGGATGTGTACCATGTGCCAGCGCTGTGTCTACGTCTGTCCGATGAAGATCGATATTCCCCAGCTCATATTTAATCTGCGAGCGGCCAGACCGCGTGACGAGAGACCGAAGGGTATTCGTGACTCCTGTGATGTCGCGCTCGCTTCCGATACCTGCAGCGCAATGGGTACCCCGGTTGAGGATTTTAAATTTGTTGTCCAGGATGTGCTGGAAGAATACCGGGAGGCGCAACCTGAGTTCGCCGATATGGAAGCCCCGATCGACAAGGTTGGCGCCGAGTTTTTTCTCAATCAGAATTCCCGGGAGCCGATGACTGAGCCTGACGAAATGGTCCCTCTCTGGAAAATCCTCCATCTGGCAGGGGTTGACTGGACCTACGGCAGCAAAGCGTGGGCTGCAGAAAACTACTGCCTGTTTCTTGCTGATAACGAAAGTTGGGAGAAACTTGTGACGGCCAAGGCTAAAATGGCCGATGAATTGAAGTGCAAGACCTATCTTAATACGGAGTGAGGCCACGTAACATTTGCAGTCCGGGCCGGACTGAAAAAATTCAACGTTGCTCACAACTTCGAAACCAAGAACATCTACGAATACTACGCGCAGTGGATTCGAGAGGGTAAACTGAAACCCAATTCTGACTGGAATAAGGATCTGAAGATTAAGTTCACTGTTCAGGATCCCTGCCAAATAGTACGTAAAAGCTTTGGCGACAAAATTGCAGACGACTTCCGGTTTGCAATTGCGCAAGCCGTGGGGGAGGAAAATATTGCGGAGATGTACCCCAATAAATCCAACAATTACTGCTGCGGTGGTGGTGGTGGCTTTCTGCAGTCCGGCTTTAAAGAACAAAGACTGTCCTACGGCAAGCTGAAAGATGAGCAGATTAAGGACAGCGGTGCACATTACTGTATTGCCGGCTGTCACAACTGTCATGCCCAGATACATGAACTCTCGCATCATTTTGGCGGCAATTATCAGGTGGTCCATTTCTGGACTATTCTGGCGCTGTCTCTTGGGATTCTAGGCCCCAATGAACGTACATATCTGGGAGATGATTTGAAAGATGTAAATGTTTTCCATCCTGAATCGGCGTTGTATTAGAACGGTTTCAGAGAGAAAACACTCCCCTATAAACTATTAGTAGGCATAGGCTATGCAACTCACAAAACAGCAAATCGATTATTGCATGGAGTGCGGGGTATGTACAGGTAGTTGCCCCATAAGCCAGGAACGCTCTCAGTTTTCTCCACGACAGATGATAAAACGCACTCTTGTCGACAAAGAGGACGATATTCTCAAGTCTGACGATATCTGGGCCTGCCTGAGTTGTTCCAGGTGCAGTGACAGATGTCCGGTGGGTATAGATTTTCCGGCGTTTATTCGCACGTACAGGCAGAAGGCCATTGAGGTGGCCAATCTGCCCAGCGAGAGCCACCATGGTATCTTTCAGACTGTCACAAACATTCAGGCGGGAAATCTGCACCAGGACAAAACGGGGTGGGCTAAGGAGGCTGGCAAAACAGTTGAAAAGGGAGACTATTTCTTTTTTGTTGGGTGTTTGCCTTACCATAATGTCGTATTTCAGTATCTCGATCTGAATATGATTGACTCCGCCAAAGACGTTCTAACTATTTTAAATAAAATTGGGATCGAACCTGTGGTCAGCAATGACGAGCGCTGCTGCGGCCACGACGCGTTTTGGAGCGGCAAGCAGGCACTCTTTGCCGAGCTTGCCAAAAAGAACGTTGAGGTAATAAAAGCCTCGGGTGCGAAAACGGTTATCTTCTCCTGTCCGGAGGGTTATTCAACGTTCAAGGAGCACTATCCGGAAGTTGTCGGTGAACTGGACTTTGAAATTGTTCATATCACCGAATTTCTCGCGGATAAGCTTGCCGATCAACCGTTCTCGGGCAGCGGTGGCGCTGTGACCTTCCATGATCCCTGCAGGCTAGGAAGGCGCTCCGGCATATACGAAGAGCCGCGCCAGCTTATTAACCTTGTTCCCGGCACCGAGCTGAAAGAGATGGCCAATAATCGGGAAAATGCGGTCTGTTGCGGCACCACGGCATGGATGGAGTGTTCCTCATGCTCCAAGACCATGCAGATACAAAGACTTCAGGAGGCGCTAGAGGCAGGAGCGTCGACGCTTCTGACTGCCTGTCCAAAGTGTCAGATCCATCTGACATGTGCGAAATCAAATACGGATATTGATGTTGAGGTGAAAGATCTCTACGCCTATTTGGCCGAGAATCTCTAACCTCTTCACTTGTTCTTGTTACAGCCATTATCATTTTTGAGTATCGGAGAAATTTGATGAATTCAAAAAATCCTACAAATGTTCAGGGATCGGTTATGGTGGTCGGCTCCGGTATAGCCGGAATGCAGACTGCCCTTGATCTGGCGGATTCAGGTTTTTATGTCTATCTGGTGGAGAAGTCTCCTTCGATTGGAGGCGTCATGGCCCAGTTGGACAAGACCTTTCCGACCAACGACTGTGCGATGTGAGTAATCTCACCTAAACTGGTCGAGGTCGGCCGGCACCTGAATATAGAGCTCAAAACACTTTGTGAAGTACAATCGATAGACGGTGAAGCGGGCAACTTTGAAGTAGAGTTGCTGCAGCACCCCCGTTATGTCGATATGGATAAATGTATTGCCTGCGGCGAATGTGCTGCAAAATGCCCTAAAAAAGTCACGGATGACTTTAATGCGGGTCTTGCCAAAAAAAAGGCTATTTACGTGGATTATGCCCAGGCGGTACCCCTCAAATATGCCATAGATGAGGCTCATTGCCTCTATTTTCAAAAAAATGGCAAGTGCGGTTTCTGTAAAAAGGTCTGTCCTGCTGATGCGGTTGATTTTGATCAGAAAGAGGAGCGGCTCAGGGTAAACGTAGGTTCAGTAGTTGTCGCCCCTGGTTTTGCTGCATTCGATCCGAAAGAGTTAGACACCTATCAGTACACCAAGTACGATAATGTAATAACTTCGCTGGAGATGGAACGGATTCTCAGTGCCACGGGGCCTTATCATGGTCACTTGGTCAGGCCTTCAGATAAGAAGGATCCGAAGAAGGTGGCCTGGCTGCAATGCATTGGCTCCCGGGACCTCAATAAATGTGATCATGGTTACTGCTCATCCGTCTGCTGTATGTATGCGGTAAAGGAGGCGGTTATTGCCAAGGAGCATGCCGGAGGCGACCTCGATACCGCCATTTTCTTTATGGATATGCGGACGTACGGCAAGGATTTTGAAAGCTACTATGATCGGGCAAGAGAAGAAAAAGGTGTAAGGTTTGTCCGAACCCGTATCCACTCCATCACTGAAGACAGAGAGACCAAAGAGCTGCACTTGCGTTATGTGGACGAGGCGGGTAATCCATTGGAGGAAACCTTTGACATAGTTGTTCTCTCCGTGGGCATGGAAACGCCAAAGGAACTGGTGGAGCTGGCTGGAGTTCTTGATATAGAACTCAATGAAGACAATTTCGCCAAAACATCCACCTTCACTCCGGTGAAAACCTCACGGGATGGTATCTATGTCTGCGGTGCGTTCCAGGAACCAAAGGATATACCTTACTCGGTGATGGAAGCAAGTGCCGCTGCATGTTGGGCAGAAGCAGATCTTGCCAAATCTAGAGGTTCTTTAACAAAAGCCAAGACCTATCCGGAGCAAAAAAAGGTCAGCGAAGAAGAGCCCAGAATTGGTGTTTTTGTCTGTAATTGCGGGACAAATATCGGCTGCTATTGTCAATGTGCCGGAAGTGGCCGAGATGGCAAGAACGCTCCCCGGCGTCACCTATGTTGAAGAGAACCTTTTTACCTGCAGTCAGGATAGTCAGGATAAAATTAAGGATATCATCAAGAGAGAGGGGCTCAACCGTGTCGTTGTTGCAGCCTGTACGCCCAGGACCCATGAGGAATTGTTTCAGGAAACCTTACAGGATGCAGGGCTCAATAAATATCTGTTCGAGATGGCCAATATCAGGAACCAGTGTTCCTGGGTACATTCCAATGAAAAGGAAAAAGCTACTGCAAAGGCAAAGGATCTCGTTCGTATGTCTGTTGCCAGGAGCAGGCTTATTAAATCTCTTGACCAGCCAACGATTTCGGTTAACCACAGTGCCCTTGTCGTAGGGGGCGGGGTTGCTGGTATGACGGCTGCTCTGGGGCTTGCTGATCAGGGCTTTCCTGTCCACCTTCTGGAACAGGAAAAAGAACTCGGCGGTAATGCCAGGAGTTTACTGGCCACCTGGCAGGGTGAGTCCATTGCTGACAACCTCAAAGAGATGATTGCCAGGGTTGCTGATCATGAACTGATAGATGTGCATGTCGAGACGAGTATCAAGGACGGTACCGGTTTTATCGGAAACTTTGAGACCACAGTGACCAGGAACGGCAGTGACAGCGTGTTGAGGCATGGTGCGATTGTCATGGCGACCGGTGCCACCGAATATGTGCCCACTGAATATCTGTACGGCCAGGATGACCGAGTGCTGACCCACCTGGGCCTCGACAAGGCCATAGGGGCAAACGACAAACGAGTGGCTGATGCGAAGTCGGTTGTCTTCATCCAGTGTGTTGGTTCACGGGAAGAAGCACGGCCTTATTGCTCAAAGGTCTGTTGCACCCACTCTGTAAAGGCTGCCATTGGCTTTAAGGAGCGTAATCCCGAGACGAATGTCTTTATCCTTTATCGTGATATCCGCACCTATGGACAGCGGGAAAGGCTGTACAAAAAAGCTCGGGAACTTGGCGTTATCTTTATTCGCTACGAGAAAGAGCAGAAGCCTGCCGTCCGGACTGAAGATGGTGAAATCTGGGTAAGAGTGAAAGATCATATCATGCAGACGGATATTGATATCCATGCAGATCTTATGGTACTGGCGGCGGCAATTGTTCCGCGTGATAATGAGCCTCTTGCCAAGATGTTCAAGCTCTCATGCAACAGCGACAATTTCTTCAACGAGGCACATGCCAAGCTCAGGCCGGTAGAGTTTGCAACGGCAGGTGTTTTTCTGGCTGGTATGGCCCATTATCCAAAACCAATTGAAGAGTCCATTGCCCAGGCGGCAGCAGCTGCTTCAAGAGCGGCAGTGACGCTTTCCAAGGAACTGATCACTGCCGCGGGCGTGGTTTCCAATGTCAATGAGTTTATGTGCAGGGCATGCGGAGAGTGCGAGAAGGCCTGTCCGTTCAATGCCATTGCCGTTGGTGAAAACGAAGAGGGAATGCGTGTTGCCATAGTTCAGGAGGCTTTGTGCAAGGGCTGTGGTCCGTGTGCAGTCGCCTGCCCGACTGGAGCCGCTTCAGTGCATCACTTTGACGATGAAGTTGTGCTGACCATGGTCGAGGAAGCTTTCGAAGAATAAATGGGAACGATTTAAAGAATCTTGAAACTACAGACAAGGAAGAGAGAATGTCCGGGGAATTTAATCCAAAGATAATAACATTTGCCTGTAACTGGTGTGCGTACTCAGCGGCAGATCTGGCTGGCGTCAGCAGGTTTCAGTATCCCCCGAATATGCGCATCATTCGTGTGATGTGCACCGGAAGGATAAACCCCAATTTTATTCTCAAAGGGTTTGAGAATGGGGCTGACGGTGTCCTTGTCGCCGGATGACATATCGGTGACTGTCATTACCTGGATGGTAATGTAAAAGCGGAAAAGGTATTCGGAGCAGCAAAGGAACTCGCAACCATGCTGGGGATTGAACCGGAACGCGTTCGCCTCGAGTGGATATCTTCTGCGGAGGGAACCAGGTTTGCTGAGGTAGCGCAGGAATTTACAGAGCAGATTCAGTCTCTCGGTCCTCTGAAGATTAAAGAGGCTGCCTGATAGCGTCATTTTAAACTGCCCTGATGGGAGGTAGATTGTGAATAAGGACATGCTTGTTATTGGTGGAGGAATAGCGGGAATCCAGTCGTCACTGGATCTTGCTGAAATGGGTTTCAAGGTGCATCTGGTTGAGCGGCTGCCGAGTATCGGGGGTAAAATGGCTCAACTCGATAAGACCTTCCCCACGAATGACTGCGCCATCTGAATACTTTCGCCGAAGATGCTGGATGTCGGTCGACATCCCAATATTGAGTTACTGGCGTATAGTGAGGTTGAAGAGGTATCAGGAAGTGCCGGCTGTTTTACAGCCACGGTCAGGAAGAAAGCCAGATACGTCGATGCAGCCAAATGTACCGGCTGCGGAGCCTGTACCGAGGTGTGTCCCACAGATGTAAACGATCTGTACAATGAGGGTCACTCCACCAGAAAGGCTGTGTATAGCTGGTTTGCCCAGGGCATTCCCTCAACCCACGCCATCGATACCGATCACTGCCGTGTTTTTAATGGCAAAAAGTGTGGTGTCTGCGCCAAAAAATGTCAGGCCGGAGCGATCGATTTTGACCAGAAGGACGAGGTAATCGAACTGGAGGTCGGAGCAGTCATTGCTGCCAACGGATATACCATCTTTGACCCGGTTAGGATCCCCGAGTACAGATACAGGGATCTGCCAAATGTCGTTACCGCCATGGAATTTGAACGTTTTCTCAGTGCCAGCGGGCCAACCCATGGGCATCTCGACCGGCCTTCGGATGTTGCAGTGAAGCGAGAGATCGCCGAGCTTGAGAAACAGGAAAACAGGGCAGCGAAAACGCTTGCCCGGCTTGAGGATAAAAACGGTCAAAAGTCAGAAGCTCTCTTTGCGCAATACGCAGGGAAAGAAGTAGCGGAAGAGCACAAGGACTGGATGGCGAAATATGAAGATTACAAGAGCCTTACAGAAAAAATTAGTGCGCTGAAGGCAAGGGCTGAAAATTTCACTACTGCCAAGAAACTTGCCTTTATCCAGTGCGTCGGTTCGCGCGATCTTCGCTTCTATCCATTCTGCTCCGGCTACTGCTGTATGCATTCCATTAAAGAAGCAATTATCGCTCATGAGCATGACAACGATACCACATCGATAATTTTTGGTATGGATATCCGAGCGGTAGGAAAAGGTTTTGACGAGTACCGGGTGCGCGGCGGCAACAACTCCAACATCATTTATAAGCGCAGCAGGGTTGCCGAAATTGTCGGCGGACCAAACAACAATCCTGTGCTCGTCTATGAAGATACCCAGCTGCAGAAGGTTGTCCGCGAAGAGTTCGATTTAGTGATCCTGGCCACTGCCTGTGGGCCGTCGGAAGGGGTGGAACAGCTTGCAGAGATACTCGATATCGAAATAAATCAGTTCGGATTTTTCAAAACTACGCCGGAAAATCCGGTTGATACCACACGGGAAGGCATTTTCGTCTGCGGCTGCGGCCATAGCCCGATGGATATCCCGGAGTCGGTAGCCCAGGCCAGCAGCGCTGCATCAAGGGCAGTACAGACGGTGACTCACGGAAAACTCCTCCAGGTATCTTAAAAGGATTTTTACGAAAATGAAGAAAAAGAGCGAGAAAAAGAACGAGCAGCTAAGGGTTGGCGTTTTTATTTGTGATTGTGGTTCCAATATCGCCGGACATCTCGACTGCAAGTCGGTAACGGAATATGCCGGAACTCTGCCGGGGGTGGTGTATACCAAAGAGAACCTCTATACCTGCTCGGAAGCAGGTATCGGTGAGATCCAGGACGCCATCAAGAAGAATAATCTTAACCGGGTGGTTGTCGCTTCCTGTTCACCGCGGACCCATCATCCGCTGTTTGCAAGCTCCTGTGAGCAGGCGGGAATGAATCCCTATCTCTTTGAGATGGTCAATATCCGTGACCAGTGTTCCTGGGTGCATATGGGGCAGAAGGATATTGCGACCTCAAAGGCCAAGGATCTGGTTCGCATGGGGGTGGCAAAATCAATTTCCCTTGAGCCGGCGGATAATATCGAATCCTCCGTCGTTCACAAGACCCTGGTCATTGGTGGCGGCATAGCCGGGCTTGTCCGTATCCGAGTCGCTTGCTGCTATGGGCCTGGAGGTCATTCTCGTAGAGAAGGCAGGCAAACTCGGCGGTCTAATGCGCAGCCTGCATGTCCTCGACAGCGGCGCCGCCGCGGAAGAGCAGGTGGACAAGCTTGCCGAGAAGGTGATCAACACTGAAAACATCACCACCCATGTCGGCTCCGAGGTCACGGAGATAACCGGTTACATAGGTAACTTTGTCGTCACCATTAAAAAGGGTGAAGAGTCGAGACAGGAGACCGTTGGCTGTATAGTAGTCGCTGTTGGTGCCGTTCCACTGGTTGAAGAGGACTTGTTTGGTTACAACGGCACGAATGTTATCACTCAGATGGAGCTGGAAAAACAATTAAAAAACGGCGAATTCAATGCCCAGAAAATTGTTATGATCCAGTGTGCGGGCGCCAGGAGTGAGACCCGCGAATACTGCTCGAGGATCTGTTGCCTGACGGCCGTAAAGAACGCGATGTTCATCAAGAGACATAATCCTTTTGCGGATATCCATATTCTCTACCGCGATATGCAGATGTATGGTGATGAGAAAGAGAAATTGCTCTGGGATGCCAGGGGAATGGGTATTGGCTTCGAAGTCTACGATCAAAAACGGCCTCCTCAGGTTGATAACGGCAAGGTGAATTTTTACCACTCGGTAATGGGCAAGGACAAAGAGATCAATGCTGATCTGGTGGTTCTTTCAACGCCGCTGGTTGCCAGAGAAGGATCGGCCAAAGTTGCCGGACTCATGCGAGTGCCGACTGACAAGAACGGCTTCTTTCTTGAGGCGCATGCCAAGCTGCAGACCACTCGATTTCGCAGCGGACGGTATTTTTGTCTGCGGCAGTTGCCGCTACCCGGTAACCTCGGTTGAGGCTCGTACCCAGGGCATTGGTGTCGGCTCACGGGTTGCGTCAATTCTCTATAAAGACAAGCTGGTTAAAAGCGCTGTTGTGGCCAGGATTGATGATGAAAGCTGTGTCGGCTGCATGGGCTGCATGAATGTCTGTCCCTATGAAGCCATCATCTTCAACAGGGATAAAGGGGTGTGTGAAGTACAGGAAATACTCTGCAAGGGTTGCGGCAACTGCGCTTCGACGTGTCCTTCACACAGTGCATTGTTGAAAGGGTACAAACCGGAACAGCTGCTGGCGCAAATTCGTGCTATTTGATCAGTGGCTCTGTGCTGCTTCGTTTCATGATATGTTTGAGTAGGTAAACAGCTGGTAGTTTAAATAAACATAAACCAAGGATAAAATAATGAGTAACGACAATTTTGAGCCCAGGATAGTCTGCTTTTTGTGCACATGGTGAGCATATGCCGCTGCTGACCTGGCTGGGGTCAGTCGTTTACAGTATCCGGCAAACGTTCGTACTGTCCGGGTAATGTGTAGTGGTTCTGTATCACCGCATCATATTCTGCTAGCTTTTCAAAGAGGGGTGGACGGCGTTTTTGTGGGTGGCTGACACCTCGGTGAATGCAATTACCTGTATGGTAATTATTCTACCGAGAAGCGTGTGACCGTTCTGAGAGAAATGCTCAAGTTCAGCGGGATTGAGGAACAGAGGCTGAAAGCCAGTTGGGTTTCCTCCGCTGAAGCTCCGGAGCTTGTTCACGAATTTACTTCTTTTATAGAAGAATTGCGTGAACTTGGTCCATCACCGTTGAAAAACGATTACAGGAAGGAAATGGCATAAGCCTGTTAATGCAGGGTGTAATTATGATTGATGCGATAAAGAAAAAAGTTAAAGAACTTTTGGAGTCAGGTGAGATCAAGGGATTTCTGGGATTGGCCATGCAGAACGGTCATGTCGCTCCGCACCTCTATCAGAAGGGTGATGACCTTGATGATATGGTGCTGGGGGACGTGGACAAACCTGGAGATGCGCGGTATCCACTCAATAAATATCTGATGAACATTGCCGAAGCATATCCGGACGACACCTTTGGTGTGCTGGTGAGAGGCTGTGATGAGCGTGGGCTCAACACACTCTATACCTGGAATCAGTTGAAGAAGAATAATGTCGTCCCGGTGGGCATCGGTTGCCCCCAGGAACTGGCCGACAGCTGCGAGTGCAGTCAGCCCTATCCAGAAAATATGGTTGCCGGAGAAAAGACTGAAGGTCGGGAGGACATTTCGGTGACAGAGGTTGATGCTTTGGTGCTCACTGATAAATTCAGCTACTGGATGAATGAGTTTGTTAAATGTATTAAATGTTATGGCTGCAGTAACATCTGTCCCATGTGTTTCTGCAATGATTGCACCCTCAAATGCGACGACCTGGTTAAACGCGGTGAGATACCGCCGGAGATTCCCGTTTTCCATCACACCAGAGCAATGCATATGGTAGGGCGCTGTATTGACTGCGGCCTTTGTGAAGAGGCGTGCCCATCACATATTCCTCTGCGGACGCTCTATAAGAAAGTCAACTCTATAATGGTAGATAATTTTGATTTTCAGACCGGTCTGCGTCCTGGCTTGAGATCACCTTTGAACAATTTAAAGCCTGTAGAAGGTAAGGAAGAGTAAGGGAGCTACTATGGATTACAGGACAGTATTGACAACGTGCACGTACTGTGGCTGTGGCTGCAACATCTTTCTGGAAGTGCTTGATGGTGAACCCATCGGCACAATTCCCTGTAAGACCAGCCCGGTCAATGAAGGTAAGCTGTGCATCAAAGGCTGGAATCTGCATGAGTTTATCAGAAACGATGGCAGGTTGACGACTCCGTTGATTCGTAAGAACGGTAAACTCGAAGAAGCAACCTGGGATGAGGCCCTCGAGTTTACCGCCTCCAAGCTGAAGGAGATAAAGCAAAAAAACGGGTCTGATTCCATCGGTTTTCTTACCTCCGCCAGGGTGACCAACGAAGAGAACTATCTTCTGCAGAAATTTGCCCGTGCAGCCATTGGAACGAACAACGTCGACCACTGCGCCAGACTCTGACACTCTTCCACCGTGGCAGGTCTTGCCGCATCTTTTGGAAGTGGAGCGATGACCAACTCGATCGCTGAGTTTGAAAATGCCGAATGCATCTTTATTATCGGATCCAACACCTCCGTTTCCCATCCGCTGATTGCAACCCGTATCTTTAAAGCGAAGAAGAACGGTGCGACGATTATCGTTGCCGATCCCCGCAAGATACACGTCACAGAGATTGCCGATATTCACGTCACCCAGAAGATGGGAACCGATGTCGCCCTGCTGAACGGCATTATGAATGTGATTCTCGAGAACGGCTGGCAGGATCAGTCCTTTATCGACGAGCACACAGAAGAGTACGAAGCCTTTGTTAAGGTTATTGAGCAGTTTCCACCGGAAAAAGCCTCTGAGATCTGCGGGGTTGCAGCTGATGATATCCGCAAAATCGCAAAAGCTTACGCAACTGTTGATAAAGCGTCCATAATCTACTGCATGGGTATCACCCAGCACACCACGGGTGTTGACAATGTGAAAACGCTTGCCAACCTGACAATGATGACAGGAAGCATGGGCAAGGAGAGTTCCGGCCTGAATCCTCTGCGCGGCCAGAACAACGTTCAGGGTGCCTGTGATATGGGCGGTCTCCCTAATGTTTTTACCGCCTACCAGCCTGTCACTTCTGAAGCTGCCGCAGAGAAATTTGCCAAGGCATGGGGAGTCGATTCGCTTTCCACTAAAGTTGGTTTGACTATTCCCTATATGCTCGAGGGAATAGAAAAGGGTAGTGTCAAGGGTCTTTATATTGTGGGTGAGAACCCGGTAGTCAGCGATCCCGATGCCACTCATGTGAAGAAAGCATTGGAAAAGGTGGAACTGCTGGTGGTGCAGGATATCTTCCTGACTGAAACTGCTGAACTGGCCGACGTGGTGCTCCCGGGAGTTTGTTTTGCCGAAAAGGAGGGTACATTCTCCAATACCGAGCGTCGAGTCTCGAGGGTACGCCAGGCGGTGGAACCCCGGGGCGATGTCAAGCAGGATTGGCAGATTATCCAGGAGGTTTCTACCAGGTTTGGTTATCAAATGCAGTATGAAGGTCCGGAGCAGATCTTTGATGAGATGACTTCTCTCACGCCATCTTATGGCGGAATGACCTATGCAAGGCTAGAAGGCCAGGGGCTGCAGTGGCCGTGCCCGACACCAGATCATCCGGGAACTCCCATACTGCATGTAGGCAAGATTGCAAGAGGTAAGGGACTGTTCCATGCCATCGATTTTAAGCCTCCAGCGGAAATCATTGACGATGAGTATCCCTTCTGGCTCTCAACGGGCCGTGTTTTCGCCCACTATCACACAGGGACAATGACGCGAAACTCACCAACACTTGACAATGAGATCGAAGAGGGTCTTCTTGAACTCAACGAAGAGGACGCTGCGGCACTCTCCGTCAAAGAGGGTGATGTCGTCAAAATTTCATCCAGAAGAGGGGAGATTGAAGCCAAAGCCCACGTCACCAAGCGGATTGGAAAAGGCTCTGTCTTTATGCCGTTTCATTTTATTGAGAGCTGTGCAAATATTCTCACCAATCCTGCTCACGATCCCATCTGCAAAATTCCAGAGCTGAAGGTCTGCGCCGTTAATGTAGCCAAGGCGGCATAGTCCTCCCAGGTCAATTACTCTCTCTTCCGGTACATTGTGCCGGAAGAGAATCTTGTTTCTTTTCATTCATTATTATACGACAGAACGACTGAGGCAGATATCTCCCTTTGCAATGGCAGATTAGACGGATGCAGAGGGGAGTGTATCAGAACATCAACCGCCCCAGGGCATCTGGGTATACTCTTCAAACACCTTATCGTGGAGTTCTTTAAAAAACGATTCATGGCCTCTTTCCCATTTGGCCAGCTGTTGAAAAGCCTTCTGGGCTTTGCCTGAAGATTTTGCTGCTGCATTTTCATAGAACTGTGAAAGATCACTTTCTATGAGATAGGCGGTTCTCAGTACAGCCACATCTGGAATCATTGACTCAATGAGACTCTGGTCGAGAAGCTCTTCCTTGGCCTTATCTTCAAACCAGCCTTCGATCTCCAGCATCGCTTCCGACTGGATACCTTCATCGCCCTCGGCCTTCATGAGGTTTTGTAAATATTGTATATGTTTCAGTTCCTCATCAGCGAGTCTTTGAAAAACCTGACTTGCTGCTGCATGGCCTGCTTTGTCCGCATTGGTTTTGAAAAACTGGTATCCTTCCTTTTCCCTTTGCAGGGCATACTCAAAAATTTTCTGTAGATTCATGGAGTTCCTCCCGATTGAAAGACATTTAGAAATTGTGAGAGAGCAAATGAATTATGGCTATACCCTATCGCATTTCCATGCATATATCTATTCTTTTCTGTTCTGATTTATGAAAGGATCGGCATAGTTAGCAAATTGCGATTTTCAGATTTTTACGGTTTCAAACAAGTAATAAATAGTGCCACAAGCCGTGAAATTCTCCTCAACCTATCTCCTTTCTCCTGTTTTTAAAAGATAGTTTTTCTACATGCTCTGATATTTTCAAATATCTCCGATCAAGCTTTTAGTATAATACTACCATGTAGTACGGTATTTGGTGGATCTGAATTCTAAGATGGTTATTTTATAAAGGTGGTGAATAATAAGAGTGTGTTTTGTCAGCCTGTTAACAAATATTCTGTCAGCTAATGGTATGAGTTCTAAACGGTTTGTACCAGGCTGAATCAGAAAACCTCCTGGTGAGGAATTGACGAGCCTGGGGTAAGGAGTGCGTTTTAATGGAGAAATCGCAGGAAGAAAAACTGGAAACGATCTACCAGGATTATTTAAAGAATGGTGACAATATTATCACCGTTCTTCAGCAGATACAAAACGCATTCGGGTATGTCCCTGAGGAGACCGTGCACTGGTTCGCCAAAAGAACCAACATCCCCTCCTCAGAATTCTATGGTGTCATTACTTTTTATTCGCAATTTCATCTTGCTCCACGGGGGAAAAATATTAGTCACGGTTTGTTCGGGAACGGTATGTCATGTCAAGGGTGCTCCCCGAATTATTTCTAAAATCCAGGAAGACCTCAAACTGAAAGAAGATCAGGATACCACCAAGGACAGACAGTTCACTTTGGAGCGTGTCAACTGCGTTGGGGCCTGCAGTATTGCCCCGGTCGTGATCGTCAATGAGAAAGTGTTTGGCAAGGTGACACCTGCCAGCATGATGAAGAGTCTCAAAGAATATAAGGAATAGAACCATGAACAGCGAAATAATCGTCAATGTATGCATGGGCACAGGTGGAATTGCTGCCGGTGGTGACCAGGTAATGGAGGCATTCAGACTGAATTTGCAGCAGCCGGAGTCAGAAAACGCAACCATAAAGGAGCATTGCAGGCTGCACAAAGTTGGATGTCGGGGTTTTTGTGCTAGGGATGTTCTTGTTGACATAGCGGTTGATGGCAATGTGTCCACCTATCAATATATTCAGTCGGAGATGGTTACAAGACTCGTCAGGGATCATGTTTTGGGCGGCCGACCGGTAAAGGAGTGGCTGGTGGGGGATGACTATTATACTTTCCACGAAAATCAGACGAAGATTGTTCTGGCGGATCTTGGCAAAATTGATCCGGAATCAATTGATGAATACATAGCTGTCGATGGATACAAGGCAGCAGAGAAAGCTCTCACCACTATGCGGCCTGCAGGATGTCATCGCCATTATTAAGAATCCGGCCTTGCGGGGGCGCGGCGGTGGTGGTTTTCCCACCGGTTTAAAATGGAGTTTCTGTGCTGCAACCAAGTCAGATAAACACTACATCATCTGTAACGCCGACGAAGGTGATCCCGGTGCTTTTATGGATCGTTCAATCATTGAGGGAAATCCACACGCTGTAATTGAAGGGATGATTATAGGTGCTTATGCAATCGGTGCCACCGTCGGGTATATCTATATCAGGGCTGAGTATCCTCTGGCGGTTGACAGGCTGAACAAGGCATTGGCCGATGCACAGGACAGGGGGTATTTGGGCGACAAGCTTTTCGGTTCAGATTTTAATTTCACACTGAAAGTCAAACTTGGTGCCGGTGCATTCGTCTGTGGTGAGGAAACTGCCCTGATCGCCTCCATCGAGGGGGAAAGGGGAATGCCCGGGCCAAGCCACCATTTCCTGCCAACAAGGGACTCTGGGGCAAACCGACCATCATCAACAACGTTGAAACGTTTGCCAATATTCCCCAGATTCTGATCAAAGGTGCCGAGTGGTACGCCTCCATAGGATCGGAGAAAAGCAAGGGAACCAAAGTTATCGCCCTTACCGGAAAGATCAGAAACACTGGTCTTATCGAGATTCCCATGGGAATGCCCTTAAAAGACATCATTTATCAAATCGGTGGCGGTATTGAAGGTGACAAGCTCTTTAAAGCGGTGCAGACCGGTGGACCATCCGGAGGCTGTATCCCGCAGCAGCATATTGGTTTGCCGGTAGATTACGAAGGGTTGGAATCGGTTGGCTCGATGATGGGCTCCGGAGGTATGCTTGTCCTCGATGAGACCGACTGTATGGTCAATATCTCCAAATTTTTCCTTGAGTTCACCCAGGCCGAATCCTGTGGAAAATGTGTTCCTTGTCGTCTTGGCACTAAAACGACTTCTGGAGATTCTCACCCGAATTGTTGATGGAGAGGGAAAGAAGGGGGATATTGAGCTTCTCCAGGAACTGGCCGAAGATGTTCGTGACTCAAGTCTTTGCGGTCTGGGCATGTCGGCACCTAATCCTGTTCTCAGCACCATCAAGTATTTTCGCCATGAGTATGAGGCACACATCCACCAGAAGAGATGCCCAGCAAAAGTCTGTAATAAACTGCTTACTTTCTTTATTCGTGAAGATATGTGTGTCGGTTGCGGTATGTGCTTACGGGCCTGTCCTGTGGCTGCTGTTACGGGAGAGAAAAAGAAACCCCATAAAATTGACAATGCCGCCTGTATTCACTGTGGAGCCTGTTTTGACGCCTGTAAATTCAATGCCGTATTAAAGGAGTAGTGACGATGATGAATGTAACGATAGATGGTAGAGATATCGAAGTTGCGGAGGGGACAACGATTCTTGAAGCTGCAAAAGGTAGGAATAGTCAATTCCCACGCTTTGTCACGATGATCGCCTTAAACCTTATGGCGCCTGCAGGCTTTGTATCGTGGAGATTGCCGGGATGCCTAAACCGGTAACTTCCTGCACCACTCCAGTAACAGATGAAATGATCGTTAAAACCCAGAGCGCAAGACTCTACCGTTTACGGAAAACCATGGTTGAACTGCTGCTCTCTGATCACCCAAATGATTGTATGACCTGTATCGGAGCAGGGGACTGTACCCTGCAGGAGCTTGCCTATCAGTACGGCATTCGTGACAACCGCTTTAAAGGGGAAATGAGGGACCATCACCGTATTGACACAAACCCTTTTGTTGTCAGGCAACAGAATAAATGTGTTCTCTGCGGCCTCTGTGTCAGAGTCTGTGATGAGGTGCAGGGGGTTGGCGCCATAGGTTTTGCCGAGCGTGGATTTGAAGCAAAAGTCATCCCGCCTTTTGGCAATACTTTAGACTGCGAATTCTGTGGCCAGTGCATCTCTGTCTGTCCCACCGGAGCGCTCTCGGGAGCCATTTGGGCTGGTAAAGCCAGGATGGAAGGAGTTGAAAAAACAGATACAACCTGTACCTATTGCGGCTGCGGCTGCAATATTACCCTTTCGACCCATGGGGGAGAGGTAATACGGGTCGGTTCTTCCGCGAATAACCACAACAACGGCTGGCTCTGTGCCAAAGGTCGGTTTGGCTTTGACTTTATTAAAAGCCCGGAGCGATTGAAATGGCCCTTGGTCCGAAAGGAAAAGGGAGGAGAACTGGAAAGAGCCACCTGGGAGGAGGCGCTTGATCTGGTCGCATCCAGACTGGGAGAAATCGTCATGAAAAATGGTCCTGACAGTGTTGGAGGACTCAGTTCCGCCAGATGCACCAACGAAGAAAACTATCTGTTCCAGAAGCTGTTTCGCGCGGGATTTGGCACCAATAATATCGATCACTGTGCCCGCTACTGACACAGTGCCACTGTGTCCGGTCTGGCCACAAAATTCGGTTCAGGGGCAATGACCAATTCTGTCGATGAGATTCTCGATAATGAGGCAATGCTGGTCATTGGTTCCAATACCACAGAAAACCATCCAATTATTGCCCTCAAGATGAAGGAGGCTGTCGCAAATGGTGCGCAGCTGATAGTTGCCGATCCAAGAAAAATTCCTCTGGTGAAGTTTGCTACCCTGTGGCTGCGGCAACGTCCCGGCACCGACTCAGTTCTGCTCAATGCAGTAGCCCACGTGATTCTTAAAGAAGGGCTTGAAGATAAATCGTTTATTGAAGAAAGAACCGAAAATTTTGAAGCCTTTGCAAGATCGCTTGAGCCATTTACTCCGGAATTTGGGGAGGAAGTGACAGGTGTCCCTGCGGCAGATATTATAGAGGCAGCAAGAATTTATGGGGCAGCAGGAAGTGCAGGAATTTATTACGCCATGGGTATCACCCAGCATGTAATGGGCACCAACAACGTCAACGCCATTGGTAATTTGGCGATGATAACCGGGAACATGGGCAAACATGGGGCCGGTGTCAATCCGCTTCGAGGTCAGAACAACGTTCAGGGGGCCTGCGACATGGGCAGCCTGCCTAATGTGTACCCCGGTTATCAGAAGGTTGAGCTCCCGGCAGTAAAAGAAAAATTTGAGAAGGCCTGGGGGAGACCTCTTTCTGATAAGATTGGAACACCTGCCTCGGTCATGACCGGGCAGATGATTGACGGTACCTTGAGAGGCCTCTATATTTTTGGTGAAAATCCGGCTCTGTCCGACCCCAATACCACCCATTCGGTTAAAGCCTTTAAGAGCCTTGAATTCCTGGTGGTGCAGGATATCTTTATGACCGAGACCGCAAAACTTGCCGATGTTGTTCTGCCGGGCGCCTGTTTTGCCGAAAAAGAAGGTACCTTTACCAGCTCCGAGCGCCGCGTGCAGCGAGTCCGTAAGGCAATCAATCCTCCAGGCGAGGCCAGGTCTGATCTGGATATTATCGATCAGCTTTATAAGCGGGTGACAGGTGAAGGTAATTTGGAAAAGCGCCCTGATGCTTCGGCAGTTTTTGATGAAGTCGCAGCTTTATGGCCCGCTCTTGCCGGCATTGATTATAACCGTATAGATGGTGCCGGCTTGCAGTGGCCATGCCCGGATAAGGAACATCCGGGAACCAGGTTCCTCTATAAAGAACGTTTTGGCACAGAAAACGGTAAAGCTCTTTTCTGGGAGGTTCCTTATGTGAAATCAGACGAATTACCGGATGAGGAGTATCCTTATGTGCTCACCACCGGTCGTGAACTTTTTCACTACCATACTGGAACTATGACCAGAAGATCCGCAGGATTGAGTGCTGTTGCACCGGAGGCTTTTGTGGAAATTAATCCTGCGGATGCTGACAAGCTTGGTGTGACCGATGGAATGAAGATTAAGGTAAGTTCCCGGAGGGGTGAGATCAAACTAAAGGCCAGAGTGAGCACAATTGTACCGCCAAGGGTTGTCTTTATTCCTTTCCATTACACCGAGGCGGCGGCCAATCTGCTTACCAATAATGCTATGGACCCGGTTTGTAAGATAATGGAAGCAAAGGTTTGTGCAGTACGGATCGAGAAACAGTGATTGCAATTATGGATGACAGGTTTTAAGGTGGAAAGATGGGGAGTTGAGTTGCGATTTGCTTAATTTCCCATGTTTTATGATGAGTTGCATGGGTGTATCCTGTGCGTTTTCTCGATATTAGGGATAAAATTACTCCTTTGAACGTACATAAATAATGAGCGCCAGTATAATCATTCAATCAGCCAGTATAACGATATCCGACTGTGAGAGTGTTATCCTCGTCCCCGAGATTGCTGTACAGGAAGCCGGGTACATCAAGACATATACGATTAAAGACAGTGGTTATGCCAAACATGAATATCATGCCTTGGCGCAAATGGCTTATTTCCAGTTTCAAGATGATGAACTGGATGTTGTCGAGATTGATGCCCCTGTGCGGGTCATCTGTGACCAAGAAACAAGTGAAATGGACAGTGGGATGATTCTTTACCGCGATATGGGAGGGGCATTTCATGTCCTGACTTTGGGGGAACAGAACAGTAAAAAATTACTTGAAGCGGTTTACAGGTATTGCACACGCTGGGTCCGTCTCGATATTTGATCCATTAGATAGATATGAGGTATAGAAAGTGAACGATACGGTGATGAAAGCCCGACAACGAATCATGGTCTTCCAACAGAATGGAAGTGGGGAGAGAAAAATCAGCGGGCTGATGGAATATGGCGGTGATCTTCTTGAGTTAGAAATTATCGATATTGATGAGGTACTGCCTCTTGTCATCGACGACACCAGCAAATATCTTCCCAAAGATGTCTCCTGTGACCTGGTCCTTGACTTTCTCCGCCACAATGATCTCTCCACGGATCTGGCTGCAATCTGTGAGAAAAGTGCAATACCGCTCATTGCTTCCGGAAAAAAAATAACGGGCCAGGGAATTTTCACGCCACCTACCTGATGTGGTCTTCCAAGGCAGGTTGGTCTTGGCAGCTATGGAGAAACATTTGGTGCGCCGGAATTTGAGGTGGAGGTTGAAGACGGTAAGATTGCAAATGTGAAAGTGGTACGGGGTGCTCCCTGTGGCGCGACATGGGAGGTGGCAAGACGGCTGGTAGGTCATCCGGCTGAAGATGCGGCGCGTAAAATCGGTCTTGAAACCCAATTTTATTGTTTTGCCGATCCAGGCGGCTGGGATCCTATTTATGGAAAGAGCCCTGTTCATTTTGCCGGCAAGATCCATAGTAAACAGCTGAAAAAGGCAATTGAGGCAGTGTTGTCAATTCTTTAAAAAAGCCACCGCTCCTAAAAACAGTGGCTTTTGTTTTACCAATTTTTTTTCAGCACTTCAAAATACCCAGGCGGCTTGACACAGGCAGGACATTTATCCGGTGGGGTGTTCCCTCATGGAGATAACCGCAGCTGAGGCATTTCCATATGACTGACTCGTCGCGCTTGAAAAACTCGTCCGGAAACAAGGTTTTCGGCGAGAGCGCGAAACATTAATTCGTGATTTTTTTCCGAGACATTTATGGCGTAGAAGGTGTCAGCAGCCCGCTGAAAACCTTCTTCTTCCGCCTCTTCGGCAAAAACCTTGTACATCTGATCATGAACGTACAGTTCAAGTTCTGCCGAACTGATCAGATTGGCATGGGTATCCTTTATCACGCCGGCTGGAAATTTGCCTGTTATCTCGAGTTCACCACCATTAAAAAATTTAAAAAATCGTAAGGCGTGCTCGAATTCCTGGTTGGCTGTTTCATCAAATATATTGGCTATCTGGATGAAACCTTCCTCTCTGGCCTGGGTCGCAAAAAAGTTATAGCGGGTACGGGCCTGGGCCTCGGCAGAGTAGGAGAGCAAGGAGGTTTCTGGCTGTTTTGCTGTCACGAAAACCGGCCATTTCCAATCTCCCTATTCTTCAATAGTGATTGCGTCGGCACCGCACTCGGCGGCTGCCTGCCGGACTACGTCTTCAAGATGTTTGGGAATTTCGTCGTACTTGACGATAGAAAGAAGTTGATCTTCATCATATTCGAACACTTCCGGACACAATTTGTTACAGTTTCTGTCCCCCATGCACTCTTTTGAAATTATTGCTTTCATAGTTTTCTCCTCTAGAGTTTTTGAAGATCCACAATTCATTTTTGTGGATGGTTAGACTGACAACGCTGTTTAATATAACAGATAATAGCCGTCTGTGGGAAATCTTGCCACCTGCAAATGAATTCCGTGCTGAAGTATTGCCGGGAATCCACTTTTTTCTCACGTATCAAGGCTAGTCAAGATCATATGAAGCTTTGGGTACAGTGTAGGGAACCTGCAGATATTCGAGAATCTTACCGGTTCTGTTCCAGCCATTTTGATCGAGTAATCTGGAAAAATTGAAGCCGATACCGACAAAAAGTGATCTGGTGTTGTCTTCATCTGTTTCTTCGTATCCTCTGGTGTAGTATCCTCCTGAAAACTCAATGTATTTGGCAAATGTGTTTTCGATGGCATCAAAACCATCAAGCTTCAGTACCATGGAGTAATATTGATTGGAGTAATCATCGAAAATACCGTTGACTGGAACATTGAAAACATATTCAACCCTGAGGTCGATTTTACGATCAAGCTCAGGGTATCTTTCCATTAAAACACTGGTCAGGGCACCCACGGTATTCATGACCATGTCTTCATAGGAAAACCCCTGGGTTTCACTTGTCGCATCACCTATTTCCATAAAAGCCTGCACCGTCCATGCCGAAAGCGCAGCGTAAGCGTTTGCTTTTTCCGAGGCGTAACCCCAACTCTTGTAGAGACCGGTAAGAGCGTCCGCAAAAGCATACGTTGACCACAGGTGGCCGAGTTTATCTGCACCGCCATATTTGGAGTCCTGTTCAAACCATCCCTCATCGCCCGTGTTAAACCCGGCTGATCCATAATCCCATGTCGCGAGTCCCCATATTCCGATAGCCGTTGCTGCGGTGAGATTGGTGTAGAGCATCTTTTTTGACTTGGGAAGCCCGGACCACCAGCCGTCAGAAGAAGCTTCCCCGGTATTAGCGATCGGTTCTGTGGTGGAGATCGGGAGCACTAGCCGCTGGACTTGTTGATGAAATATTGGGTTTATCTAGCGGCGCAGGAGTTGCTTTGTAATCAATTAGTGCTTCCCCTAAATATGCACTGTCCAGTGACGTATTTGAAAGGTCGAGCCCCACGGAGATCTGCTCCGCCAAGATCAGCTCCCCCGAAGATAGCGCCGGTCAGTGTGGCATTTTTTAAATTGGCGTCAGACAGATCAGTCAGATAGAGTTTGGCATGTGACAAATTTGCCCCCTCAAGGTCGACACCAGAAAGATCCAATCTGTTCAGATTAAGATTCGCGAGATCACATCCCCGGCAACTTCTGGTTTTGATGAGCTGTTCTAAATTCTGCTGGGTTGTGCTTTGGTCAGCAGAGAATACAGTATTCGCCTGAGCAAACGTAAATGTTTGCAAAATTGAAAAAGACACCATGCAGACCCTGGCTTTTTGAGCAACAATTCCCATTGTTGATAAAACATGTATATCTGTAGAACAATAAGGAATCGAGGAGATGCTCAGGAAACTTTGAATTCATAGATTGTCTTCTTAAAAAACCGATAGGGAAAAGAAGACAAAATATCAATAAAATTATCAACTTTAATCCGCAAGTGATTCTGCAATCACATATTGATACACTAAATAACGAAACTTCGTCAAGTCTTGGTTGAGCATAATGGAGAGGAGGTGTAATCTTATGCCAATTGGGAGAGCAGTTCTAGGCAAAAAGGTTTGTATGCACAAGTAACAAATCAGGAGGAGAATCAATGGTGGCTGCTAAAAATGCAATGGAGGTATTTAGCGTCCTGGATAAAAGTAATTGCAGAAAGTGTGGTGAAAAGACCTGTCTGGCATTCGCTGGTGCCGTTTATATGGGGAAGCGCCGTATAGAAGAGTGTCCGAATGTCAACAAATGCGGATATCGCCAGATTTTCTGACGGGAAGGTGATTGAAAACAGTCCGGAAGATAAGCAGGACGAATATATATCCGCAATGATACATGAAGTCGTGGGCCTTGATTTTGCACTTACCGCTAAACGAATTGGTGCACGAACAATGACTGGTATTTTGACTGTTCCGATACTTGGGAAAAATGTTGGCATCCGTCAAAACGGAACTTTTTCGACCGACCTGCATATCATCCCCTGGGTGGTGGTTCCCTTGCTCGATTATGTATTGAACTGCAAAGGGGTGCCAGTGACCGGTGATTGGATTTCTTTTCGAGAGATTCCCGGTGGCAAGGAAAAATACGCATTATTTAAAAAAAGAGGAGAAGACGTCTTAAAAGAACTTGGTGATAGATATCCCGATTTTTTTGATGATATTGTTCATATGTTTAATGGCCAAAAAGTGGAGAAACAATTTGAATCTGATGTATCCGTCGTCCTATATCCTTTTCCGCTGGTGCCAATCATGGTCTGCTATTGGAAGCCGGAAGACGGGCTGGGGTCGAGTTTGAATGTATTCTTTGATAAAACTGTCGGGGACAATCTGGGTGCTGATTCGACATTTTTCCTGGGAACCGGTCTGGCCCAGATGTTTGAAAAGCTTGCCGAGCATCATGGTTTTTAGTGAATTAGAAATAATTTTCTTGTGTTTTTACAAGAAAATTATTTCGTGAATGAACTTATCCCGCAATGCTGTTGGGCGGGATGAGAGGACCATATCACCGAACAGTTAGTTCTTTCCCTGGTTACTGAAAAAGTCTTGTGTTGTTTACAAGAAAATTATTTCGTGAATGAACTTATCCCGCATTGCTGTTGGGCGGGATGAGAGGACCATATCACCGAACAGTTAGTTCTTTCCCTGGTTACTGAAAAAGTCTTGTGTTGTTTACAAGAAAATTATTTCGTGAATGAACTTATCCCGCTATGCTGTTGGGCGGGATTAGTGAGACACAGCACCAATGAACTTACACCCCTGGCATAAGCAGTGTCCGCAAGACGCGGACTTAAGCTCAAGGGGTACTAAAACACTGCGAATGAGACATTATTCCCGCAATAAGCCTTAAGAAAACTCATTAATCAGCAGGGCTACAATAGATATATGGTCTATAATACTATTTACAGACATGATGCTCATGGCCGCAACTCATCTATCATCCTTTAAAGGAAGGAGAACGGTAAAGGTCGTGCCCTTGCCTACTTCACTTGTGACACTGATTTTGCCGTGATGTGATTCGATGATACTTTTCACGATGGCAAGACCAAGGCCTGTTCCTTGGATCTGTCTGGTGTTACGAGTCTTTTACTCGATAAAATCGGGTAAATATTTTTTCCAGGTCATCGCTTGATATTCCAAAACCTGTGTCAGCAAACTGTAATTTCAGATATTCGTTTTCCGCAGTTGCTGAAATCGTGATAGTGCTGCCGGCCGGCGAATATTTGATAGCGTTGGTAATGAGATTGGAAAAGACTTCTTCCATATTTTGTCGATTGGCCAGGATAGAAGGTAAATCATCCTGACAATCGAAGTGAATGGTTATCTGTTTTTCTGCGCCATAAGGGCTGTGGAAGGAAATTTGCCCGGCAAGCAGTTGCCCCATATCAACCTGTTCTTTTTCATGGGAAATAAGGCCGGATTCAATTCTCGAAAGATCGAGCAGTTCGGTCACCAGGTTGTTAAGATTAAGTATTTTGTCAGAAGCCCTGTTTAAGATTTCCTTTTGTTTCTCCGTTACCGGCACCCGCCAGGCCATCATTGATGTATTTTCAGTTGCATGAGAAGTGAATTCATCGGACTCCTGATTTCATGGGAGACCATCGAGAAGAAATCAGCTTTCATCTGGTCCATTTTTTTCAATGGCGGTAATATCGTGCAACACCGTTACCGTTCCAAGGTTTTCCTTCATCCGTCCGCGAAAAGGGGCGCACCGGGCATTAAAAAATTTCTCTTCACTATTATCAATAATTTGGATTTCTTTGGTTATTTCCGTAAAGGTATCGGGGGGCATGATGAGAGCCTGATCGATAGCTTCAAGTAGATTTTGATCGTGAATAATCTCATCCACATGGCGGCCGACGACTTCCTCGCCATGGTATCCGATCATGTGCAAAAATGCAGGATTGACCTGGACGATGAGTTTGCGGGCATCGGTTGTCATGACTCCATCAGTGAGGCGGTTGACCATGACTCCCAGCCTGGATTTTGAATCGGCGATGTCTTGAAGAGCACTGGTATAGCGGAGTGATTTATCAACCACCGCGCGGAGTTGATCAGGTGTAAAAGGCTTGGGAATAAAATCAAAAGCTCCTTTTTTCATCGCTTCGATTGAGTGTTCCAGCGTTGCGTAGCCGGTAATAACAATAACCACCGTGTCGGGATGGTTATTTCGCACCTCTGAGAGAACATCGAAACCGGAAATGGTTGGCATCATCAGGTCAACAAGAACTATATCGTAATGTGTTTCTTTGATCATTTGCAGTCCCTGTTCTCCGTCCGGGGCTGCGGCAACGTCAAATCCCTTATCGGAAAGAACGAGTAGGCAGGCATCGCGAATTCGTGGTTCATCGTCAATGATGAGAATTCTCGGGTTGTGAAGATGGCGTTCGGGCAAAGGGTTGGTCATTTACTGTTCCTCTTTGTTTCGTTTGACTGGATATCGGAAGCGTTTGCAACATGAGATAAAATCGTTATGTCAGTGCTCATAACTTTTCTAATAGAAAATAATGATCCTCGCAATTCCAACTTACTGTACATAACAATAATATACTTTCATATAAGAAAATCGCACGATGAATATTGAGACTTCTAGCATATGATGGAACATTGAAAATGAAAAATTGCTGCAATAATGTTAAAGATAAGTGTTAGAAAAACGATATGTTACGTTCGGTGCATGGTGTCTCTGAGAAGACAAAGAAATATTTATGAAAAATATCATTTATATATTGAAAAGGTCTGGTTGCAAAAAAAAGCTATCATAACAATATAATTTTATTATAATGCCATAGGTCGAATCCTTTACCGATGCATTGTTTAACCTGAATATATGGTGCGTACCCGCTGTAAGCTGCTGGAAGCAACATTATTATTTATTACCAGTGGTTTATCTATCGGGAGCCATCTCATGGAGGATCTCTTCGTGACCAGGATTACCCCCAAGCAGGAGAATAAAGACAGGATAGGATCAGTTTTAGTCGTTGGTTCAGGTATAGGAGGAATGCAGGCTGCCCTCGATCTTGCCAATAGCGGTCTGATGGTTCACATGGTCAATGATGAACCGTCAATTGGAGGGACAATGTCCAGACTGGACAAAACCTTTCCCACCGGTGATTGCGCCATGTGTATGATTTCTCCACGCATGGTAGAATCCAGTCGACACCCAAATATCAAAATGCATACCATGGCCACGGTGGCCAGTGTTTCGGGGCAAGAGGGTAATTTCACCGCTACCATCGAGCAGAAAGCCCGATATGTCGACCCTGAACGCTGTACCGGTTGTGGTGACTGTGAGCCCAAATGTCCGTCCAAAGGTCTTTAATGTTTTTAATCAGGGCCTCGATAAAAGAAAAGCAATATATGCACTCTTTCCCCAGGCTGTTCCCAATACCCGGGCAATAGATCCGGCCCATTGTCTGTACCTGACCAAAAATGTCTGCCGAAAATGTGAAAAGGTCTGTCAGGCCAATGCAATAAATTTTGAAGATAAGGATAAAATGATCGATGTTCAGGTTGGTTCGATCATCCTTACCCCTGGTCTGAAGACTTACCAGCCTGAGATTCGGCAGGAATTTGGTTACGGCAAGCTGCAAAATGTTGTCACTTCTCTCCAGTTTGAGCGACTTCTTTCTGCATCAGGTCCCTGCAGCGGAACAGTTGCCCGACCTTCCGATGGCGGTCATCCCAAACGACTGGCCTGGATTCAGTGTGTCGGTTCCAGAAATGCTCATAATGGTAATCCCGTGGTGCTCTTCGGTCTGCTGCATGTATGCAGCCAAACAGTCAATTATTGCCAAAGAACATGACAATGAAGTGCAGTCGACTATTTTTTATATGGAGCTGAGGGCCTTCGGCAAAGACTTCGACAAATATATCGAAAAAGCAAAAAACGATGCCGGTGTTATCTATAAGCGGGCGATGATTGCCGAGATCGTTGAAGATCCTGCAGACCAAAAATCTGCTCATTCATTCGGTTGGCGAGGATGGACGATTGGTCAAAGAAGAATTTGATATGGTCATCCTCTCCATCGGTTTTGAGCCGCGTAATGATGCTGCCGAGTTTTCGAAAATCTTCGGTATTGCCACGGACGAATACGGTTTTGCCCAAACCTCCAAACTGCGACCGGTTGAGACTTCGCGAAAAGGTATCTACGTTGCCGGCACCTATCAGGGGCCAAAGGATATTCCGGAAACCGTTATTCAGGGCAGTGGTGCAGCGGCAGAAGCAATGGCCCTGCTTGGTGACCGACGGGGTACCGAGGTTACAGAAGTTGTTCTCCCGGATGAAAGGGATATCGCAGGATGAAGAACCGAGAATAGGGGTGATTGTCTGCCATTGCGGGACCAATATTGCAGGAACCGTTGATGTTAAAAAGGTCGCCGAGATGGCGGCAAAAGAACCCGGCGTGGCTCATTCCGAGACGATTATCTACGCCTGTGCCCCGGACGGCCAGCAGAAAATCAGGGATCTGATCAAGGAGAAAGGCTTAAACAGGGTCGTTGTTGCCTCATGCACTCCGCGAACTCATGCTCCTCTTTTCCAGGATACCATTCGGGAAGTTGGCCTGAATAAATTCCTTTTTGAGCTGGCAGATATTCGTGAGCAGTGTTCCTGGTGCCATATGCATGACAATGAAAATGCTACCAATAAGGCGATAGAAATCGTTAATATGAATATTGCCAAAACCAAGCGACTGGTCCCTGTCACCACTGCTTCCGTCGGTGTGAATCATACTGCTCTGGTGGTTGGCGGTGGAATTGCCGGGATGACCGCAGCACTTTCGTTGACTGAGCAGGGATATGGCGTGCATCTTGTTGAACGGTCCGATACTCTTGGTGGCTTGCTCCGAAATGTCCGAACCAATCTTGAGGGTGATGATGTCCAGGCATTTCTGGCAGATGTTATACAAAAGGTTGAAAGCAATCCGGCAATTACCGTCCATATGGGCACATACAGTTGAAAAAATTGACGGTTTTGTCGGTAATTTTGTGACAACACTGGCTAATAAGGAAACTGTTGGCCACGGAGCGCTTCTTATTGCCTCGGGTGGCGAGGAGTACAGCCCGATTGAATATGATTATGAAAAATCCGATAAGATCATAACCCAGCGCGAACTGGAAACGCTGCTTGCCGAGAAAGGTCCGGAAGGTGACAAATGCTACGTGATGATTCAATGCGTGGGGTCGCGGGAAGAACCTAATAATTATTGCTCCCGCATCTGCTGTCAGGATGCGTTAAAGAACAGTATTGCCATCAAGAAAAAGACCCCGGATGCCCAGGTGGTGGTTATTTATCGTGATATGCGGGCCTATGGCCTTAAAGAAGATTATTATCGTCGAGGCAAGAGATCTTGGTGTTCTTTTCTTTCTCTATACCCCTGATGAAAAACCGCAGGTCGAGATTGCCGGAGACAAGGTTAAGGTTACTCTGGCCGGTAAGGTGCTTGGCAGGGAAATGGCAATTGATGCCGACTATCTGGTTCTTTCTACCGGTTTGAGGCCGCAGCCGGATGGTGATGAGTTTGCCAAAAAATTCAAACTGACGTGTAATATTGACGGCTTTCTGCTTGAAGCCCATGTCAAGCTTCGTCCTGTTGACTTTCCAAGTGAAGGATTTTTCCTGGCCGGCCTTGCCCATGCGCCAAAAAATCTCGAAGAAACCATCAGTCAGTCCCTTGCCGCAGCAGGGCGTGTCGGGGCGCTCTTATCGCATAGCAGTTTGACGGTTTCCGGTGTTATCTCCAAACATAACCGGGATATCTGTATGTCATGTCTGGCCTGCGTAAAGAAATGCCCCTTTGGTGCACCATTTATTGATGAAGATGGCCGTGTCAGCCATAATGAAGTGAAGTGCACAGGATGCGGTATCTGTGCCGGGGTATGTCCTGCCAAGGCGTATCAGGTTAATTATTTTCGTGATGATCAGATTTTAGCCATGATTGATTCGGTCACTGAGAAAGCACTAACATTCATGCTAGTTCGCCTGATTTTTGCGAGAAGAAGTCGGAGTTTGGTGAATACAATTATAGAAGAGGTCAAGTCTACAGAAGGAAATAATAATGGTGATTGACGCAGAGAAAATTGAACAACCGAAAAGTCCGGAGAAACCACAGGAGGTTCCCGCAGACTGGAAGGCAAATATTCTTGCCTTTGCCTGTCACTATTGTGCCTTTGCGGCAGCCGATCTCGCCGGCGTGATGAGATTGTCGTATCCATCCAATGTGAAAGTGGTCCGCTTACCCTGCACGGGAAAACTTGATCAGATCTATCTCTTACGAGCTTTTGAACGTGGTGTCGACGGGGTGTTTGCCGCAGGCTGACTGGAGGGACAATGTCATTTCCTGGAAGGAAATCTCAATGCTGTAAAAAGAGTCAGAAAGGTTAAGAAGATGTTGCAGATGCTTGGGATAAACCCCGAAAGGGTTGAATTTTACAATCTTTCAGCAGCACAAGGACCGCGGTGGGCAGAGATCTGTACTGAATTCACAGAAAAAATCAATGCGATGGGACCATCACCCATATGGTTTGCTCTTCACAAAAAAAAAGAATCCGCGGAAACCGAAAAGCAGACCGCCTGACAAAATAATTTGGTGGAATTACCGTTTACTGATGAAGGAGTGGAGAAGCTATGATAATAGGAGAGCAGAAACCGTTTGATGAAATATGGGAGATGGTCAAGGACCACAAACAATTGACTGTCTTTGGTTGCAATACCTGTGTTGCTGTCTGTCATCAGGGCGGGAATAAAGAAGCAGAGATACTTGCCTCTCTTCTTCGGATGCGGGCGACACAGGAAGAAATTGCTATTGATATAATAAACGGTGGAATCGAAAGACAATGCGAGCATCCTTTTTTTGAATCTGCCAAAGAAATGCTCGATAAATCCGAGGCAGTTCTCAGTCTCGCCTGTGGTATTGGCGTGCAGTTTGTTGCAGAAAAATACATGAAAACTCCAGTTTATCCGGCATTAAATACCACCTTTTTAGGAGATGTAAAGGCGGATGGATTGTATACAGAGAAATGCCAGGCCTGTGGCGACTGCGTTCTTGGTGTTACAGGTGGGGTATGCCCGGTCAGCCGCTGTTGCAAGCGGCTTTTTAACGGTCCATGTGGTGGTTCTTCCAATGGTAAATGTGAAATTTCTAAAGATATAGACTGTGCCTGGCAGTTGGTTGTTGATCGTCTGGAAGCAATTGGCAAAATGGATGATTACGAGAAATTAGCCCCAGTCAAAGATTGGTCAAAAGATCGTGCGGGTGGACCTCGATCATTTAAGCTGGAGGACTTTTAACCGTGGAAATAAAAACGAATAGTAAACTTGAAAAAGTACTAAAAAACGGTCATATGGCTGTTACCAGCGAATGCGGGCCGCCGCGATCCAGTGACGCTTCCGGAATAATAAAGAAAGGCCACCTTATTAAAGACCATGTCGACTGTATCAATATAACAGATAACCAGACTTCTGTGACCAGGCTTTGCAGTCTGGCTTCTTGCATTCATTTGAAAAATGAAGGACTTGAGCCTGCTTTGCAGATGGTGTGCAGAGATAGGAACCGGATCGCTCTGCAAAGTGATATCCTTGGAGCGGCTTCATTTGGTATCAACAGTATACTTTGTCTGTCTGGCGATCATCAAAGCTTTGGTGATCATCCTAGTTCGCAGAATGTCTTTGATCTGGATTCCATGCAGCTTATCCAGACAGCCCGGTATATGCGTGATGAAGGAAAGTTTCTTGGTGGCGATGTCATCAAGGAGCCGCCCAATATGTTTATAGGTGCCGCGGCTAATCCATTTGCTGATCCTTTCCATATTCGGGTGCCACGGCTCGCCAAAAAAATTGCTGCCGGAGCCGAATTTATTCAGACCCAATGCGTTTATAATCTCGATAAATTCGAATTGTGGATGAAGGGCGTTGTGGAACGAGGGCTGCATGAAAAGGTTTTTATTTTGCCCGGTATTACGCCTATGCGGTCGGTTGGTATGGCAAAATATATGGCCCGCGCTGTTCCTGGAATGGATGTCCCTAAGGAGCTGATAGACCGTTTGTCTGGTGTCCCAAAAGACAAGCAGGCTGAGGAAGGAATAACTATTGCAGTTGAAGCCATTGAGAGGTTAAAAGAATGTACTGGTGTGAGCGGTTTTCATATCATGGCTATCGAATGGGAAGAAAAGGTACCTGAAATAGTTGAACGAGCCGGGCTTTACCCACGACCTGTATGTTGATTAACGGGACATTGAAGTAAAAGAGAGGTTTTTAATGTGTCAGACAAGTGTGTTGATGGAAAAAGGTGAGCGATGCAGAGTTGCTCCTCGAAAATGTAACAGCGCTTGAAGTTCTTGAAAATGGTTTGAAAATTACCACCTTGTTTGAGGGAACCAAAGAACTTCTGGGAACTGCAATTCGCCGAATCGATTTTGCTGGCGGCAAAGTTTATTTACATCAGACTGGATAGTCTCTAGCTTTTTACGATATCAGAAACGAATAGTCGAGTAATGAGCAATATCAATTGGAGAAATAATGGATAATGTTGAGAAGTTGCGGGTTATGCTGCAACATTGGATAGAGCACAATAAAGGACATGTTGAAGAATTTGAAAAATGGCGAAAGACGATGACCGAAGAAGGGCAGGCATCGCTGGCTGGCCATATAACTGAGGCGGTAAAAATGATGGCAACAGTCAACGCCCAGCTGGGAAAAGCACTGCATGAGGCTGGTGGCCCCAAATCAGATGACGATAAAGGGCACCATCACCACGACGGACATCACCATCATCACCATTAAAAGTAAAAAAATAAGAGAATTTGCCGGTTGTATAAAATAAAAGCGGAGAAAACGACGATAGCAAATAAGTCGTTTTCTCCGCTTTTTTATTTCCAGCTTATGGCACTTATGATAGCGCTATTGAGCCCTTTAAACTAAATTCCCAAACTCTTTTTGGCAGAAGTGAGGGTGTTTTTCATCAGCATAGCTATTGTCATCGGGCCAACACCACCTGGAACGGGGGTGATTTTGCCGGCGATTTCTTTTGCTTTTTCGAAGTCGACATCACCTTTCAAAATAGCTTTGCCGGTTTTTTCATTCATGCCGACACGGTTGACACCGACATCGATGACGGTGGCACCCGGCTTAATCCATTCAGGTTTGACCAGGTCAGGTACCCCGGCGGCGACGATCAGAATATCTGCACGCTTACAATGCCCGGCAAGATCTTTGGTGCGGGTGTGAACGATAGTAACCGTGGAGTTGGCACCAACACCTTTCTGCGCCATCATCATGGCAATAGGTTTCCCAACAATATTAGACCGTCCGACAACAACAACTTCTGCTCCCGATGTTTCGGTTCCTGAACGGACGATCATCTCCTGGATACCGGCAGGAGTACATGGCAAGAACCGCACCTCATCGCCACCAATCATCAGACGACCGACATTGACAGGATGGAAGGCATCGACGTCTTTATCCGGATCAATAGCATTGAGAACTTTTTTGTCATCAATGTGCTTGGGGAGAGGCAATTGAACCAAGATACCGTGAATGTTCGGATCCTTATTATATTTATCAATTAAGGCCAGGAGATCAGCCTCGGAAATGTCTACCGGCTGATCATCCTGGATCTCATGAAAGCCACAGGCGATAGCGGTTTTTACTTTCAAGGTAACATAGCTGATTGATGCAGGGCTGCTGCCAACGAGAATGGTGACAAGACCCGGTACTTTGCCGTGTTTTGCTTTCATCTCAGCGACTTCCTGAGTAATTTCGGCGAGGATCGCTTTACGTATTTCGGTCCCACTAATAATTTCAGCAGTCATAATTGTGCTCCTTTGTAAATGTCGAGTTTGTTTTCTCGGGCGATAAGAACTGAATGGGGAAGGATTGACAATCCTTCCCCATTCAGCAGTTTTCAGATAGTCTTAGAAAACACCTTCAACTTTACCGGTTTCAACATCGACATCAACACGCTTGAAGGCCGGGTTTGATCCGGTTCCAGGCATGAGGCTGATGGTACCGGCGACAGGTACGATAAAACCTGCGCCGCCATAGGTCAAAACTTCACGGATGGTGAGGCGCCAGCCTTTGGGCACACCTTTTAGGGCAGGATTGTCGGAGAGTGACAGATGGGTTTTGACCATACACATACCCATCTTAGCCAGTTCCGGATCTGCCTGGATTCGGGCAATGGCCTTGTTGGCATCTGCAGAATAGTCAACACCATCGGCACCATATACTTCTTTGGCGATGAGCTCGATTCTTTCTTTGATCGGCATATCGAGTTCATAGAGGAATTTGAATTCGGTCTTGTCTTCACAGGCCTCGACAACGGTTTTGGCGAATTCGATGGCACCGTCGCCTCCCTTCTCCCAATGTCGGGAAAGGGCGACACGGGCACCTTCGGCCTCACAAAGCTCACGAACTTTGGCAATTTCTGCGTCGGTATCGGTGTAGAAGGCGTTGATGCAGACAACAGGAGCGATTCCGGCTTTTCTGACGTTTTTGATATGGTGAATCAGGTTGGCACAACCTGCCGCTACCCACTCAACATTCTCACTTTTGTACTCTTCCGGCATCGGTTTCCAGGAACAGGAACAGGAGCACCACCGTGACATTTGAGTGCTCTGATCGTTGCAACGACTACAGCACAATCAGGTCTTAAGACCGGAGTAGCGGCATTTGAGGTTCCAGAATTTCTCAAACCCGATATCAGCACCAAATCCTGATTCGGTGACATGGTAGTCGGCAAGTTTCAAGCCAACTCTGTCGGCGATAATGGAACTCTGGCCAATGGCGATATTGGCAAAAGGTCCGGCATGGACGATAACCGGCTGGCCTTCGAGGGTCTGCATCAGGGATGGATTAAGAGCATCGACCATCCAGGCGGTCATGGCACCGGCAACCTGAAGGTCTTCGGTAGTAACCGGTTGGCCTTTTTTATTATAGGCAACAACGATCTTGCCCATTCTCTCGCGCATATCTTTCAGATCTCTGGCGATGGCAAGAATTGCCATAACCTCTGAAGATACCGCGATACCGAATTTCGATTTCATCATGAAACCATCGGATTTTCCGTTAACGCCGTCAATACCGATGATGATGTTACGAAGAGCCTGGCAGCAGAAATCCATAATCCAACCCATTTCAACGTTGGTAGGATCGATATCAAGGCGTTTCATACCGGAGAGTCTTTCGAGTTGCTCGTCAGTATAGTTTCTCTCATGCTGCAGGCGGGAAGTTAAGAGCGACCATGGCCAGGTTGTGGGCGTTCATGATGGCGTTGATATCACCAGTGAAGCCCAAGAGAAAAAGGAGTAAGCGGAATACATTGAGCAAGTCCGCCACCGGCAGCAGAGCCTTTGATGTTCATGGTCGGGCCGCCGGATGGCTGACGAATTGCGGCACAGACACTTTTACCTATTTTGCCAAGACCCTGAACAAGGCCCATGGAAGAGGTGGATTTGCCTTCACCAAGAGGTGTCGGGGAAATTGCTGTAACATCAATGTATTTACCATCTGGTTTGTCTTTTAAACGATCAAGGACTTTGCGGAAATCAATTTTGGCAATGTAATGACCCTGAGGAAGCAGTTCTTCCTTGGTCAGGCCAAGTTTTTCGCCGATCTCATAGATCGTCAACATCGTTTTTTCTGCGTCCTGCGCAATCTCCCAATCTGCATGTTTAGTAGGATCTAAAGCCATTGTTCACTCCTTTGTTAGATTGAGGCTCGAATCGAGCCAAGTTTAAAAAAACGGCGTTTATAACTTATGGTGAAGCATTAAAACAACAAATACTGCGAAGAACTTACAAGACCGGAGCCGGTCATAAGTGCGATGAGAGGAAGTAGGACAAGCTGATCTGAATCATAAAACATTTCTCCAGTAGAACAAATCTGTACTCTCTGGGTTAGCACACATGTGACTAAATTGAACTGACTTAGAGAACATGAAATTCGTACCATAAAACTGATGATTATCAATTGGTTTTAACTGAAAGTGATATGAAAATTGTTTTATTAATACAATTAATAGAGTTTGAAATATTGAAAGTGGTTTGGTCAGGGCAATGGTTGTATGGACTGTTAGCGAATTGAAATGGGTAATCTGTTGTGCCAGATGTCCGTGTTGGATGTTTTGTTCAAAATGGGTGTTCTTTTTAACGATGGCTGAAATTGTTGAATAAAAGTGTTAATTATCAGGCATTATCTTGATCCTGCATATAATAATAGATTTCGAAAGGGGTTTAGCAGTCTGTGGCGATCTGAATATCGTATCCTGTGTTTGTTGTTCGAGTTGTGCAAGTGAAGGTGCAAAACTGGTCTGTCGGACGCTAAGGATATCAACTCGCTTTTTCATGATGTTACATTCAGGCTCTAAATTTCCGTTATATGTGTAAATGCACACTTTGTGGTATTGTCTGATTCTTTAAAACATTTACAATGGAACAAGTTTTACGATGGATATCATCAAAAAATATCTGACTGATATTTAGAACAAAATGGTTTCCAATACGAGGGAATGTCATGCCTAAAAAAGTAGTGATTATCGGGGCTGTTGCACTTGGTCCAAAGGTGGCCTGCAGGCTGAGACGACTTGATCCAGAGGCCGAAATCACTCTCATTGATCGAGATAATATAATTTCTTATGGTGGATGTGGAATTCCTTATTATGTTGGAGGAGATATCAATGATATTGAAGATCTCTGCAAGACCTCCTCCCATACAATCCGCGATAAATCGTTTTTTGAAAACAACAAAGGCATAAAAGTCCTTACTCGGGTTGAAGCAATAGAGATTCAGCGGCAGGAAAAAAGGGTAAAGGTCTGTCATCTTGATACAGGAAAAGAAGAATATCTCACGTATGATAAGCTGGTACTCGCCACAGGTGCCCAGGCTATTCGACCGCCTTTTCCCGGGGCGAATCTTGAGCGGGTATTCACCGTGTCGGATCTGCATGATGCCAAAACAATAAAAGAACTGATGGCCGCAGGCAAGGTCGGTAAAGCGGTGGTTATTGGTGCCGGAGCGATCGGTCTTGAAATTACCGAGGCTCTCACCGACCTGTGGGGGATAGAAACGACTCTTATTGAGATGGAAGACCAGGTGCTCCCTACACTTCTGGGAAAATGTATTGCCCGGGTGACGGCAAAAGAACTGGAGCGAAATGGAGTGTCACTCCTTTTAGAGGAAAAGGTTCTGGAAATTTCCCAAAAGACAGCTGAGTGAACAACTTCAGGTCAAAACGTCGCGAAACAACGATTGAAGCTGATATCGTAATCCTTTCTGCCGGTGTCCGGCCAAATACAGATCTTGCCAGAGAAGCCGGAATATCAGTCGGTATGTCCGGGGGAATTAGTGTTGACCGACGAATGCGAACCAGCGATCCGGATATCTATGCCGGAGGCGATTGTGTTGAGTTGAGGAATCTGGTCAGCGGTGAAAATATGCTCATGGCTCTGGGGTCGCTCGCCAATCGACAGGGGAGAATTATTGCCACCAATATCAGTGGTGGGCAGAGCCATTTCACGGGGACGGTTGGTACCTTTTGCGTCAAAGTCTTTGAGTTGGGGATAAGTAAAGCAGGGCTCACCTATCGACAGGCCAAAGAAACCGGTTTTGATCCTGTTTATGCGGTGGTTTCCCAGGCAGATCATGCCCATTTTTATCCGAGTTCCGAGCTCATTTATATCTCTCTTCTTGCCGACCGGAAGTCACGGAAAATACTTGGTATTGAGGCTGCCGGAAAAAATGGTGATGCGGTAAAAGCCAGGGTTGATACTGTTGCCGTACTGCTTAGACATGGGTTGGATGTCGATGAGGTCTGCAGTCTTGAGACAGGCTATGCGCCGCCGTTTGCCTCGGCCATGGATGTTATAAACAATGCCGGCAATGCACTGGATAATATTCTGGCAGGTCATAACCGACCTATTGATGCAGCCGATTTTCTTTTCGAGTTTGGTCATAAAGATATTCGGGTTCTTGATATTCGTGGAGAAAAAGAAGCTGCGCCATTCAAAGAAAAATACGGCAGACAAGTGGTTCAATATTCCTCAGGATCAGTTGCGCAAGAGGGTAGGGGAGATTTCAAGAGATGAAGCCTTTTTTCTCCTCTGTGATACCGGGCCACGTTCATATGAGGCCCAGGTCTTTCTGAGTTCGCAGGGGATAACCAATACCCGAAATATCCAGGGTGGTTTTGCCATGATCAAGGTCACAGATCCTGATTTTATTTAGTGCCTTACCGGAAAGTCTGCCATTCCGTTCAATATCCCCTTGAGGGGTGCTCTTTTCAGTCTCCGTGCATTGTGGGGATAAAAAACAGGAAAGCGGGAGAGTGTTTTGCAGCTGAAAACCAAATGTTGATCACCAGGGCGCAAGGCGCTTGCACTCCTCAATGGGGCTCTTTACAGAGTACCCGTCAAGCGAGTATTAAACAGAATCCCAACATACTCCCGTTGACGGGGGAGAGCTGATAACAGCTTTTGTCTCAGGTCGTCAAAGCTGTTAAACGCAACATTTGCCGGATTTGCTGCAGTATTGTGTGAAAAAGAATCGGGAGACAGTTGCTAAAATTCGTTTTTTTCTGGTGGTTTTTCGGCAACATCTTGCTGCGGAAACTGTTTTATCTCACCGTCAATGGTGATGATTGTCCAGTTCCCTTCCTTGTCACATGCCTTGATCAGACACTCTACCTGATCACCGCCCTGCAAGAGCAAAGTACACTGTTCATGGACATTGCGATTGACGATCGACTGGAAAGGATTGTCCGCCGCAATTTTTTTAAATTCGGTTAGGGCATTTTCAAATCTAATTATTCTATCGTATTCGACCGGATCTATTTCCTTTAATTCCTGTCGCAGCAATTCGATCTCTTTTTTCCTGGCGGCGATCAGGGATATGGTCTTTTCCATTTCCGTCTGCTGGTCTGAAGGGATGGAAAAGAGGATCTGTTTCTGTATTTCCACATCTGCTTCAATGTAGTTAATTTTTTTCAGCAGCGCTTCTGTTTTGGGATGTGTCATGGTGTGTCCATTGGTAGATGATAAAATTGCTGGAAAAACCGATATTGATATGATTTACCGGATTGTGCAAGGAGTTAATCAGTTCTTTAGTATCTTTTAGTAAAGTGAGAAATACCGGATGACCAGTGGAGATTGTTTTCATATTGAGGCCTCCATGCGAAGAAAAATCATATTGTTTTCTTTCTGGTACAGAAGTACAAACAGTTTTCCTGATATAAAACGCTTAACCATCACCCCTGGTGAGCACTGACAATAAAAGCAGATGATGCATCAAAATTTAATGTAATTCCATGAATTCTCCGATTTTCCTCATTGTTCTTCCGGTATTTCTGGTGATAGCACTCGGCTTCTGTTTAAAGAGAACCGGTCTCGTCGACAGTGATTTTATGTTTAATCTTAATCGATTGATCTATTACATCGCTTTGCCGGCCCTGCTCTTTTTTAAAATTGCCACGTCCGATTTCTCTGCCAGTTTTAACGGAACTCTTCTCGCTGGTCTGGTTGTAAGCTGTCTACGATGTTTTTTATTTCTTATGGATATGGCAGCCTCCGGGGATATACACCATCTGTTCATGGTGCATTCTGCCAGGGAGCATTTAGAGGAAATCTGGCGTATATCGGTCTTGCTATTGTTTATAATGCCTATGGTGAAAAAGGCTTTGCCGTTGCCGGCATTCTGCTTGGTTTCCTTGTACCTCTGTTCAATTTTTTTTCGGTGGTGGCTCTGCTTCTTCCGCAGCGGCGGGACAGTTATAGTATGGGGAGATTTTTTCTGGTCAAACAGATCGTTTATAATCCTCTGATCCTGGCATCGTTTAGCGGAATAATATGGAGTTTTCTTGCGTTGCCGCTGCCGGGAATTATTGATAGGGCCCTGGCGATTGTTACTGGAATGTCGCTTCCTTTGGCGCTTATTTCCATCGGCGCCTCTTTTTCGTTTCGAAAATTGCGGGGAGATCTGGCGGTCGCCGCCTTATCTGCCTTTCTGAAAATTGTTGTTTTGCCGGCGCTTGCCGGAGGGATTCTGATTTTGCTTGGTGTGCGGGGGGAGGAATTGGCTATAGGGGTGCTTCTGGCCGCTACTCCAACAGCAACGGCCGCCTATATCATGGCCCAGCAATTAAAAAGCGATGCGGAGCTTTCGGGAGCAATTATTATGCTCTCCACTCTCTGTTCGCTTGCTACCTATACCTTTGCCCTTTATCTTCTGCAGTTCCTGGCCGTTTAACGAAATGTACATGGAAATTTCGGATCATTTCCGGTGCTTCTGCATCCTGCGTGGCAGCTTGGCGTGATAATTTGTGGTCAGAAAATTTTTAAAATCCTCAACAGCCCTAAGGCGTCCCTTTTGATATTTGCGCTTGTCCATATCATCTGCTGCCTCTGCCATCATCATTTCGATATTTTCTTTTCGCTTGTCCAGTTCCTGATAGAGATCAAGAAGATAATTGTAAACCATGGGGTGTTCTCAGTAATAGGTAAAATCTTTCAGGTCTATGTTGTCGCTGAGGTATTTACGGATGGCCAGTAATTCCTCAAGCTGACCTCGAGGTTCTGCGCTGTCCTCTGTACTGTTTCGTATCAATGCTTCGGCCTCGGCAATTTTTGCACTCAGGTATCTGTGTATCTCAATAGAATATTCGTTGGCCATAATTTTTTTAATGAATGATGTCTTTTTAAAAAGAAAGATGTCTTTTTCAGGGTGACATGCTGGTCGCAGCTCCATATCTTTGCTACAGAAAAAATAAGTTGGAATGCAGCAGAAATCAACGGTTAAGCAATGGTCTGCAAAAGTCGGCTTTGGAAAGAGAGTTGTGGCAGATCACAATACACGGTAATATAGAGAATAGCTTGAAAAGGGTGAATTTCTTTTTCTTCATCATGCCCTGTTCCAAATAATATTCGTTATCTCTACCTTGGATGTTTGGTTCGTTGTCGAATATTTTTCGATCTAACCTGGTTTGTTTTCATGAAAAAAACTGAAATAGAACAAAATCCAGCCATTTTTCATCGGGAAAAGACGCTTATCGATTTTATCGAGGCATTGTATCGGATTTTCAAGGTTGGGATATACTATCCCAATGGTCATGCTGTTCTTGATCAGGCGGTAAGTAAGTGTGTCCAGCAGTTACGGGAAATATCCACGTCATTAAAATGGATCAATATTGAAAACCAGCGAAATGGTCTTCTGGTTGAAGGGATAAAGTTACCAGATACTTCTGTGTCTGTTAAGGAACTTCATCTCCTGCTGGATAAACTTGGAATTCGCTCCATTGAGATCGATAGAACCATACGGGAAAAGCAGCTTCTTCATTTTGTTCAAAAATTGTTGGCCTGGCGCATGCAGCTGGAAAGCACTCAATCCTATATTAATTTTAATATAGATGACCTGCCCCAGGGGATTCGCGTCAGACAGCAGGAATTTCTCATCGATGAGACGTTAATTGTCACGGAGGATTCAGAAAATGATTATACGCAGAATCTGGAAGATATCTGTATTGCCCTTGGACAACAGGGATTAAATAGACAGCAAGTGGAACAATGCAGGGAGCTGCTTGAAAAATTTTCTGTGCCGGTTAAGGAGGGGACGGATGAAAAAAACATCATGCCAAATGCCACCTGGCAGGATGTGCAGAATCTTTTATATAAAATAGTGACCGGTGCGTACCCTCTGGACGGCGCAGTCTTTTCAGGCTTTGGCCAGCAGTGACATTAATGTTATTTCATCTATCTTTAACCGGCTGGAGTCGAGTCTCCCAGATAAAAAATCCAGAGCAACGATACAATTTTTGCTTTCTCACATGGTTGGGAGAACAACCGGTCAAAAAGAGTCTGTTGAAGCAGTCGCCGCATCCGAAGAAGCAATTACGCCGTTTGCTTAACGATGATCAAAAATTGTCCACCGCTGAACTGAACAAATTTATCTACGAAAACTCCATACCAGTAAAAGTGCTCAGGCAGATTACCTCCGTGGATAGCAGTGAAAAATTGTCTATTCTTTTGCAGTTGATCTCGCCTGAGCAAAATCAAGACCTGGTAGAAAACCTTGAGCTGGAGCTGATCAAGATTGTCGCCGGCAGGATGACGGATAAGGAAAAAGATGTCCTTATCGGCGGAATTATCGGCTTTGTTGATGCAGGAAATATTACCTATTTTCGTCATCTGCTGCCTGTGGTGCTGCACGAATTGCGCGGCTCTGAAAGTCTCAACTCTCTGGAATTCATTATTGCGCTCTGGAGCAAAATGCCCTACGCGATGCATCTCCTGCTCTGGCCCTCTGTGGTCAATGAACTGCTTATTTGCGGCACGAATAAAAATAGAGAAACTTTTTTTAAAGTGACCAAGATTGCATCCCACATACATGTCGACAGGATGCACAGTCTCCGGCTGCAGTTGGAGCTGATGGATGTTTTTAAGAAAAGAAATGTCGCAGAGTGTATTTTTGATCCGACCTATAAATTTTCCTACAAACTTTTTGCCTTTCTCGGGAAAACCTCCCTGGGTGATATAATTGTTGATAAAATTTTCTCAGATCTCAGAGAGAAGCCTCAGGATCGAGCTGTTTGCAGCGGTTGGCCCGCTGCTCGACATGGAGACCCCGGCACATCTTGAATTCGTACTCGCATATCTTGCCCATGCTCATTTGGAAGAACCTCCACTTGCTTTAAAGATGGCCGCCGGCGGGAATAATTCTCGAGTATTTAAGCAATATATCTGAAGAGAGCAAGGGATTGCCATGGCTGGAACAGACCATTGGGGCAACCGCCGGGCTGTATGTCAAAGGGATGAAAGGCATGCTCAAGACGATCGTGAATGCAAGGAAAATGGGGCTGTATCATGCTTGGCCAAAACCTTGTCGAGCAGCAGCGGCTACCGCCTTAAAATCCCTGCAAAAACGATCTTTGGTCGACCTGCTCTAGGGGCTATGGGAAACTATGATAGATAACATAAACAGTATTATAATGTTGCTTTGCAAGGGGATGTCGAATAGAAAACTCTATTTTTCTGATCACCCGAGAGTAAATTCCTTTGGTAAAGATATTATTGCTCTGGTTAATGATTATTTTAGATCAACTGGTTCGAGGGAATTGTTTATCGGTATCGTCGATGGTTTTTTTATTTTTGATGGCAAACGTGTTTTTGGCCCTTCTGTTACTGGCAGGCAGTTGATTAAGCTTGCCGGCACACTGCGATGCGGTGGCTTTATTTTAGAGAAAGGGTTAGCTATCAATGATTTGCAGAAATTTTTCGATGTTACTGTCGTTCGTGAAGTGGCAGTCGAAACACTTGCCGATGCACGGCTGCTGTTTAGCAATCAGGGCATAAAAAATATTAAGCTTGCCGAACCCTATTCTGATCAGAGCGAAAATATAAAAAGGAAGACAGCGAAAGTTTGGGAAGGGCAGGCTGTCGGCCAAAAAGCAGGTATGCCGTCAGCAACGTTCCTGTACCAGGAGTTGTACGACGTGGTATCGGGAACCTATGGGGATGCAGCTTTAGATCGTACTGTGGATATTGAGAAGGCCCGTTCGGTGAGCGAGTTTTTGCTCCGTTATGTGCAGTCGAGTTTTTCCGATGTGATGCAGCATGTCCATTATCCGGATTATGACAGTTACACAGTTGGTCATTCAGTGCGTGTGTCCTCACTCGCAGTGTACGTTGGATCAAAAATGCAATGGTCTGAGAAAGATCTGCTCGCAATCGGCAGTGCTGCATTGCTACATGATATCGGAAAAAGTAAGATCCCTGATGATATTCTCCTTAAAAAAGGGCGATTGACTGATAAGGAGTTTGCCATAGTTCGTGATCATCCTAAAAGTGGGGCAGAGATCCTTCTTGAGCAAAAGGGTGTTTCAGCTCTTGATCTTGCAGCATGCTGGGGGCATCATCTTCGTTTTGACGGCGGCGGCTATCCAAAGCAACCAGCGTGGGCAGTCAGGCATCCGGTTACAGCGCTGCTGCATATTTGTGATGTTTTCGAAGCGCTCACTGCCGTGCGTCCTTACAAGGCGGCATTGGATCCACAAGGTGCGTACAGTATAATGATTGCCGATAAAGGCGGATTCCATCCAGGCTTGCTGGCCGCTTTTATTTCCATTGTTGGATTGTATCCGCCTGGAACCTATGTAAGGCTTTCTGATCGAAGGGTAGGGATGGTGACCGAAGTGACTGAGTATATCGACAGACCCAAGAGTAATGATCACCTCATCAAAGATTGGTGAAGCCCCTCGACGAGAATAATCAGTATGTTTTAGACTTGAGTGATACAGGCCAGCAAGCTGTCAGTGTTGAAAGACTGTTGCTTGAGTATCTATCGGAGTAGAGGCGGGTAGAAAAAACAAAACGGGGTGCTCGGCAATGTGCAAGCGACCCCGTTTTTATCTGTGTAGAATGCGGAGCCTGCTTATTGCAGGTGTTTGACGTATTATATTCAGCATTCGTCGAACAGGTTCAGCCGCTCCCCAGAGAAGCTGATCCCCCACAGTAAAAGCCGTTAGGTATTTCGGTCCGATATTCATTTTATGTATCCGTCCGACCGGCACAGTAAGAGTTCCGGATACTTTTACCGGAGTCAGATCTTCGGAGCTGCGCTGCCGGTCATTGGGAATAACCCTGACCCACTCATTGTGCTCGGCAATAATTTTTTCGATCTTGCTCGATACTGATATCCTCTTTCAGTTTGATGGTCAAAGCCTGGGAATGGCATCGCATGGCGCCAATTCGCACACAGAGACCATCAATCGGAATTCTCTGCTCGCCACTGTTGCCGAGAATTTTGTTGGTTTCTGCAAGTCCTTTCCATTCTTCCTTGGATTGACCATCGGCAACCGGAACATCGATCCATGGGATCAGGCTGGCTGCCAGAGGTACACCCCAGTTATCCATGGTGAGGGAGCCATTATTAAGGGTGGCGGTAACTTTTTTGTCGATATCAAGAATTGCGGCAGAGGGATCGGCTAAAAGATCTTTGACGCTGGTTTGCAGTTCACCCATCTGGGTGAGGAGTTCCCGCATGTTCTTTGCACCGGCACCGCTTGCAGCCTGGTAGGTCATAGAACTGATCCATTCGACGAGCTGATTTTCAAACAGTCCGCCAAGCGCCATCATCATGAGCGATACTGTACAGTTGCCCCCGATATAGTTTTTTATGCCTCGTTCAAGACCATTGTTGATCACCGATCTGTTTACCGGATCAAGGACAATAATTGCGTCATCCTGCATTCTGAGGGTAGAGGCTGCGTCAATCCAGTAACCTTGCCATTTACTGCGAAGCGGTTCATACACCTTGGACGTGTATGCCCCTCCCTGGCAGGAAACAATAATATCCATGTCTGCCAATCGGTTTAAATCCATGGCATCTTCAAGAGGTTTTGTCTTGCCGCTAATCTCCGGACCAGGCTCGCCGACCTGAGATGTCGTAAAAAAAAGTGGCTCAAAACCATGAAAATCGTTTTCGGTCTGCATCCGTTCCATGAGAACAGAACCGACCATTCCTCGCCAACCGATAAACCCTACCTTAAGCATTACAGACTCCGTAAATGAAAGTGAACATATTGCCAACTTGAGGCCGAGACCTCAAGGTCAAAAAAGTGAAGCTTCTCTCTATATATAGATCATTTAATAAATGCGCGAGAAAAAAATATTGATCTGTTACCGATTAGTCAGATTGCGGAAAAGTACGGACAAGAAGGTAGCCAATAACAAAAGATCCGATGAGAATATACACATCGGCGAGGTTAAAGATACCTGTTCGGAGATTACCAACTCCGATACTTAAGAAATCAGTGACTCCGCCATTATGCAGGAGCCGGTCAAGAAGATTACTCGCACCACCGCCGACAATCGCGGCCAGGATTATATCGTAACGAGTTGTGCTCTTTTTATAAACAAAAAGATATACCAGGCAGCAGAGAAGAAGTCCCGAAACGCAGATATTTAGGAGGAAAAACTGTATTTTCTCCGGAAGTTGGCTGACAATACCAAGAAAACCGCCATGATTTTTAATCAAAGAAAGGCTAATGAAATTATTGAAAAAAGATATCTCACTGGATGGTTCAAGTACTCTTCTTGCGAGCAGTTTAGTGTATTGGTCTGTGCCGATAGTGATCAGCAGAATTATTAAAGGAAGTATCTTTCTCTTTTGTCTGATCCGAATTGTCCATTGTGATAACGACATTTTGTTTATCCATTGTAAAGAAAGTTTGGTGGAAGGTGAAACTATTGGCCAAAGATCTGGAAATGTCAACAATTCACCAGGTCTTATGACGCTCCTCCTCGATAAAAAAGTTGCGCCTAAATGAGGATTTCTATAGAGTAAGCGATTTTGGCGGATAAGAAAGTTTCGAGGCACGATGAACGGAGTAAGGAGGAAAAAATATGGTAAAGATTGGCATTATTGGTGGCTCCGGGCTTGATGACCCGAAAATTTTACAAAAAGCAGAAATGGTTGAGGTAGGTACGGAGTTCGGCAAACCGTCATCATCATTAATGACTGGCAGGATTGGAAACGTTGAGACGGTTCTCTTGGCAAGACATGGCCGAAAGCATCAGTACAGCCCAACGCAGGTGAACAACAGGGCAAATATAATGGCCCTAAAACAGGCTGGAGTGAGCCATATAATAGCCACCACCGCCTGTGGCAGCCTTAGAACGGAAATCGATCGTGGCCATTTAGTTATTCTTGATCAGTTTATTGATTTTACCCGTTTCAGAAAGAACACCTTTTTTGACTCCTTTGCCGATGATGTTCATCATACCGCCATGGCCAATCCGTTTGATGAAGGTTTGCGTCGAGATCTCATTGATACAGGTCGGGCACTTGGACTCACTCTGCATCCGAATGGCTGTGTTGTCACTATCGAAGGACCACGTTTTTCAACTGTTGCAGAATCAAAAATGTTTCGCATGTGGGGGGCCGATGTCATAAATATGTCTACCGCTCCGGAAGCAATGTTGGCCAATGAGGCCGGGATCCCGTATGCAGCGGTAGCCATGTCTACCGATTATGATTGCTGGAAGGTCGATGAAAAGTCGGTTACCTGGGAAGAGATTCTCGCTGTGTTTCAGCAAAACGCGGATAATGTAAAGCATCTTCTTGTGAAAGTGATACAGCAATTTCAATAAATAGAGCCAACAAAGGAAAGAGATGGATTTAAAAAAATGTGTAAGAAGTATTGTTGACTGGCCGATCCCGGGAGTTATCTTTCGTGATCTGACAACTTTGATGAACGATCCTGAAGCGTTCAAGCAGTCTTGTGATATTTTCTATGAACGCTACCGGGGAAAACAAATTGATAAAATTGTCGGTATTGATGCCCGGGGTTTTGTCTTTGGTGCCGTGTTGGCCTATAAGTTGGGCTTAGGATTTGTTCCGGTGCGAAAAAAAGGCAAACTACCCCATGATACTATTGAAGAGGTCTATAGCCTTGAATATGGTTCGGGTACGATGGAAATTCATAAAGATGCCATAGTCGCCGGTGAAAAAGTTGTCATTATCGATGACCTCATAGCTACCGGAGGTACTATCGGCGCTACCGTGAAACTTGTCAAAAAACTAGGCGGTGATATTGTTGAGTGTGCTTTTCTCATCGAGTTGCCGGACTTGAAGGGAAGGGCACAAATAGCTGATTGTCCAATTTTTGCTCTCATGGAATTCGAGGGCGAATAAAAAATAGTATCCACCAACGACAAAAGCCCCGGGCAATAAATTGCCCGGGGCTTTTGCTGTATAAGAAACGGCGGTGACCTACTCTCCCACACAGTCGCCCGTGCAGTACCATCGGCGCTAAAGAGCTTAACTTCCGTGTTCGGAATGGGAACGGGTGGATCCTCTTTGCTATGACCGCCGTAAAATCTTTTATGTCAGGGTGGGGGAGGTGTTTCTCCCTTGGCCTTATATATATTATTCATCCTTGATATAACTTGCATTTCATCCCCTGAAGGGGATTACGCCTCTCTTAAGGAAATCCTTCAGAAAAGTGAAGGATTTCCAAGAGTTGCCT